>JBDHIO010000092.1:0-5214 GCA_039587355.1 Gemmatimonadota bacterium | reverse complement strand
GCCGCCACGGGGCGGGAGGACCGCATCCGCGTCCAGTGCGCGACGTGCCATCGGGGCGTCCGACGTCCGGTCGCGTTGACCGACGAGATCCTCGACGCGTTCCGCGAGAGCGGCTTGGACGCCGCGGAGGCCAGGTACCGCGAGCTGCGCGAACAGTACTACGGACGCGCGGCGTACGACTTCGGGCAGGGCTCGCTCAACATGGTCACCGAGACGCTCGCCCGTGAAGGCGATTCCGACGCCGCGCTGGCGATGATCGCCCTCAACATCGAGCACAACCCGGAGGAGCACTGGCCCCACATGCTGCAGGCGCAGGTCATGGCGCAGAGCGGCGACCTCGATGGTGCGATCGCGAGCGCGGAGAAGGCACTCGAGCTCGACCCCGGGAACGAGTTCTACATGCAGCAGATCGAGCGACTGAAGACCCCCCCGCAGAGATGACCGCCATCGAGCGGCTTCGTGCGGCGTCGTGGCCGAAGCGCGTGCGGCTGGTGCTCGCGCTGGTCGCCGGCACGTACCTGATCACCGTCTACTTCTCGAACGGAGTCGACAAGTTCGACCCCGAAGGGTTCTGGGCCGCTCCGTTCGAGCGCTGGGGCTACCCGGTGTGGCTGCGCTGGGCCGTGGGCGTGCTCGAGTCGGCCGGGTCGGTGATGCTCGTCATCCCGTGGTTCGCCACCTGGGGCGGGCTCGCGACGGGGATCGCCATGACGGGCGCGCTCTATACACGGCTGCCGTCGGGCTACTGGACGGATGTGATGTGGATCTCGATCTATCTCGCGGCGAGTCTGTGGGTCGCGTACGAATGGAAGGACTGGCGCTGGCCGCGAAGTGCCGCGAAGTGAGGTGACATAGGGACCCGGTGCCGAGCCCGGGTCCCTACGCCGTCCCTGGCTAGTTCCCGCTGTAGGACAGGGAGTTGATCCGCCCCTGATCGTGGCGCTCGATGCGGTAGGCAGCCTCGTTCATGATCCGCGTGAGCTCGCCGAAACGCTCCATGTAGGGCTGGCGAGCCGCGCGGCGCGCTTCCCGGTTCGGCCCGATGTCGGCGGCCTGGCTCTCGGCTGACACCCGGATCATCACGACCTGCGCCGGCGTACCGATACCGCCGTTCCACGTGGTGAGAACGAAGTCGTCGATCCCTGCTTCACGGTCGAGCGCGGAGCGCTCGGCGAGCGCCTGCCGAAACTCGGCCGCCCGGTTCCACTTCAGGTAGTAGATGGAGACCCGGTTGTAGCCCAGCTCGCGGATATCGTCGACCGTGAACCCCTCCGGCACGACGCTCAGCCCGGGCGCCGTGTTCCAGATCGAGACCTGACGCGATCCCCAACCCGCGTTCCACATCGCGATCTGGTCCTCGTCGAACTCCTGGAAGCTCTCGACACGAGCCTGCTGGATCGGGAGCATCGACTCGATCCCATCCGGAAGGACGGTGATGCGATACGCCGTCTTCGCATTCTCACGGTAGATCGCCCACGGATGACCGTTCGTGCCCGTGTACTTCTCGACGAGCATGGAGAAGTACTCGCCGAACGCGGGGTTGTTGACGTTCCGGTAGGTCTCGTACATGACGGCCGGCGACGTCCTGCGCTTTCGCCGGCGTCGCGATGACGGCCGGCGCGGCGATACAGATGGTGGCTGCTGCAAGTACGGCTTTGCGGATGTGGTTCATTCCTGCCCTCCCCTGGCGGAAGCTCCCGTTCCCTTGCTCGGCACCCTCACGCCATAAGAACGCGAAAGCCGTGGTCGAGTGGGTCATTCCGCCCCGGGCATGCGTTTCAGCTGAAACGTCTTGATAGGGGGTTGAGCCTCAGTCGTCCGACAACCTCGGCACCTCGAGCTCGAACCCCGGGTAGTTCTGCCGACCGAGGTCGTTGTGATCCACGAACGAGAGGTTCTGCCGGTACATGAGATCTTCCGAGGGCCGCGGGTAGATCTCGCTCACCTGCGCCGACGTCGCGGCGTGGCTCGCTACCGTCTCTCGGCCCCGGTAGTTCGCCTCCGCGGCATCATCCAGGCATTCCACGAGCTGCATCATCCCCATGTCCTCGTGCGCGAGGATGTGGCAGTGGTGAACCCACGTGCCGACGAAATCGTCGAACCGCGTGCGGAACACGACCCGGCCGCCGTTTCGCGGGATGGGAACGGTATCCATCCACTGCGGCTCCGGGAGGACGTTGTGAAGCTCGCCGTTCTCGTCCGGCACCTCGACCCGAAGCACCCACATCGGGTTCACGTGGATGTGGAACGGGTGATCGCTCGCCCGGGACATGATCGAGATGTCGCCCGTCTCGCGATTCCGACGCTGCCCTTCCGCGCGGGACATCACGTACGAGTAACGGTGGAGATTCCACGCGCCCGGCTGCGGGTATCGTTCCGTGTTCGCCCGCCCCCACAGCGTCTGGGAGCAGTTGTAGAGCACCCATTCCTCGGCCGTATCGACCAGCACGCGTGCATGTCGGCCGTGCCCGGGTGAGAACTTGATCGGGGGCCCGGGGTCCGGGTTCGCGGCCAGGTCGAAGTCCGGGTGGATCGCCATCGTGCGGGTGAGGTTCGGCAGAAGCACGTGCGTTCCGTCCTCGACGCCCCACACGATGTCCTCGAGTTCGGGATGGGCCTCCGCCAGTTCGGGCGGATAGAGGATGCACGGCCAGGTCGCACCGCCCGTTCCCGAATACGACAGGACGCGCGTCCTCGCCTCCCCCGCCGGCACCCCGCTCCGGGCGGCTTCGTCCGCCCCGACGCGAAGCTCGTCCTCGCGCACGGGCATCAGCAGGTCCGGCACTGGCGGCAGGACGTCTCGCAGATCGAGCACGTCGAAGTCGCCTCCCTCGACCGGGTCGCCATCGACGTAGATGTAGCCCACCACGACGTCGAAGTCGGGCTTGAAGAACGACAGGGCGCCGGGGACGCGTGCCCGAGCCAACTGCAGCTGGACCTGGAGGTTGTCCGTGTGGATGTGCGCTTCCTGCGCGAAGATCGTGAACGTCTTTCCCGCCGCGTCGAGCGGTGCCTTGAAGAAGACGTCGGCACGGTTCGCGTTGCCGAGGAAGACCTCGTTCGGCCGCACGAACGCGTTTCGCAGCGACTCGCCGTCCCGGAAGCAGTCTTCCAGCCCCCGAAGCCGTGCCTCGGCGGCGCCCTCGCCGGGCTCGGCGGGACGCGTGAAGGGGTTCTCGGTGCCCGCGTTCTGCAGCGAGAGATCGCGGATCGTGTGGCGAACGGCGCCATCCGTCTCCTCGATGAGGGTGAACCCGTCGAAGGAGAGCTGGTAGAGCCCGACCTTCGCCTCTTCGAGCTCGCGGGGAGTGACCGGCTCGAGCCGGCGCGTTCGAGTCTCGCCCTCCCCTTCCGCGACTACGCGCCACATGCGGCCGCCCCTCTCGGCGAACTGGCCCTCCAGCACCATGAACCGCTTCGTGCCGCTCCCGTCGACCGAGCCGTTGAGCACGCGCCAGCGCTCCACCGCCCCCGGACGCATCACCGTCATGTTCGACGGCATGGCCCCGTTCACCGCCACGAGCGGCGGAAAGCGCACGTTGTTGCGCTGTCGTCCCGCGTCGAGATCGACCGATCCCACGAACACCCTCTGGATGAGCATCAGGCGCTCGCGGTAACCGTGGGGGCCCGTCGCGACGTCCGGCTCGGGCCACGACTCGCCGGTCATGGCGCGATTGATCGCCTCGTCGACGTCCCCCTCGACGATGATGAAGCCGGCCATACCGCTCGCGACCTGGTCGTGCGTCGCCCCGTGCGAGTGGGGGTGGTACCAGTGCGTGCCGGGCGGATGCGGCCGGACGGCCCCGTCGCGTTCGTATCCCAGTCGCAGTTCGTACTCCAGCTCGCCCACGTGCTCGTGCGCCTCGAGCGTGTGCAGGTCCTCATTCTCGGAGGCGCGGCGTCGCTCCCAGTCCCCGCGCGGGAGAATCCTGAGAAGCACGTTGTCCGAATGCGTGCCGTCCGGGTTCGTCGTCGGCGAGACATGCAGGCCGTGGGTGTGGATGTTCGTCGTGTGCGTGCAGTTCTGACCGTTCACGTGACCCTTGATGCTCCACCCCGGCCGGCGCTCGGTGTCAACGACCTGGTGCAGCTGCTCGGGCCAGAAGAAGGGGTTGCATTGCGGGTTCTCGGGATCACCGCCGCGTGCCGCCTCGACGAGAGCGCACACTTCACGATCGGTGTCGGTTACCAGATCCACCGGGTCGGGCGCGGGGCCGATCCGAGTCTCCTGGAGGTTCGGGCCGAGCTGGTTCCGGATGCGCAGGCGGAAGATCCCGTCCCCGCGGACTCGGATCGTCGGGGCCGGGTTCACCCCGTTGTAGCTGAACAGGGCCGGGGTAGGATTCCCGGGGGACGACGACGGCGCGGGGCTCTGATAGCGGACGAGGTTCAGATCGAGCCTGGCGTCGTCCCAATCCGTCGCCCTCCAAACCCAGGGTTCCTGCCACGTCTCGATGCCGAGCTCGGGTGGGTCGACCAGCGTCGCGAGGTCGGGCGGCCCACCGCCCCCAGGTCCCTGCCCACCCCCCGTTCCCGATCCCGGGCCACCCGGCGGCGGCCCAGCGGGCGGGCTGCCTTCGACGGCCGGACCCGGCATCGCGACCGGCTCGGACCGGGGGGTACACCCGGCGGCGGAGGCGGCGAGGCCCGCAGCGCCGAGCTTGAGGAATTCACGTCTCTCCAGCGGACTGCTTGGATCCGTCGAATCGTCGGGCACTGTCACACTGTGGGTTGGGGTGGTCTCCGCCGGCTACTCGATCAGCACGCGGCGCGTCACCTGGCCATTGCTCTCCCAGTACGTCTTCTTGCTCGTGAGGAGCGGGTCGGACGGGTCGGGCTGGATGTTGCCGTCCCGATCGATCGCCCTCGAGGCGATCGCGTGCTCACCGGGGCGCGGTTCCCAATCGAGGTGCCAGAACGTCCAGGTGTGCGGGTCGCCGTCACCCTCACCGAGCGTCGCGCGCTGCCAGTTGCGATCGTCGATCTGTACCTCGACACGGGCGATGTCCGCACCCCACGCGGCTCCGTGGATCCGGTGGCGCTCTCCATCGTACGTGACGCGGCCCGGGATCGAGTTGATCCGCGCACGGCCGACCGAACTCTCCGTCCACGTCATCTCCCCATTCACTTCCTCCTCGCGGAGGGTGACGTAGTCGCGGCCCATGAACCGACCCATGTGGCGCGTGTTGCGGACCTCGATCCGCTCGAGCCACT
>JBDHIO010000049.1:0-21940 GCA_039587355.1 Gemmatimonadota bacterium | reverse complement strand
CGAAGTAAGGTTCGATATCGGTTCCCCGTCCCGCCGTTGAGAAGGCTTCTTCTCGTCAGGGATCCGTCGATCGGGTGACTGCCTCATGGGCCCGGTCGGAACTCAACAGAAGGAGATCTCATGCCCTCTGAGTTTCGATTCCACCGACTCAGACTCCGCTCCTTCCTCTCCGCTTTCGCGTTCCTCGCTGTATCCCTCATGACAGCCGCCGACGTCGCCGCCCAGGCCGAGGCGACGACGGGTGTCATTCGGGGGGTCGTGCGGGATCCGACGGGTAGCGGAGTGGCTGGCGCGGCCGTTCTCATCGTGCACAGGGAAACCGGTCTTCAGGCGACGGTCGAAACGACCTCGTCTGGCACGTTCATCCGAACGCTGCTCCCCGTCGGGACGTACGACGTCACCGCTCGCGCCCTGGGACAGTTCGGTGACGAGCAGATTCAGGGTCTGATCCTGCGACTCGGCGAAACCCTCGATCTCGTGCTGGAGTTCAAGCCGGTCGCGCTCTCGGAGATCACGATCTCCGGTGAACAGTCCCCGCTGGTGGACACGGAGGAGTCGTCGTCCTCGCAGCGACTGGACGGCGAGGTGGTCGACGCGTTGCCGAACAACGGCCGCAACTTCCTCGACCTCACGCTGCTGACGCCCGGGGTGCAGGTTTCGCAGGGCCCCGACGGTGATGTGCTGAACATCGGTGGCCAGCGAGGCATCTTCAACAACGTCGTCGTGGATGGTGCCGACTTCAACAACCCGTTCTTCGGCGAGCAGCGAGGCGGACAACGCCCGGCGTTCACCTTCAACCAGGACGCGGTCGAGGAGGTCGTCGTCGTTAGCCAGGGGGCGCCCGCGGAGTTCGGGCGCTCGTCCGGCGGGTTCGTGAACGTGCTCACGAAGTCCGGTACGAACGAGTTCCAGGGGTCCGCCCATTACTTCGGTCAGTGGGACGGCATCTCGGCGACGTATCCGTCATCAAGGGGCGGCGGAAAGCCCGAGTTCAACCGCGGTCAGTTCGGGTTCACGCTCGGAGGCCCGATCGTACGAGACAAGGCCTTCTTCTTCGTGGCCTACGATCAGCAGGACATGTCGGAAACGAAGCAGCAGAACCGCGTCGTTCAGAACGACGCCGAGCTGCAGAAGCTGAACAGCTTCCTCCAGACTGAATGGCCGGGCCTGTTCACGAACGAGTTCGGCCCGATCACGCGGACGGACGACAACAGGGCCCTGATCGCGAAGCTCGACTACAACCTGAGCGACAGACACCAGGCCTCCGTGAAGTACAACTACACCTGGTCGCAGCAGGTGAACGGTACGTTCGACGTCGACGCGTGGGGTCTGAGCGCGAACGGCATCGAGGAGAGCAAGTCGCACGCGGTGAACGGCAGCCTTCGTTCGCAGCTGTCGAACACCGTGTCGAACGAGTTCCGCATTCAGTACGCCCGTGAAGATCGTCCCCGCGCGTACTCCGGGCCGCTGATCCCGGGCGCGACGCCGCCGGCTCCGCCGTCCTTCGGAGCCATCGGTGGACGTCCGTTTCCCGACATCGGGATGGATTTTGCCGACGGCTTCCGGATCGGCCTACCGTTCTTCCTCCCGATCGATCCCGGCTATGACACGCGTCTGCAGATCGTGGACAACGTGACGAAGCTGGCCGGTGATCACCTCTTCAAGGCCGGGTTCGAGTACAACCGCACGACGGTGGAACAGCAGTTCGTCGGATTCTCGAACGGTCTCTACAAGTTCAACGACGTCGACGGGTTCATCAATTTCGTCCAGCAGGGCAATCTCTACGTGACGTGCTCCGATGGATCGGATAGTGCGCTCGGTGTCTGCCCTGACGGCACGGAGATCACGGGTCCCGTCGACCTCTACCTGCAGGCCGCGACAGTGGGGAGCACCCCACAGGATCAGTTGGGGCTGCAGAGCTTCTCGGTGAGCGAACTGGCGTTCTTCATCCAGGATACGTGGCAGCCGCGTTCGAACCTCACCCTGAACATGGGCGTCCGCTGGGAGGGCGCGTGGCATCCGGACGTGTTCGTGAAGCCCGAAGACACGTTCTACGCCCCCTGGCTGAGCGACGCGCGTTTCCCGTCGGACGGAACGATCCCGAACGACCTGAACAACTTCCAGCCCCGGTTCGGTCTGGCGTGGGATCCGGCCGACGACGGACGCATGCTGGTGCGCGCGAACGCAGGCTCCTACTTCGCGCGGATCCCGATGCTGGTGTTTGCACAGCACCGCACGGCGAACGGCGCCTTCCAGACGAACATCTTCCGGTCGAGCGCCGAGTCCGGATTCCTGGGCCCGGTGCCGGCGATCGATGAACTGATCGATCCGTCGGGTCAGGTGCCCTTCCAGCCGGGAGTGCAGGTAGCGGACAAGAACCTGCAGCTGCCGCGGACCTGGTCGTTCAGCGCGGGCGTCGAGCGTTATGTCTCGGATGTCGTCGCCGCGTCGGTGAACTACCAGCACGCCCGGACCGACAACCTCTTCCGTTTCGTCAATCGAAACGCCGCCGAGCTCGGAGCACCATTTGCGGCCGGCGCGGCCGGCCTGGGCGATTTGACCACGACGGAGAGCCTCGCCCGCTCGCGGTACAACGCGGTGACGGTCGGGCTCAAAGGACAGGGCGCGCTCAACGGTCGCGTATCGTTCGACGCGAACTACACGCTCGCGTTTGACAAGTCGGATGACGACAACGAGCGCGATCCGTTCACGTTCCGGTACGCTGACGCGAGCAACCTCATGCCCGAGTACGGGTGGTCGGATCGTGACCGGCGGCACGCGTTCAACACCTTCGTGCTGGTGGCCCTCCCCGGAGATGTCCTCTTCAACAACATCGTCCGGTACGCCTCGGCGTCACCCGTGTCCGAGGACTGTTCGAACGCCGGTCAGCGGGCAGCGTCTCCGGGTGCGCGGATTTGCTCCGACGGGTCGATCCTGACGCGGAACACGCTCCGCCGGGACAACGAGTTCTTCACGTGGGATCTGCGGTTCTCGAAGTCGTTCCAGTTCGGCAGCGGTCAGACCATCGAGCCGATTCTCGAGATCTTCAACCTCACGAACGCGGACAACTTCCTCGACACCGCGCAGGGCTCGCTCCTGTTCAATTTCGACGGAACGATTCGCAGCGGCCTCGGCGACACGCGCCGGGCGCAGCTCGGGGTCCGCTTCCGCTTCTAGGAATACTCGTCGGCGAGTTCCGGCGAGACGGTTCGCAGGGATATCGACGGGGTCCGCTTCGGCGGGCCCCGATCGACATCCGGGGTGGCCTGTCGAATCGGCGGCAGCGTGCTTGCGCGGTGTGCCTGAGTGACCGGTCGACACGCGTAATGGCAGGGAATCGGGCCCTTCCCGGGGCATGCCGGTTGCATCCTCTCAACAGCGAAGGCGACCCCCGTCGAGTCGGTCGCCACGGAGGATCCTCGGGGCCCAGAGCCCGCGAGGAAGGAAGCAACCGGCAAAGGAAGAGGTGGATCATGACGAGGCTCCCAATTACGTACCGGGCCCCGCTCAGCGCGTGGCCGGATATCGGTTCCGACTTCGAGCGGTTCTTCGAGTCGTTCCCCCGTCGTACGGTTTCCTGGGCAGAGACCGCTCCGATGGCTGCGGACTTCTTCGAAACGGACGACGCGTTCACTCTCGAACTCGAAGCGCCCGGCTACGAGGCCGAGGACATCGAGGTCCACTACGAGGGCGGCGTGCTCTCCATCACGGGAACGCACCGCACAGAGACGGAGGACGAGGACGCGGAGAAGACGTACCATGTCCGCGAGCGTTCGTTTAGCCGCTTCACGCGCAGCTTCACGATGCCCGAGACCGTCAAGGCCGACGACATCGACGCGCGCGTAGAAGACGGCGTGCTCACGGTAGTGCTTCCGAAGGCGCCGGACGCGAAGCCGAAGCGAATCAGCGTGAAGTCGAAGAGGTAGACTCCCGCGAGGCGGACACGTCGGGACCGAATGCGAAGAGGGGGCCGCGAGGCCCCCTCTTCTCGTTCAGGTAAGAATCCGAATCGCCCGGCGTTTACTCTCCGACGGCTATCCGTTCGGGTCCAGGACCCGGTCGATCCGGATTACGACGTCCTCGAGGTGAAGCCTCGTGGTCCGGTCTGACGCTCGACTTGCGGCACGCTGGGCCGCGGCGCGGAGCGTGACCAGATCGCCGCGCACGAACGCCCGGATGTCCGATTGAGAGACGTCCACGGCCGTGAACCCGCCGAAGCCAAAGAACGCGGCCGGGATGTTGAGTTCTTGGGTCATCAGATACTCCATCCGCTCCACGTAGGCTCGCTGGAGGTTTCGCCGGTACACGTCGATCGCCGCGCCCGAATCCAGTTCGCCCCAGACGGCGGCGCGCACATCGTCGAGCAGATCGACGAGCTGGTATGCCTCGTCGCTGGCCTGTGCCTCGCTCTCGATCAGGCGCTGCATGCGTGACGGGTCGAGCGTTCGGTTCAGCACGCTCACCTGAAGCCCCCTGATCCGATCGACCATACGGGGGTTGTCGAGCATCCCGAGGATCTGCTCGTCGATCATCCAGGTCGGGGCGGTGAACGCCTGCTCGGCCAGGAACTCGACGGCCCTCGCCTGATCGTCGCGGGACACGACCTCGTAAACGGGACCGGGCTGCCCATACGCCTTCCTGGTCCGGGTGACCCCACCGATGTTCGCCAGTACGTGACCCATGTACCGGTTCCATTGGCCGATCACGTTGTTGTACAGGTCCTGGAGCTCCGCGAAGTCGTCTCCATCGCGGTGCGTCCACTCGTAGATGTTCGGGAGGATCCGCTTGAGGTTCTCGATCCCGAGGGCGGAGGCCTCCATGGCGTCCGATCCGATGGCTTCGGTGAGCGATGTCGGGTCGACGCCGCTCGGGTCGCCGAACCAGTAGACCGGGTCATCCGCGCGCTCGAGGATCCACGAGTCGAGCGTGTCCTTCTCGTCGTCGGACGAATCCGCGTCCAGGATCGGCCGGTATCCCCACGAGATCGAGTACTCGTCATACCGCCCGATCCGCGGGTCGAAGCATGCGCCCTCGTCCTCCGGCTGCGCCACGTAGTTGAAGCGCGCGTAGTCCATGATCGACGGCGCGACGCCTTCCCGGCAGACGAAACCGGGGGCCCGCAGGGAATCGACCGGGAACGCCGCGCTCGACTTCATGTTGTGCGGCAACCCCAGCGTGTGCCCGACCTCGTGGGCCGACACGAACCGAATGAGGTTGCCCATCACTTCGTCATCGAGGTAGGCGCTTCGAGCCATGGGATTGGCCGCAGCAGTCTGGATCAGATACCAGTTGCGGAGCGTGCGCGCGACGTTGTGATACCACCCGATGTCGCTCTCGAGGATCTCTCCCGTCCGCGGGTCGTGGACGTGCGGGCCGAACGCGTTCTGGACGGTGGACGGAAACCAGCGGATGACCGAGTAGCGGATGTCGTCCGGATTGAAATCGGGGTCCTCCTCGAACGACGGAGGCAGACGCCCCTCGATCGCGTTTCTGAACCCGGCCGCCTCGAACGCCTCGTTCCAGTCGTTGATTCCGGCGATCAGGTAGGGCCGCCACTTCTCGGGCGTCGCGGGATCGACGTAGTAGACGATGGGCTTCACCGGCTCCACGAGCTCACCCCGCCGGAACGCCGCGGGGTCGCTCGGTTCGAGGCGCCACCTCGTGATGTAGCTGCGCGTCTCGACCGTGTGGTCGCTCCGCCCGTAGTCGACCTGGTTCACGCGGAAGAAGCCAACGCGCTGGTCCCATATCCGGGGGCGCATCGGATCGTCCGGCAGCAGGATCATCGACTGGTTCATCTCGATCGTGAGGGCCGCGACCGTCGCGTTCGAGGGCGGGGTCTGCGCCGAGTAGGTGAGGGTATGCCGCACGTTCACGTTGCGCGGAAAGCTCTTCGCCGACTCGATCCGGCTTCGGTTCTGGTCGAGTTGCCTCACCCGGTACTGG
The DNA here is from genome assembly GCA_039587355.1 of Gemmatimonadota bacterium. GTDB lineage: Bacteria > Gemmatimonadota > Gemmatimonadetes > Palauibacterales > Palauibacteraceae > Palauibacter. The sequence continues at coordinate 15,994 of JBDHIO010000049.1, read as the reverse complement.
TCCCGGAAGCTTTGCCGAAGTCCGAGCATCGGGACGTCGGTTGCGAACAGGGGCGTCGCATCGATGACGACCGCCGTGGAGTCCTCGTTGTACGCCTCGATGTCAAAGGCGTGGAGGATCGGGCCGAAGTTCGCGTTCCGTACGGCTTCGAAGATCGGAAAGGAGTCGTCGGCGACGTTCGTATGCGACACGATCCGCATATAGAGGTTGTCGTCGCCGCCGCGCTCCCAGCGGAAGGTCTGCGTGTTCAGCTTCAGACCGCCGTACCCCATGCCCTGCGGTACTCGCGCCGTCCGGGACACGAGGAGAATCTCACGGTCCAGGATCTCTTCGGGGATTTCGAACAGATACTGGTCGTCCACTTTGTGAATGTGGACCATGCCCGAGTCCGTCACGGCTTCTTCGGTGACGACCTCCGCGTAGGGCTTCGGGCCGTCGTCCGACTCGCCCCTGGCTCCGGGGCCTCCGCCACCCGGTCGAGCGCCGGCCGCGGGGGACGGTCCGGTTGCGGGACGCGTCGGCGTCACGCAGGCGGTAGTCATGAGGGATGCGATCGCGAAGAGGCATCCGAGTAGGCGCGTTCGAGGGTTCGAGAGGCTCATGAGGGGATCGGACTCCTGAGATTCGTGGTCGATTATCGCCGTCGGTCCGGCGCGCTCGAAAGTAGGGTAGGGGCTCGCGACCGGCCACAGAACGTTGACGCTGTCGTTACGTTCAGATACGGTGAATCGGGACATCGCATCCCGTAACCCGCGACCCCCTCGATGTCGGGGCGGCGTTTCGGGGGCGTCGTACGCCACCCGCCTCAGGAGGTATCCTTATGCGAATTCGTAGCTTGGCTCCCTTTCTCGCCCTGACGATCGTCGCCTGCTCCGCCGAAACGGCAGAGGACGCGGCGGAAACGGTAGTGGCCGAGGAGACACAGGAATACGCCGCTGATGCCGACGCGGCGACGCTGGCAGCTTACGTGGCCGATTGGGCGACCCACTACAACATGGGCCACGGCAGTATGGTCGCCGACTACTTCACCGACACCGGTCTGATGTGGAGTGGTTCGTCGGGGATCGCGTTCGGCAAGGAGAACATCGCTGCTCTCCTCCAGGGCGGCATCGACATGGCCTCCCCGCAGCTTACGCTCGACATGATCGACCAGATCATTGTCGGCGACAGGGCCGTCGCCTACGGCACCTTCTCGACCCAGGCCACGGTCGACGGGGAGGCTTCAGGCAACAGCGGCTACTGGATGAACTATGCGGAGTTAATCGACGGCGAGTGGAAGACGCGCGGTCTGATCTCGAACGTCGACTCCGAGCAGGCCACCCCGGCGTTCCAGTCGGCCGAGTTCCCGGAGGCGATGGAGAGCGCGGCGCTGGCTGCCGAGTCCACCGAGTTCTTCGTGACCCACATAAACATGGGGCACGCCGAGATGGTCGCCGAGACCTACGCGGAGGACATCGTCTCGATGCCGTCCGGTGCGGCGATATCGACGGGTCGGGATGCGCTTCTCGCGCGGCTGACCGAGATGGCCGCGGCAGGCGCGCAGTTCACCGTGACGCCGTGGGCTGCGGCCGAGCTCGGCGAGGACTATATCACGTCGATCGGGACCTACTCGGTCGAGATTGGTGGCGAGACCGTGCAGGGCCATTACTCGAACGTCTCGCGCAGGAACGCGGACGGCGAGTTCGAGCTCATCTGGTCGCTGACGGCGGCACACCCGAACATGTAGACTCCACGAAGCACCTGAGCCGCTGCCTCTCGAGTGCGGCGGCCGGGAGAGCCTACACTCTCCGCTGGCGGCCCGGGTCCTGGAGGATCCGGGCCGCTGGCGCATCCATGGGGTGCGTCGTGGCTACGGGGCCGCGGCGGCCCAGCTCGGGATGACGCCGGGCTCGATGCCGAAGAGCAGCGGGCCGAGCAGGTAGAAGATCGTCGTGATCACGACCGCACCGATCACGTTGAGCACGATCCCCACGGATGCCATCTCCGCGATTCTCACGCGCTCGCTTCCGAACACGACGGCGTTCGGCGGGGTCGCGACGGGCATCATGAACGCGCATGAGGCCGAGATCGTCGCGGGGATCATCAACAAGAGCGGGTTGATCCCGGTGGCCACTCCGATTGAGGCGAGCACCGGAAGCACCATCTCAGTCGTCGCGGTGTTCGATGTGAGTTCGGTGAGAAACGTGATCCCCAAACAGATGCACAGGACCAGCAGCAACGGCGGGACGCTCGCGAGCCCGCTGAACTGGCGTCCGAGGAACTCGGCGAGTCCGGTAACCTGGAATCCGTGCGCGAGCGCGAACCCGCCGCCGAAGAGCAGCACGATGTTCCATGGGAGCCTGGGGAGCACGTCGGGGCCCATGATCGTCGGCGACGTCGCGGACTTCGATCGTGTCGGAACGAGGAACAGGATCGAGGCCATCGCGATCGCGACCGTCGCGTCGTCAATCAGTGATCCGTAGGGGAGCAACTGCGACCACCCGGGCACCGTGAACGACCCGATGGCGATGGGCGCGCGGAACACCCACAGGACGGCCGTCAGCGCGAAGACCGCGAGGACCACGCGCTCCTCGAACGCGACCGGACCGAGCTTCTTCTCCTCGGCTTCGAGCGTCTCGGGTTCGACGCGCACTTCGTCCGGGACGCGATAGAATACTCGGGTCAGGAACAGCCAGGCGACGAGGATGAGGGTGATGCTGATCGGCACGCCCATGATGATCCACTGACCGAAGCTGATCGAGGGCGCATCCGGAAACGAGATCGCGAAGATGCGTTGGAACGAGAGGTTCGGGGGCGTCCCGACGATCGTCGCCAGGCCTCCCGCCGAGCAGGCGTACGCGATCGCGAGCATCAGCGACACCGTGAATGCGTGGGTCCGCTTCTCCCCGAAGTCGTCTTCCAGCCGCAGGACGACGGCAAGGCCGATCGGGATCATCATGATCGCCGTGGCGGTGTTCGAGATCCACATGGACAGGAACGCAGCCGCGATCATGAACCCGAGCACGAGGCGTTGAGCCCCGCCGCCGACACGCCGGATGATCCAGAGTGCGATCCGCCGGTGTACTTCCCACTTCTCCATCGTGAGCGCGATCATGAACCCGCCGACGAAAAGCACGATGGTGCTGTTGAAATAGACGGGGGCGGTTGCGCCCGTGCGTTCGATGCCGAGGAGCGGGTAGAGGATGAGAGGAAGGAGTGCCGTCGTGAACAACGGGATGGCGTCCGTGATCCACCAAGTGGCCATGAGCAGTGCGACCGCCGCCATCCGCGTTACGGCCGGCTCACCCGGCTGCAGGTCCAGCAGCAAGACTGCGAGGAAGATCGCCGGGCCGAGCCACAGACCGACGCGCTGGCCCGTCTTCCGACGCCTCCGTTTCTCGAGATCGACGTGATCTCGCTCGACGGCTGAATGCTCTCCGGTGTCGCTGATCGGCGCTCCTCCATGGGGTCGTCGCCCCCGCTTCACGGATAGCCGAACCTACGTCGGCCCACCGCCGTCGTCAGCACCGGAAGGCACCGGCCCTCGTCGCTTTCCCCCGGCGGGGGCCGGAAGTACCTTCCACCGCTTTCCAAGCGACGTTTCCGCGGTGGTTCCTGACCTCGAGGATGGTGATTCTCTAGATGTTCTCCACGGTACGATGGCGCCTGATCTGGATCGGGCTGCTCGCGATCATGTGTGGCTGGGCGCTTGTCCCGAAGGAAACGGACGACGCTGGCAACGCGGTGTGGCCAATCAACCTCGGTCTCGACCTTCAGGGCGGCATGCAGCTGGCGGTCGAAATCGACGAGAGCGCGGCCCCTCCGGACGCGGATATGGATGATGCGATCGAGCGAACGGTGACCACCCTTCGCAATCGTATCGACCAGTTCGGCGTTCGCGAGCCCAACATCCAGCGGGCGGGCGACCGCATCATCGTCGAGCTGGCGGGTCTGGATGATCCCGAGCGAGCCGTCGCCCTGGTCAACCAGACCGCGCACATGGAGTTCAAGATCGTCACCGACGGTCAGTCGTTCATCGAGGAGCTGCCTCGCATGGACCGGGCGATCGTCAACGCGGTCGGAGCTGATGCTTTTGCTCCGACCGAGCTGGAGAGCGCGGTGGACCTCGGGGACGTCCTCGGCACGACGGCGGACTCGACGGCTCAGGACAGCGCCTCTGCGACGGATGCAGCTCCCCAGGACGCCCAGGCCGACTCGGCCGCGGCGGACAGCGCCGCGGTGCAACAGACGCCCGCGTCGGATCTCCGGCCGCTCACGACACTGCTGGGCGTCGGCCGAATCCCGGGTGAGTTCCTGGTCGCGCAGCAGGACACGCCGAACGTCCGCGCATGGCTGGATCTGCCCGAGGTGGTGGCGCTTTACCCGCGCGACGTCACGGTGAACTGGGGCGTCGAACAGGTCGGGACGGCAGGGAACACCTACATCCCGATCTACGTGCTCGAGCTCGAGCCGCTGATCTCGGGGGCCGAACTCGCCGACGCGGGTCCCGCCAATCGGGACCCGACGTTCAATCAGCCGATCGTCCCGTTCGAGACGACGCGTCGCGGCGCCCGCTTATTCGAGCGCGGTACGGCGAGGAACGTCAACAACAACATGGCGATCGTGCTCGACAGCAAGGTGCAGAGCTACGCAGTGATCCGCTCGGTCCTCAGCCGCCGGGCGCAGATCGAGCTGACGCCGGGGACGTCGTTCCAGGAGGCGCAGGATCTCGCGCTAGTCCTGCGAGCCGGCGCGTTGCCGCTGCCCGTCCGAATCGCGGAGCGTCGCCAGGTCGGCGCGTCTCTCGGGGAGGACTCGATTCGTCAGGGACAGATCGCGTTCATCGTCGGGATCGCGGCGGTGCTGATCATCATGGTGATCTATTACAAGGTGTCCGGCGTACTCGCTGTCGGAGCGCTCGCGTTCTACGTGCTCTTCATGCTCGGGATGCTGGCGGGATTGGGGGCGACCCTGACGTTGCCGGGGATCGCGGGATTGATTCTGTCGATCGGAATGGCCGTGGACGCGAACGTTCTGATCTTCGAGCGAATCCGTGAGGAACTGGATGCCGGCAAGACGCCGAGGACGGCCGTCGAGGCGGGGTTCGCGAACGCGCTGTCGGCGATCGTGGACGCCAACCTCACGACGCTGATCACCGGGATGATCCTGTTCCAGTTCGGGACGGGTCCGGTTCAGGGATTCGCGGTGACGCTGTGCATCGGAATCATGGCCTCGTTCTTCTCTGCGGTGTACGTGACGCGGACCTTCTACATGATCTACCTGGATCGCCGATCGGCGACCGAGTCGGTCAGCATCTGACGACGGCGAATACAGGAAACGGATAGACATAGACGATGAGGCTTTTCAGCGACGCGAAATTCCCGTTCATCAGTTGGCGCCGGCAGGCGTACGTCGTATCGGCGGGTTTGATTCTGATCGGGCTCGCCGGCATCGCGATCCGCGGCGGGTTCAACGCGGGGGTCGAGTTCACGGGCGGCACGATGCTTCAGGTGCGGTTCTCTCAGCCCACGGACATCGGTCAGGTGAGGACCGCGCTCACAGGTGGTGGGTTCACGGGCGAGCGGATCCAGCCGTTGACGGGGGGCGGAATCGACCCGGCGTCGCCGGAGTTCCTGATCCGCCTGCCGACCTCGGATGACGTCGGACAGTCGGACGTGGCCGAGCAGGTCGGCGCGGCCCTCGAGGCCGCGTACGGCCCGGGTTTCGAGATCCGATCCGCGGACGGGATCGATCCGAGCGTGGGGTCGGAGCTGCGGACGAAGGCGGCGATGGCGCTGGGATTGTCGTTCCTCCTGACGTTGATTTACCTGGCCTTTCGCTTCGAATGGCGATTCGGATTTGCCGCCATTCTCGCTACGCTGCACGACATGACCATCACCTTCGGGTTCATCGCGCTGTTGAATATCGAGATCAGCCTTGCGACGGTGGCGGCGATCCTGACGATCATCGGGTACTCGCTCAACGACACGATCGTGGTGTTCGATCGCGTGCGTGAGAACCTGAAGCGGAAGCGGAAGGAACCGTATTCCGACACGCTCGACCGGAGCATCAACGAGACGCTCCCGAGAACCGTCCTTACGTCTGGGACGACCCTCGCGGCCCTGTTGTCGCTGTTCCTGCTCGGCGGTGTGGTGATCCGGCCGTTCGCCCTCGTGCTGATCCTCGGAGTCGTGATCGGTACGTATTCCTCGATCTTCGTCGCGTCGCCTGCGCTACAGGAGATCGAAGAGAGGGCCCGTAAGAAGAGCGCCCAGGCGGCGTCTCGCGCGACGGCGTGACCCGACCGGTCCTCTTCGACTCACATCTTCACCTCACTTCGGAGAGGTTCGACGAGGACCGTCCCGAGGTCATCGCGCGGGCGCGCGAGGCCGGCGTGTCCGGCTTCGTCACGATCGCATCGAACCCGAGCGACGCGCGGCGCGCCATCGCACTCGCCGAGCGCGAGCCCGATATGTGGGCTACCGCGGGTCTTCACCCGCACGAGGCGGAAGCCACGTCCGATGCCCTGATCGCGGACGTCGAGAGGCTGACAGCGCATCCGAGGGTGGTCGCCGTGGGCGAAACGGGTCTCGACTTCTTCTATGACAACGCCCCGCGGGACACCCAGATCGAGAACTTCCGTGCGCACTTCGAGATCGCCGTCCGGTCGGAGCTTCCGGTCGTCGTGCATTCGCGCGAGGCGGATACCGAGACCGCAGCGCTCGTCACGGAGTACGCCGGCCGGGTGAGCGGGGTGCTGCATTGCTTCGCCGGCGGCGAGGGCCTCCTCGAAGCGGGGTTGGCCGCCGACTGGTACGTCTCGTTCTCCGGACTGATCACCTTCGTCCCGGCCCTCGCGGACTACGCGCGTTACGTCCCGGCGGACCGCCTCCTGATCGAGACGGATGCCCCGTATCTGGCCCCGGCTCCGAAACGTGGGCGCCGAAACGAGCCCGCGTTCGTGGTTCACACGTGTGAGAAGCTGGCCGAGATCCGGGACGCGGGCTCAGCGGAGATGGCGTCCCTGACCAGCGAGAACGCCCGTCGCTTCTACGGGATCGACGAGGCCGCATGAACGATCCGGTCGGAGTCGCCAGGGGACGCCGCGTCGAGATCCTCCCGGATCACGTCGCGAATCAGATCGCGGCCGGTGAGGTCGTCGAGAGACCCGCCTCTGTCGTGAAGGAACTCGTGGAGAATTCTCTCGACGCCGGCGCTTCGCGTGTCGAGGTGTACCTGCGCGGAGGCGGGAAGAGCGAGATCCGCGTCACGGACGACGGGCACGGCATGAACCGCGACGACGCCGTTCTCGCGCTGGACCGGCACGCCACGAGCAAGATCCGGCGGGCCGAGGACCTGCGTCACATCTCTTCGTTCGGTTTCCGAGGAGAGGCGCTGCCCTCGATCGCGGCGGTGGGCCGGTTGGAGATGCACACGTGTGGCCCCGACGGCGAGGGTACGCGGGCGCGGGTCGACTTCGGTCGGATCCGCAGCGTCGATGAGGTGCCACGTCGTCGCGGGACCACGATCACGGTGAAGGCGCTCTTTCACGATCTTCCGGCTCGCGCCCGTTTCCTGCGCACCGCGGCGTCGGAGACGCGGGCCTCGAGCGAGGCCTTGTTGCTGCTCGCCCTCACGAACCCGGAGATCGGGTTCCGGATGAAATCGAACGACCGGACACTCCTCGATTTGAGCGGGGGCCAGGAGTGGCTCGATCGAATCGAGGCGATATGGGGTGATCTGGCCGCGACCCTGATTCCCGTCGCCGGATCAGAGTCGGGGGTCGGAGTCAGCGGTCTCGTTCAACGCCCCGATGCGGCCCGCCCTCGCGGGGGTCGTCGATATCTGTTCGTGAACGGCCGCCCCTTCCGCGACAAGGGGCTCAACCGCGTCGTCGATGAGGCGTATCGGACAACGGTGATCGAGGGCATGCGCCCCTCGTTCTTTCTCCGCATCGAAACGGATCCGGAGGGGGTCGACGTCAACGTCCACCCGGCGAAGAGCGAGGTGCGGTTCCGCGACCGGCCGGCGGTCGAGGCGGCCCTCCACGCGGCGGTCTTCGAGGCCCTGGCCGACCTTGCCTCGACGAAACCGATCGAGTCCGTCGGTCAGGCGCCTCGGGGGCCGGCCCCCTCGCCGAACGCTTCGACGGACCGCGCCGCCGGGGTCCCGCCCGGGCTCCCGCAGCTCGCGCTGTTCGTCGCTGGCGGTACCGGCGGCGAGTCCGAGCCCGACAGCGGGGGGGGCGAGGCACCCGCTGTCGGGGACTTCGAGTACGACGCACCCGAGCTGTGGCAGCTTCACGACCGCTACATCCTCGCGTCGACGCGCGATGGACTCCTGATCATCGACCAGCACTCCGCCCACGAGCGGGTGTTGTATCAGGAGATCATGGATCGGTTTCGGCACGGTGGCGCGACCTCGCAGGCGCTCCTCTTTCCGCAGACCCTGAGGTTCTCGCCCTCCGAGGCGGATGCGGTGGAAGAACTGTCCGGTCTGCTGGAACGCCAGGGGTTCGAGCTCAAGCCCTTCGGCGAGCGGACGTACATCCTCAGCGCGAGTCCCCAACCGCACAGCCGGTTCGACGCCGAACGCTGCCTGCGCGAGATGATCCACGAGCTGACCGAAGGGTCACCGCTCGTCGATTCCGTGCGTAACCAGCACGAGCGCATCGCCAAGAGTATGGCGTGCAAGGGGGCGATCAAGGCGGGCGAGCGGCTCACCACGGAGGAGATGCGGGATCTCTTCGACCGTTTGTTCGCCACCGAGTTGCCGGGGCACGACGTCCATGGCCGACCGACCATCGTGCGCCTGACGGTGGACGAACTCGATCGCCGGTTCGGCCGCTCCTGACTGGACAGGTGAGTGAGAACACGGATGCGGGGACACCCCCGCCGAATCTGGCGATCGTGGGTCCCACGGCCTCCGGAAAGACCGGCCTGGCCATCTCGGTGGCGAGGGAACTCGATGGCGAAATCATCTCGGCCGACAGCCGGCAGGCCTATCGAGGATTTCGCGTCGGGACGGCGGCACCGACCGCGGACGAACTCGGGGCGGCGCCCCACCACGGCGTGGGCATCCTGGAACCGGATGAACGGTACGGTGCCGGCCGCTTCGTCGAACTGGCGGACTCCGTTGTGCGGGGCATCGTGGCCCGCGGCCACGTACCGATCATCGCGGGGGGAACCGGTCTGTTTCTCCGCGCGCTGACACACCCGATGTTTCGGCAACCCGAGGTCCCGGCCGCGATGCGCGAAGCACTGCGTGAATGGCTGGATGCCGCGAAGCCGGAGGACCTGATTCGGTGGGCGACCCGGCTGGACTCGCCGGATGCCGCCGGAGACCCCCAGCGAGCCGGCCGCACGGTGGAATTGGCGTTGCTGACGGGCCGTCCGCTCTCCTGGTGGATCGAGAACGGTGCCCCGTCGCGCCCCGGGTTCGAGGGACTCGTGTTCGTGCTCGAGCTTCCTTCGGAGCTGCACCGCGAACGGATCCGGGACCGCGCCCGCGCAATGCTCGAGAGCGGCGCCTGGGAGGCCGAGGTTCGAGCGTTGGAGGTCGCGGGCCACGATCGATCACGGGCGTTCGACGCGCTCGGCTACCGGGACGTCCAGGATCTGATCCGTGGCCGCATCGATCGCGAGGAGGTGCTCGACCGGATCTTCGCGCGCACCTGGGCGTACGCCCGCCGTCAGCGGACGTGGTTCCGTCACCAGGTGCCCGAGGACGCGATCAGGCTGGACGCGTCGTCGTCGACGGATCAACTTTCGCAGCGAATAAGCGATGAATGGCGGGCGGTCGCCGGGTTCTGACCCGTCCGTCACACACATATACGGGGCGCGAGATGAAGATCGGGATCACCTGTTATCCGACCTACGGCGGTTCGGGAGCGGTCGCGACCGAGCTCGGGATGGAACTCGCCGAGCGCGGGCATGAGGTTCACTTCATCTCCTACGCGCAGCCGTTCCGCCTCACGCACTTCCACGAAGGGGTGTTCTTCCACGAGGTGGAGGTGAACCGCTACCCGCTGTTCGAGTACCCTCCCTACTCGCTCGCCCTCGCGGTGACGATGCACGAGGTGGCACGAAAGGAGGAGCTCGACATCCTCCACGTCCACTACGCTATCCCCCACGCCACGGCCGGCTGGATCGCGCGAGACATGCTCCAGGCCGAGGGCGGGGACGTGAAACTCGTAACGACGCTGCACGGAACGGACATCACGCTCGTTGGCCAGGATCCGTCGTACTGGGGCATCACGAAGTTCTCCATCGAGAAGTCCGATCGCCTGACGGCCGTGTCCGAGTGGCTGCGTGACCGGACCCACAGTGACTTCGCCTGCTCCAAATGCGCGATCGACGTGATCCCGAACTTCATCGATCCGGCGACCTACGACCGGGAGGCATACGGGGGTGGGCGGAGTGCCCTGGCGGAGCCGCACGAGAAGATCGTCATGCACATCTCGAACTTCCGCGCGGTGAAGCGAATCCCCGACGTGATCGAGATCTTCCGTCGGCTGCATAGCAGGGTCCCCTCGCGTCTCGTGCTGGTGGGAGACGGCCCCGACCGTCAACGAGCCGAGGATCTCGCGGAGGAGGCCGGACTGGCGGATAGGGTCCTCGTGCTCGGCAAGTTCGAATCGGTGGCAGAACTGCTCGGGTGCGCGGATCTGTTTCTTCTCCCGTCGGAGCAGGAGTCTTTCGGTCTGGTCGCGCTCGAGGCTCAGGCCTCCGGGGTTCCCGTCGTCGGATCGGGGGACACGGGGCTCTCCGAGGTCGTCGAGCATGGCGTGACGGGCTCGTTGCACGACGTCGGAGATGTCGAAGCCATGTCCGATGCCGCGGCGGAGATCCTCTTGGACCCGGTCATCTGGCAACGTCAGTCCGAAGCCTCGCGGCACCGGGCGGTCGAGGGATTCGCCTGACGGAGTTTCTACCGGTGTCCAGTTCCGGGCATCTGGTGCTCGCCGACGCGTTGCTCGGAATCGACGCCCCGGGGGTCTTCCTGGTGATCATGCTCCACCTGGCGACGCTGGCCGCCGTCATGTGGGTCTACCGGCAGCGGCTGTTCGGGCTGTTGACCGGCATCCTCCGTCGCGACCCGGAGAGCCTCCGTTATGTCGGGCTTCTGGCTCTCGCGTCGGTTCCGGCCGCGGTCATCGGGATCGGATTCCTGAGCGTCCTCGAGCCGATCTTCGATCGGCCGGTCGTAGCTGCCGCACTTCTCCTCGTCACCGGCGTCGCGGTCTGGACACTGAGGTCCGCGACCGCCCGAGAGACTCACCGCCAGGAGATCCGGGTCGTGGACTCAATCGCGGTGGGGGTCGGGCAGGCGTTCGCGCTGCTGCCGGGGATATCGCGGTCGGGGTCCACGGTCGCCGCAGGTGCGGCGCTGGGGCTCGAGCCGAGCCGCATTGCCGAGTTCTCGTTTCTGATGTCCGTGCCGGCCATCGGCGGCGCGGCGATCCTCCAGCTCGACGAGCTGGCCGGGGCGGGCGCCGCGATCGGTGCACTGCCCATCACCGTCGCGTTCGTCGCCGCGCTCCTTTCCGGCGTGCTGGCCATCCGACTGTTCGTCAGCATGCTGACGAAGCGGACGTTTCACCGCTTCGCCTACTACTGCTGGACCGTTGGGGTCCTTTATCTGGCGGCCGCGTGGCTCGATCCGGGTCTCCGGTGAACGGGTCGCGTCGGCTGGAGGGGCTCGAGGGCCTCGCGGCGCGAGCCCTCGCCGAGGACGTCGGGGACGGGGACAGAACGACGGCGTGGACCCTTCCGGCCGGAGCGGAGGGGAGGGCGGTCATCGTGGCAAAGTCGGATGGCGTCGTCGCCGGCGTCGCGTTCGCGGAGGCGGTCTTCGACGCCGCCGACCCGTCTCTGGCGCGTGAATGGAGCGTCGACGACGGGGCGCGCGTCGGCCCGGGGGACGTGTTGGTGCGCGTGAGCGGCCCGCTTGCTTCGGTCCTGGTCGCCGAGCGCACCGTTCTGAACGGCCTCGCACGTCTGTCGGGCATCGCGTCCGCGACGGCGGCATACGTGGACGCGGTGCGTGGGACCGGGGCGACGGTAATCGACACGCGAAAGACGACCCCGGGCTGGCGATCGCTGGAGAAGGCGGCGACGCGGGCAGGAGGAGCGGGGAACCATCGGATGGGCCTGTACGACATGGTGTTGATCAAGGAGAATCATATCCGGTGCGCCGGCGGAGTTCTCGAGGCACTCGAGGCCGTCCGCGAGCCGGCGCAGCGAGAGGGCTTGCAGGTCGAGATCGAGGTGGACACACTCGCGGACCTCGACCTGGTGCTCTCCACGCGACCTCCCGACAGGGTGCTGCTCGATAACATGTCCATCGACCAACTACGCGAAGCGGTGGGGAAGGCGGCCTCCCTCGGAGATCGCCGGCCTCTGCTGGAAGCCTCCGGCGGGATCGATCTCGAGACCGTACGGGGCGTGGCCGGGACCGGTGTGGATCTGATCTCCGTGGGAGCGATCACCCATTCTGCCCCGGCGCTCGATCTCTCGCTCCTGGTGCAACAGTGACGCGGCGGCGCGTTCGAAGCTGGGCCGGCGTACCGGTCGGGGATCTCCGCGAACGCTGGGGGCGTGAGCAGGTTTACGTCTACGGCGAGATCGACTCGACGATGGACGCCGCCCGGGAACTCGCGGACGACGGCGCGCCCGAGGGAACGGTGGTCATGAGCAGGGGGCAGACGGCCGGGCGAGGTCGGGGTGGCTCGTCGTTCCATTCTCCGGCCGGGGCGGGGGTCTACCTCTCGATGATCTTCCGCCCGCGGGGGGACTGGATGGGCGCGCCGCTGACGGTGCTGGCGGGCCTTGGTGTCGCCACACGGCTAGGGCAGGCGTTTCCCGAGCTCTCGCCCCGACTCAAGTGGCCCAACGACCTGATCGCTCGCGACCGCAAGCTCGGCGGCATCCTGGCCGAAAGCGCGCGCGCGGCCGACGGCGTCGATCATCTGATCGTGGGTGTCGGCGTGAACCTCGAGACCACGGATTTGCCCGCCGAACTGGAGGGCCGGGTGATCGGTCTGCGGGAATGCTGCGAGGCGGAGGCGGTGGATGTCGCGGACGCGCTGGTCGCCGGTTTGGAGGATTGGCTCCGCGATCCACCCGAACGGCTGTCAGAGGCGACGCTCGCAGAACTCGACCGATTGGACTGGCTGAAGAACCGTCGCGTGGCCCTCGACACGGACGGCTCTCCCATCCTCGGCCGGGCGGCCGGGCTGGCCCCGGACGGTGCCCTCTTGTTCCGACCGGACCGGGGTGCGCTGAGACGCGTGACGAGCGGGTCGATAGAGGCGCTGGAGGAGACGCAGTGATTCTCACGGCAGACATCGGGAACACCGACACGGTCATCGGTCTCTTCGACGACCTCGAACCTATCAGGGTCTGGCGCCTGGCCACGGACCCCCGTCGGTCGGCGGACGAGATATCGCTCGCCCTCTCGGGGCTACTCGCCCGCTCGACAGCCGATGGCCTCGCGGGCCCGGAACGGCTGGTCGTGGCCTCGGTCGTCCCCGTCCTCAATCGCTCGTGGAGAGGGGCGGGGGAGGGGCTCGGCATGCCCACGACGTTTCTGACGGGCGACTCCCCCGTGCCGATCCGTCTCGATGTGGACCGACCGGCCGAGGTGGGCGCGGATCGAATCGCGAACACGCTGGCAGCGGCGACCCTGTTCGAGGCCGACACCATCGTAGTGGATCTCGGGACCGCGACTACGTTCGACTGCGTCACGGGGGACGGCGTCTTCATCGGTGGGGTGATCGCGCCCGGACCGGTGGCGTTGGACCAGCTCACCCGCGCGACCGCTCAGCTTCCGAAGGTGGATCTCGCCGCGCCGGACCGCGTGATCGGACGCAACACGCTGGAGTGTCTCAGCAGCGGGGGGTTCTACACGGTCGTCGACAGCATCGATGGGATCGTGTCCCGCATCGTGCGTGAGTGGGGGACGGACAGTCCGGTGGTCGCGGCGACGGGAGGCCTTTCGGCCGTCGTCGGTTCACACTGCCTCCGCGTGACCCGGGTGGAGCCCGCGTTGACCCTCACCGGGCTCGCGATCGCCGATCGCTACCTGGGCGGCGCCGGCGAGTAGTGCGGCGAGGCCGCGAGTCTCCAGGACCCGCGGCTCACCGGGTTCCGCAGCAGCGTTCCTTCAGGCTCTCCGCCAGATCGGGCTTCACCATGCGGAGCACCAGGTAGACCACCATGCAGAAGAACGCGACCTTCATCGCCAGGAAGATCAGCGGCAACACGAACGCGAAGACCACGCTCGTTACCCCGAATCCAACGGCTCCGGCTGTGGCGACTACGAGAAATCCACGAAACATCTGTTTATCCTCCTGTGTGACTTCTGTCTGCAACGGGATACGTCCGACTCTCCATGCCGGTTTCAGGATAGCGGTCACGGCCCCCGTTCAATAACGGAGAGCGCCGCCTCTTCCTCGCCGGCTCGACCCGGCCGGGGGCGTGTCCCGTCGCTTCGGCAGGGAGAGCGGGCCGGGGGCTGCCACACTGGTCAGAGGGTCTGCCAAACGGGCCGACGATCGGGTCCGGAGTCCGGCATGCGGACTGCATGGAGGTCCGCACAGACCCGCCGAATCCGGTTGCTTGATCGGGAGCGCGCGGGTCCTCATATTCTGTTCGCGTTAGCACTCGCCGAAGGGGAGTGCTAACAAGGGCCCGGGACCTGTGCCGCCGATCGAGCGGTGCCCCTGGCTCCTTCACAAAAAAATCGAACGACGCAAAAGGAGGCTCGCGGAGATGACCGCATCGACCAAGGTCAGCATCACGCCCATGGCGGATCGCGTGGTGGTTGAGCCGCTCGAGGAAAGCGAAGAAATGCGTGGCGGCCTGTACATTCCCGACACGGCGAAGGAAAAGCCCCAGCAGGGGACCGTCGTCGCGGTCGGCCCCGGCCGGCAGAACGACGATGGAGACCGTATCCCGATGGAAGTCGGCGTCGGCGACCGGGTGCTCTACGGCAAGTACGCCGGCACCGAGGTCACGATCGAAGGAAACCAGTACCTGATCGTCAAAGAGGGCGACGTCCTCGCGATCTTCGACTGATTCCGCATTGGCCGTCCCGTTCGGCTTCCTGCCGACCCGGGCGGACCTGGCGAACCGCACGAAACGAGAACTGTAACTCTCGGTAGGATAACGAGATATCAGATTAGAAAGCCCCCCGGGGCGAGGAGAAGGCGAACATGGCGAAGGATCTGGAATTCGATACCGCGGCGCGACAGCGCCTCAAGGCCGGTGTCGACAAGCTGGCCCGTGCCGTAAAGGTCACGCTTGGCCCCAAGGGCCGAAACGTGGTGCTCGAGAAGAAGTTCGGGAGCCCGACGATCACGAAGGACGGTGTCACCGTCGCGAAGGAGATCGAGCTCGAGGACCCGATCGAGAATCTCGGCGCGATGATGGTGAAGGAAGTTGCGACCAAGACCTCCGACAACGCCGGTGACGGCACGACGACGGCGACGGTGCTCGCCCAGTCGATCTTCACGGAAGGCCTGAAGAGCGTGACCGCGGGCGTGAACCCGATGGCGCTCAAGCGGGGGATCGATCGGGCCGTCGAGTCGATCGTCGACAACCTGCACGAGATCTCCGTCGAGACCTCCGGGAAGACCGAGATCGCCCAGGTGGCCTCGATTTCCGCGAACAACGACATGGACATCGGCGAACTGATCGCCGAGGCCATGGAGAAGGTCGGAAAGGACGGCGTCATCACGGTCGAGGAGGCTCGCGGCCTCGAGACGCATCTCGACACCGTGGACGGCATGCAGTTCGACCGGGGTTACCTCTCGCCGTACTTCGTGACCGATCCGGACAAGATGGAAGTGGTGCTGGATGAGCCGATCATTCTGATCCACGACAAGAAGATCGCGGCGATGAAGGATCTGCTCCCGATCCTCGAGAAGGTTGCCCAGATGGGTAAGCCCCTCCTGATCATCGCGGAGGACATCGAGGGCGAGGCGCTGGCCACGCTGGTCGTCAACAAGCTG
>JBDHIO010000048.1:0-18101 GCA_039587355.1 Gemmatimonadota bacterium | reverse complement strand
ACTCCCCTACCTCCGTGAGCGCCACACCCCAGTTGTTCAGTGCCGCCGTGCGGAAGCGATCTTCCGCAGTCGCGTTTCGCGCGATCGATTCGGCCATCCGAAGGCCAGTCTGCAGCCGACCTCCTCGCATCTCGACGATTGGGCGGGACAGTCCAGCGATATCGCCCAAGTTCTGGCGACTGAGCAGGTCGAGAGTGTCACCGAAGCGGTTGAGCAGTGCCTCCGCGCTCCCCACTGACGTCTCCGTGGCCCGGTAGATGAAGAGGGTACGGAAGGCAGCAGGCCAGTGCTCGGGATGCTCAGAGGATATCGTCGCGGTGTTGGCGAGCGCCGACTCGAGGGCCTCGGCCAAGTCACCGGTCCTCTTGCACGGCTCCCGTCGAGAACTGACGCGGAATGACGCCTCTGCCAGCTTCAGTGCACCCAAGGCTTTGAGGGCGGGGTCAGCCACCTCGGCTACCAAACGAGAGAGATTGGCCATCTCAACCTCGATCCCCGATCGATCCTCGGTCTCCAACAACGCCCCGAGCAGTAGTAATTGACCCTCGAGTTTCAGCGACTCATCCATTGATAGGTGCAGGACCTGACGGATGGTCCGTTCTGCGCGGTCGGGTCGGCCCTGCCGTAGATCGCCATCGGCGGAAAGGAATGCGAGCTTCACCCGCTCATGGGCGTCCGAGGCCAGAGATGAGGCGAGCCGTCCGGCCTCGCTCGCCAGCCCGGCCATGCCAGCCCTAAGCGCGGCTTGGGTGGCGCAACAGGCCGCCTCCCGAGCGCTGCGTCTTTTGCCGGCCGCTAGGAACTCGCGAGAGGCAGCGTACTCGTCAGCCGGACTCCCCCCTCGTAGTTCCGCCGCTGCCGCCTCATGGAGGGCAAGTCGGAATCGGGCGTCGAGAGACCCGCATAACGCCACGCGCAGGATCGGAACGGCGAAGCGAACCTCGTCAGGGCTTCGATGCAGCCAGGCTGCGGAAACCAGCTGATCCCGCGCGCAACGCAAGTCCTCCTTGCTCGAGGCCTCACACACCCTCGCTAGCGTGATCGGATCGAAGAGGGCCATTTGCGGGACAAGCTCTCTCGCGGGTTGGGGCAGTGCATGCAGCCATTCATCGACCCTTGCTCTCAGGGTCGCTGACTCGTTGAGCGCGACCTCAGCAGTGTGCTCGTCGGTCCGTGGCTCAACCGGCAATGTTGCGACTGCTCTACCGATGTCCAGCGCCCATCGGGGGTTCCCGCCGGACAGCCTCGCGCACGCGCTAGCCGCTACTCTGCCCGAGCCGGGAAAGCGCTCGAGGATAAGCTCCTCCACTTGCTGCGACGTTAACCGCTCAAGGTTGAGCACCTCGTCAACGACGCCCTCGTGTCGGGCGAGATCGGCGGCGGTCCGATCTCGCGAGGTGACAAACACAACGCGATGGGGTCGTCGGTATCCTTCGAAACCGTGCGTTCGTAGACCCGACTCATCAACGATCTGGATCAGATTCGCTCGTACATCAGAGTCGTCCCCACCACTGACGCGCTCGACAGTTAGGCCCCTGGCGGTCAGCAGCCGAGCGAGTTCGGTGAGCACACTGGTCTTGCCGACCCCCAACTCACCGGTGATCACGACCACGCCACCTACTGCCTGATATGCCGCAGCATGTTCAAGTAACTGCCGGAAGTCAGCCTCGCGACCCATGAGGCGCAGCGGTTCGCGGGGGACGGTCAGTACCTCCCGCACCGAGCCCGATTGTTCGATCCGGTTGGACAGCTCGACGACCGAGTCCCAATTCCGCACCAGGTCGGGGTCGATAGAGCGGAAGTGACGGAGCGCAGAGGCAGGGTCGCCCTTCATCCAGAGTCCGCGCATCAGGGCACAGTGGGACTCCTCATCGAACGTGTTCAATCGCAGGAGACGGAGGGCGGCGAGGCACATGCGATCCCAGTCGCCGCGCTCCTCCGCGGCTCTTTGCGCGTTACGGAGTGCGATCGTCGCGAGCACCCTGCACCGCTCTCGCTCGGCGTCCACCCACCGATCGAACATCTCGGCCCCGACGGTCATCATCTCGGGGGCGAACTCACCCCGGTAGAGATCCAGAGCGACGTCATGATCGCGGGCTTCGATGGCGTCTTCGAGGCGAGTCACCTCGTACGCGATCTGATCGGGAAGCAACCGCACGGTGGTCGTGGTGACCTCGACGATATCCCCGATGGTCGAGCGAATGTCGTAGAGGGCCTGGCTCAGCGAGTGCCGCTCGCGCTTTCCGGTCCCATCCCAGAGCAGATCGGCGAGCTCCTCCCTCGTGTGGGTCGTCCTCGAGTTCGCGACGAGATAGAGGAGGAGGCCGACGTGCTTGCGAGAACGCAGCACTCGATCGCCCCCGGCCCGGTCCAGCACAGCCACGTGGCCGAAGCAGCGCAGTTCGAACATCTGACCTCCCGTCTTCTCTCGGTATCCGGACGACAAGCGGGGATACAGGGTAGAGGAGAGGTCTCAACGTGGTATCAACTGATACCGCGGCAAGAGGTTCGGGGAGCCACGAGGTCCGGACTTCACCGCCGATGCAGGGCTAACCGTCGGTTGGGGTGCGACTTGCCACGCCCGGGCCCGATCAGGTCAGGGCGCGCTCCAAAGCTCCGGCCGTGACGTCGAGGTGCGAGCCGTCCCACACCGATCGCCCCTCCGACACCACCAGCGCCTGCGGCGACTCGTGGCGGACGGAGAAGTGTTCCGAGACCTGGTTCGATAGAGGTCGATCGCGATTGACGTCGATCAAGTAGACGGGGACGTCCGGGTGCTCGCCCGCGAAGTTGCGGACTTCCTTCAGCGCCCGAAAACAGGTCCCGCACCGATTGCTGTGCTTGTAGATGACAGCGGGCCCGTCACCGAGGGCGTCGAACAACTCGGCGGTCTCCGATACCTGAGTTATCGGGTCGGCGGCTTCGGCGGTGTCGCCGTCGCTCTTCTTACCAAACTTCAGGAACCCCATCGCCTACTCCCCCTGGCCTGCCCCATCCATCAGTTCAGCCGAGATGACGTGCTGCACGTCATGGACCAGCGCATCCCAGTCCGCGACATCCGTCTTGGTGACGGTGATGAAGTTGTCGACGAGCAACAGGGCCCGTACGCCATCCAGCGCGAAGAGTCGAGCCGCCAACCGGTCTTCGGCCGCCGACTCGGCGTCGAAGTAACTGCGGCTGCCGTCGCCAGGGACGGGGCGATCGAGCACGAACTTCGCCGCGTTCGGGTTCGGAGTGCCCTGTATGGTGATGTTCAGTTCGGGACCTGTCATTCTGTCTGGTACTCTCCGCGACAACGCTCGCGCAAGTCGCGGTGTCCGAATCGTCTCGCTCCGACCGTCGTATGTATGTCCGTCCGGGTGCCGGTTCCAACCAGGAGGAAGCCGTGAGATCGTCCGTCGTCGCCGCGCTGGCCCTACTTGTCACAGGCGTTTCGCCCGTCATCGCTCAGGAGGGCCGCACGGTCGGGACGCTGGCAGGTCCGATCGAAGCGGGGTCCGGTGGACTCGAGGTGGACGCCGGCGGGAACGTCTACACGGCCGACTTCGGCGCCACGCTGAGCAACGGCCCTCCGGGGACCCGGGTCTGGCGCATCACCCCGGACGGCGAAGTAAGCGTCTTCGCCGAAGGGTTCGCCGGCGCCTCCGGCAACACGCTGGATGAGGACGGCTGGTTCTACCAGTCGAACATCGCCGGCAACACGATCAGCCGGGTGTCTCCGGAGGGAGATATGGAAGCGTTCGTCACATCGGGAGTCCAAAACCCGGTCGGTATCGTTTTCGACACAAACGGTGACCTGGTGATCGCGAACTGCGGAGGCAATTCGCTCGGCCGCGCGACCGCCGATGGGACCGTGGAACTCTGGGTGCAGAGCGAACTGCTCAAGTGCCCCAACGGGATCACGATCGGGCCAGACGGCCATTTCTACGTCGCGAACTTCATGGACGGAAACGTCATCCGCGTCTCACCCGATGGTGAGGCGTCCGTGTTCGCCACGCTCCCGGGGAACAACAACGGGCACATCGTGTTCGGGAACGGCCTGCTGTACGTGGTGGCCCGCGGCAATCACCAGATCTACGAGCTGACGCTGGATGGCGAGCTCAACTTGATCGCCGGCAGGGGTGAGCGCGGGCTCGAGGACGGCCCGGCGCTCGAGGCCTCTCTCTCGCTTCCAAACGATGTCGCGCTCAGTCCGGACGGGCGGCGTCTCTACTGGAACGACGTCGGCGTGACCGGGCCGGACCCGCAGACGCTGACGCCCACGTTCGTTCGCTACGTTGACCTTGCGCCTCCCCGCTGACCCTTCCCCTTGACCTTCTATGGGTCGGGGGCGCACCTTCCCTCAAGCTTCTATGGGGAGGTAATGATGCCATCTCGTGAACACCGGCTCGGCCTGCTGCAGGGCACGCTCGATCTGCTGATCCTGCAGGCGCTGGTCGACAGAACTCGGCACGGGTACGAGATCGCCCGCTGGATCGAGGCGACGACGAAGACCGCCCTGTCGGTCGAGGAAGGCAGCCTCTACCCCGCCCTTCACCGGATGGTGCAGAAGGGCTGGCTCGTGGCGTCGTGGGGGGTCAGCGAGAACAATCGGCGGGCGAAGTTCTATTCGCTCACGGACGAGGGCGCCTCCCAACTCCACGCCGAACGTCGGAAGTGGTCGCGCTTCGCGGAGGCCATGGCCCTCGTCGTCGACGCACAGCCGGCGCGGGGGACCTGATGAGCGGCCCCTCGAATCGATACAGCGATCTTCACGCACTCCTCGGGCGCCGCCGACTGGACCAGGACGTCGTGGAGGAGCTCGAGCATCACTTCGACCGGCTGGTCGAGGGCTACCTGAAGGACGGCCTCGATCCCGAGCAGGCGCGGACCGCCGCACTCGAGCGGTTTGGCGATTTCGAGCAGGCCCGGGCCGACACCACCGCCGTGGACCGGAAATCGCACCGCTGGCTCGAGTTGAGCGAGACGGTCATGGACGCGTGGCGAGGCATTCGTCTCGCGGCGCGCGGGCTGCGCAGAAGGCCCGAGTTCAGCGTCTTCGCCGTTCTCACGCTCACGGTCGCCCTGGGGGCGTTCGCGGCGCTCTTCTCGGTCCTCGAGCGTCTCGTGATCAGCCCCCTCCCGTACGACGATGCGGATCGGCTGGTCTGGCTGGACAGCCCCGTGCCGGGGGTGGGTCCGGATGCGGCATGGGGCCTCTCGCAGGCGGGGTACTTCGACCTCGCGGAGAATACCTCCTCACTCGAGTCGCTCGGCGGGTTCTCCGTCGGCGCGGCGAACATGACCAGCGACGCGGGTCCCGCCCGCGTACGGACGGCTGCCGTGACGGCGAGCCTCGTATCGGCCCTGCGACTCCGGCCCGTAGAGGGCCGGCTGATCGGGGAAGCGGACGATGTGCCGGGTGGGCCGGCGGTCGTCATGCTCGATCACGGGTTCTGGCAGAGTCGCTTCGGCGGCGACCCGAACGCGGTGGGCACGACGATCGAGGTGAACGGCGCGACGTTCGAGGTCGTAGGCATCCTCGAGCGAGGGCATGGGCTGCCGGACATCTCTGTGGACCTGTGGCAACCGCTCCAGCTAGACCCCACGGCGAGACCGGTGAACGCGCACTGGCTCAGCGCCGCGGGGCGTCTGGCGGACGGAGTCCCGATCGATCGGGCCCGCGCGGAGGTCGATCAGCGGACTGCAGGGTTCATTGAGCGGTTCCCGACGGCGTACTCGACCCGCTTCGTCGAGGAGAGCGGGTTCCGAACCCGATTGACCCCACTGAAGGCACAGGTACTCGGCGGCATCGGCCGCACGATCTGGATCCTGTTCGCCGCCTCCGGGCTTCTCCTGCTGATCGCGCTCGCGAACATCACGAACCTCTACCTCGTCCGCACGGAAGCGCGGCGACGTGACTTCAGCGTGCGTACCGCGCTCGGGGCGAGCCGACGCCACCTGACGTGGCACTGTCTCACCGAGACGGTCCTCCTGTCGACGGTCGCCGGGCTCCTCGCGCTTCCGGTCGCTCACGCCGGGATCTCGTTGCTGCAGGCCACGGCACCGCCGGGGCTTCCGCGTCTGGGCGAACTCGCTATCGGCCCGGCGGTCGTCGCGTTCACTTTGATCGTCTCGCTGGGGATCGGTCTGAGCCTCGGACTCGTGCCGCTCGCCTACAGCCTCCTCGGCGAGCGGGCCGGGTTCGATGGGGGCGGCGGCCCTCGCGCGACGGTCTCGCGGCGGCGGCAAGGCGTTAGACGTGTCATGCTGGCGGGGCAGATGGCCCTCGCGCTGGTTCTTCTCTCCGGCGGCGGCCTCATGCTCCGCAGCATGAACGAACTGCGATCGACCGAGCCCGGGTTCGAGACGGAAGGCGTGCTGCTTCTCGAGGCATTCGTTCCGTGGTCCTCGTACGGTGGGTACGAGGAGGTCGGCCAATTCTACCGCGAGTTCCTTGATCGCGTGTCCGCGCTCCCGGGCGTGGTCTCGGCCGGCGCGACGACCCGCATGCCGATCGTGGATGTCGGGTCCTGCGCCGCGGTGTTCGTGGAGGATCGGCCCGCGGAGACGCAGGATGCGCCTCCGTGCCTTCCGGTCGCCCTGGCGACGCCGGGGTTCTTCGAGTCGCTCGACATTCCGATCGAGGGGATGGCGCCCGGCTGGGCCGAGATGACGGATGGCTCCGGTCCAGCGGTAGTGACCCGGGCGCTCGCCGATCGGCTGTGGCCCGGAGAGTCCGCGGTCGGCAAGGGGATTCGGGGGAACGGTCCGGAGACGCCCTTCTACAGGGTCGTGGGGGTCGCCCGTGACTTTCGCTCCGAGGGCCTGGACCGCCCCCCGATCGAAGCCGTGTTCTTCCCGATGTATCCGATCGAGGGAGCGCCCCTCTGGAGTCCGCCCAACGCGATGCGGATCGCCGTGCGGTCGAGCGGAGATCCGGCGGCGCTCACGCCCGCGATCCGTGCCGTCCTGCGGGAACTAGACCCGGACGTTCCGCTCGCGAACGTGCGGCCGTTCGAGGCGGCTGTGAACGCCTCGCCGTCCGTGTCTCGCACGTCGTTCTCGCTCCTGCTCCTCGGGATCGCCGCCGCCCTGGCGCTGGGACTCAGCACGATCGGGATGTACGGGGTCGTTTCGCAGCTCGTCGTCGAGCGATCGCGAGAGATCGCCGTCCGGCTCGCGCTCGGTGCCCGACTTCGCGAGGTGATCGCGATGGTGGTCGGACAGTCGATGCGCGTCGCGCTTGTGGGCGTGGCAATCGGCGTCATAGGTGCGCTGGCGGGAACCCGCGCGCTGAGGGCCGCGCTGTTCCAGATCCAGCCGACGGATCCGCTCACCTACGTTCTGGCGTCGGGGACGCTCCTGGGCACGGTGGCGGCGGCGACGTTCCTCGCCGCTCGACGGGCGACCCGTGTCGATCCGGTCGAGACGCTCCGCTCCGACTAGCCCGTCCTTCCCCTACCCGTCGCCGCGCCTTGGATCAGGGGCTGTGTCGCCGTAACGTGACGCGCCAGCGCTGTTCAGCAGCCTGCCAGGGCAGTGAATTGCGCTCGGGACATACCCATAGGGAGGACGATGCGGCTCCAAGGAAAAGTAGTGTTGATTACGGGAGGCTCTGCGGGGCTGGGTTCGGCACTGGCCCGGAGGTTCGCGGAGGAGGGGGCGGCCGTATCGATTTGCGGGCGCAACGACGGACCGATCAGGGCCACGTGCGAGGAGGTCGAGGCGATCGGAGGACGTTGCCTCGGCGCGGTCGCCGACGTGACCAGCCCCGATGACGTGGGCCGATGGCTCTCTCTCGCCCGGGCCGAGCTCGGGCCGATCGACGCGCTCGTGAACAACGCGTCCGTGCTCGGTGACCGAACCGCGATCGAGGACTACGACCTCGATACGTGGCGGACGGTCCTGGAGGTCAACCTCACCGGAGCGTTCGTCTGCGCGAAGGCCGCGGTGCCGTATCTCCGCGAGACCTCGGGGTCGCTGATCAACGTGTCGTCCGGGGTCGGCGATCACGGAAGACCGTACTGGGGCGCCTACTGCGTCTCGAAGAACGGCCTCGAGGCGATGTCCGAGCTCATGGCCGGCGAACTGACGGACGACGGTGTACGGGTGAACGCTGTGGATCCGGGGAGCATGCGCACGGACATGCGCGCTGCGGCGTACCCGGAGGAGGACCCGCTGTCGTTACCCGAGCCCTACGAGGTGACCGAGGTGTTCGTCTATCTCGCTTCGGACGGGTCGCGCGAAGTCACGGGCGAACGGTTCCGCGCGAAGGAGTTCGAAGTCTCCGTCCGCTGACAGGCTGCCGGGAGGCTTACCAGTTGTAGACGGTCCACGCGAGGCACTCGGGTGAGTTGCACACGAGTCGAACCCTGAACGGGGAGTCGTCTCCGCGGGGGGCGGGATGCTCCTCAACCATGCGGGTCATCGGCCCCTCGCAGCGAGGACACTGCGGCTCTCCGCCCGGACCGGCGTGGGCCCTGTCGTGGGCCTCCAGGGCCTCGCTCTGTTCTGAATCGAGCAGCGGCCCGACATTCTCGTCACTCACGTCGCATATCGTCTCCAGGTCGATCACGTCGACCTGATATCTGGGAGAATCGGGAGGAGCGGGTGAACGATACCGGACCTGAGGCCACGACTGCCAGCCCGTCGACCGGCGACCTGGCCGCGAACTATCGGGGCGAGTTCCCCATCCTCAAGCGGAAGACCTACCTCAACTCGAACTCGCTGGGGGCGCTCTCCCGCCGGTCGGTCTCCGCGCACGCCGAGTACGAACGGCTGTGGAACGAGATGGGCGCCGGCGCCTGGTACGAGATCTGGTGGAGCAAGCTTGAGCAGGTGAGGGCCCAATTCGGAATGACGATCGGTGCGCCGGCCGACTCGATCGCGCTGATGCCGAGCGTGTCCGGGGCCCTCGCGGCGGTTTCGGGTGGCCTGCAGGCGGCCGGAGACACGCGCCGCAAGATCGTGATCACGTCGCTCGACTTTCCGACGCTCGGCCATCACTACTACTCGCGAGAGGCCCTCGGATACGAGGTCGTGGTGGTGCAGAGCCACGACGGCGTGACGGTACCGCTCGAGGCGATCCGGAACGCGGTGGACGAGGACACACTGATCCTCGCGACCTCCCACGTCTTCTTCACCTCCGGAACGGTCCAGGATGCCCGTCATCTCGCCGAGATCGCGCACGAGTCCGGGGCGTACATACTGTTAGACGCGTATCAATCAAATGGACAGATACCGATCAACGTGAAGGACGTGGGTGTGGATTTCCTCACGTCCGGCGGGCTGAAATGGCTCTGTGGCGGGCCGGGAGCCGCATATCTGTATGTGGATCCCAATGTGGATATCCTCCCGACGACCCTGTCATGGTTCGGTGTGGAAAACCAGTTCGGCTTCGAATTGCGCGCCGCGCCCCGTACCGATGCGAGACGATTCGAGCTCGGGACACCGGCGGTCGGGTGCGCCTACACGGCCTCGGGCGGGCTGTCGATCGTCCTGGAAGCGGGAATCGAACGCATCGCAGCGCGTAACCGGTTGCTGTCACGCGACTTGCGCGAGCGACTGGCCGACGCCGGATTCCAGCTCCACCAGGCGGACGGCCCTGATGTCCGGTCTGCGCTGGTGCTCATGGAACACGTCGAGGCCTCGGGCGCCGTGGCGTGGATGGCGGAGAACGATGTGATCGTGGACTCGCGGGGCAGCCTGCTGCGGTTCTCCCCTCACTTCTACAACACGATCGACGACAACGCGCGGGCGGTGGAGGTCCTCACCGACATGCCGGGAGCGTTCTGACGGGTGGAGCGCGGTGTCGAGGTGTTCGCCGGGCTCATGCTGACCGCGATGGGGTTGTCTCACATTCTCGCGGCCGAGGCGTGGAAGGAGTTCTTTACGGTCCTCCACTCGAAGGGGATCGCGGGGAGCTACTTCAACGCGATGATGTCCGCGACCATGGGCGCGTTCATCGTGGCGTTTCACCCGGGATTCGACGGGATCGCGCCGTCCCTGCTCACGATCTACGGCTGGCTGCTCTTCGCGAAGGGTGCGCTGTACCTGC
Source organism: Gemmatimonadota bacterium (assembly GCA_039587355.1). GTDB lineage: Bacteria > Gemmatimonadota > Gemmatimonadetes > Palauibacterales > Palauibacteraceae > Palauibacter. The sequence continues at coordinate 8,062 of JBDHIO010000048.1, read as the reverse complement.
TCGTTCCATCCCTCGGCCTGAAGAGCATCGAGACGCCCACGAAGAAGGACGCGAAGCTCTTCGCCCTTCCCGGAGCGTTCATGGCAGCCCTGGGCATCGTGCTTCTCGTCCATCCCCTGCTCCACGCCGCCGCATGATCGAGACGATCGTGGTGCCGACCTCGGGCAAGGGCCTGCACGAGTTCACCCTCGAAGTACAATCGGCCGTGGAGGCGAGCGGCGTCGTCGAGGGGCTCTGCACGGTCATGATCCAGCACACGTCGGCGAGCCTCACGATCCAGGAGAACGCCGACCCCTCCGCGCGGAGCGATCTCGAGGACTGGATGGAGCGGCACGTCCCCGAGAACGACCCTCACTTCACGCACACGCACGAAGGACCGGATGACATGCCGTCCCACATCCGCGCGGCGCTCACGTCGACGAGTCTGTCGATTCCGGTCGTGGACGGACGACTCGCGCTCGGGACGTGGCAGGGCATTTACCTGTGGGAGCATCGCCGGCGCGGCTCGGGGCGGCGATGCGTCGTGCACGTCGGAGATTGAAGGCGAAACCTCGAGTGACGGTGCCCCAATGGGCCGCCTTGCCTCAGGCGTTCTACTCCGGCAGGGTCTTTCATGACTAATCCCTCACCATCGCCGCGCAAGCTCGGCCCGTGGATGTGCGCATCGCTCGTGGTCGGAAGCATGATCGGCTCGGGCATCTTCCTCCTTCCCTCGACCCTGGCTCCCTTCGGCGGGATCAGCATCGTGGGCTGGCTCATCTCCACGGTCGGTGCCCTGTGCCTGGCGCTGGTGTTCGCACAGCTCGGGGCGGCGATCCCGAAGATCGGAGGCCCCTACGCCTACGCCCGCGAGGGGTTCGGCGACTTCGGCGGATTCCTGGTGGCCTGGTCCTACTGGATCTCGATCCTCACGACGAACGCGGCCCTGGCCGTGGCGTTCGTCAGCTACTCGACCGTGTTCTTCCCCAACCTCGGGACCTCACCCCTGCTCGGCCTCGTAGCATCGCTCGGGATCCTGTGGCTCCTGACCGGGGTGAACGTGCGCAGCGTACACGCTGCCGGTCGCGTGCAGCTCATCACGACCCTTCTCAAGATCCTGCCGCTCGCCGCGATCGGACTGTTCGGGTTCATCGCATTCGACGGATCGCACTTCACGCCATTCAACCCCACGGGAACCTCGACCTTCGCGGCAGTGTCGGCGACCGTGACGCTCACGCTGTGGGCGTTCCTGGGGTTGGAATCTGGGACGATCCCCGCCGGTGATGTGGAGGACCCGGGCCGGACCATTCCACGAGCGACCGTGCTCGGAACGCTGTTCACGGCGGTGATCTACATCGTTTGCACGGTGGCCGTGATGGGGATCATCGCGCCGGCCGAACTGGCGAACTCGACCGCCCCGTTCGCCGACGCCGCCGGCCGGCTCTGGGGATCCGCGGGCAGCCTTCTCATCGGTGCGGGAGCAGCAATCTCCTGCTTCGGCGCGCTGAACGGGTGGGTGCTTCTGGGAGGTCAGATGCCCAGGGCCGCAGCCCTGGATGGACTGCTTCCGAGACGCCTCGCGAAACTGAACGGCGCCGGCACCCCGGTCACGGGCCTCCTGGTCTCGTTGGTACTCTCGAGCGCCTTGATCGCCATGAACTACGCGGGCGGACTGGTGCAGACCTTCACGAATCTGATCCTCCTCGCCACGTTCGCGACCCTCATCGCGTACTCGACGTCCTGCATGACCGCCCTGATGATCTCGCTCCGCGAGCGGGGTGCCGCCGGGTCGGGCCCTCAGGCCGGCCGGCTGGCGATCATCGGGATCGCGTTCGCATTCTCGGTGTGGGCGTTCATCGGGGCCGGGCAGCCCACCGTGTACTGGGGATTTCTGATGCTCGTGGCGGGCTTCCCCGTCTACGCGATCATGCGCTATCGGAACGCGACCGAAGTCATCGACTAAGCGAGCCCTTCGGGGTCCAATCAGCGGAGGGAGTTCTGTGGATTCGTTCGCGGGAAGAACCGTCAGAGACCAGAACGACGGACTCGCGCTCGTTCGGGAGCGCTTTCACAACTACCCGAAGATCGGTGAGCCGGCGCCGGACTTCATGCTCGACCGTTACGACGGCAGCGGGACGGTATCCCTCTCGCAGTTTCGAGGCGCTCGACCCGTCGTGCTGATCTTCGGATCGCTGACCTGAGGCCCGTTCGCCGAGGCGTCAGGTGACGTCCTTTCCCTCTACGAACGGTACAGCGACCGAGCGGAGTTCCTCGTGGTCTACGTCCGTGAGGCCCATTCCACAGACGGCTGGACGATCGAGGAGTCGGGCTGGTCCATCATCGCCGACCCCACGGACGACGGCGGGCGGAAAGCAGCCGCCGCGCAGGCGTGCTCGATGCTGCGGTTCCCCTTCACCGTGGTCGTCGACGACATGGACGACTCGGTCGCGATCCGCTGGAGCGCGTGGCCTGAACGACTCTTCGTCGTAGACGTGGACGGGATCGTCCGCTACACGGGCGAGCAGGGCCCGTTCGGGTTCTGGCCACTGCGCGCCACTCCGCCCAGAGTGGTCAAACCGGGCTTCAGTCCGGGCGAGCCGCTGGACGAGTTTCTCGAGACCTTCGTGGGGCCGGGAGCGCCGTGAGCGAGTTCGAATACCTGCTCTTCATCATCGCGCTCCTACTGAGCTTCGCGATCGCCCGGCTCGTCGGCGGGATCGCCCACGTGCTCACGCCCGGGCGTCAGGACTGGATCCATACGACGTGGGTGCTCGGCACCATGGGGAACATCGTGCTCTCATGGTGGATCATCTACCTCTACAACGATGTCGAGTGGACCTTCCTGCTCTTCGCGCTCTGGCTGGTTCCGACGGGGATGCTCCTGTATGTGGCGAACGCGCTGGTCCCCGACGATGCAAGGGTGGTGGAAAGCTGGCGGGATCACTGGTTTGCGGTCAGGAAGGGCGTGCTGGGAGCGAACGTCACCTTCGCCCTTTCCGTCTCGCTGTTCAATTGGCTCGCGATCGGGGACCCGGCACCGAACCGCGTGTTGGGCCCGCTACCAACAGCGGCACTCATGGCGGTCGGCTACCGGTTCGGGCATCCCCGGGTCCAGGGCATCGTGGCCATCGGGTACGCGATCGGCGTGGTCATCCTGATGTTCCAGTTCAACACGAGGTGAGTCGCGCCAGCCTGGGGGCGTCGAATTCGTCGTGATCGTGATCGGCGTGCTTGTCGAAGCCGATGCCGCCCGGTTCAATACGTACGGAAGTATCGATTCCGCTGGTACTCGTTGAACGGCGCGATCCGCACGACCGGCAAGTCCTGCATCTCGACCACACGCATCATCGGAACCTGCTGGGTCTGCGCCATCCGCCGCTCGGCGAACGTCCGCATCTGCTCGAGCTGCTCCTCGGACATCTGACTCGCATCGCGCCCACCCATCATCCCGGCGAGCACATCATCGATCGACTCGGGCGTCACCTGGAGCACGTGGTCCGTCCAGTTCCACGTGATGAGATTGTCGTCCGTCTCGGGCTCCATGAGGTAGCTGATGAGGTTCCCGCGTGACTGGGCCGTCGGGACCCAATACCAGCCCTGCCCCACCTCGACGTCCTCGGTCGCCTTCTCCACGGTGACCGACTGCAGGTAATGCCCCTGGAAGTAGTTGTCGCGGCGGACCTGGGTCGCGTAGTACACCTCCGCCGACAGGGTCGTCGGAGCCTCGAATCCGTATACGGCGATGTCGTGATCCATCAGACGCGGGAGGATCGGCGCCATCGAGGGGGGCAGCAGGTAGCCGACCGGACGGGTCGTCGTCCTGGTGGGCTCCCACTTCAGGTAGACCGGTACGGTCTCGAGCGTGTATCCGCCCTCCTCGCCCTCGTTCGGCATCCAGACGGGCTCGTCGCCACGATTGGTCAGCTCGTATTCGAGGACGACGTCGTCCCCGCCCGTAGTCCCGGCCACGATCGCTCGCTGCCGGGCTCCGTTCGTGACCGCCCGGATCTGATCTCGCTGATCGGCTGCTGCACGGAGGATCGTACTCGTCGCGATCACACCGCCGCGGATCTGGTGGTAGTAGCGTTCTTCCTCCGGGATCTCGACGACCGTCCCATCCCGCATGACGCGGTGCGAGTTCCGCGGAGTCTCGAGCAGGATCCCGATCGAGTTCGTGAGGCCGGTATAGACGTGGTGCTTCCGGGGCTCGACGGATGTCGACCCCCAGCCCCGAACCCCATTCTCGGTTCGGACGCCCGAATAGTCGAACGAGACGTAGTCTTCCTGAATCGCTGCCTCACGGATCAGCGGGAAGATGTTCTCGTACGGGTAGGCCCTCAGCTCGGCGTCCGCGGCCGGATTGAGCGTGCCCTGATACGTGATGACATACGGCGACGAGCCACCGTGGTGCCCGTCGATGTGGATGTCGGGCGTCCACTCGTTCAGGACCTGTGTCACGAGCGCGTGGATCTCCTGCGACTCGAGCTTCAGGTAGTCGCGATTCATGTCGAATCCCTGCTCGTTCGTCCGCCGGCGCACCTCGCCACCGTCCGGGTTGATGAGCGGGATCACCAGCACGATCACGTCGTCCAGCACCGCCCGCAGATCGCCGGCTACAAGCTCCTTCGCGACGAGCTGCGCGGCTTCCTTGGGCGAGACCTCCCCTCCATGAACCGAAGGCGCGATCAGGACGATCGTCTTTCCGCTCCGCAATGCGTCCTGCGGGGTCGTGATCGGCGGGTCCGCGATGGTGATGAGATTGAACGGCCGATCGAGCAACGTCCGCGTGAGCGGCTGCATGCTCACGATGTCGCTCATCTCATCGAGCTCGTACCAGAACTCCATCAGCGGCTCGAACGGGGTTGGACCCGAACGGAAGTTCTGCTGCTCCTGCCACGTCTGCGGCAGCTCCTGGGCCGTCGTCTGCCCCGGGATCAGGGCTGCGAGGAAGAGGGCGAGCGGCGCGATTCGCGAGAGTACGTTCCTGGTCATGGCTCGTCGGTGTGCGGGAGTCGGAGTGGGCGGTCACTTCGAAAACACGATACGGGTCGGGAACGCTGTTGCACCACGACCCCCGGTACCGTGTAGTTTCGTGACTCTCAGATCCTCGTATCCGTGGATGGACCGTGACGACTCGCCGAGACTTCGTTCAATCGACCGCCCTGGCCGGGGCCGGGCTGGCCCTCGCGCCCCGAATCGCCGCCGCCCACGGCCCGGCCTCGCGGCCGGCGCCCAAGAAGATGCTCATCCTTGGCGGGACGGGCTTCATCGGTCCGCACACCGTGCGCACCGCGGTCGAGCGCGGACACGAGGTGTCGATCTTCACTCGGGGCCGCACCCCGGCCGATCTGCCCGATGGGGTCGAGGAGCTCGTCGGGGACCGAAACGACGACCTCTCCGCCCTCGAGGGCCGCACGTGGGACGTCGTTCTCGACAACAACTCGCGTGACTACCGCTGGGTTCAGCGCAGCACCGAGCTGCTCAGGGATGCGGCGGACTACTACCTGTTCGTGTCCAGCATCTCCGCGTATCAGCTCGACACGATCGGGGGGTATGCGAGCGCGGATCGCGTGCTCTGGGAGCCCATCGTCGACGAGGACTACCGTCGGTTCAGCCCGGAGGAGGGGTGGAAGGACGGCGACGACGCGCACTACGGCCTGACGAAGGCGCTCAGCGAGAACATCTGTCACGAGGCGTTCCCGGGGCGGACCTGCGTGGTGCGCCCCGGGCTGATCGTCGGTCCGGGCGACCCGACCGACCGGTTCACGTACTGGCCGATCCGGATCGATGAAGGGGGCGAGGTCCTCGCACCCGGCAATCCGCGCCACGCGAACCAGGTGATCGATCAGCGGGACCTGACGGAGTGGATCGTCCACCTCGCCGAGAACGGGATCACGGGCGACTTCAACGGGACCGGTCCCGAAGCGCGCATGTCGATGGCCGAGATGCTCTACGGGATCCGGGCCGTGACCGCCTCGCCGGTGAAGTTCACCTGGGTGGACGAAGGCTTCCTGCAGGAGCAGGAGATCCGTCCCTGGGGCGACATGCCCGCGTGGATGCCGGGAGACGGGCTCTCCTTCGTGAGCGTCGAGCGTGCCGTCGCGGCCGGGCTGACGTTCCGCCCGCTGGCACGCACTGCGTACGACACGATCGAGTGGGACCGGACGCGGCCGGCGGAAGAACGCGAGAATCGCCGGGCCGGCATCTCGCGGGAGAGGGAGGCCGAGGTGCTCGCCGCGTGGCACGCCCGTGGGTAAGAAGCTGGCGGTCGGAGACACCGCGAGCCGGAGCCTGACCCTGACCGAAGACAGCGTTGCGACGTTCGCCGAGCTCAGCGGCGACTACAACCCGCTTCACTTCGACGAGGAGTTCGCCGCCGGCACGCCTTTCGGCCGCCTCGTCGTCCAGGGGGGACTCACGACGGGACTGCTTCACGCGCTGGTCGCGATGGACATGCCCGGCCCCGGAACGGTATTCCTCAGTCAGAATTGGAAGTTCACCGCCCCGGTGTTCATCGGGGACACTATCACGGCCCACGCCGATGTCCTGAGCGTCCACGAGACGAAGCCCGTGTGCCAGCTCGGGGTTCGGGTGGAACGGCAGGACGGCGAGACCGTCCTCGAGGGCGAGACATGGTGCTACACCTTCAGCCCGGAGACCGCTGAGAAGGCCTGATGGCATGAGCCGCCCGCCGGCGAGGACGGATTCCGACTCCGCCGGTCACTCGTTGAACCCCGAGGAAGGAAACGTCTCCGTGAAACCGCCGACCGTGCGCCCGATAGCCGTGGCACTGCTCGCCGCCGTGATCGCCCTCTCACCCGCCGCCCTCCACGCCCAGGACTCGTGGTCCGTGTTCATCTCGGTGGTCCGTGTTCATCTCGATCGACATGGAGGGGCTCACGGGCATCGGGGCACCGGGGATGACGCAGAGTGGCGGGAAGGACTACGCCGTCGGGCGTCGCATGATGACCCGCGAAATCCAGCGCGTGGTCGCCGGGATTCGGCTCGCCGCGAGCGAACGGGGAGTCGAATCTGTTCGGATCGTCGTCAACGATTCACATGGCGATCATGCCAACGCCTTGATCGAGGACTTCCCTCCCGGCGTCGAGTACGTGCAGGGAAGCTTGAAGCCGCTCGGGATGACCGCCGAACTCGACGAGTCCTTCGACGCCGCGATGTACCTCGGGTACCACGCCCGTGCCGGGCAGCCGGGGTTCCTCGCGCATACGGGATCCGGACTCGTACTCGACATGTCCATCAATGGAATCCCTTCGGGCGAGGGCGAGATGAACGCGGCGTACGCCGGCGCGCACGGCGTGCCCGTGGTACTGATCGCCGGCGACGCAGACTACGTCAGGCTCGCGCGGGACACCTATGGTTCGACGGCCGAAGCGGTCGTGACGAAGACGGCGGTCACGGCTCACGCGGCCCACCTGCGACCGGTGGCGGAGGTGCTCGCGGAGTTCGAGGAGAAGGCGCGGGACGCGATGCTGGGGCTCGACGACCACCAGCCATGGGACGTCGGGTCACCCTTCACCGTCGAGATGAAGCTCAACAACGCGACCCACGTCGAGGTCGCAGCCGGCCTCCCCGGGGTCGAAAGGGTGGGCCCCCTGACGGTGCGGTTCACCGAAGCCGATCCCGCCCGAGCGTACCGCATGATCCGCATCCTCTATCGGTTCCTCCGGATGTAGGCCTGATCCCGAATCGCGGGTGCAACCCTCTGCGAGGCTCCGGGCTCGAACAGGTGGCGCACCTGATCGCAGGAGGTCGTTCATGGGGGACCGGATCTCGAAGCCCGGCAGCCGCCTGCCGGGTCTGTGGGGGCTCGGCGCGGCCATGCTGGCGACGACGTGCGGCGGACCGTCGGAGACACCGACCGATGTCGTCGTCCGCTCCGACTCCGCCGGGGTCGAGATCGTGACCTCCGCGGCCACCGACCGCATCCTCGAGTGGTCTTACGAAGAGGTCTTTCGGATCGGGGGCGAGGCCGACGGCCCCGCCTCGTTCACGCGGGTCGGAACGTCCAACCTCGGGTCGGACACCACGGGCAACGTCTACGTGATGGACTCCGACGCATCGC
>JBDHIO010000016.1:0-70526 GCA_039587355.1 Gemmatimonadota bacterium | reverse complement strand
TGGGCACTGTCTCGACCAAGAGCTCGGCGAAATTGGAGTCTCGGTGAGGATACCGAGTACCCGCGGCAGGACAAAAAGACCCCGTGCACCTTTACTACAACCTGATATTGGGTTCGGGCACCGCCTGTGTAGAATAGGTGGGAGGCATTGAAGGAGGGGCGTCAGCTTCTCTGGAGCCATCCGTGAAATACCACCCTTGCGATGTCGGGATTCTAACCCAGGGCCGTATATCCGGTCCGGGAACAGTGTCAGGCGGGTAGTTTGACTGGGGCGGTCGCCTCCCAAAAGGTAACGGAGGCGCGCAAAGGTTCCCTCAGCGCGGTCGGCAATCGCGCGAAGAGTGCAAAGGCATAAGGGAGCTTGACTGCGAGACGGACACGTCGAGCAGGTGCGAAAGCAGGCCTTAGTGATCCGGCGGTTCCGTGTGGAAGGGCCGTCGCTCAACGGATAAAAGGTACGCCGGGGATAACAGGCTTATCGCCCCCGAGAGTTCACATCGACGGGGCGGTTTGGCACCTCGATGTCGGCTTGTCGCATCCTGGGGCTGGAGAAGGTCCCAAGGGTCGGGCTGTTCGCCCGTTAAAGCGGCACGTGAGCTGGGTTTAGAACGTCGTGAGACAGTTCGGTCTGTATCCGCTGTGGGCGTTGGAGATTTGAGGAGAGCCGCTCCTAGTACGAGAGGACCGGAGTGGAGTGACCGCTGGTGTACCTGTTGTCCCGCCAGGGGCATCGCAGGGTAGCTATGTCGCGAAGGGATAACCGCTGAAAGCATCTAAGTGGGAAGCCCACTCCAAGATGAGATCTCCCGCACCGTAAGGTGCCTAAAGGACCGCAGGAGACGACTGCGTTGATAGGCGGCAGGTGTAAGGCGTGTAAGCGCTTCAGCCGAGCCGTACTAATCGTCCGTGAGGCTTGATCTTTTCTTTTTCTACGTCGATAAGTACCTCGACGCGCGCGGCACCTGCCCTCGTTCGCTACTTGTTTGATATACAGTTCCCATACCGCTTGATCGGTGTCCGGTGCGGGAACGAGGAAATGCCGGCGGCTCTCGCGAGGGGGACACACCTGGTCCCATCCCGAACCCAGTAGTTAAGCCCCTCAGCGCCGATGGTACTTGGGCGGAGACGCCCTGGGAGAGTAGGTCGCTGCCGGCTTCTATGAGGACGCCCCGTAACTTCGAGTTGCGGGGCGTTTTCACGTTCTGGGGGGTCGTCCGTCGACGACGTCAGTCCGTGGTCGCCGCCTCGAGGATCGCCCGGACCGCTGCGGCCGGGTCGTCCGCGTCCATGACGGCGGAGATCACCGCGACCCCCGCTCCGGCGGCGAACACGGGAGCCGCGTTCGCCGGTCCGATGCCCCCGATCCCGACTCCCGGAAGACCGGCCGATGCGAGCACCTCTCCGACCTGCTCAGGACCGATCGCTTCGTCGGCGAGGCCGGCCTTCGAGCGCGTGCCGTACACGGCACCCACACCGAGGTAGTCCGCCCCGTCAGCGGCGGCGCGGCGACCCGCATCGGGGACGTCGCAGGAATGCCCGATCAGAAAGCCGTCGGAGACGATCGCTCGAGCCGCCGCGACGGGAAGGTCGTGCGGTCCGAGATGCACCCCATCCGCGTCCACCGCGAGCGCGACGTCCAGGCGGTCGTTGATGATCAAGAGCCCCCCCGCCAGGCGCACGATGGGTCTGAGCGTTCGGGCGGAACTGGCCAGCTCGCGGGTGTTCGCGTCCTTGTCGCGCAGCTGGATCGCGGTCGCTCCCGCGGCGAGGCACTCCCGCACGACCTCCTCGAGCGGTCGCCCACACGACGGCGCGGGTCGCGTGACGAGCATGAGGCGGAGCCGCGATCGAAGCGGCGTTTCAGTCACGGTTCCCTGGAGGCTCGCGGCGTATGCGATTGATCGCGTTCACGTGCTCGCGGTTCGTGCGCGTGAACTCGTGCGACCCGTCTCTCCGCGCCACGAAAAAGAGAAAGTCGTGTTCATCGGGTTCCAGCGTGGCCCGTAGCGAAGCGGCCCCCGGCGAGGCGATCGGACCGGGCGGCAGCCCCGCGTTCGTGTACGTGTTGTACGGATTGTCCGCCACCTCGTCGATGTGTCGGAACAGAAGTCGCGCCTGGGGCTCGCCCAGCGCGTACTGCACCGTCGGGTCGGCCTGGAGCAGCATCCCGATCTGTAGCCGGTTCAGGTAGACGCCGGCGATGACCGGTCGCTCCGCGGCTACCCGGGCCTCCTCCTCCACGATGCTCGCGAGGGTCACCACTTCGCGCTCGTCGAGGCCGAGCGAGTCCGCGAGGGCGCGCTCCGCGTCGCCCCAAAAGGCCAAATACCGGTCCACCATCTCGTCGATGATCGCGTCGGCGGTCGTGCCTTCCGCGAAGCGGTACGTCTCCGGGAAGACGTATCCTTCGAGGGTCGGACCCGGGAGGCCCTTCCGCGCCACCCACGCGGTGTCCTCGAGAAGGGCCCGGACCAACGCGACGGAGTCTCCCGTGAACCCCGCGATCCGGGGTGCGATCTCACGCAGGGTCAGGCCCTCGGGGATGGTCAGCGGCAGGGTGACGACGGCGCCACGCTCGAGCACGTCGAGGATCTCGCCGAACCCCATCCCGGCGACGAGGCGATAATGTCCGGCCTTGAGGTCCGAGGCGGCCCCCTTCGCGCGTGCGTAGAGCGAGAAGGCGAAGGGAGAGCCCACGAGGCCGGCCCCGCCCAGCGCTTCGGAGATTGTCGAGAGGGCCGCACCCGAAGGGACCACGAACTCGATCTCGGTCCCTGCAGGTGGGCCATCGCGGCGCAACGCCCCGTACAGGGCGCCCGCGATCACGAGCGACGCTCCGACCGCGCCGAGCAGGAGCCAGCGTCTGGTGGTCATCCCGGCCCCGGCGCGCTGCGCAGGTAGTCGGTCAGCATCAGCGTGGCGGCCATCTCATCCGTACGGCCCTTCTCCCGACGCTTCGAACGACGCAGGTCGAGCGACTGGATCTCGCGCTCGGCGCGGGACGACGTCAGTCGCTCGTCCCACTCGACGATGCGGACTCCCGTCGCCTGCTCGAGGGCAGCCGCGAACGCGCGTGCCTCGGTGGCCATCTCTCCTGCGGATCCGTCCATGCTGAAGGGGATACCCACGACGACGGCGAGAGGTCTGACGTCGGCGATCAGCTCGATAAGCTCGCCCGGGACCTTGCCGGCCGGCGCCTTCTTCCCGCGGTCGACGAACCCCCGGGGCGACGCGATGGTTCCCGTAGGGTCGGATACGGCGACGCCGATGCGGCGTCGGCCGTAGTCGAGGGCGACGATCCGCGACGATTGCTCCGTCAGGAGCGGGCTCCCGACGTTTCCGTCCGCCCGGCGGTGGTGGCCGCGACGGCTCCACGCGCGGCCGCGTGAACAGACCGCATGTTCGGAACGGCGCCGAAAAGAAACCAGCACGGCCGGTCGCCGCCCGCGCCGCAGCGGATCTCCAGGACGTCGACGGTCTTTCCGGCGGTCCGGCTGAGAACCCCGCCGAGCACTCCTGCGGCGAAGTGACACTGCGCGCCCGATCGCTCGGAACGCGTCCCGGAGGTCTCGGGCGACGAGCGCCACGCGACGGCCCCGATCACCGCCGAGACCGGCTCGAAGCGGACGGATCCGAGCCCGGACTCCTCGAACGTCTCTGCGAGACGCTCCCAGAACTCCGGGACCGAAAGCCCGCCGGGATCGTCTCCCAGCGTGCGCACGAGAGAGACCCCGGCCCGGTAGCCCGCCTCCCGCAGCGCGCGCATGCCATCCGCGCCCAGCCCGGCGCACCGGTGAGAGAGGAGCGCGAGTGCGGAACGCGGAATCGCGAGGACGGGGTCGGATCGGTCGGAGCTCATCGGCGGCAAGCTAGACACGGGCTCTGCCGCCTACAAGGTTTCCGCAGGTTGAATCGACTCCGGGAGGTACTATGGAATACGACGACGAAAGACAGGCCTTCACCTTCATCGCGGGGATCGCCCTTGGCACACTCATCGGGGCGGGCGTGGCTCTCCTCATGGCGCCTCAGAGCGGCGAGCGAACGCGGAAGAGGATCGCTCGGGCCGCTGAGGATCTCGGTGACTCGACGCGCGAACGGTTCGAGGAGGCGAGCGACGATGTGCGCCGGCGCGCGAACCGCGCGGTTCGCGCGGCCGAGCGCCACAGCGAGCGACTGCGGGACGGCGTACGTCGGAAGGCGAGGCACGTCGAGGAGTAGGATAGCCCTCAGGCGCCTCACACGCCCCGAAGCGACATCATGCTTCTGACCACTCTGATCGAGCGAAAGCGGGATGGACATCCGCTCGAGCCGGGCGAGTTGCGCGCGATCCTCGACGGCTACCTGGCGGGCGATTTCGCGGAATATCAGATGTCCGCGTTTCTGATGGCCGTGTGCTTCCAGGGGCTGACGGCCGTAGAGTTGTCCGAGCTCACCCGGGCGATCATCGATTCCGGCACCCAGCTGGATCTGGGGTCCGATAACGCTCCGGCCGTGGACAAGCACTCGACGGGCGGCGTGGGGGACAAGGTGTCGCTCGTGCTCGCCCCCCTTCTCGCCGCAGCCGGGGCTCGCGTGCCCATGATGTCCGGCCGCGGCCTCGGCCATACCGGCGGCACACTGGACAAGCTCGAGTCCATCCCCGGATTCCAGGTCCGCATCGATCTGGATCGCTTCCGCGTCATCCTCGACGACGTCGGCTGCACGATGATCGGACAGACGCCCGAGATCGCCCCGCTCGATGGCCGGCTCTATGCGCTCCGCGACGTGACGGGTACCGTCCCCGCCATTCCGCTGATCGCGTCGTCCATAGTGTCGAAGAAGGTCGCGGAAGGGATCTCGGCGCTCGTTCTCGACGTGAAGGTGGGGGATGGGGCGTTCCTGCCCGATCCGGATGACGCGCGCGCCCTCGCCCGGGTGATGGTCGACCTGGCAGCGGCCGAGGGGCTGCGGGCCACGGCGCTCCTCACCGACATGGAGGCGCCCCTCGGGCGGACGGTCGGCAATGCTCTCGAGGTACGCGAGGCGATCGAATGCCTGCGCGGAGGCGGGCCGGAAGACCTGCGCGACGTCACGCTGGCCCTCTGCACGGAGATCGCGCCCGATGGGGTGAGCCGCGCGGATCTAGAGCGCCTGCTCGACACGGGCGCGGCGCTCGATCGATTCCGTCGGCTGGTCGAGGCACAGGACGGTGATTCAGCCGTCGTCGACGACCTCTCGCGCCTGCCCGCGGCCCCGGTCGTCCGAACGATCGTCGCGTCGGCCGCCGGAGCCGTCCACGCGATGCCCGCCCGCGCCGTCGGTCTCGTGTCGGTGGAGCTCGGTGCAGGGCGCCAGCGAGTCGAGGACGACGTGGATCCCGCGGTCGGAATCGAACTGCACGTGAAGCCGGGCGAGTCTGTCGAAGCGGATCAGCGGCTCCTGACGATCCATGCCCGAACCGAGGCCGACGCCGATACGGCCGAACGGCGGCTGGTCGAGATCGTCCGTATCGGGACTCCCGATACCGCACCGGAACCGAGGCCGCTCGTGCGCGAACGGGTGGCGTAGGTACCGAGGAAGGGAGCCGCGGTGGACTCCCCGGGCTCAGCGGTCGCCGCCGAGCCCGATGGAGGTGGAGTCCGCTCGCTGGCGCACGCCCCACGGGCCGTGCACGTCGCAGGTCTCCGTCGGTTCCGTGCCGGGGAGATAGATCTCGCGGTACACGAGGTGAATCGGGCACCACTGCGTCGCGATCAGACCGGTCGTCTCATCCACTACCTGCTCTACGAGGCCATCGGGTCTGGGCCAGCCCTCCGGCGCTTCGTGCGAGGCGTAGTAGTCGGCGAGCACCGCCGCGCCAACCGGAGCAGCATTCATCCCCCCGGTGGCTCCGATCTGGTAACGCTGCGGCAGATCCATCCCGATCCACGTCGTCGTCACGAGGTCGGGCGTGAACCCGACGAACCAGGTGTCGGTGGCGGAGTTCGTCGTCCCAGTCTTGCCGGCGACCGGGATGCTGTAGGGGATCCTCGACAGCTGGCGGACCGCGTACGTGCCCGTCCCGCTATCGACCGCATCGCGAAGCATCGAGAGGACGACCCAGGCCACCCGCGGTTCGAGCACCTCTTCGCGGTTGATCGTGCTCTCCCAGAGCACGTCTCCATCCTTGCTCTCGATTCTCAGAATCGGTCGGGGCTCGACGTGCACCCCCATGTTCGCGAACGTCGTGTACGCCGATGCGACCTCCATCGGAGTGATCGACGCGGATCCGATCGCGGCCGAAGGGACGCGCGGGATCTCCGAGCGGATCCCCATCCGCGTCGCCATCTGCGCGAACGATTCCTCGCCGACCCGCTGCCCGAGTTTCACCGCCACGACGTTCACCGACTTCGCGAGCGCCCGTCGCAGCGTGATCGGCCCGAGGAAATCCTCCTCGAAGTTCTTCGGCGAGTATGGCTCGCCCCCGATGTTCTCGAGAATGATCGGCGCGTCCCAGATCACCTCGGACGCAGGAATCCCCGACGCGATCGCCGCGGTGTAGACGAACGGCTTGAACACGGACCCGGGCTGCCGGATCGCCTGGGTCGCCCGGTTGAACTCGGAATCATCGAAGTCGCGGCCCCCGACGAGGGCCCGGACGTCTCCGGTCGTCGGATCGAGGGCGATGAACATCCCCTGTACGTAGGGCATGTCGGCGCCCCCGCGGCTGGCCTGATACAGGCTGTCCGCTCCCCATGCACGGGTTTCCTCATACGTGGCGGCCCCGCGGTAGCGGGAGTCCCGTTCGATCTCGGCCAGACGCGTGGACAGGGCCGAGTCGGCTGATGCCTGCACCGCCGGGTCGAGCGTCGTGTAGACGCGGAAGCCGCGGTCGTAGATGTCCGTGCCGTACCTGGCGTACAGCACCTGCCGGACCCATTCGACGAAATAGGGCGCCGTCTGCGGGATGAGCGCGCTGTCGTCGAGCTCGAGCGGGTAGGCCCGCGCCGCCTCGGCATCCTCGTGACTGACGAGTCCCTGGGCCGCCATGAGTCCGAGAATGAGGTTCCGGCGGCCGATCGCGCGATCGGGGTTGAGCGTCGGGTTGTACCCCCGGGGATTGCGCGGGATCGCGGCGAGTGTCGCCGCTTCGGGCAGGTTGAGATCCCGGGCTCGCTTGCCGAAGTAGCGCTGCGCGGCGGCTTCGACACCGTACACCCGGTCGAAGTTGATCTGGTTGAGGTACGCCTGGAGGATCTCCTGCTTCTCGTACGCGCTCTCGAGTCCGTAGGAGACGCGCATCTCCCGCAGCTTGCGGCCGACCGTGATGTCCCGACGATCGACCGATCCCGAGAACATGGCTCCGGCCAGCTGCTGGGTAATGCTGCTGCCCCCCGCGACGTTGGCGCCCGAGAAGCCGTTCAGGACGAAATCGACGAACGCCTTGAACGTCCGGGGCAGATCGACTCCGGCGTGGCTCCAGAACCGCTTGTCCTCGACGGCGATGAATGCGTTGTAGACGTGGGGGGGGAGATCCTCGATTCGAATCGGCGTCCGACGCTCGACCGCGAGCTCGGCCAGAATCGATCCGTCGGCCGCGAACAGCTGGGTCGCCTCCTTGGGCTCGAAGGCGTAGATCTGGGCGATCGAGGGGCAGCTGTCGCAGATGTGCACCCACGTCCCCCAGGCCACGCCGGCGCCGAGCCCGACGGCGCCGAGGGTCCCGATCGCCAGGACCATGCGGCCCCGCGATCCCAGTCGCCCCGCGGTGTTGTCGTAGAGCCAGCCTGCCCCACGGATGACTGCGGACCACCCATCTTTCAATCGTGCGAACAACGCTTGCACTCGACCTCCGGCCGTTCTCAACCCCACCGCCGCTTGATCCACCCGACGGCCCGATTCTATCCTCACGCCGCCCCCGGCGGGAGCCGGGGTCCCCGGACCTCGGGATCCGAGGGCGCGCGACCGCGCTCCGGCGGCGCGCGACACGAGCAATATACCAGCGAAGAGGGTGGATGTTTCTTCCAGTAGAAGAACAGCTCGCGAGGATCCGGGAGGGCGCCGAGGAGATCGTGCCCGAGGCCGAGCTCGTGAAGAAGCTGGAGCGATCCCGCGAGACCGATACGCCCCTCACCGTCAAGCAGGGGTTCGACCCGACCCGGCCCGATCTGCACGTGGGCCACGGCGTGTCGATTCACAAGCTGCGGACCTTCCAGGACCTCGGTCACCATGTGGTCTTCGTCATGGGGACGTACACCGCTCTCATCGGAGATCCGAGCGGCCGCGATGAGACGCGACCGGTCCTGACCGAAGAGGAGATCGAGGAGAACCTCGTCACGTACGAGCAGCAGGTCTTAGCAGGTCTTTCGAATCCTCGATCCCGATCGGACCGAGATCCGGCGAAACGGCGACTGGCTGGCCCCCCTGGTCCTCAAGGACATCCTGCGACTCACCGGCCAGTACACCGTGGCCCGCATGCTCGAGCGCGACGACTTCGCGAAGCGCTATGGGGACGGGCGTCCGATCTCCATCTCCGAGTTTCTCTACCCCATGATGCAGGGGTACGACTCCGTGGTCCTCGACGCGGACGTCGAGCTCGGGGGGACGGACCAGAAGTTCAACCTTCTCCTCGCGCGCACGCTGCAGGAGCGCGCGGGTCAGGAGCCACAGGTCTGTCTGATCATGCCGCTGCTCCGCGGCACTGACGGCCGGAAGAAGATGTCCAAGACGTACGACAACTACATCGGCATCTCGATGGAGCCGGAGGAGATCTTCGGCCGGGCGATGTCGATCGGAGACGACCTCCTGCCCGAGTGGCTCACCCTGCTGTCTTCTGCGAGCGGCGACGAATTGCAGACGCGGCTCGACGGTGTCTCCGAGCGACCGCTGGAGACCAAGCGGTGGCTGGCGGCGGATCTGGTGGCGCGCTACCACGACCCGGCCGCCGCCGAGCGGGCGCGGGAGGCCTTCGATCGTCTCCACCGGCGTCACGAAGCCCCCGAGATGGAGGATCTTCCGGTCGTGGAGATCGGTCGGGAGGCCGACCCGGACGGCATCTGGATCGCGCACGTGCTGGTCGATGCCGAGCTGGTCGCCTCGACCTCCGAAGCGGTTCGGCTGGTGAAGCAGGGCGCGATCAGGGTCGGGGGTGAACCCGTGGCCACCCACGACCAGCGTCTCTCCGCGGGCGAGTATCTGCTTCAGCGAGGGAAGCGGCGTTTCGCCCGTGTGCGCATCCCCTAGACCCCGGGGCCCCGCCGTTACAAACGGGTTGCACGCCCAGAGGACCATCGGCATATTCTTCCGTCCTCCTCCCGCGAGGGGAGGGTGCGCGCATATGCCTACACGTCAAAGGTGATCATTTGGCAGGCAGCGTCTTTTCAAACGGAAGTAACTGCATCGCAGATCGGCGCCCCGCCGAACTGAGCCCATCATATAGGTCCGTGGGTGTCGCGATTCGTGCCCCCCACGCGTTTCAGATAAAGACGGCTTCGCGTCTTCCCCTCGAAGCCCGACCCGATTCGAACGACACATTCGACCCCTATACCGGGGCCTGTACTTAGAGATTGACAGGGACCCGTCGCGGTGTGTTTGACCCGGCCGCGGTGGGCATGAGGGGCTCGACCCCTTCCAGATGCGGGTCAAAGGATCCCACTGCCACAGGAGGGTGATCCATGTTGTTTGATTGGTCAGGACGGTGGACCAGCCGCGCTTCGGCGACGGCGATTGCCGCTCTGAGCGCCATTCTCTTTATCGGCGTCGGGAACGTCACGGCCCAGCAGGGTGCGGTGACGGGAACGATCTCCGATGCAGAGACGCTACAGCCGGTTGCTGGAGCGCAGGTGTTCGTGAGTGGAACGGTCATTGGTACTCTGTCCGGCGCACAGGGCACGTATCGACTCGAGGGAGTTCCGGTAGGTCAGGCGACCATTACGGTCCGGCTGATCGGGTACAAGGAGCTTGCTCAGACGGTGACGGTTCAGGCCGGACAGGTCGCAACCGCGGACTTCGCGGTAGAGCAGACAGCTCTACGACTCCAGGACATCGTGGTGACGGGCGTGGTTGGCTCGACGCCTCGGGTCAAGCTCCCGTTTACGGTGGAGCGTCTCGACTCCCAGGACATTCCTGTCCCGGCGTCGGATGCCTCGTCACTGCTGGCGGGTAAGGCAGCGGGCGTACGCTCGGTCTCCAACACCGGCCAGCCCGGTCAGGAGTCCGACATCACGCTTCGCGGACCGACGTCGATCAACTCGTCGGGCCGCTCGCAGTCGCCGCTCATCGTTATCGATGGCGTGATCCAGTCCGAGTCGGCCACGCTGGCTGACGTGGGCGCGCTCGACGTCGATCACGTCGAGATCGTCAAGGGTGCCGCCGCGGCGTCGCTCTACGGGTCGCGCGCCCAGAACGGCGTGATCCAGATCACGACGAAGCGGGGCTCCGGTCTGCAGACGAACTCGTTCGATCTGATGATGCGCGGTGAGTACGGCGTGTCGTCGCTCGAGGGGGAGATTCGGCTCGCGGACCACCACCCGTACCTTCTGAGCTCTGACGGCTCGAAGTTCGTCACCACGGACGACTCCGAGGTGGACTTCGGTGATCTCGGCCGTCCCGGCTTCGGCTCGCCGCAGTTCGACAACAAGTTCACGAACGTGGACGGGATCACGCAGTCGGTCGAGACGACCTTCGCGGACAACCCGTTCCCGGGTCAGCTGTACGACCACATCGACACGTTCTTCTCGCCTGGCTCGACGTACGACGTGTACGGCGCGGTGACTGGCCGCTTCGGCGAGTCCAGCTTCCGCGTGTCGTTCGATCAGTTCCGTGAGACGGGCGTGATCAGCTGCGACCAGTGCGAGACGAACCTGAACGCACTGAACGCGGATCGTGCCAGCCAGGGCCTCAGCCCCTTCAACACGAACGTTCCGGGCGACGACGGCTACAGGCGTTCGAACGCGCGTCTGAACGTCGACACGCGGTTCGGCGATCTCGACATCGCGGCGAGCGGCTTCTACTCGCGCTCCGAGCAGGATGATACCGCGGTTGTCAGTAATGGCTTCTTCTCGCTGACGTTCATGTCGCCGGGGCTCGATCTGACCGAGTACGACGAGTCCGACGGAACGCCGCGGATCGACATCGACCCGCTGTCGGCCGAAGAGAACCCGCTGTACGAGCTCGCGACGCGCACAGAGCTCGATACGCGCACGCGTACGATGGGCTCGGTGGACCTGAACTGGTCGCCGTCGGGGATCGACTGGCTGGCGGTCGAGGCCAACGCCTCGTACGACCGCACGCAGTTCACCGACCTCGGTCTCACGCCGAAGAACTTCAAGAACTCTGAAGGCGGCGTGAACACGTTCACCGGCGGGAACATTCGTCGGAACAACTTCTCGGATGAAGCGCTCAACGCCTCGGCGACGCTCAGCTTCAACCAGACGTTGATGGACGGCGACATGACGGTGCGGGCCAAGGCTCGCTACCTCGTCGAGAACCAGGAGTTCGACCAGAACAGCGCGAACGGGACCCGGTTCTCGGTTGGCGACGTGCCGAACTTCGGCGCGATCGAAGGCGACATCACCGCCGGCAACCAGCTCCGCGAGATCAAGGCCGAGGGCTACTTCGGTATCGCGAGCCTGGACTACAAGGGTCGCTACATCCTCGACGGCCTCGTCCGTCGTGATGGATCTTCGCTGTTCGGCCCCGAGTCGCGTTGGAACACCTACTACCGTGCCTCGGCCGCCTGGCGTCCGTCGCAGGAAGACTGGTGGAACATCGACGCGATCGACGAACTGAAGTTCCGGTTCTCGCTCGGAACGGCCGGCGGTCGTCCGAACTTCGGAGCCCAGTACGAGACGTTCGGCGTATCGAACGGCGCGATCGTCCCGATCAGCCTCGGGAACCGCGCGCTGAAGCCGGAGTTTACGACTGAGCGCGAAACCGGGGTCAACCTGGTGCTCTTCCAGAACCTCGGGATCGACTACACGTACGCGTGGGGCGTGACTGACGACCAGCTGCTGCCAGTACCGCAGCCGGCGTTCGTCGGGTTCGGCAGCCAGTGGCAGAACGCTGGTGAGATCAAGTCGAACACGCACGAGGTATCGGTGCGCTACGCCGCGATCGACAACGCGACGACGGGCCTGCAGTTCCGGGTCAACTGGGACCGCACCCGTCAGGAAGTCAGTCGTCTGGACATCCCCGACTTCACTCAGGCCGGCCAGTTCTTCGTGTACGAAGGCGCGCCGCTGGGCGAGATGTGGGGAGACCGTTGGGCGACGAGTTGCGCCGAGCTGGCCCCGGTGGGGATCAGCGCGTCCGAGTGCGGCTCGAACTTCGCAACGAACGACGAAGGGTTCCTCGTCCCGACGGGCGCTGGCAACACGGCGCAGGACGGGATCGCGAAGGGGCTTTGGGGCACGGATGTCACTGTGAACACCGACACCGGCACCAACTCCTACAACTGGGGCATGCCGATCAAGACGCAGGACTACTCCCCGGCATGTGTCTCCAAGAACCCGAACGACTTCGAGTCGGCGTGTGCGCTGACGTCGTTCCTTCCGTTCGGCAACACGACGCCTTCCTGGAACGGGTCGTTCGCGACGAACTTCCGGTATAAGGGGTTGACGGCGAACGTGCTGCTCGACGGTCAGGTCGGTCATTCCCTCTACAACGCCACCAAGCAGTGGGCGTTGCGCGAGCTTCGCGGTGGAGTGGTTGACCAGGCGGGCAAGGCGGAAGGCAACAAGAAGCCGATCGCCTATTCGTCCCTGCTCTACAACGTGAACTCGAACAACTCGTTCTTCCGTGAGGACGGGGACTGGTTCAAGCTGCGCGAGATCGCGCTCGGGTACACGCTTCCCCAGAGTTTCATGCAGGACGTGTTCAAGGGTAAGCTGGACCGGATCACGCTCAACCTGATCGGTCGAAACCTGCTCACGTTCACCGATTACGACGGATACGACCCGGAGGTCGGGCAGTCCGGCGGTTCGGTGGGCTCGGCAGCGATCAACGCGGTTGATAATTACAACTACCCGAACTTCCGCACCTTCACCGCGGCGCTCGAGATCGTTTTCTAAGCGATCTCTCCTGTGGCAGAACGGCTTCGGGTCGCGCGCTCAGGCGCGCGGCCCGGCCGCTCGAAACGAAGACGGAGTTACAGGGATGAACAAGTTGAGCAGAACGGAGATGATCCGATAATGAACAGGAAGCTGACGCTGCCAGCCTTTGCGCTGGCGATGATGGTCGGCGTTTCGGCTTGCGACCTAGCTGTCGTAAACCAGAATCAGCCCGACCGCGACAGGGCGCTCGCTTCCCCTGGCGACGTGGAGACGCTCATTGCGAGCTCCTACCAGCCGTACTGGGGAACGACGCATTATTACACCGGAGCCGCGTTCTTTTCGAACGTTCAGTCGAACCGCCACACGTCCGCGTGGGGCAACTTCGGCATGAACGATCTCGGGCGTGAGCCCCGCGAGGAGATCCCGAATACGACGTCCTACTCGTATCGGGGCAACCTGGCCGATGGCTGGGAAGAGGGATACCAGGGGATCTCTGCCGCTTCCGACGGGCTGCGTGCCCTGGATTCCGGCCTCGAGATCGGCGGACCGGGCGGACCGGATAACGCGCGCGCTCGCGCGTTCGCGAAGATGGTCCAGGGCCTGAGCAACTGTCTCCTGGCCAACTGGTACGACCGTGCATTCCAGATCGACGAGACCGTGGACATCGCGGGTGAGCTGGCGCTCGCCGACTACAACACGATGTTCTCGTACGCGATGGGCTTCCTCGACGAGGCCGAGCAGACCGCGCGCGGCAACACGTTCACGTTGCCGGACACGTGGATCAACGGGAATGCGCTGACGAACACCCAGATGGCGGACCTGATCGTGTCGTTCAAGGCACGGTGCCGAGCCAACCAGCCGCGTAACCCGTCCGAGGCGGATGCGGTGAGCTGGAATCTGGTCGCGAACGACGCGGCCGACGGTCTCGGCGTTCTTGTCGTCGAGGGCCTGACCCAGGGCCCGTGGTGGGACGGCATGAAGGTCTACGGGATGGAGAACAGCACCTGGCACCGCCAGCACATGGACTGGGCCGGGATGGCCGACGTGTCCGGCGAGTACCAGTCGTGGCTGGCGGTTCCGACGGCGCAGCGGCAGGCGAGGTTCATGCAGTTCGTCGACCAGCGGTATCCGCCGACGAACGTTGCGCTCGACGTGGGCAAGTACCACATGGTCAACGCGGGCGTGAGCGGTCGCGCGGAGCGCGGGACGTACCGTCAGTCGTATTACGGCGACATCCCCGGGCCCGCGGGTCGGTATGACTACGACCTCGCCTTCTTCGGCCCGATGGACGACATGAGCCCGCGCGAGATGCGTCTGCTGGAAGCCGAGGCGGCTTTCCGTCAGGGCAACATCCCGACGACGGTGGCCATCGTGAACGAGACGCGCGTCGCGAACGGCGGTCTGCCGCCGGTCGTCGATGGCGGGACGGTTCCGGGCGGCGCGAACTGCACGCCGCGCAAGCGCTACGACACTGCCGGCACGTGCGGTGATCTCCGAGACGCGCTCATCTACGAGCACTTCGAAGAGGTTTTCCAGCTGTACGGCGGTGCCGAGTTCTTCCATGGCCGCCGGTGGGGGATCCTCCCGTCGGGTACGGCCAACATGATCCCGATTCCGGCATCGGACCTCGAGGTCCTGCAGCTGCCGGTCTACTCGTTCGGTGGTGCGGCCGGGACGCCTCCTGGAACGGCTCCGTCCGTCATTCCGGGTGACCTGAACAGCGCTCTCCAGCGCGCCACGGTCACGCTGTACGGGATGGAACAGCTCCAGAAGCGCCTCGTTCGCGAGCGTGAGGGACTCGTGATTCGCTAAGAACCACGAGACAGCCGGGGCCTCTCGGGGTCACTGGCGGAACTCTGGGGCCATCACCTTCGGGTGGTGGCCCCTTTGTTTTGTGCCCGAAGGGCGATGACCGACGGGTGAGTCATGGCCACGTGACGTCGGGCCCTCGCCGATCGTCATACCCTTGAGGCTTCGAGGCTCGAGCCCACGGGTCAGGTTGCGGCGGGCTACGCCCAGCGGGTGTCACAGCCGGCGGGGGTCGAGCGTTGGACATGTGAAGCGGGATGAGCAATTTTGAGACGCTGTTCCAGTCCCAGTCAGGAGTTCCAGAGCGGAAACCCGACGGGGCGGAGGACCATACGAAACGAGGTAGCATGAAGATTGGACGGAGGGGCATCGGAGCGATGGCTGCCATCGCTATCGCGATCGGTACGGCGGGCCTTGGCGTGACGGGGTGCGGTTTGGAAGTGCCGACTTCGGTGGCGCCCATCGAGGACGACACGAGTCGCGACAATCCGGCGGAGAACATCGTGCCGGTGGACCTCGATAAGTCAGGGTTTAGCCTGGAGACCCCCGAACTCCCCGACCCGGCCGGACGCTAGACGCGGCCGAGGTCGCGCGGGGCGGTGTTTCAGTTGGCCGGGCTCAGCCGCCGCGCCTGGACCAGATCACGATGGATCCGCAGCGCCCGTAGAACTGAGCGGGCGTCTCTGCAATGCTCCGATACACTTCCACTCCCGCCAGATCCCCCGTGATCGCCAGCGCATCCAGGTCGATCAGTCCAGGAGGATCCCGAGGGCTCGTTCGCGGCTTGGGACGGACCATGATCCGTCGGCCGTCCATGTAGAACGTCGGGATGCAGGCCGATTGGGTCGTCCCGCTCATCCCGATCTGGGCGTAGCAGTGGGGAGAGCAGATCGTCTTGACCGACAGCCCCGGGACCGCGCGCAGCAACTCGTGGAAGCGTGCGAAGGACCGGTTCCGAATCATCTCCGGCGTGACGAACTGTCCGAGGTTGCTGTCCTTCCGATCGTAGAACCCGTTCTCCACCAGGAATTCGGGGCGGTTCGAGACCTCGACTTCGATCGGAGCGACGGCGATCGCACGCGGTTCGAGACGCACCGAGAGAAACCGGTCGCTTCCAGGATCAACAGTCACACCCACGCGAGGCTCGCCGTATGCGACGTGTTGGATCACGACTTCCCGGGAACCAATGGGGACGCCGCGCACGGTGAAATTGCCGTTCGCATCCGAGAGGGCCGAAAGCTCGGAGTCCCGGATGGAGACGACGGCGCCGGAGATCGGGTCGTCCGTCTCGGAGTCCAGAAGCTGGCCTCTGACGACTCCCTCGACACGGTCGAGCACCACTGCGAGATCCGACTGGTGCGACTCTCCGCCCTCGAAAAGGACCTCGGTGGCATCGCTCCGACCGCCGAACGCATCGGCGAATGCCCTGAGCGGCGTACCCTGAGGGACGTCGCAGAAGATGTACGTGCCGTCCGTTGACTCCGCGGAGGCGGTATGTCGCGCCGTGTCCGAAGCGCCCGTTACCACGGTCCATTCGAGACGTACGGTGGCCCCCGGGATCGGCATGCCCGTACGGCCGTCGGTCACGAGTCCGTACAGAATCGACTGGTCCTCGATCTGGTGGACCGCCTCACATTGGGCGCGGATCAGGTCCGTGTTGAACTGGCCGAGTACGGGGAGGGGCAGGGCGAGGAGCGCCAGAATCGGCCACGTACACCTCCGCGGGGTTGGCGCCAGCGCGTGCGATTCCTGGTCACGACGTACTAGTCTTCTGCCGATCACGGCTACCTGCCCCTGTCGAAGAACGAAAGTCCGGGCTACGTGAACCACCCGCCGTCCACGGAATATACCACGCTCGAGGGGCGAAGGTCCCCCGTCGCCATCGGCCTCGGATCCAACACCGGAGATCGCGTTCGGCACCTGTCCGACGCGGTCCGGCGCCTCGGTGGGTTCGTACGCGACCTCGAGGTCTCGCCGGTCTATGAGACGGCGCCGCTGCACGTCACCGATCAACCCCTGTTTCTGAACGCGTGCTGCACCGGCGTTACCAATTTGACGCCGCGAGAGCTACTGTTTCGACTCCAGGGAGTGGAGCAGGCGGGAGGGCGGGATCGCGATGGAACCCGATACGGCCCCCGGCCCATCGACCTCGACATCCTGCTCTACGGGGACGTGGTGACGGACACGCCCGGCCTGACGATCCCGCACGCGAGAATGCACGAGCGGGCGTTCGTGCTGGTGCCGCTGGCCGACGTGGCCCCAAACTGGCAGCATCCGGTGCTCGGACGAACCGTCGCCGAGTTGAGGGCTCATATCGCGGACGACGAGGTCGTGCCGACGAGCGGTCAGATCGCATCGGGTGGGGACAGGGAGGAAGACGAGAAATGAGTGTTCTTGAGAGACGCGCGCTGGCGTCGCCGGGCCGTCGCAACATGATGCTGGCCCTCTCGTTCGCCGGGTTTCTGACGGCTGGCTGTGCCGAGGCGCAGACGGCCACCGGGGACGGCACCACATCGGACGCCGATGCCGATGGGGTGGTGCTGGCGGATTCGACACTGCAGCGGTTGATGGCCGAGATCCTCCCGGCCGTCGAGCGGTCGAGCGGCATCTACGCCGAGGCTCTACTCAACGTGGCGGCAACGGACGAGAGCCGGCTGCGCGCGTATCTCGAGCAGCAGCTCGGAACGGAGCTTCCGGAGGAAGAGGCGGCCGCGATCACGGCGGTGTACGCGCGGTTCGGTCTCGTGCCTCCCGATCTCGATCTTCGCGCCGTGCTCGAGGAACTCCTCCAGGAACAGGTCGTCGGGTACTACGATCCCGACAGCGACACGCTCTTCGTTCACTCGCGGGTCCCCGCCTCCGAACTCGAGCCAGTGCTCGCGCACGAGCTGGTCCACGCTCTCCAGGACGTGTACGTGCCCCTCGATTCGCTGGGAGACTCGTTCGGCGACCGGGCCGACGCGGCGGCGGCATATCAGGCCGCGGTCGAGGGCCACGCGATGTTCGCGATGATGGAGTGGCAGGCGGGCGCCATGACCGGGGGCGGCGCCGACCTCACCGAGTTTCCCGATCTCGCGCCGATGCTCGAGGGAATCGACCTGACCCAGTTCGGCGACTTCGGATCGGTCGAGGTGCTCGCGGCGGCGCCTGCGGTCATCCGGGAAGGTCTGATCTTCCCGTACATCTCGGGTCTGATCTTCGTGCAGCGCGCGTGGAAGGCGCTTCCCGACCGGCCGGTGCCGCTCCGCGATGGGCTTCCGGAGTCGACCGAGCAGGTCCTCCACGTGGAGCGCTGGGTCGAGCGCGATCACCCCACACTGGTCACGTTCACCTCCTCGCCCGGTGACGGCTGGGAGCAGGTGCGCGCCAGCGACCTCGGCGAGTTTGAGACCCGCCTGTTCCTCCGCGAGCATCTGTCCGCCGGCATCAAGGCCGATGTTCCGGATGCGGCCGCGGCGGGCTGGGACGGTGACGCGTATCGCCTGATCCGGTCGGGCGATGACGAGGCCCTCGTGTGGGTGACCGTCTGGGACTCCGAGGCGGACGCTGTGGAGTTCGCCTCCGCCGTCCGCGACGCGTACGCCTCCCGATACGCCGGGTCGGACCGTCTCCCCTCGGTGAGTCGGGTGGACGCCGAGCGGCCCATCATCACCGTGGTGGACGCGCCTCCCGGCGTCGAGATCCCCGAGGAACTGACGAAGGTCGAGCTCTCCGGAAACTGATGGATCCACTGCACGTTCAGGTCCCCGGGGGCGCACCGTACGACATCGTGATCGAGGAAGGTGCGCTCGCGACGCTGGCCGATCGGGTAATCGGCCTGCTGGACGCGCATCGGTACGCGGTCATCTCGGACTCCCAGGTCGCACGTCTCCTGGGTGAGCGTGTGCTGGCCGACTTCGAGGCGGCCGGCGTCCGCGCCGAGCTCTTCGAGTTTCCGGCGGGCGAGTGGAACAAGAGCCGTGACCAGTGGTCCGAGCTTTCCGACCGGATGCTGGACTCCGGAGTGGGGCGCGATGCCGCCATCGTCGCGCTCGGGGGCGGTGTCACCGGCGACCTAGCCGGGTTCGTGGCGGCCACCTACATGCGCGGTCTGCCGATCGTCCAGATTCCGACGACGCTCCTCGCCATGCTGGACAGCTCGGTGGGCGGGAAGACCGCCGTGGATACCGAGGCCGGGAAGAACCTGATCGGCGCCTTCCACCACCCCGCGCTGGTGGTGATCGATCCGCTGGTTCTGGACACGCTGCCCCGGATGCAACGGCTCGCCGGTCTGGCGGAGGGGATCAAGACGGCGGCGATCCTGGACGAGGGCCTCTGGCAGTGGATCGAAGAGAATGCGGAGCGCCTCGTGGCGGGGGAGGTCGCGCCGCAAACCGAGCTCGTCCGAAGGACTGTCGAGCACAAGGCGAGCGTCGTGGCGGCGGATCCGCTCGAAGGAGGGCTCCGCGCGATCCTCAATTTCGGTCACACCGTCGGGCACGCGATCGAGACTCTCGAAGGCTATACCGTCCTGCACGGCGAGGCCGTGGCCGCTGGAATGCGGGTGGAGGCCCGGCTGGGAGAGACCCTGGGGGTTACCACGCCCGGAACGGCGGACCGAATCACGCGGCTGCTGGAGGTCTGCCGGCTGGATCGAGAATGGGAGGGGGAGCGGCGCCACGACGAGATAGCCGCCGCGATGGAACTGGACAAGAAGTCCCGCGCCGCGCGGCCTCGTTGCGTGTTTCTGGAGACGATCGGCACGGTCGCGCGGGACACCCAGGGGCGCTACACGACCGCGCTCGATGACGCCGCTCTCGACGCTCCGCTCGCCGACGCTTTACGTCCGGCCGTAAAACCCTGAGATTGTCCCCGTGTACATAGACTTTCTGAGAGACATCGAGCGACCGCCGCACGACCCGGGCACCCCCGCGAGGATCCACCGCTGACCGTAGCCGAGCTCTTTCGCGAACAGGCGGACAGACACCCCGACGCGCCGTTTCTATGGTACCGAGACGCCGGCTGGACGTATGGCCAGGTGGCGACTCAGGTGCGCGCGCTCGCCGTGGGACTCCGGAACCTCGGGGTGGAGCCGGGCGACCGCGTGGCGATCGTCCTGCCGAACTGGCCCGAGTTCATCGTCTCGATCCTGGCGGCGTCCGAGCTCGGGGCGATGGTCGTGCCCCTCAACCCCGGATACTCGTCCCGAGAGCTGAAGTACATGCTCCGGCATTCCGAGGCGACTGTCGCGATCACCGCGGAGGACCACGAGGGCGTCGACTATCTCCAGCTCTTCGAGACGATGCTCATCGACTTGCCGGATCTTCAGTACCTGGTCACGGTGGGCGAGGAGGACCTCTGGTACGACGATCGGATCTTCCAGTTCGAAGACGTCATCTCGTCCGGCCGGGGGCGCGAGCTCCGGGCCGCCGAGGTCGAGTCGGGCGATGATCCGTTCGCGATCCTCTACACCCCGGGAACCACCGGGACCCCGAAGGGCGTCGTCCTGTCGCATGACAACCTCGTGCGGACGGCCCGGGCGACGGGCGATGCGCTGGCGCTGGAGCGAGAGGTCGTTCTGTGCTGCCTCCCGCTGTTCCACATATTCGGTCTGTCACCCGTACTGCTGACGGCCATCGCTTCGGGATCGGTCGTCGTACTGCAGGACCGGTTCGATGCGACGGAGGCGCTGGACCTGGTCGAGCGCCACGGCGTGACCGTGCTCCACGGTGTTCCCACGATGTTCGTGATGATGCTCAGGGAGATGGACGCCGAGCCGCGTTCTCTTCCGAGTCTTCGTACCGGGATCATCGCGGGCGCCCCGGTAGGGGAGGCGGTGGTACAGGAGGCGAGGGCCCGTCTCGTACCGGACCTCGAGATCGCCTACGGCCTGACCGAGACATCGCCGACCGTCGCGATCACCCGCCCGTCCGATCCTCCGGCCAGTCGCTTCCAGACGGTGGGCCGACCCCTCGAAGGGGTCGAGATCGAGGTGCGCGACGAGGACGGCGGGGCGCTCCCGCCAGAGTCCGTCGGCGAGCTCGCGGTTCGCGGTTTCAACGTGATGACGGGTTATTTCAGGCAACCGACGCAGACGGGCGGAGTCCTCTCCGGGGACGGGTTTCTCCGCACCGGCGACCTTGCAATGATCGACGGTGAGGGTTACCTGCATATCGTCGGTCGATCGAGCGACGTGATCATCCGCGGTGGTTACAACGTCCACCCGCAGGAGATAGAAGTGCTTCTGCGATCACACCCTGCCGTGGCGGATGCGGCGGTCTTCGGGATCCCGAATGACGTGCTCGGCGAACTGGTTTGTGCGTGTGTGCTGCCGGTCGAGGGAGCGCTGATCACCGACGATGAGCTGCGCGACTACGTGTACGAGTCGCTGGCTGATTACAAGGTGCCGGATCTCATCCACTTCATGGACGAGTTTCCACAGGGCACCGACGAACGCGCGCGCCGGCTCGAGCTGGCCCGCGCCGTTCGATTGGAAGAAGCGTCGGGTTCCGGCGAGCCGGTCTGAGGCGTGATGCCGCCCCCCAGGAAGGGGCCGCCCGCCACGAGGTCGCCCGACCTGAGGAAAAGAGCAGGATTACCAGAGCGAGACGAAGACGAGACCGCTCGTGCCGTCCCCCTCGGAGTACCGGGGGCGAGGTAGAGGGGCCTCTCGAACCGCCCGAACGGGCCGGCTCGCTCGCACAAAGCGAGAAAAACGAGTATGAACCGAGAGTATTCGCGTGCGCCTCATCGCACGTTCGATCCAGTCTCCGTGGAGACTGCGGCACTGTTGATCGACTTCGACAACGTCACCATGGGGATCCGGTCCAACCTGGGCCAGGAACTCCGCCGCCTCCTCGACTCCGACATCATTTCGGGTAAGGTCGCGGTCCAGCGCGCGTACGCGGACTGGCGCCGCTATCCGCAGTACATCGTCCCCCTTTCCGAGGCATCGATCGATCTGATCTTCGCCCCGGCCTATGGCTCCTCGAAGAAGAACGCGACCGACATCCGGATGGCGATCGACGGCCTCGAATTGGTGTTTACGAGACCCGAGATCGGGACCTTCATCCTTCTTACGGGGGATTCGGATTTCTCGAGCCTGGTGTTGAAGCTCAAGGAGTACGGGAAGTACGTGATCGGTGTCGGACTGCAGGAGTCTGCTTCCGATATCCTCGTCCAGAATTGCGACGAGTACTACAGCTACAACCAGGTGTCGGGGCTGGTCTCGGCCGGCGATATGTCGGTCGAGAAACACGATCCCTGGGTCCTCGTGTCAAAGGCGGTTCGCCGCATGGTGGAGCGCGGCGACGTGATGCGGTCGGATCGGCTCAAGCAGGTGATGCTCGAGATCGATTCGAGCTTCGACGAGAAGGGCGCCGGCTTCAGCAAGTTCAACCGCTTCCTGGCCGAGGCGACGCACAAGAACCTGATCGTCATGCGGAAGGGGCAGAACGGTCAGTACGAGGTCGGGGCGGGATCCGAGATCCTCGACGGGGACGAGGGACCCATGGTCCAGGCAACCGCGCCGAGCGGCACGTCGAGCTCGTCCAGCGGGAAGAGTCGCCGCGGCGGCCGCGGACGCGGACGCGGCGATTCGGGTTCGGGACGGTCCCGGTCGAAATCGTCGGGCTCGCGCGCCTCTGAAGGGCCCAGCGGCCGTTCTGAGCCGTCCACCCCGGCACCATCGGGTTCGGCGGCATCAAACGACCTCGAGGCGGCCTACGAGGCCCTGAGAGCCGTCGTTGGCGACCTGTACGACGGAAAGGCCCCTGTGCGGGACTCGATGGCGAAGCGCAAGCTGATCGCGCGCGATTCGGGGTTCGACGAGGGCGGCCTCGGGTTTCCGAAGTTCAGCCTGTTCCTGAAGCAGGCTTCCGCCGACGGCGCGGTCACGCTCGAGCAGCGCGAGGACGGGAACTACTACCTGACGCCGGCGAAGGGTGGGCAGACGCGAGGCGGGGATCGGAAGACCTCCGCCCCGGCCGCACGCGCCGAGAAGCCGACCGAGGACCGGCCGGCGAAGAAGGGTCTGCTGGGACGCTTGCTGGGTGGCGGCAAGCAGAAGGCGAAGCCGGCCGTTGACGCACCGGCGGCCGAAACGCCGAGCGAGAGGCCCCAGCCGAAACCCGGGCCGAAGGCCGAGAGGCCTGAGCCGAAGGCCGAGAAGCCGGCCGCCGAGCGGAAGCCGCGAGAAGAGGGTCGCTCCGGTCAGCGCGGCGGTCAGCGCGGCGGCCAGCGTGGACGCGGAGGGCAGCGTGGTCAGGGGTCGCGGGAGGGCGGCCGACAGGCGCGCTCGGACTCGCGACCGAAGCAGGAGAGTCGCGAGAAGCCCGAGACCGAGAAGCGGGAGACCCGTGGTCGGAAGCCCTCGAGCGAGAAGAAGGACGCCGGACGCGAGCGGTCCCGCGAGCCTCGCCGGGAGACGAAGGCGCGAGACACCGACCGCAAGCGGGAGGACCGGAAGCCTCAGAGCCGGAAAGAGCGCGATGACGCGCCCGCGGCCGCGACCCCGGCGGAGCCGGCACCCGAGAAGAAGCCAGACACGCCAGAACCGCGGCGACTCGGTCGCTATCGGAGCGGTTCCCGGGGCCGCGCCCCGTCGAAGCCGACGGGATCCTCGACGGCGAGTCGGATCGGACCGCTGCCGAAGGACGGCGATGCGGACGAGAAGCCGGTGAAGAAGTCCGGGGACACGAAGCCGGAGCCGAAATCGTCGTCCTCCGCCGCCTCCTCGCGGGGTGTCGGATCGCGAGGTGGGTCGCGTGGCCCCTCGCGGGGCGCGTCCAAGCAGCCCGCTGCGTCGAAGGACGACTCCCCTCCCGCCGAGCCGAAGTCGAGCGGTGCCGCCAAGGGCCGCGGTGGTGCGGCCGGCGATGCGGTCGATCGGATGGTGCGAAACTACGCTGGTGTGGGGAAGCGCACGGCCGAGGTTCTGGTCGAGCACTTCGGCGCCGGCGTGTTCGAGATCATCGACTCGAATCCGGATCGCCTGACCGAGGTCATCACCGAGACCCGGGCGAAGGCGGTCGTGGCAGCCAGGGCACAGGAGCGCGAGGGATAACGCGCCCCGGACCCTTTACGCCGGCGTTCTTCGAACGACCGGCGGAGACGGTCGCCCGGGAGCTTCTCGGTGTGGTAGTGACATCCGATCGTGCCGGGCGGATCGCGGCGGGTCGGATCGTCGAGACGGAGGCGTACACCGGGCCCGACGATCCCGCGTGCCATGCTGCGGAACGGATCGGGCGTACCGCCCGCAACGAGCCGCTCTACGGACCTCCCGGCACCGCCTACATCCACATGAACTACGGCATCCACTGGCTCCTGAACGTGGTGACCGGGCCCGTGGGATTCCCGGCGGGCGTCCTGCTGCGGGCTCTCGAGCCGGTGGAAGGTCTGGAGGTCATGGCCGAGCGCCGGGGTCGCGCCGAGCTGACGAACGG
Source organism: Gemmatimonadota bacterium (assembly GCA_039587355.1). Taxonomy (GTDB): domain Bacteria; phylum Gemmatimonadota; class Gemmatimonadetes; order Palauibacterales; family Palauibacteraceae; genus Palauibacter. Next base: position 46,286 of record JBDHIO010000016.1, on the reverse strand, counting down.
ACCTGCAAGGCTCACCCAGGCGCTGGCGGTCGGTCCGGAATTGCAGGGCCACCCGCTCGACCGGGAGCCGCTCTGGCTGTCGGAGGCCGAGGCCGTGTCCGACGCCGACGTCGAGACCACGACGCGCATCGGAATCAGCCGGGCAGTGGACAGACCGCTCCGCTTCTACGATCGTCGAAGCTCGTGGATTTCCAAACGCTGAGCAGCGCTCGGCGACCCTGAGCGAGGAGATGCCGTGCCGACCCACCAGGTGCCGAGATGATCGACCTTCCCGCTGACCTCGCCCAGGCCGTCGTCTCGTACGGGTTCGCCTCGCTGCTCCCGCCGCTCCTGGCGATCGGCCTCGCGATCTACACGCGGCAGGTCTATCTGTCGCTCGCGGCCGGGATCTGGCTGGGGTTCACGATCTCGGCAGGCTGGAACCCCGCCACGGGGCTGGCGGACGCGATCGAGGGAACGATCGGCGTGCTGGCGGATTCGGGCAGCGCCAAGGTCATCGTCTTCACGTTTCTCATCGGCGCCCTCATCGCGGTCGTCGAAGCGAACGGCGGGATGCGCGGCTTCGTGCGGTGGGTCGAGGAGCGCGAGTGGGTGACGGACGGCCGGCGGGCACAGGTACTCGCCTGGCTGCTCGGCATCGTGATCTTCATCGAGTCGAACCTCACCATCCTCGTGGCGGGCTCCGTGTGCCGTCCGTTGTTCGACCGCTTCAAGGTCTCGCGGGAGAAGCTCGCGTACATCATCGACTCGACGTCCGCCCCGGTGTGCATCCTGATTCCCTTCAACGCCTGGGGCGCGTACATCCTCGGGATCCTCGCGGGTCTCGGCGTCGGGGACCCGCTGACGGCGTTTCTGATCGCGATCCCGCTCAACTTCTACGCCATCTTCGCGCTCATCGTAGCGGGCTTCTCGGCGTGGACGGGCTTCGAGTTCGGTCCGATGAAGAAGGCCGAGATGCGCACGCGGGGGGGCGAGCTTCAGTGGGAGCACGCGGTCGCCTTCGCCGATCCCGATGAGATCGCTCCCGAGCCGGCGGAGGGCGTGGAGTTGAGGCCCCGCAACATGATCCTACCGATCGCCGTGATGGTGCTGTGCATGCCCATCTTCATGCTCATCACGGGCAACGGGGACATGTCCCAGGGGTCGGGCTCTACGAGCGTCCTCTGGGCGGTGCTGGTCGGGCTGTCCGTCGGCTGGTTGCTCGCGCTCCTTCAGGGGTCTCTCGACCTGGAGGGACTGAGCCGGGTCAGCCTGAAGGGCGCCGGGGCCCTGACGGGGATGGCGCTCGTGCTCTGGCTCGCCATCACGCTCGGGGGTGTGACCGATTCCCTCGGAACCGGCGGGTACGTGGCCGGCGTCGTCGGCGATCGCGTGCCGATGATCCTCATGCTTCCGCTCGTATTCCTCGTCGCGGGTGGAATCGCCTTCGCCACGGGATCGAGCTGGGGGACCTTCGCCATCATGCTGGCCGTCGCCGTGCCGCTCGCGAACGCGCTCGGTCTCCCGCCGTCGCCCTTCGTCGCCGCGGTGTTGTCCGGCGGGATCTTCGGCGACCACTGCAGTCCGATCAGCGACACGACGATCATCTCGTCTCTCGCGTCGGGGACCGATCACATCGAACATGTGCGGACCCAGTTGCCCTACGCGATGATCGCCGGCGGTCTCGCCATCGTCGCCTTCGGCGTTCTGGGCACGGTGATCTGAGGGTGCACCAGTGAGGCACATATTGCCTGATTCCTGGCGCGTCGATTCCGGCGTCGCCGCGGTCGGCGGCGTGAGTCTCCTCGACGTCGTGGGTGCGCACGGGACGCCCACGCTCGTGACGGACGAGGGCCACCTCCTGACCCGCCTGGCGGCGTTTCGATCGGCGTTCGGGGACGAGACGGCACTCGTCTACGCCGGGAAGGCGTTTCTGTGCGGGGCGCTGGTCCAGTGTCTCGAGCGGGCCGGCTGGTGGGTGGACGTCGTTTCGACGGGCGAGCTCGAGATCGCGACGCGTTCGGGCATGGCGCCTGGTCGCGTGCTCATGCACGGGAACGCGAAGCCGCGGGCGGAACTCGCCGAGGCGGTGCGATGCGGGGTGAGCCGCATCGTGGTGGACCACCCGGGCGAGATCGCGGTCCTGCCCGGTATCGCCCGTGAGGTCGGACGCGACGCGCACGTTCTCGTCCGCCTGAACGCCGATGTCGCGGCAGTCACCCACGAGAAGGTGAAGACGACCGGGGCCAGCGCGCAGTTCGGCATGGACCCCGCGACGGCGGCGACCGTCTTAGCCGACGCTGCCCGCGCCGATGGCGTCGTGCTCGCCGGCGTGCATATCCACGTCGGAAGCCAGATACGCGACCTGGATACGTTCGGGCGCGCCGCCGCGGCGGTGACGGAATTCGTCGAGCCCCTGCGGGACCGTTTTCCGGAGCGTGTAGATCTCGATCTGGGGGGCGGGATGCCGGTCCCCTACCTGCGCGAGGACCCCGAGACGGGCATCGCCGATTTCGGCGCTGCCGTCCTCGGCGGGCTGGCGGACGCGCGAGCCGCTGAACGCCTCGGCGCGGTTCGCCTGATGGTCGAGCCCGGTCGGGCGGTGATCGCCACCTCGACGCTGACGCTCTATCGCGTCGAGGCGAGAAAGCGACTCCCTGATGGGCGCGAGCTCGTCGCCGTGGACGGTGGACTCTCGGACAACCCGCGGCCGTCTCTGTATGGTCAGCGGTACGAAGTGCTGTCGGTGAGTCGACCGGACGCGCCGCACGACCACCGTTTCCACATGGTCGGACGCCACTGCGAGACGGGCGATGTCATCAATGAGGAGGCGCTGCTACCGGCCGGAACGGCGGCGGGTGACATCCTGGCAGTCCCGGTCACGGGCGCCTACGCGCACTCGATGTCGTCCCGGTACAACGGGCTGCGCCGCCCGGCCGTCGTCTGGGTCCGGGGCGCGGAAACGCGCCCGGTCGTGCGCCGCGAGACGTTCGACGACCTGATCGCCTGCGACACCGTGCTCTCCCCGGTCTGACGACCCGCCCGGATCAGGGCGTGGCGACGACCTCCACATCCTTGAGCAGCCAGCCGTCCGGATCGAAGGCCACGTCCACCACATCGCTCATCCCCCCGAAGCGCAGGGTCTGAGACCTTCCCGCGATCTCGATCGGGAGACGGAACGTCGTCCCTCCGCGTCGTCGCACCTCGATCTCCGCCATCGCAGTGAAGACCGGCCAGTCGGCGGATTGGCGCTGAGAGACATCAACGACGAGCTCCTCGCCGTCGATCCGCCAGCCGATTCCGAGATCCGGGTAGCCGGGCGAATACACCCACTGCCGGAAGAAGCCCTCGAGGTCGCGTCCCGATACCCGTTCGAACGCGGCTCGCACATCCTCGGTTGAGGCTGCCGCGTGAACGTGCCGGGCGTAGTAGTCCCGCACGCCCCGGAAGAACACCTCGTCGCCGAGCAGCCCGCGGAGCATGTGGAGAACCCACGCGCCCTTCTGGTAGTTGTTGGCGTTGAGGAGGTCGAAGAGGTTGTTCGTGGTCGAGTCGACGATCGCCTGTCCGATCACATCTGAGGATTTCGCGGTCCGCGCGACCCCCTCCATGCGCTCGCGAAACACGTCGACGCCGTCACGCGCCTCGAAGTAAAGTGGTCCGAAGTACGAAGCGAACCCCTCGCTCACCCAGAGGTGATACCAGCTCGCGGGCGTGACGGAATCGCCGAACCACTGGTGCGCCGTCTCGTGGGCGATCACGCCCTCTCCCATCCGGCCACCCTCCCACCCGCCACGCGCGTAGAAGATCGCGCTCGAGTTCTCCATCCCGCCGAACCGGGTGGACGACTGCACGTGTGCGAGCTTCTCGTAGGGGTACGGCCCGACCAGGTCCGTGTAAAAGTCGACCATGTCGGCTCCGCGACTGAATCGCTCCGCGCCGTAGTCTCCCCCGCCGGCGAGCGCCCAGATCGAGACGGGTGCACAACCGGAATCAGCCGCCGCGGGCGCGTCGCCACACGCTCCCGGCGCCAGCCCTCGTCGCTCGAAGCGGGCGACCCCGATGACCATCGTGTACGGGGGGATGGGAGCGTCGTCGTCGGTCTGCCAGACCCAGGTGCTGATGCCAGCGGCTTCCCGTCGGTCGAGCTCGTACCCGTTCGCGATCACGCCGAACCCCGAAGGCACCCGCACGGTGAACCGCGCCGTCGCCTTGTCGGCGGGATGGTCGTTCGCGGGGAACCACCAGCGAGCCCGGTTCGGCCAGTTATCCGCGAACACGGCGGGCTCGAGGTTGGCGTCCTGACCGAAGAAGAGGCCGTCGATGGGGGCACCGCCGTAGAGGACACGAACCTCGAGTCCTTCAGGAGGGCGATTCCGCGCGTCCACACGTAGCAGAGAGCCGTCGCGCAGGTAGAGGGCGTCCTCCCCGTTGACCTGCACCTGGCGGATGTCGAGCCCGGCGAAGTCGAGCGAGAGCCACTCGCCCGCGCCGAGGCGGTCGAGGGTCAGCGTCACGTCACCCTCGAAGGTGCCCGAGGCAGGATCCGTCAGGTCGATCCGGATGTCGTAGTGGTGCACATCGATCCCCGCGCGATCGGCCGCGGGTCGGGGCTCGATCCCCGGTTCCTCGAGCGGCGTCGCATCCGGGGCCGTCGGCGGGGTGGGCGCCGGGTCCGCGGGGCGGCTGGCGGTCGAGCTCGAAAACGTGCACGAGGCCAGCAGGAGGCAGCCTGCGGCGATCGCCGCCGCCGTCGGCAGCAGGCGCCGCGCTTGCGGCCCGGGGACCCTCAACGCACCGTGCGGCCGGGCAGAATCCTCCGGCGGCGACGCCGAACCACTCGTTTCAGGGGTAAAAGAACCACGGATGCCATCCGTCACGACTGATTCCTCCTTACAGGACCATGGCCTTCGCGCCGCAGGACCGACTCGCGAGGTCGCGCGATGGCTCGCAAGTGACGGTCGGATCGGAGAGACGGCAACGTCGTCTCCGACCCTCCGGGATCGGGGAGCAGCTTCGTGAGCGAGGCCTTCGCGGATCTGGGGCTCTCCGAGGCCCTCGTCGAGGCGGTCGAACGTGCCGGCTACACGGAGCCGACGGGCATCCAGCGCGAAGCGATTCCCGCGGCCCTCTCGGGAAGCGACGTCCTCGGGATGGCGCAGACCGGGACGGGAAAAACCGCCGCGTTCACGCTGCCGATGGTCCAGAGGCTGTCGGAGACCGAACACAAGACGGCGCCCCGTGGTCTCGTGATCACACCGACTCGCGAACTGGCCCAGCAGATCGGAAAGGCGGTCGGCACGTACGGCGCCGCCTCTTCGATCGAGGTGGTCGTGATTCACGGTGGGACGCGGCTCGGGCCCGAACGGGAGGAACTGGCGTTCGGGTGTGATGTCCTCGTCGCGACACCGGGCAGGCTCCTCGACCACCTCAAGCGCGGGTTCGCCGATCTGTCTGCCGTCGAGACGATGATCATCGACGAAGCCGACCGCATGCTGGACATGGGGTTCATCGACGATGTGAAGGAGATCGTCGCCGCGACGCCGGAGTCACGCCAGACGCTGCTGTTCTCCGCGACGATGCCGGCGGGGGTCAAATGGCTCGCGCAGCAGCTGATGACGGATCCGGTCGAGGTGCAGATCGGCTTCGAGACCGCGGCGGAGGGAATCGACCAGGTGCTGCACCCGGTCGACTGGTCCCGGAAGCACGAGCTCCTGCACCACCTCCTCGGCGAATGGCCGGAGGGGCAGGTCCTCGTCTTCACCCGAACACGCGATACGGCGACGTACCTGTCCGACTTCCTCAAGGGCCGTGACATCTCGGTCGACGGGATGCACGGCGGGAAACACCAGGATCAGCGAGATCGCGCCCTCGAGAGGTTTCGGGATGGTCGGACGCGCGTGCTCGTGGCCACCAACGTCGCCGCGCGCGGGCTGGATATTCGCGGGATCAGGCACGTGGTGAACTTCGACGTTCCCGAGGACCCCCGGGACTATGTCCACCGCGTCGGTCGTACGGCCCGAGGCGACGACACCGGGGATGCGGTCACGCTGATGGCATCTTCCGACTGGGTCGAGATCCGCGGGATCGAGAGGCTCCTCGGCCGCACGATCCCCCGCGAGGTCATCCCCGGCTTCGAGCCCGAGGTCGAGCCTCCGCCGCCCGAGGAAGACGAAGAAGAGAAGCGTCAGCCGTCGGGTCTTCGCCGTGGGGTCCGCCGACGGCGGTGACGTCACCGTCCGGCCCCCCGCGGGGCCGGGCCATCGCCGGTGCGAGAACGGACCCGGAACGGCATATTCCAGGGTCGTGAACACCTACGGAGGAGCCCCCATGTTCGCCCGATCCGCTCGACGCATCGCCGCACTCGTCCTCGCGGGCGCTGTCTTCGCGACTGGTGCCCTCGAAGCCCAGCAAACGCAGAAACCCGTCCTGCACGGGAGCCACTGGATGGCCATCACGGGCAAGCCGCTGGGGGCGACTGCCGGGGCGAGGATCTTTCATCAGGGCGGAAACGCCGTAGACGCGGCCGCCGCCATGCTGGCCGCGACGTCCACCATGTGGGATGTCCTCTCGTGGGGTGGCGAGACGCAGGCGCTGATCTTCAACCCGAACACGGGGAAGGTCATCGGGCTGAACGCCCTCGGGGTTGCGCCGACCGGAGCGACCGCCGAGCGGTATCGGGAGGAGGGGCTCGAGTATCCGCCGGAGTTCGGACCCCTGGCCGCGGTGACACCGGGCACTCCGGGCGGCTTGATGACGATGCTCGCCGAGTGGGGCACGATGAGCCTCGCGCAGGTTCTGCAGCCGGCCATCGAGATGGCCGAGGGATACCCGATCGAGGGTGACGCCGTCCGACGGATCCGGGGTGGGCAGGACCGGATTCGGGACTGGCCGTCGTCGATGGACGTGTACTTCACGCACCCTGACGATGCCGGGAATCCCGGACCACGCGTCGGCGAGATGTTCCGGCAGCCCGATCTGAAACGCACGCTCGAACGGCTCGTCGAAACGGAGGCCGCGGCCCTCGCGTCCGGGGCCGATCGGGAGTCGGCGATCCGCGCCGCCTACGACGCGTTCTATGGCGGTGACATCGGGGCCGACTTCGTGCGCGGGGCCCGCGAGGCCGGCGCGCTGATCACGCTCGAGGATTTGAAGAACTGGCAGGTGCACGTCGAGGAGCCCGTCTCGACCAACTACAAGGGAATCGACGTCTACAAGCTGACGACGTGGGTCCAGGGGCCGGTGATGCTTCAGGCCCTGAACATGGTCGAGCAGCTCGACGTCGCGGCGATGGGCTACAACAGCGCGAACTATCTGCATGCCCTCTACCAGGTGATGAACCTCGCGTTCGCCGATCGCGACTTCTACTACGGCGATCCGTATTACCCGCCCGAAGAACCGGTCGCGGGGCTTCTCTCGAAGGACTACGCGAAGGCGCGCCTGTCCGAGATCGACTGGGAGCGAAACGACGCCGAGGCCGGGCCGGGTGACCCGTATCCCTTCCAGGGAGGCGAGAATCCCTTTACGGAGTACCTGCGGGCGTGGGGCAAGAAGGACGCGGTCACGACGGAGCAGGGGGCTTCGCTGAGCGCCGCGGACCACGCGTCGCTGGACGAGGACTTCTACGCCGGGACGACATCGATCCAGACGGCCGATCGAGAGGGCTGGGTCGTTTCGATCACGCCGTCCGGCGGCTGGATCCCGGCCGTCATCGCGGGGGGAACGGGGATCGGGCTGTCACAGCGCGCCCAGAGCTTCGTGCTGGACCCGGCGGACGGCCCCTACAACGTCATGGAGCCCGGCAAGCGGCCGCGCGCGACCCTGACGCCTTCCATGGCGCTGAAGGACGGGAAGCCGTTTCTCTCGTTCGCCGTGCAGGGGGGCGATGGACAGGATCAGAACCTGCTCCAGTTCTTTCTGAACGTGGTCGAGTGGGACATGAACGTTCAGCAGGCGGCCGAGGCCCCGAACATGAACTCGTTCCAGATGCGCGGATCGTTCGGACTGCACGAGTCCCGCCCGGGTCGGATGCTGCTTCAGGATGCGACGCCGCCCTGGGTCCGGAGCAAGCTCGCGGGGATGGGCTACGACCTCACCTTCTCGGAGAGGACATCGGGCCCCATCAACGCGATCTTCTTCGACTGGGCGCAGGGGTCGTTCTGGGGTGGCTCGAGCCACCACGGCGACGACTACGGTATCGCCTGGTAGCCGGGGGGCGGGGGGCGTCGCCGTCGCTCGGAATCACCCGGCGTTCGCCCTGCCAGGAACGAGTCGGCGGATCACGAACGACAGTACGAGGACGGCCGCGAACGTGACGACGATGACTGGTCCGGTCGGCAGGTCGAGTTGGAAGGAGAGGAGGAGGCCCGCCAGGGCGGCGAGCCCACCGACTGTCCAGGCGACCGCCAGAAGTCGGCCGGGCGTCGAGACGAACGTGAATGCGATCACGGCCGGGATGACGAGAAAGGAGAAGACCACCAGCACCCCCGCGATGCCCACGGAGGACGTGACGACGATCCCGAACAGTCCGTAGAACACGAAGTCCCACCATCCGAGCCGCCACCCTTCCGCGGCGGCCCTCTCGGGCTCCAGCGAGATCGTGAAGAACCGGCGGTGGAGGACCCAGTGGATCGCCCCGACGACCGCGTAGACCAGGCCTGTCTTCCAGATTTCCGGCCATGTCACCCAGAGAATGGTCCCGGTCAGCAGCTCCTCCACATGCTCCGACCCCCTTGGTGCCTGAGCCGCGAGCAGGATGGTCGCGGCGGAGGCGGCGACGTATACGACCCCGACCAGTGCTTCCTGGGAGATGTGCTCGTGTTCGACGCGGGACACGCTCAGAACGAGTGCGCCGATGAGCGTCGCCCCGACGCTGAGTCCATAGGACGTGGCGGACCCGGGTGGAAACCCGAGCAGGCTTGCCGCCGTGAACCCGAGGGCCGCGACCTGGGCCAGCGCCAGGTCCACGAAGATGACCCCTCGCGCGATGATGTGGACTCCCAGGTATCCGTGGATGCCGACGAGAATCAGCGCCGCGACCAGCGGCGCGAGCATTAGCTCCATCATCGCCGGCAGGGCGGCACGTTCCCGCCGAAGGCTTCGGCGAGACAGGAGACCCAGGAGTCGAACAGATCGAAGTACGTCCGCACCTCTGGCAACCCGTCAACGTGCTCCGGCACGACGATGGCCTGCGCCCCGGCGCGCGACGCGACCTGTTCGACGCGACGTGCTCCGAAGTAGTTGGCCGCGAACAGCACCGGGATCTGGTTGTCCTGGATGAAGGCAATCACATCCCGGACGTGGCCGGGTGACGGCGGAATCCCGGGCTTCGGTTCCACGTAGATCGCACACTCGACGTCGAACCTCGCGCCGAAATACGCCCAGTTCTTGTGATAGCACGCCATCCGCTCCCCGCGAAAGGGAAGGGCAAGCTGAAGCCAGCCCCCCACGAAGTCGGTGAGGGGCTTTCCCTCGTATGTCTGACTCTCGGCGAACGACCAGAATTGCCGGGAGCTCGCGAGGGTCAGGAGGGTCTCCTCCCCGAGAATCTCCACCAGATCCTCACCAAACGTGCGTCGGAGAAGACGCGTCTCGAACTCCCGGGCGCGCTTCTCGTACTCGGCGGTGTGATCGGGGTCCACCCGTATCAGCCCCGCGAGTATGTTTCGACCGACCTGGATTCCGTTGATCGGATCGGTGTGGACATGAGGGTTTCCGAACACATGCACGTCGCCCCCGGCGCGCGAGACCGAGGCCGGGATATCGAGCAGATCGACGCCCGCGTAGGCTACGACGTGACCCGGCGCGCTCTCGACGACCCTCGCGTTGCTTGCACGCTCGAGGAGCCCGGGGACCCAGAGTTCGAGGTCGAGCCCGGTGGAAACGAACAGGTCCGCCCCCTGCAGGAGCCGCGCGAAGCTCGGGCGCGGGTTGACGAAATGCGGGTCCTCGTCGCCGCGGGCGATGGGAGTCACTTCCGCCAGGTTGCCCGTGATCTCGCGAGCGATGGCGGCGTAGGTCGGAAGCGTCGTCACGACCTGGAGCGGTTCCTGTGCGGACAGCGGCGCGGCCGCGACGGCCAGTGACCCAACGAGCGCCGCGGCGGCGCTCACACGGAATCCAATCATCTCGTCATCGCCTCAATATGCTTCGTGTCGGTGCGGGCCAACCGCCCAGACTGTTTGCAGCAAGAAGGTGTGATCTGCATCGAAGCCCGCTCTCTTGAGCAAATTGTACTGTAGCCGCAGCCGCACCCACTCACTCTGCCACCAGCTGACCGAGGGCACGAATTGGAACGCGGTCGGCCCTTCGCCGAATCCGTCGAGCCAGTCGGCCCGGACTCCGGTAATCCAGCGCTGGCTCCAGCGCATGCTCGCCTGCCCGTACCCTCCATTGCCTGACCGCCGTTCGTCCAGGATGTCCCTGCGCGTCCAGTACCACTCACCTCGGAGCGTCAGTTCACGGTACCGCGCCTGAGACGGCGGAGCCCAGCGAAACGACACATCGACACCGAGAAGTTCCGACGAAAGATCCAGATCGTCGTTGCGTCCCGTCACGCCGTTAACACCGAACTGCACATACGTGCTGGGACTCAAGTCCCAAAAGCTCTGGAACCGGCCGAGGTACGAGAATCCGGTGCCGCCCTGGAAGAGCGCATTCGACGCGGCGGCTGCCTGAAGAGTCAGGGACTGCGTTCCGGCGCCGGTCTGCACGCTGGGCAACGCCAGGGACACACCGGTCTGTATCAGGCCGTCGTCCCCGAGGAACGCGACCGACGCGAGCGGCCGGTCGATCTCGAGCAGTGCATGCGTATGCGTTCGGTTGTAGAGCCCGAGCTCCTGACGAAAACGGCCCGCCTTCAGGCCGAACGCCTGCGGCAAGCCGACCCAGGTTACGTAAGCTTCCTCGAGATCCACCCCGGACCCGTGTTCGTCTTCTTCTGCCCCCTTGCCCTCCCCGAAGGAAAGCACCTCGTCGAGGCCGGCGATCGGCAACTCTTCCTCGCGAGAGAAGAAGATCTTGGTCCGCGTGTACGGATCGAGGGCTGCCTGGAACGAAAGCTCGAACTCTCTCGGAATCGCCGTTGCCTCGCTGCCCCCGTCCCTTGGTGTCAGCCAGGCCCCGACGACGTCACCCGTGACGCTGATCTCCGGATTGAGGATGCTCAGGCTCCCGGTGCGGCTGGGGGCGTCCTCGCTCGGCTCGGACGTTTCGGCTGCAGCAGCCCGTGCGGCCTCACGCAGCGCTTCCAGTTCATCTGCGGCGGTCGCCTCGTCCGCCTGCCCGCCGAGGACGCGCAGCAGGCTGTCAACGACGGCCTCGAGGCGTTGCACTCTCGCCTCGAGCGAATCCGCCCGGGTCTCCTGGCCCGCGAGCGAGCCTGGCGCCACAGCCGATAACCAGGTGAGCAGTCCAAGAACAAAGGTGACCGGATGGCTCATGGGGCGGCGCGTCTTGATGGTCATGGTCGGCTTCGTTTCGTCAGAACGTCGCTCGGGCGCCCGAGTCGGGCCGGGTCCAGCCTGCCCGAACCGGACCGTCCACTCCCCGTGGGGCACCGAATCGGTTGCTGTTTCATCTCTGAAAACGTAGCCTGCGCGTGCGAATCCGAATACTCGGATGCGCGCGGGTTCCGTCCGGATCCCTCCTTTCCCAACCCAAGCCCGCGATTCGGTTTCCTATGCCTCAGTGGCCTGCCGTCACGCTGTTCGCCCTCCTCGCCGGCGGTTCCGGCCTGGTCGGGGTGTGGCTCATGGCACGTCACGAAGCGTGGGCGCGGAATCACACCTCGGAGCTGATCACGTTCGCGAGCGGGCTGCTCGTGGCGGGGTCGCTGCTGCACCTGCTGACGCGCGCGGGCGAGATGGCAGGCGCTTCCACGGCGATGATTTGGGCGCTGGTCGCATTCATCGCCCTGTACGTGTCCGAGAACCACTTCCTCCCGCACCCGCACGCCCGCATGGAAGAGGACTGCGGACACCACCACTCCCATAACCCGGACGGATACGGCTGGACCGCGATCGCCGGACTGGGGCTCCACTCCATCCTGGATGGGGTGGCCGTCGGGGCGGGGTTCTCGGAGAGCTATCTGACGGGAAGCGTCATCGTGGCGCTCGTCATCTCCCACAAGCTTCCGGTGGGTATCGCATCGATGGGGGTGCTGTATCACGGGGGCGCTGACCGGGCGCAGGCGGTCCGGGCGAGCGTCGGTGTGGCGCTCGTGACGCCCGTTGCGGTGCTGGCGAGCTACGCTCTCCTGCAGGGAGCGAGTACTCCCGTGATCGGCGCGATCGTCGCCGCGGCGGGCGGGTCGTTTCTTTACGTGGGAGCCGCGGACCTGCTTCCCGAGGGGCAGGCTTCCGCCCCCGGAAAGAACACGCTCGCGTTCGGGCTGGGGATCGCCGTAATGGTGGTCGTGCTGGTGCTCGTCCCGCATTAACCCGGGCGGGCCATGGACATACGGCCGTCGGGACGACTACTCCGTCAGTTCCATCACGTCCAGAACGTCGATCCTGCCGCGCCGAGCGCGCGATGTGGGCCGTTCGAACGCGTCCGGATCGGCAGGTCTCTGCCGGTGCCAGTCCGTGGCACGCTGATAGGCCGCCGCGAGGGACAGCAACCGGTCTTCCGCGTAGGGCATGCCGCCGAGCAGCCCTCCCATGGGCCGCGGTCCGGCCGTCGTCCCGGTCTCGAACCCGATCGGAAACGCGATGAGGGGAAGCCCCACGATGTCGAACGGAAACGGCTGGGTCTGAACCACGACGTCGCAGCGCGAGAAGACGTCGTCCAGGATAGTGCGCAGGAGCACCAGCTTGGCGCGCTGTCCGCGAACGTATTCTGCCGCGGGCAACAAGAGCCCGTTGATCCAGGGAGAAAGGGAGACCCCGAAGCCCCGCACGTCCTCGCGGAGGTGCTCGAGGAAGATCTCGGACCGCTCCGGGAGGCGGACGTTGTTGAACGACCAGGCGGTCAGGTCCGACCAGTGTTCCGGCTCGTCGATCTCGACCAGCTCCGCGCCGAGCCCTTCGAACGCGCGGAGCATCGACCGGCGTGCCTCGACTTCGGCCGCCCGTCGCTCGAACAACCGTCGGGCCCGCTCCGCTGCCGCCGCGGTGACGTCCCCCTCGTCTTCCTCGCGCTCCCTCTCGGCGGGCGCCGTGGGCTCGTCCAGGTAGCCGGGCCAGACCCCGATCCTCGTCGGCCACCGGAGGTCGGACGCGCCGTGTGGCTCCACGGCCGCGACATAGTCCGGGACCGAGGGCAATCCGAGCGACCGCGGATCGGCCCGGTCGGGCCCGGCCATCACCTGCAGCATGAGGGCGGCGTCGCGCGCATCGCGGGCGAGCGGTCCGACGTGGTCCCTGGTATACGTGAGGGGCAGGATCCCCTGCAGCGACACGCGCCCCATCGTTGGCTTGATGCCCGTGAGCCCCTGTGCGTTCGAGGGATTCGTGATGGAGCCGCCCGTCTGGGTTCCCGTGCCGGAGGAGGCGAGTCGTGCCGCCACGGCCGTCGCCGTTCCACTGGAGGAGCCCCCGGGACTCACATCCTCATCGAACGGGGACCAGGCGTTGTTCGTCGTTCTCTCTCCGTCGGGTGTCGTCGCGGCCGTGGTGGCGAGCGGCCCCATCTGGGTCTTGCCAAGCAGGATCGCGCCCGCGCCCCGGAGACGGGCCCACGCCGTCGCGTCGAACGCCGGTACGAAGTCGCGGAACAGGTGCGAGTTGGCCGTGGTCGGGACGCCGGCCGTATAGAAGTTGTCCTTGATCGCGAGCGGGAGGCCCCCGAGCGGTGCCTGCGGCTCGCTGCCGGCCGCGTCGCGCGCGCGGGCCGCGCCGATCGCCTCGTCCGCGAGAACGGTGTTGAACGCTCGGTAGTCCGAATCCCAGCGCTCGATGCGGTCCAGGTAAGCCTGCACGACCTCCTCGGCGGATACGTCTCGCGAGCGCAGGAGGTGCGCGGCTTCCACGAGCGTGAGCTCTTCCGTCGTCGTCGCCTGGATCGGCGCCCCGGCCGGGAGTCGTGTAGGCCGGATCGTCGGCCCCGGGTCCGAGGCGACTCGGGGCCGCTGGGCCTCTTCGCCGGGTCGGGGTACGGCTGCGGAGAGTTCCTGTGGCGCGAGGCCTGCCGTGGCGGTGAGGGCCGTCATGCGAGCGAGAAAGGCCCGTCGGTCGACCGTTCGATCGGTCGGAGGGTGTGGAGGGCTACTCACGATTCCACGCGAACTGCTCGGCGGGATACATGGCCGGCGGCGGTCCGGCCGCGTCGAACTCGAAGCCTGCGATCGCAGCCGGGGTGGATCGGAGGAACTGTCGGGCCGACCGGAGTATGCGGCGTCGATCGGCCGGCGCGTCTTCGTCATCCTCCGGAAGCACGGACAGGTCGACCCCGATCATCTCGAGGCGCGCGAGGATGTAGACGTCCAGTTCCTCGTCCGTGAGCTCCCGCGCGTCCTGCTCGCTTCGTGGCATCGATCCTCCAGGAGGGCCCGTTGAGTCCTGGAAGGATCATGTCGGACACCTGGCATCGGCGCCACGGGCGGTTGGACCGTGGGCCACCGGTCCGTAGCTTATTCACCGGACAGCGCCGTTCCGGTGGCGTGACCGCAGGGGCGAAAGGAGCAGCCAATGGCACACATGTCGATCACGAAGGGGCGGAACGGTCGCCCGCGTGTGTCGATGTCGCTCGCCATCATGCTGTCCTTCATCGCCGTCAGCGCGATGGCTGGTCAGCACTCTCACGCGGACTCGGCGGAATCGCCGACCGCGTGCGCCGTGTGCGCGTCGACTCAACAGGCTCCCGTTTCGACCGCCCCTCCAGGTGACACCTTTCATGTTCCGCCGGCGACATTTTCCTACTCCGTCGACGGACCCGCGCGGGCGATTCCCGCGAGTGCGCCGCTAGCGCAACGGACGCGCGCCCCTCCCATGGAATCCCTCATCGGCTGATCGCCGACTGACTGAATGCGAGCGGGCGCCGGGACCGGCGTCCCCCGATGCCACGGTCATACGACAGGGAAACCAACATCATGGTAGGCAGATCCGTACTTAGGGCGGCCCTCGGGGTCGTAGCCCTGACATTGCCGGCGTTTGCGTCCAGCGCAACCGCCCAGCAAACCGGCGAGCTGCGCGTCCGTGTGACGAATACGCAGGCGCAGCCGATCGAGGAAGCAGACGTTCGAATCGTGGGTCTCGGCAGGGTCACTCACATCGGCCCGGGCGAAGAAGCCGTGTTCGAGAACGTCCCCGCGGGCACGTACCTCATCGAGGTCGAAAGCCTGCGTTCCGGGCGGGGGATCGAGCGCGTCGAAATCGCCCCGGACGAGATCACGGAGCTCACCGTCGAGATCTCGTTGTTCTTTCACGGCAACGATCTCGTCGTGTCCGTGGGGACAGAGGGACGTCAGTCGGAGCTCTTCAGCCCGACAAACGTGATCCGCGGGATCGACTTGCGTGCCGCGGCTCAGCCCACCCTCGGAGAGACGCTCGCGGGGGAGCCCGGCGTGAGCTCTTCGTACCACGGCCCCGGGAGTTCGAGGCCGATCATCCGCGGACTCGGCGGCGATCGCGTCCGCATTCTCGAGGGCGGCGTCGGAACCGGCGATGCCTCGAACACGAGCCCGGACCACGCACCGTCCGTCGAGTCGATGACGGCCGACAGGATCGAGGTTATCCGTGGACCGGCGACGCTCCTATACGGCAGCTCCGCCATCGGCGGAGTCGTCAACGTCGAGGACGGCCGGGTCCCGAAGGAGCTTTCCGCTCACCCGGTCACCGGAATCGCGATCGTGCGCGGCAGCACGGCAGCGAAGGAACGCAACGTCGCCGGACGAGTGGACGTGTCCGCGGGTCAGATCGCCATCCACGCCTCCGGGACCTACCGGAAGACGGACGACCTCCGGATTCCGAAGGCCGCCTTCGAGAGCGAAGAAGAGGCGAACGATGAGAACGGCCGCCTGCACAACAGCGCGGTCGAGAATGCACGCCTTGCGGCCGGGATATCCTACGTCGGTGAGAACGGGTTCATCGGCGTGTCCGGCTCGGGATACGACTCGAGGTATGGCATCCCCGGGGAACACGGGCACGAGGACGAGGAGCACGAAGACGGGGACCACGAGGACGAGGAGAAGCACGCCGAGGGCGACGTAGGGGTCGATCTGAAGCAGCGCCGGTTCGATCTCGAGACCGGTTGGAGATTCGGCAGCTCGTTTCTGAGGGGGCTCCGCGGACGGTTCGGGATTGCCGACTATCGCCACTTCGAGGTGATCACCCTCGAAGGAGGGGGTGAAGAGGAAATCGAGACGGAGTTCTACAACAACGAGTGGGAGGGACGTCTGGAGGCGCAGCACAGCTTCGGCGGTTCTTCCAACGGTGCGGTCGGGATCCAGGTTCAGGATCGCGATTTCCGGGCAATCGGCGAGGAGGCATTCGTTCCGCCCACGAACACGACCCAGTTCGGCGCGTTCCTGTTCGAGCAGGTGAACCCGAGCGAGTCCGTCGGCCTTCAGGTCGGCGCCCGGTACGAGGCGCAGAAGACGGACAACACGGAGGCCGGCGTTTCTCGTGAATTCAACGGGTTCTCGACGTCGCTCGGTGCGGTGATCAGCGCGTCCGAGACGGTGTCCTTCGTCGCGAACGCGGCGCGGTCCGTGAAAGCGCCGTCGGCCGAGGAACTGTTCTCGGACGGACCGCACCTCGCGACGTTCACCTATGAGCGAGGCGACGTCGATCTGCGGCAGGAGGTCGGCTACAGCATCGACGCGGGCGTCCGGATCGATGGCTCCCGCGTTCGCGGCGAACTCTCCTTCTTCGCCAACAGCTTCGACCGGTTCATCCACCAGCAGTTCACCGGCGAGGAGGAGGACGGGCTGCCGGTCGCTGTCTGGACGCAGGCCGACGCACTGTTCACCGGCTTCGAGGCGCAGGCCGATGTGGAGTTGTTCCATGCCGGCGCCGGGCACTTCGTGCTGGATCTCGGCGTCGACTACGTCCGGGCACGCCTGAGGGCCGACGACGAACCGCTACCGCGGATCCCACCGCTCCGCTTCGGCGGCGGGTTCGGATACGAGTCGACGACGTGGCACGGCCACTTCGGCGTATCGCGCGTGGACATGCAGGATCGGGTCGCCGCGTTCGAGACCTCGACCGCCGGGTACACGATGATCGACGCCAGCGTCGGCTATCGGCTCTTCTCCGGTCGGACCGTGCACGACATCGTGCTTTCCGGGACGAATCTCGGAGACGCCGTGGCCCGAAACCACGCGTCCTTCCTCAAGGACTTCGCACCCATGCCCGGGCGGGATATCCGTCTGACCTATCAAGTGGGGTTCTAGCGCCGCACCTTACCGTATGAGGCGACCCACGATGCGGCCCGCCGTCGATCTGATCCTGGTCGGCGGCGGGCACGCCCACATACAGGTCTTGAAGAACTTCGCGATGCGCCCCCCCCCGGGGGTCCGTGTCACGCTCGTCGTGGATACTCCCGTCGCGGTGTATTCCGGCATGGTCCCGGGCTTTGTGGCGGGTCAATACCGTCGATCGGAACTGGAGATCGACGTGCTCCCGCTCGCGCGCCTCGCGGGTGCACGTGTCGTGATGTCCGCGGCGGCGAGCGTCGATCCGACGGCGCGTCGCGTGCATTTCCACGACCGACCACCTCTCGCGTACGATGCGGTGTCATTCGATATCGGATCGACCGTCGCAGGTCTCGAGACTCCCGGGGTCCGCGAGCATGCCCTGCCGACACGGCCGATCGCGTCCTTTGTCGAGCACGTCGACCGGTGGCTGGAGCGCCGGACCCCCGGAGGGCCCGTCGCCGTCGTTGGCGGGGGGGCGGGAGGGGTCGAGGTCGCGTTCGCTCTGCGGCAGCGGTTATCCGCCGCCGGCGTGGCGCCGGCGGTCACGATCATCGAGGCGGGGGACGTTCTCCTCCCGGGCTACCCGGGGGCCCTTTCAGACAGGACGCAACGCGCCGCCGAAGAGCGCGGCATCGAGGTTCTCACGGGCCGTAGCGTCGAGTCGGTCGCCGGCGACCACGTTCGTTTCGGGGAGTCACGCGTCGACGCGGACCTCGTCGTCTGGGTCGCGGGCGCGGCCGCACACCCGGTGTTCGTTGGCAGCGGGCTGGCGGACGAGGCGGGGTTCCTCCGTATCCGACGGACGTTGCAGTCGGAGGCGTTCGATGACGTCTTCGGCGTCGGAGACTGTGCGACGCTCGTGGACGCGCCGTGGGTGCCTAAGGCGGGCGTATACGCCGTCCGTCAGGGTCCCGTCTTGACCGAGAACCTCAGACGATACCTGGCCGGGCGCACCGACCTGGAGTCCTATCGTCCGCAGCGCGACTTCCTGACCCTGCTCAACCTCGGGGACGGTACCGCGATCGGAGCGAAATGGGGTCGAGTGTTTTCCGGGCCCCGGGTCCTCCGGCTGAAGGACCGGATCGACCGGAAGTTTATGGCCCGCTTCCAGGCCCTGACCGCCGACGAGGGCGTCGCTCCGGAGTTTGCTGCGCTGGCCGGGATGCGAGACCGAATGGAGGTCCTGTGCGGCGGCTGCGCCGCGAAGCTCGGTCAGACCGAGCTCGAGCGTGTGATCGGGCGGCTCGCAGATGGGGACCGGCCGCCCGAGGTGGAACTGGGGATCGCAGAAGGCGACGACGTGGCCGCGTACGCGGGTCCCGACGGTGTGCGAGTGATCTCGAGCGTGGACCAGTTTCGCCCGTTCACGGATGATCCCTACGTCGTCGGGTATGTGGGTGCCGTGAACGCCGCCTCCGACGTCTTCGCGAAGGGAATCGACGCCGCGTTCGCACAGGCACTGATCGCCCTCCCCGAGTCGGGTGACCCGTCCGAGCGCGAGGAGATCCTGTTTCAGGTGATGTCCGGGGCGCGGGCGGCGCTGGACGCGATGGAGATCACCCTGGTCGGCGGTCACACGACGACGTCGGACGAGCTCCTCGTGGGATTCCAGGTCGAGGGCTTCGCGACGCCGGATGTGGACCTCCTCTCCATCGACCGGGTCGTGCCGGACCGAACCCTCGTCCTGACCAAGGCCCTCGGCACCGGCGTGTTGTTCCACGCCGACATGAAGGGCCGCATAAGAGGGAAGTGGTTCGAATCAGCACTCGCGAGCATGCGGCTCTCGAACCGCGAGGCCGCGCACATCGCTCGGAGACACGGTGCGCGAGCCGCGACGGATGTGACCGGATTCGGGCTTGCCGGTCATCTCGCCAGCATGCTGCGGTCCAGCGATGTGGCAGGCAGCGTTCGACTGGATGCGCTTCCGGTGCTTCCGGGCGTGGGTTCTCTCCTGGCGGCCGGTCTCCGGAGCACGTTCCACGACGAGAACGCGCGTGCGGCCCGCGGTATCTCGTTCGACCCCGGGGCGCAGGATCACCCGGCGGCCCCCCTGCTGTTCGACCCGCAGACGTCCGGGGGCCTCCTCTTCGATGTAGAGTCGGCCGACACCAAGCGTGTACTGGCGGAACTCCACGACGCCGGATATGTCGCCGCGGCAGCGATCGGGTCGACGAGTCTGTTTTCCGATGTGAGGTTGCAGGTCACACACGAATAGTACGTCCGCACAGGAAGGTCCCCCCATGAAACTCCTACGCACTCTAGGCCTCGCGACGGCTCTGGCCATCGCTTCGAGCCTGACGCTGTCGACCGGATCCGCGCTGGCGCAGGACCCCGCCATCGTGGCGGCCGGGTCCGAACTCGAATGGCGCCACATCGGTCCCGTGAACATGGGTGGACGCGTGTCCGCGATCGTGGGAGTCGCCGGCGACGCGCGGACCTTCTGGGTCGGCGGTGCCGACGGGGGCGTGTGGAAGACGTCGAACGCGGGGGTGACGTTCGAGCCGCAGTGGCAGGACGAGATCGCCTATTCTGTGGGCGCGCTCGCGGTGGCCCCTTCGGACCGCAACGTGATCTGGCTCGGCTCGGGCGAGGGAGACCCGCGGAACTCGGTTTCCTACGGCCTCGGCGTGTGGCGGTCGACCGACGGCGGAACGAACTGGACCCACCTCGGCCTCGAGGACACGGAGCGGATCAAGAGGATCGTGGTCGACCCGCGCGACGCGGACGTCGCGCTCGTGTGCGCCCTGGGTCACTCGTGGGGCCCGAACGATGAACGTGGTGTGTTCAAGACTACGGACGGCGGAGAGACCTGGACGAAGGTCCTCTACCTCGACGAGGACACGGGGTGCTCCGACCTGGACATCGACCTTTCGAACCCGCGGAACGTGTACGCCGGCATGTGGACGTTTCGGCGCAAGCCATGGCGCTTCGACGACGGCGGCCGGGAGACCGCGCTCTACGTCTCCCGCGACGGCGGCGACACGTGGAAGAAAGTCACCACGACGCCCGACGAGCCGATGGCCAGGATCGGGATCAGCGTGGCTCAGTCCCGGCCGAACATCGTGTATCTCATCACCGAGTACCCGACCGCCGGCACCCTCTTCCGCTCCGAGGACTACGGCGAGACGTGGGACATGATCAACGACAACCGGAACCAGCTGAATTTCCGGCCGTTCTACTATTCCGACGTCTTCGTCGATCCGAGCGATCACAACACGCTCTATACCCTGTCGGGCGGACTCTCGAAGTCCACGGACGGCGGCCGCACGTTCGACCGCATCGCTCGCGACGTGCACGGCGATCACCAGTCGTTCTGGATCGACCCGTGGGACGGAGAACGCGTCCTCTCGGGGTCGGACGGCGGGATGCAGGTGAGCTACGACGGCGGTGACAACTTCCATATCTTCCGCAACTTCAGTCTCGCCCAGTACTACCACGTCTTCGTCGACGATCGCGATCCGTACTACGTCTGCGGCGGGCTCCAGGACAACGGTAACTGGTGCGGTCCGTCGCGGATGAACGAGCCGCGCGGGATCATGCCCGGCGAATGGTACACGGTCAGCGGCGGAGACGGCTTCTACACGGTTCCCGTGCCCGGCCAGCCCAATCTCGTCTACTCGAACGCGCAGGGCGGGTACTTCCGGATTACCGACACGAACTCGGGTCAGACGCGCAGCATCGAGCCTCACCCCTGGATGGTGGGATCGCAGGGGCAGGCGATGTCCCAGGCGCGGTATCGCTTCAACTGGGATGCCCCGATCTATATTTCACCGCACGATCCGGGGACGGTCTACTGGGGCGGCAACGTGCTGTTCCGGAGCAACGACTACGGTCACAGCTGGGACGTGATCTCGCCCGACCTCACGACGGACGACCCCGAGAAGCAGCGGGATTCCGGCGGCGAGATCTACAACGACAACACGGCCGCGGAGTTCCACACGACGATCCTCACGGTTGCCGAGTCGCCGGTCGAAGCCGGCGTCCTCTGGGTGGGGACCGATGACGGCAACGTACAGATCTCGCGCGACGACGGAGCGAACTGGACGAACGTTCGCGACCGCGTACCGGGGCTGCCCGCGGAGACCTGGATCGGGAACATCGAGGCCTCGCCGACCGAGCGGGGGACCGCGTTCATGGCGGTCGACAACCACCGACTCGACGACTTCACGCCGCACCTCTACGAGACGCGGGACTACGGCCAGACGTGGCGCGACATTTCCGGTGGCCTGCCCCAGGACGACTATGTGAAGGTCGTCCGGCAGCACCCGGACAACCCCGAGCTGCTCTTCGTCGGGATGGACCGCGGGATCTTCGCGTCCTGGGATCGAGGGCAGACGTGGGTGGACATCCGGGGGAACCTGCCGCCCGTGTCCGTGCGCGGAATCAGGATCCAGCGGCAGTACAACGACCTCGTCATCGGCACGCACGGTCGCGGCGCGTGGATTCTGGACGACATCCAGCCGCTGGTCGAGCTCGCGGACGCGGCG
This sequence comes from Gemmatimonadota bacterium, assembly GCA_039587355.1. GTDB lineage: Bacteria > Gemmatimonadota > Gemmatimonadetes > Palauibacterales > Palauibacteraceae > Palauibacter. Next base: position 24,464 of record JBDHIO010000016.1, on the reverse strand, counting down.
CAGTCGGACGTCCATCTCTTCGGGATGCGGACGGCCACCGACTGGGAGCGCTGGGGCCGGGGGAGCAACCTCGGGCAGTCGGCGTTCGTCGGTGAGAACCCGCAGCCCGGCGCCTGGATCCACTTCTTCCTGTCCGAGTCCGCGGCCGCCGGCGCGGACGACGTCACCGTGCGGATCACCGATGCATCGGGTGCGCAGGTCCGCGAATTTCCGCACCGCGGGACGCAGGCCGGGATCAATCGCGCTGTCTGGAACCTTCAGTGGCCCGGCGCCCGGCCGGTACCCGGGCAGGGGCAGGGAGGTGGCGGGTTCGGCTTCTTCGGCGGCGGCGGAGTCTCGGCGATCCCCGGGAGCTACACGGCCACGATCGTGGTGAACGGCGAGGAGCACTCGACCGACTTCGAGGTCCGGGGCGACCCGAACGTCGCGGCTTCGCAGGCGGACTACGAAGCTCGGTTCACCGCGGCGATGCGCGCGCGGGATCTCCAGAGCAACCTGAATCAGATGATCGGCACGATCCTCGACCTGGATGGTCAGGTCGATGGACTTCTCGAGTCGATCGACGGCAAGGACCTCTCGAACGAGGAAGCCGTGCGTTCGACCGCGCGAGAGGCGAGGGATGCGCTTTCGACGCTCGGCGCGGAGGTGCGTCGGCCGCCGGGGAGCATGGGGTACCGGGACTGGCCGCGGCTGATCGAGCAGCTCCGGTTCGTTGCACGGAACATCCAGGGACCGCAGGCGAGGCCTACGGAGGGGCAGATCCAGGTCCTCGATGAGGTCGAGCTCGCGGCCGCGGAGCGCGCCGAAGAGCTCACGGAGATCATCAACGGGGTCATCGCCGAGCTGAACGACCTGCTCGAGGATGCGCCGAAGATCCTGACGAACTGGAGGCGCGTGGTGAGCTGAAGCCCCCGCGAATTGCCGTGGCACAGAGGCTGCGCTAACGTCATGTGCAACGGATGCGAGGTCGTATTTCTTGAGCCAACACTTGCCCGTAGAGTCTTCGATCCGTCGGTGGACGTCACGCCCGGAACGGGAAGACGGAAACCCGAAGGTAGGGGACGAACCTTTCGAGGTGGGCTTCAAGAAATCACCTCGCGTCTGCTTCTACAGGGGGGGTGACCTGCGGGTCGCCCCTTTTGCATCAGGAGTCGCAAAGTGACAGAAGATTCGACGGATCCGCTCGCTTCACTCGTTAGACGCGAACTCGAGTTGATCGGCGAGGACCCGGAGCGCGAGGGACTGGTCCGCACGCCGGACCGCGTTTCCGGCGCACTCCGATTCCTGACGCAGGGGTACGAGCAGACCGTCGAGGACGTCATCGGCTCGGCGATCTTCGACGAGGTGCACGACTCGATGGTCCTCGTGAAGGACATCGAGGTCTACTCGCTCTGCGAGCACCACATGCTCCCCTTCTTCGGCAAGGCGCACGTAGCCTACATCCCCGACGGCAAGATCGTCGGGTTGAGCAAATTGCCGCGCATCGTCGATGTCTTCGCCAGACGGCTCCAGGTCCAGGAGCGTCTGACCGAGCAGATCGCGCAGGCCATCGAGGACGTGCTTCGCCCGCAGGGAGTCGGCGTCGTGATCGAGGCGGTGCACCTCTGCATGATGATGCGGGGAGTGGAGAAGCAGAACAGCCGCACGATCACGAGCGCGGTGCGCGGTCTCTTCCGGCGCGACAACCGGACTCGCGAGGAGTTCCTCCGGCTCGCGAGCCCCGGAACGGCGCCCTAGGCGGTCGAGCGCCCGCTCACGTGTTCATCGAGCTCGCCGAGGTACTCGACTGCCCGACATGCTCGGATGGTTTCGGTCTCGTGGCCTTCGTCTCGGACTCCGAGAGCCGTCGCGTGACGAGCGGCTCGCTGGGCTGCCCCATGTGCGAGATCGAGCTGCCGATCGTTGGCGGGGCCATCGACCTCGGCGCGGGAGGCGAGCCTGAAACGGTCACCGAGCCCGCGGACGAGATGGCGCTCAGGATCAGCGCCCTTCTCGGGCTCGCGGAACGCGAGGGGTCGGCGATCCTGCTCGGCCCGGGTCTGGGAGAGCACGCTCCCAGGGTCGCGCAGATGGCCGGACGGGTGGAGATCCTCGCCGTCGTGCCGCGGGGCACCGAGTGGCCGCTCGACGATCTCGCGGCCGGAGTGAACCCCATCTTCGGTCTTACGGACCAATGGCCGATCCGCACGGCGAAGCTCGACGGCGTGGCCCTGAGAGGGACGACCGGCGAAGCGCTGATGGAGGCCGTCCGCTGCCTCGCGGTCGACCGTCGCCTCGTCCTTTTCGAGCCGGAGCCGACCGACGTCGACCGCGTTTCGGCCGCAGGATTCGAGACACTCGCGGCAGACGAGCGCACGTGGGTCGGGACGCGAACCTGAATCGTTTGCCCGTCGACGAGGCGACGATCTAGTTTGCCCCCCGATCGGCCGCGGTTCGGTGGAACGGCAGAGATCGGGACGCTCAAATGACGTGGTGGAAGTTCTGGGAGAAGGTCTCCGGCGCCGAGCCGGACTACTATGAAGAGGGCGTCGCCCTCCTCGGCCAGGAGCTCTATCACGAGGCCCTCACCTCGTTCCGGCTCGCGCTCAAGGCCAAACCCGACGATGCCGCCACGCTCGAACACATGGCCGTCGTGTACACCCACATCGGTCTCGTCGAAGATGCGGCGCGCGCGTACGGCCAGGCTCTGGAGATCCGTCCCCGAAGCCCCTCCGCCCACTACGGACTCGGATTCCTCAAGGTCAGGGAAGGGCGAAACGAGGAGGCTGTGAAGCACCTCAAGGCCTTTCTCGACCTCGCGAGACCCGACCGGGAAGACGAGCGGCAGATCGAGCACGCCCGCCGTACGCTCGACCGGCTGGCTCCCGGGACGTCCGAATGAGGACCCGCCCGAAGTGAGGACCGAGACCGCCGGGCCGACCGCGGACGGATACTCCCCCGGTACGCTGGTCGACCTGTTCCTCGCGGGTCTGACGCCTCCACGCGACGTGGTCGCCCGGACGCGGAGTCCCGACGGAACCTGGACGTCGCATTCTTCGAGCGAGTTCGCCGACCGGGCGCGCGCCATCGCGCTGGGGTTCAGGGCGGAGGGGTTCGAGCCCGGCGATCGCGTCGCGATCCTCTCCCATACGCGGCTGGAGTGGACCCACTCGGACTACGGCATCGTGATGGCGCGCCTCGTGAGCGTCCCGGTGTATCCCGTGCTTCCCCCTGACCAGATCCAGCACATCCTGGCCGACTCTGGCGCCCGCGCCGTCGTTCTGTCCGACCAGGAGCAACTGGACAAGGTCGTCGAGATCGCAGGCGCGCTGCCCGCTCTCGAGCAGATCTGGGTGATGGACGAGTTCCGGTCCGCGGGCGACGCAGTGCGGGTCTCTCGACTCGACGATCTCGCGGCAGCCGGCGCCGCGGCTGCGCCGGAGATCGTGGAGACCTATGAGTCCTACGCGCACGAGACGGCCCCCGGCGACCTCGCCACCCTGATCTACACCTCTGGCACCACGGGGCTTCCGAAGGGTGTCATGCTGTCGCACGAGAACTTCCATTCGAACGCCGTGCTGGCCGGCGATGCGATCCCGGTCGGGCCCTCGGACACGGCGCTCTCGCTCCTTCCGCTGGCCCACGTATTCGAAAGGCTGGCCGGCAACTACGCGCTCTGGAGACTGGGTTGCACCCTCGCCTACGCGGAGTCTCCGCTGACGGTCGCCCGCGATCTCGGCGAGGTGAAGCCGACGCTGATGGCGGCCGTTCCACGCGTGTACGAGAAGGTCCTCGAGCGTGCCGAGGCGGCGGCTCGCGAGGGGGGCGGAGCGAAGCAAGGGATCTTCGAGTGGGCGCGCCGGGTGGGCGAACTTCGCGTCGAGCGCGAGCAGGCGGGAAGGCCGATCGGCGCCGTCCTCCGGTTCCAGGCGAGGATCGCCGACAAGCTCGTGTTTTCGAAACTGCGGGCTCGGACGGGCGGGAACATCCGGTTCTTCGTGAGCGGCGGCGCTCCGCTTCCCGCCCCGGTCGCCAGGTTCTTCTTCGCCGCAGGTCTTCCCGTGCTCGAGGGGTACGGGCTCACGGAGACGTCACCCGTCCTGACGTTCAACCGCGTGGACAGCTTCCGCATCGGGACGGTGGGGCTGCCGATCGCCAACACCGAGATCCGGATCGCGGAGGACGGCGAGATTCTGGCTCGCGGACCGCAGATCATGCAGGGGTATTACAACCTGCCCGACGCGACGGCCGAGGCCATCGATGCGGAGGGCTGGTTCCATACGGGCGACGTCGGTGAGATCGACGATGACGGATACCTGAAGATCACGGACCGGAAGAAGGACCTGATCATCACGGCGTACGGGAAGAACATCGCCCCGCAGTCGATCGAGAACGAGGTGAAGCGCCACCCGCTCGTCGCGGAGGCCGTAATGATCGGCGATCAGCGGAAGTTCCCGATCATGATCGCCGTCCCCGACTACGACGCGGCCCGCTCGCTGATCGAGGGAGCATCCGGCATGTCGGATACGGATCTCCAGGATCACGAGCCCCTGCGCGCGGCCGTTACGGCCGCCGTCGCCGAGCGCTGCGGAGATCTCGCTCGATACGAGCGCCCGCGCGAAGTGCTGGTCCTCCCAGGCCCCTTCAGTATCGAGGGTGGCGAGCTCACCCCGACATTGAAGGTGAAGCGACGGGTCATCGTGAGCCGCTACGCCGATCGGATCGACGAGGTGTACGAGGAGGCCGAGCGCGAGGCCGACGACGAGGCGTCCCGAGACGGACTCGACGGCCCGCGGACCGAGCCGGGCTGAGGACCGTGGCGGAGACGGACGTTCGCGTGGCGCTGGTCACCGGGCCGGATGCGACTGTCCTGAAACGTATCGTACGCGCTCTCGTCGATGAGCGACTGATAGCTTGCGCCAACCTCCTGGAGGGAGCGACCTCGATCTATCGCTGGCAGGGCGAGGTCCAGGAGGACGCGGAGTGCCTCGGCCTGCTGAAGACCACGGTCGGACGGATCCCCGAGCTCGAACGTCGCCTGCGCGAGCTGCACCCGTACGACGTGCCCGAGTTCATCGTGCTGCCCGTGAGCGGCGGGTGCCCGGACTACCTGGACTGGGTCCGGACGTCTACCTGACTACGTGCGGGTCCCCATCGCGGCGGTACCACAGCCAGAACAGAACGCCCGATGCCGTCCACAGGATCGCAGCTCCTCCCAGCCGCATGATCAGTCCGGCCAGCCGCTGATCCTCCCGCGAGGAGATCGAGCCCACGGGTGGGGCGAGCTCGTATGTGGCGTAGAAGGGAAGCTCGGCGAACGTGAGGAACACGTAGGGCAGTGTCATGAACACGGTGCAAGCGATCAGGTAGCCCATGCGCACGCCGAACGGGAAGCGGGGACGTTCGGGGACCGGGCTCACGACTGGCCACCAGAGCAGCAGCCCGCCGAGCAGCCAGGACACGTCGAGGACGAACGATCCGACCTGCGTCGCCATCAGGCCGTCCACGAGGGCGGGCCAGTGTGTCGCGACGACGATCACGTTGAAGAGCAGCAGCGCGAAGAGCGGGATCGTGATGACGCGAATGAGCCCGAACCCCCTGCTCCCGGCGATCCTCCGGTAGGTCGTCGCGGGGATCCCCAGCAGGAGAAACGGTGGGGCGAGGAGAGAGATCAACAGGAACTGCACCATGTGGACGGACGCGAGATAGCCCGAACCGAGCGCACCGACGGGCCAGTCGAGCGCGATCCAGAGCGTGACGAGCCCGGCGAGAAAGAACCCGCGCTCTCCACGGCTCGCACCAGCTCCGCCACCCGCACGCACGTACGCGAGGGCGATGATCCCGATGAAGATCCAGACGCCGGGGTAGGGTCGCCACGACCACGACCACGCGACGTCCTGAGCCGCACACCACCATTGCATGGCGCTCAGTCTCCCGCGCCTGAAGTCACCGACGCGTTGAGACGCAGGAGTGCGGGCAGGTCCGCCCGCCAGTCGTTCTGCCTGACGCCACCCGGGTAGGCCAGCCGGATACGTCCGTCACCGGTCGTCGCCATGATCTGCGCCACGTGTCCCACCATGTAGTCGTCCGTCCCCTCGATCGGCTCCTTCACCGAGGGCGGCAGGTCCAGAGCCGCGAGCAGGGCATTCACGTCGTCGATCGGTGCGGTCAAACCGACGAACTCGTGATCGAAGCGACCCAGGTACTCCGCGAGGACCGCGGGCGTGTCTCTGTCCGGGTCCGTTGTGATGAAGACGACCTCGATCTGCCTCCGGTCAGCATACCCCAGGTCTCCCAGCGCGGCGGCCAGGTTGGCCATCTGCACGGGGCAGACATCCGGACAGTGGGTGAACCCGAAGAAGAGGAAGGACAGCTTTCCGGCGGTCTCCGCGAGAAACTCGTAGGCCTCGCCGGAGGTGTCGGTGAACGTGAACGCCGGCATCTCGATCGGATCGACGAACTCGAAGCCGCGAAACTCCCCTCCGGCATCGCTGCTCGAGCGAACCGGCGCCGACGCGGAATCCGCGCTGTCGGATGACGGGGCGGGCGACGAACAGGCTGCCGTGGCCATGAGAAACGCCAGCGCGGGGCCGGCGACGAAACTCCGATTGATCAAGGTCGGTCCAGGATGGTAGTGACGATCACCAGGATCGTTCCGATGAATCCGCCGAGGACATAGCCCAGGCGAACGATGAGGTCCAGCTCACGCTGGCTGATGTCGCGCACGAGGCCTTCGATCTGTTGCAGGGGGAAGCCCTCGATCTTCGCGGAGATACGTTCCTCGATCCGGATCCGACCCGCAACTTCCGGAACCTGACGCGCGACCCAGTCCCACGTCGGAGGTCCGAGCGTATCGGCGAGACGGACGGCCGCGTCCTGACGGAGAAAACGATCGACGCGTCCGATGGGCGTTCCGAGAATCCTGTCGGCGACAGGTTCGGCGACCGATTCGAAGAGCTTCTCGCCGGCCTCGCTCCGAAGGCCCAGGGCGAGCCAGCTCGCCACCCGGTCGGCCGGAATCACCCGCAGGACATCTGCCCAACTGCGCTCGCCGAGTCGCCCGATGGCCCCCTCCAGCTGGTCGAGCAGAAACGATCGCGATCCCTCGTCGCGTGCGGCCCGGACGAGCCACCCGTTGATCGAGTCCAGCGCGTCCTGCACCTGCGAATCCTGGACGTCGCCCAGCACCGAGGTCGTCGGGCGACGCAGGAACTCGACGATGCCGTCGTTCACGTTCTTAGCCATGGCGACCTGGACCTCGGGCTCCTGCAGGACCTCGCCGAGCCGGTCCGCGCCCTCCGCCTCGAGGGTGTCCATCGCCTTCGTCACGGTGTCCTGCGTGACGATCAGTTTCGCGACGACGCGCTGGTGGAAGCGCAGGTCGTTCATGAACCGGTCGAGCAGCTCCCGGATCAGCCTCTCGACCCTGTCCCGCGTCTCGGGGTCCTCGAGAAGCCGGCCGAGGCGCTCCATCGCGACTGGCAGGTAGTCCTTGATCGCGTGCTCGAGCGCGGCCACGAGTCCCGGCGGAATCAGCTCCTCGAGTGTCCGCCCGGGCTGGAGCACGTGCTCCGCGGCCTGATCGAGGTGATGTCGGAAGGTCTGCTCGAGGGCGTCGCTCTCGAGAAGGCGGACCATCCATTTCTCGAGGCCGTTCCGGACCGAGGCCAGCCGCTCCGGGTCGAGCGAGTTCGAAACCGGTTCGTCACTGAGGGACTCGATGACCGATCCCAGCACCCGCTCCGCTTCGGTACCGAAGTCCGGCGACTCGAGCGCCGTCACGAGCACATCCCGGCCTTCCGACATGAGATGCAGGATGAGACCGCGGACCTCTTCCATCGCCCCCTGGGGGAGCAGATCCCTGAGCGATGGCTGTTCTCCCCCGACCAGCTCGATGGCCAGTTCCCGCAGTCGCTCCTGGAACGCGCCCTCGAGATCCTGAAGCTCCGCAGCGATGTCCTTCGGCGTCAGCAGCGTGCCGCCCACAACGCGCCCGATCGAGCTCGCCAGGCGCTTCTGGTTTTTCGGGACCGCGCCCTGCAGCCACCCGATCCGCCGTCCCGCGAGTGTCGGAGGAGTGTAGGGGTGAAACAGCATCCAGACGGCGATGCGGTTCGTCACACCCCCGGCGATGGCGCCGAAGCCGATCGTCAGGACGACCCTGAGCCAGTCGATCTCGAAGCCCATCATGGCAACGGCAGCGGGGCGGAGAGCCCGGCGAAGCGGAAGAGGTCGCCATCCGCCACCAGGTCGCATTCGACCCGGAACGCCGGGACAGAGTTCGATGCGGGGCTCGCGATCGCCCGGATCGTCCCGCTCAGGGCGGCCTCGGGGATCTCGAAGTGCCAGCGACGCGGCGGGGTGCCGACCGCGGTCGAATCCGCCTCGAGCGTAACCACGCTCCACTGCTCGACGCTCCCGTGCAGCCAGGTCCTCGCCACGGCGGTACCGTCTTCTTCATCCGTCTCGATCAGCAACGCGTTGCCGGCGGAGTCGGCGAGGAGAAATCCCCTCGAACTGCCGGGGTTCCCGGTGAACTGAAGCGCCCGCGCGGCCCGTCGGAAGAACAGGATGCCCCCGACGCTCTCGCCACCCGCGTCGAGACTCGCGGGGCTGACGGATTCGCGCTGACCGGTGGGGCCGGTCCAGACCGCCGCCTCGTCCGCGGCGTGCACCTCGATTCCGCCGCCCGGGGCCCGAAACCCGAAGCCCACGACTTCCCTCGCGTCGCCGACCCGCACGTCCATCCCCGCGGCCGGAAGAACCCGCCAGGCCGCCCGCGGAACGGGCAGCGTGTCTCGAAGGCTCACGAGTTCGGTCCACCCCTCGGGGCCGGACCACCACGCGTCGTAGACGCGCGCCAGCGAACCATCGTCCGTCGTCTGCTCGAACGACGCGAAGAGCCCGGAGCCATCCACTCCCGCGAACAGGTAGTGAGACACATAACGCGCCGGGGCGACTTCCGAGTCAGGCTCGCCGAGCGGGTCGGGGGCGGGGTCGATCGTCGATTCCGGCGGCGCGTCGGCGCAGGCGGTCGAGAGGACGAGAACCCCCGGGAGCATTCTCGCACGTCGGAAAGGACGTTTTCGCGGCGTCTTCACGCGAACGTCGCGCCGTCGTCGGAGGGAGAGGCGCGGCCGGGGGTCTCCCGGGAGGACCGCGGTCCCCCGCGTCGATCGACGACCCGGTTCGATGGGCCCACACGATCGTCCAGTCGCTTGAGCAGCCGTTCGACCCGGCGGCCGTTGGTTCCCATGTCTCCCTGCCCCCGCCGGGAGCGCGAGAGCATCTCCACTCGCGTCAGACCGTGGGAGTCCAGAGCGACCCAGATCGTGAGGTCGTCCACGAACCGGAGCACCGGAGTCGTGCATGAGACGGTGATGATCCCGAGCTCCTCATCGCGGTGCTTGAGCCTCCACCGGCCCTGTCCTTCCACGAGTCCGAGCAGCTCGTCCCAGACCGTCGCGAAGGGGACGGTGTAGACGCGCCCATCGGGTCCGTCCGCCTCTCTCGTGTCGGCGCTGTTCCGGGTCCTCCACCTGTGAATGGTCTCGGCAATGCCGGAGTCGGACCTCGACGGGGTCAACGTGCGCCCCCCCGGTTCGGACCGGCGGATTCGGTTGACCGTCTCGACCGCGCAGGGGTAGGTTCTCCGGCGCCAGGACCCGGGTAGCCCGGGCGCTCTCCGCCCGCTTCCGCGGCGGACGATCTCCGAGCAGACAAACGGCTGAACATGCAGGCCATAATACCTCTGGCCGGTAAGGGTACAAGGGTCCGTCCTCACACCCATACGAGGCCCAAACCGCTCCTTCGCGTCGCCAATCGTCCCGTTCTCTCCTATGTCGTCGAGCAGTTGCAGAGCATCGGCGTGGACGAGATGATCGCGATCACCGGACATCTGGCTCCGCAGATCGAGGACTACCTCGCCGAGGAGTTCCCCGATCTCGGCGTTCGGTTCGTCGAACAGGTCAGTCAGAGGGGCACCGCGGACGCGATCGGGCTTGCCGAATCGTTCGTGGATGGCCCCGTCCTCATCGTGTTCGTCGACACGCTGTTCGAGGCCGATTTCTCGCTCATCGAGACCCACGCGGACGCCGCGGGAATCATCTGGGCGAAAGAGGTCGAGGACTACCAGCGGTACGGAGTCGTCGTGACCGACGATGACGGGTACATGACCCGGATCATCGAGAAGCCGAGCGAGCCCATCTCGAAGCTCGCCAACATCGGCGTCTACTACATCCGCGACTACGAGTTGATGTTCGAAGGCGTTCGGCATGTTATGGCTCAGGATCCCAACCTCGGCGAATACTTCCTCACCGACGCGTTCCAGTACATGATCGACAACGGTGCGCGGCTCTATACGGCGGAAGTCGGCGGCTGGTTTGACTGCGGGAAGCCGGAGACGCTTCTCGAGACCAACCTGGCGATGATCGAGCGCGGTCACGGAGGCGTCCCGGACGGGCTCGCCGCCGATGTCTCGATACAGGGCGGCGTCGCGATCTCGCCCGACGCGTCCATTTCCGAATCGGTCATCGGACCGAACGTCAGCGTCGCCGCCGGCGCGTCGATCACCCGGTCGAAGCTTCACGATTGCGTCGTCGGCGAGGACTCGACGATCGATGAATGTGATCTGCACGACTCGCTGGTGGGAGACCACGCCACGCTGAAGCGCGTACGGGGGTCGGCGAACGTCGGTGATCACTCGGAGGTGATCGGACCGCGAGACTGAGCGTCGATGAAGAATAGAGAGGTGGTACGCTCGTGAACCGCGAAGAGTTGATTCACGACTGGAATCTGGCGCCGGGCGCGTTTGACTACGGGTCTGCTTCGGTCCAGCTGGATGACGAGACCCTGCGGGATGGCCTCCAGAATCCTTCGGTCACGGACCCCCCGATCGAGCGCAAGATCGAACTGCTGCACCTCATGGTCGATCTCGGTATCGATTCAGCGGACATCGGTCTTCCGGGCGCCGGGCCGCGCGCCTATGACGCGGTGCTGGCTCTGGCGCGCGAGGTGGTCGCCCACGACCTCCCGATTGAGGTCAATGCGGCTGCCAGGACCGTCGTGGCGGACATCGCCCCGATCGCAGACATCGCCCAGAAGACGGGTCTTCAATTCGAGGTCGGGGCGTTCATCGGGAGCTCGCCTATCCGGAAGTACGCGGAGGGCTGGGACACCGATCGCATTCTCGCGTCGACCCGCGAGGCAGTCGGGTTCGCGGTCTCCGAGGGGCTCGACGTCATGTACGTCACGGAGGACACGACACGTTCGAGACCCGACGACCTGGCGACGCTCTTCACGGCGGCGATAGACGCCGGCGCCCACCGAATCTGCCTCGCGGACACCGTCGGACACGCGACTCCCCACGGCGTTCGTCAGCTCGTCCGGTTCACGAAGGCCCTCGTCGCGTCGACCGGCGCCGACGTGAAGGTGGACTGGCACGGCCATCGCGACCGGGGGATGGGCATGGCCAACGTCTTCGCGGCCATCGAGGAGGGTGTCGATCGGGTGCACGGGACCGCGCTCGGAATCGGTGAGCGCGTCGGGAATGTAGAGATGGACCTCATCCTCGTGAACCTCATGCTGTGCGGGACCATCGACCGGGACCTGTCGGCGCTGCCCGCCTATTGCCGACTCACGGCCGAGATGTGCGATGTCGAGCTGCCCCACAACTACCCCGTGGTCGGTGACGACGCGTTCCGAACGGGGACGGGGGTGCACGCCGCCGCGATCATCAAGGCGATGAAGACCGGTGACCGTTGGGTCGAGGACGCCGTCTACAGTGGCGTTCCGGCATCGATGGTCGGGATGGAGCAGCGGATCGAGGTGTCGCCGGTCTCCGGGTTGAGCAACGTTCGCTTCTGGCTCTCGAAGCACGGGCACGATGCCGACGACTCTGAGATCTGCGAGGCGGTGTTCGCGCTCGCGAAGCGCTGTGACCGTACATTGACGGAAGACGAAATCGAAACGGAGATCGCGCGGGTGCAGGGTGCCCGTTCAGGAGAGTCCTGAGCGCCTGTCCGTTCTCCGACGGGGTGAGGAGGAAGGGATGAAGTCGTCGTTAATCGTCGCGTTGACGGTCGTTGCCGTCGCGCCTGCCGCGCTCGCGGCACAGGACCCGGACTACGTTCCCACGATCCCGGCCGGTGTTCCGGCCGTGTTTCTGCCCGTCCAGGAGACCCGCCCGACCGCTGGTGGGGCGTGGCTGGCCGGGGCCGTCACCGATCGCGCGTCCGTAGAGCTTCTCGACGCGGAGCTCGCGTTCGCTTTCGGGGAGGAGCGCGGCGCGGACAGCTGGGCGCTGCCCGATGACGTGAAACGGCGCCTGGCCCGGAACCCCATGATCAAGGTGGATCCGGCCCGCCTCGCGTATCATGGCCTGCTCGCTCCCCCGAAGGAGCGAGCGCAGATCTACGAACCGCTCCACAGCCAGCTCCGCCAGGTCGCGGCGCTCTTCGACGCCCGGGTCGTGGTCCTGCCCCTCGTGTCGTACTACTCTCCGCCGACCGAGGAGCAGATGGCGGCCGCCGAGGCGGCGGGCGCTGAGAACCCTACGGTCGGTCGGGCGGTGCTCCTCCTCGCGGTGATCGACATTCGACGAAGTGCGGTGCTGTGGCACGGGACGATCGAGAGCGAGCCCGGCATGGCGACTTCGAGGGGTGTTCTGACGACGCTGGCGCTGGCGGCGGCCAGATGGCTCGCGCCTTCCTGAACGAGGTGAAATGCAGGACGTAACACTCATCCCGGGAGACGGGATCGGTCCCGGAATCGCCCGGGCCACGGTCGACATAGTCGAGGCCGCGGGTGCGGAGATCCGGTGGCACGAACACGTCGCCGGCGTGACCGGCATGGAAGAGAAGGGCGAACCGCTTCCGCCCGAGACGCTCGAATCCGTCGAGGAGACGCGCGTCGCCCTGAAGGGGCCGCTCACGACACCCATCGGTAGCGGCTTCCGGTCGGTGAACGTCGCCCTCCGGAAGCACTTCGATCTATTCGCCAACGTCCGCCCCGCCCGGTCGCTCCTTCCCGGGGGACGGTACACCGGCGTGGATCTCGTCATCGTTCGGGAGAACACGGAGGGCCTCTACGCGGGGATCGAGCACTACATCGGGATGGAGAAGGACCCGAGAGCCGTCGCCGAGTCGGTGATGCTGATCACGCGCTACGGGTCCCGGCGCATCGTCCGATTCGCGTTCGAGTACGCGCTGTCGCACGGGCGGAAGAAGGTCACGCTCGTGCACAAGGCGAACATCCTCAAATACACGCAGGGGCTGTTTCTCGAGGTGGGACGCGAGATCGCCGCGGAATACGAGGGGCGCGTCGAGTTCGACGACAAGATCGTCGACAACACGGCGATGCAGCTGGTCCTTGACCCTTATCAGTTCGACGTGATCGTCACGGAGAACATGTTCGGAGACATCCTTTCGGATCAGGTCGCCGGTCTGGTCGGCGGACTCGGGTTCGCCCCCGGGGCCAACCTGGGGGAGAACGCCGCGATCTTCGAGGCCGTGCACGGATCCGCACCGGACATCGCGGGGAAGGGCATCGCCAACCCCACATCCCTGCTCCTCGCCGCCTGTCTGATGCTCGATCACATCGCGCAGTCCGATGTGGCGAAGCGGATTCGGGACGCGCTGGACGTGACGCTGCAGGAAGGGAACGCGCTCACCGCCGATCTGGGCGGATCGACCGGCACCGCAGATTTCGCGGCCGATGTGATCTCGAACCTGGGTCAGAGCAACTGATGAGTCCCGCGTCGCCCGAGGCGATCCACTTCCAGGGGAGCGACTGCGAAGGGTGCGGCGACGTGTTCCCGGCGAACGCGCTCGACGACAACGACTGGTGCGAGAGGTGCCGGCCGATCATGAAGCGGCGGCTGCTCCGTGGACGCCACCTGATCGCGGCCCTCGTGACCCTTCCGTTCGCCATCTGGGTTCTCACGCTCGATCGCGGCGCGACGCTCGCGCAGCCGGTCTGGATTCTTCCCCTCGCGGGGGCCTACTACTTGGGGTTCCGCATCGGCGGAGAGGTCGTCCGCGGGTATACGCGCTGGAGCAAGACCAGGAGGCGGTCCGAATGATGATCCGGGCCACGCCTGCGCAGATGATCGGTCTCTCGATCGCGATGACGGTGGGGATGTTCGGGGTCGTATTCGCCCTCAACGTCCAGATCTACGGGTGGCCCGCAGGCCTGGTGGGGGCGGCAGCCGTGCCCATCGCGATGGTCGCGGGCATCCGCCTCTACAGGTCGCGCACGTCCGCCGCGGGCGAGGGCGACCTTCATCAGACTGAACAGAGCAACGGAGAATCGGATACATGAGCTTCGAAGGTGTCGACTATTTCAACGTTGATGCGCTCCTCACGGAAGAGGAGCGGGCGATCCGGGACATGGTGCGCGAGTGGGTCGAGGCGGAAGTCATGCCCGTCATCAACGACGCGTACATCTCCCGCACGTTCCCCCGCGACCTCATCCCGCAGATGGGCGAGCTGGGCTTCCTGGGCGCGAATCTACCCGAGGAGTACGGCTGCGCGGGTCTGAACAACGTCGCGTACGGGCTGATCATGCAGGAGCTCGAGCGGGGCGACTCGGGGGTCCGATCGTTCGTCTCGGTCCAGGGAGCCCTGTGCATGTACCCGATCTTCGCCTTCGGATCCGAGGACCAGAAGCGCACCTGGCTTCCGCGGATGGCTTCGGGCGACGTGATCGGGTGCTTCGGTCTGACCGAGCCGGATTTCGGCTCGAACCCGGCCGGGATGATCACGCGCGCCGTGCAGGACGGCGACGAGTGGGTCCTGAACGGGGCGAAGATGTGGATCACGAACGGCTCCATGGCTGACATCGCGATCATCTGGGCCAAGACCGGAGAGCTCGACGACGCCGGCTCGATCCGCGGGTTCATCGTCGAAACGGACCGTGAAGGCTTCACCGCGAAGGACCAGAAAGGGAAGCTGTCGCTGCTGGCTTCGGACACATCGGAGCTCGTACTTCAGGACGTTAGGGTCCCCGCGTCGAGCATCCTGCCGGAGTCCGGGGGGCTCAAGAGCCCGCTGAAATGCCTCACTCAGGCCCGCTACGGCATCGCGTGGGGCGCCATCGGCGCCGCTATGGCGTGTTACTGCGAAGCGCTGGATTACGCGAAGAACCGCCCTCAGTTCGCCGGCAAGCCTATCGCGGGTACGCAGATCCAGCAGGTGCGCATCGCGGAGATGCTCACGGAGATCACCAAGGCGCAGCTGCTCGCCCTCCGGCTCGGCCACATGAAGGACGAGGGTACGATGCGACCGCAGCACGTTTCCATGGCGAAGAGAAACAACGTGGACGTGGCCTGCGAGTGCGCGCGCGAGGGTCGGCGACTGCTCGGCGCGAACGGGATTCTCGTGGAGTACGCCTGCATGCGGCACATGGCAAACCTCGAGTCCGTATACACTTACGAGGGAACGCACGACATTCACGCGCTGATTCTGGGCCAGGACGTCTCGGGGCTCGCGGCGTACGACTGATCGCCGGCTGATCGGGCGCTCGGCCTCCCTTAGCGGGTGGCCGAACGCCCCTTATCGGCGGGCTCTCCCACCGCCGCGGTACGGGCCGAACCGCGGTTCTACGCGCCTCCTGCGGCGCCTGACGGCTCCGCAGGTCCTCGCCTCCGGCTCAGCGGGCACCCGCCCGAGGCGCCGGGAATGGAAACTGCACCCTAAGCCACCGGTTTTTCCCGCCTTGCGGGACTCTCGAACCCGGTGGTCGCATGTCGCGGAGCCGACGACAGAACCACGGAAGGACCCCGTCCTTGCCGTCAGAAGGCCTCATCGCCGTGGCCGTTCCGCCGCTGTTGCTACACAGCGTCGCGGGTGCGGTCACGCTGGTGCTGGTCGTGGTCCTGTTGATCGCCTGGTGGCGTGCGGTCCGTCGAAGCGACAGTTCGCCGCTCGAAGCTCAGTTCGACATGAACCTCGAGGCGATCGTGATGATCGACCGGGACGGCATAATCATGCGGGGCAATCGATGCTTCGAGGAGATGGTGGGAGCGCCCGGAGAGAGCGTCGCCGGCCGTCCGTTCCTCGACTTCGTGACGGGGTGGAGCCGTCAACGCGCGACTGCCGCCCTCAAGGAGGCCATGGAAGGCGGTCGGCCGACCGTCGAGCTGGGGATCGGGAATCCCGGGGGCCACGTCGACGCACGCGTCTTCTGCGGTCCCGACAACGGGCGACGCAGAGTCGTCGGTGCCTGGGCCTTGCTGCGTGACATCACGGAGCAGAAGCGGAGCGAGCGCGAGCTCGAGGACCGTGCACTTCGGGACTTCCTGACCGGGCTGCCCAACCGGGCGCTATTCAACGATCGTCTCGAACATGCGGTGGCGAGGACCCGTCGGGGATCGTCCGAGATCGCGCTTCTCTACATGGACCTCGATCGGTTCAAGCCCGTGAACGACCGCGCGGGACACGCCGTCGGCGACGATGTGTTGCGCGAAGTGGCCCAGCGGCTTGTGGGTGTCGCCCGCGCCGGCGATACCGTCGGGCGAATCGGAGGGGACGAATTCGGTGTCCTTCTCGAATCGGCCGCGAACCCCGCCGAAGCCATGTGCGTCGCGGCTCGCATCCTCTCGCAGATCGGGCTGCCGTTCGTGTTCGGTGGTGAGGAGATCTCGATCGGGGCCAGCGTCGGCATCGCGATGACCGGGGACGATGCGAGGGAGCCGGAGGAACTCGTGCGCCGCGCGGACATGGCGATGTACGAGGCGAAGCGCCGGGGCGGCCTGCAGCGCCACATGTACTCCAAGGAACTCGAACGGGAGCCGATACATCTCGGCCAGCGCATCGAGGAGGACCTGCGGGACGCCATCGCCGGAAACCAGCTCTTTCTCGAATACCAACCCATCGTGGACGTGACCGGCCGAAGGTTCACGGGCGTCGAGGCGCTAGTCCGCTGGGAGCACCCCGAGTTCGGCCGGGTGTTTCCCGCCGTGTTCCTCCCGGTTGCCGAGCGTTCGTCGCTCATCGCCGATCTGGACCGGTGGGTGCTCGCGACGGCGTGCTACGAGGTGGCCGAGGTCACGACCCGCGCCGGGCTCGAGGATCCGCCCGTGCTCAGCGTGAATTTGTCGCCGCGGCATCTCGAGGAGTCGGATTTCCTTCCGACCCTCGCCGGCATTCTGGATCGAAGCGGAACTGACCCCGGTCGGATCCAGCTCGAGGTGACGGAGTCCGCCGCGAGCGGAGATCGTGAGCTCATCCAGAAGATGAAGGGACTCGGCGTTCGCATCGCCATCGATCACTTCGGTACCGGGTTCTCATCGCTGGCGTACCTCCGCGACCTCGACATCGACGTTCTGAAGGTCGACAGATCCTTCGCGATCTCGCTGGCCGCCGACCCAGCGTCCGTGGCCATGGTTCGGACGATCCTGACCCTCGCCGAGATGCTGGACGTCGAGGTGATCATCGAGGGTGTCGAGGATCCGGAACAGCTGATCCGACTGGAGGGTCTCGGCGGACGCTACGTGCAGGGCTTCATGTTCGGGCGCCCGATCGATGCCGCCGGTCTGCCGACCGTGCTCATGTCCGGGCCGACCACCAGTGCCTGGGATCCGGAGCCCGAGTCGATCGGATCGCGACCCGGGAGTCGACCGCCGTTCCGCCCGGCGCCGCGTAGTCGGCGGATCGCCGACTCGACGGCCTCGGCCGCGACGAGGAGCCGACGATGATCGACCTGCTGTGGCACCCCGCTACCCTGCCGCTCTCGCTCGGGCTGCTGGGGTCGATGCTCTTCGTCTGGCGGACGTACATCCGTCTGCACGAGGGGAAGCGCGAGCTCGAGCGTCAGCGCCAGGAGCACCGCTCGCTGTTCCAGAACAACGTGGACGGCGTGGTGGCCGTCGACGACCAGGGGCTGGTCCTCATGGCGAACCCCGCCGCATGCGGGCTCGTCGGATACGAGGAGCCCGAGATCATCGGACGGCCTTTCGCCGATCTCATCGTCGGAGATGGCCGGGACCGCGCCGCGGCCGCCCTGAAGGCGGCGCTTTCGGGCATGCACAGCACGCTCGAGACCGAGGTCCGACACCTCGACACGGGGCTGTCCGAGGTCGAGCTGACGAGCGTGCCGATTCTCATCGGCGATCAGGTCGTCGGGGTCTATGAGATCCTCCGGGACTCGACGGAGCGGAGGCGTCTCGAGCGAGAGCTGGAAGACCGCGCGCTCCACGATTACCTGACGGGGCTGCCGAATCGAGCGCTGTTTTCCGATCGGCTCGCCCACGCGCTGAATCGCAGACGTCGGGATGGGGAACGTGTCGCGCTCCTGTACGTCGATCTCGATCGATTCAAGCCGATCAACGACAGGGCGGGCCACAAGGTCGGAGACCATCTGCTCTGCGAGGTAGCGAGCCGACTCAAGTCTCTGGTTCGAGACGCTGATACGGTCGCCCGCATCGGAGGGGACGAGTTCGCCGTACTGCTCGAGACGGTGGATGGCGAGAAGCAGGCGCTGGCGGCGGCCGAGCGGATCGTCTCCATCGTCAGGGCGCCCATCATCACCGCCGGCGAGGAACACCAGGTCGGTGCGAGCGTGGGGATCGCGGTGAGCACCGAGGAGCTTTCGCATCCCGAGGAGCTCGTCCACCAGGCGGACCTGGCGATGTACGAGGCGAAGCGGAGGGGCGGGTTTCAGTTCAGGCTCTACAGCCGCGAGCTCGAGGACGAGGGTTCGGGTTGGGCCGATCAGGTCGAGGGGCAGCTCCGGCGGGCTGTGGAGAAGGAGGAGCTGGAGCTGGCGTATCAGCCCATCGTCGACACGAGCGGATCGACGATCGTCGGGGTCGAGGCCCTCGTTCGCTGGCGGCACGACGAGCACGGGCTCCTCATGCCCGACAGCTTCATCGGTGTCGCCGAGAAGAGCTCGCTCATCGCCGAGCTGGATCGCTGGGTGCTGGAGCGGAGCTGTACCGAGGTGAAGCGTCTCATGGAATTCGGCGTCATCACGGCGCCGTTCTGCCTGTCGGTCAACCTGTCCGCACGGCATTTCCAGGAAACCGACTTCGTCGAGGCGATCGAGGGCATCATCCGGGGCACGGGATTCCCTTCGAACTTCCTCCAACTCGAGATCACCGAGAGTTCGGCGGGAGGCGACCCGGCGAAGATCCGCGAGCTCAAGTCGCTGGGTGTGAAGGTCGCCATCGACGACTTCGGGACCGGCTATTCGTCGTTGAGCTACCTCAAGGACCTCGACGTGGACGTCCTGAAAGTGGATCGGTCGTTCATTCTGGCGCTCGGCGCGGACCCCGCGTCCGTCGCGATCGTGCGGACGATCCTCACGCTGGCGGAGATGCTGGATCTCGAGGTGATCGTCGAGGGCATCGAGGATCCGGTGCAGTTGTCGCACCTGGAGGATCTCGGTGGCCGGCTCGTGCAGGGCTTCTTCTTTGGACGTCCGGTCCCGTCAAACGGCCTGGCGGCCTTGCTGTCGCGCGGGATACAGCCGAAACCTCACGGGCCGGAAACGGAAGAGGTCGGTACCGTGCGAGGTCTACCTCCGCTGGACCAGGGGTCGTTCTCGATCATTCCGAAGACGCACCGGAAGTGGAAGAAGTAGCGGCGTCCGCCTTCAGTCGTCGAGACAGATCGTAGAGCCCGCGGCGGCCGCCTCCAGCCCTTCCACGATCGCCCGTACCGTCGAAGCTCCGCCGTCTTCCTCGTACCACGACATCTTCCGGGTGACGAACTCCTGGTCCGACAGCTCCTGACGCGCCGGGAGGGCCCATTCCTGGAGATTGCGCGGGCGCTCGACCAGGCAGCCCGCCTCCTCGTAGTCCGCGGTCAGGATGAGCACCGTCGGGGTGGCTGCGCGGTCATCCGGCGTTCGGTGCGAGTCCATGATCTCACGCCCGGCGTCGGACCGGATCACCCTCATCTCCAGATTGGGCGCCTGCTCCGCCAGAAGAGCGAGGAAGGGAATCGTGCTGACCGAATCGCTGCACCAGTCCTCGGCGACCGCGAGCAGTCGCCATTCGCCGCCCAGGGCGCGTACGCGCTCCACCATCTCGGGCGCCACGGACCCGCCGCGGTAGTTCTTCTCCCACAACTCGCGACGACGGTTCGCTTCGTCGAAGAACACCTCGAACGGGAGCCCGGACCTGTAAAGGTCCTCCAGTTCCTCACTTGCGACGGCGAGCGGAACGACGCTCCCGGCACCGTCGTGCGCGACGGTCGCGGGGCACGCCCCGGAAGCGGCGGTGGCAAGCAGAGTTAGGGCGATCGACGACATCGCGGCTCCTGAATTCGTTCGGGTGATTCGAGACGTGCAAACCTATCCGGGCCACCTCTGGACGTCCACGCGCGTTTCGCCACGAAACTTCGCGGAAGGCAGCGAAGGTGGTGTGTTGGTTCCGCAACAATCAGCCGTTTTCGGGGGCTTCTGGCACACCCTAACGATCACCCCGCCAACGACTTCGGAGCTCGCGCCGTCGGGACCCGTTTTCGAATCGGCTCTTGCCCTATCCCCGTCCCGCCAGGGCGATGACGAGATCGACTCGGCGACACGAGAAACGAAGGATTGACGGACCTTGTTCAAGAACAGCCGAAACAACAGCCGGGGCCTGCGCACCAACGGATTCACTCGGATCAGCACCCTGCACGTGCTCGCGCTTTCGGGCGTCACGGCAGTGGGAACGGGCGGCGCGCTGGTGAGCGCGAATCAGGAGCTCGCGATGACCAACGCGGTCGAGCTCGTTCAGCTGGCGCATTCGCAGGCTCGCACGACTGCTCTTCGGTCTGGCGAAATGGTCCGGTTGGATGTCGACGCCGAGAGCGCCCGTATCACGGTGACGCTCGTGAGCGACGACGCTCGTTCCACCGAGGTGCTGGTGCGAGAGGTTGCGCCGCCCGCGGTCGCGATCGAGAGCGAGTTCGAGACGATCTGCTACGATGGGACCGGGAATCCGGTGGTGGGCGGTGATTGTGAGGCGCCGTTCGGCTCGATCATGGTTCGCACGCTGAATGACGAGACCACGCTGACGCTGAATGGCGAAGGCAGGCTCGATCTTCGGTAAGGCTCTCGAGAGCGGCGCAGGCCGTCTCTTCGCTGATCTCGTCGTCACGACGAGCGGCCTGCCGGCCGGTGCCCCGAAAGGGGTGCCGGCCTTTCTTCTTGTCTCGACACCTCGCCCCCGCAGGTCTCGTCATGTAGATCAGGACCGAACCCTCTGCCCAGGAGCGACGTCGTGACTGCCGATAGCACCCTTCCTCGATCGTCCATTTTGCTCGTACTCGTCTTCCTCTTCTCGGCCTGCTCGGATCCGGGAACCGACACGGCGCGCGAGCCGGCCGTGGCCGACGGGCGCGTCTCGGAGTTCGGTCGCTACGACGGCTACTCCGAGGCCCGTTTCGACGAGTGGGTGACCGAATCCCGGTACGTCGAGATGCGAGATGGCGTGCGGCTCGCTGTCGACGTGACCCGTCCGGCGGTCGACGGCGTGGCAGTCGAGGAGCAACTCCCGGTGATCTGGACCCATTCGCGCTACCACCGGAATCCGGCAGCCCTCGCGCGGGTCTTCAACCCGGACGTCCCGGAGGATCAGCTCCCGGTAATCCGGTCGATGGTCGATGCCCAGCCCGATCTCCAGCGGCTGGTCAGGCACGGCTACGTGGTTGCGGCGGCAGGTGTTCGCGGGAGCGGCGCGTCGTTCGGCCGCTACGAGGGTCTCTTCTCCGATGCCGAGACGAAGGACGCCGCGGAGCTCATCGACTGGCTGGCCTCTCAGCCCTGGAGCGACGGCAATGTCGGGATGTTCGGTGGCTCTTATCTCGGCATCACCCAGTACATGGCGGCGTCGGAGAGGCCGGAGGCGCTGAAGGCCATCTTCCCGAACGTCGCGGCCATGGACATGTACGACGTGCTCTACCCCGGCGGCGTCTTCCGCGACGACATGATCGGTCACTGGGGCGAGCTCACCCGCGACCTGGACACGAACATCCCCGCCCCTCCCGTCGATGAGGACGTCGAGGGCGTCGCGCTTCGGGAGGCGATGGAGGAGCATCGAGAGAATTGGGACGTCGAGGTGGAGTACGCGGCAGGCCGCTACCGCGACTACGCTGTGCCGCAACACGCCTGGCTCGAGCACGGGCCGTCCGGCGTGCTCGACCAGGTCCTCGGCTTCGAGGTGCCGGCGTATCACTGGAACGGGTGGTACGACGTGTTCGTCACCGATGCGACGCTCTGGTTCGCGAACTATAAGGGACCGCAGAAGCTGGGGATCGGGGCGTGGTCTCATGGCGGGATGCCCGACTCGCTGCTGATGGCCGAGCGCGCGCGGCTCCTGACCATCGAGCAGCACCGCTGGTTCGATCGGTGGCTCAAGGGGATCGACAACGGTGTGACGGAGGAGCCCGCGGTCCACTACGCCGTGATGGTCGAACCCGGCGAGTGGCGGTGGCGGGGATCGGACTCCTGGCCCCCCGCCACGGAGCGGCGCGTCCTGCACTTCGGAGCGGGGTCGACGGGGAGCGTCGCGTCGACGAACGACGGCACGCTCGGCACCGATGCGATGGGGGATGGGTTCGACGAATACACTGTGGACGTGACGACGACCACCGGAACGACCACGCGATGGGACAATGCAGTCGGGGCAGCACCGCTGATGATCTATCCGGACCTGCGACCCAACGATGAAAAGGCCCTCACGTACACGACGGAGTCGCTAATCGACGATCTGACTGTGACGGGGCACCCCGTCGTGACCCTCTGGCTCACGTCGTCGGCGAGCGACGCTGACCTCTTCGTACTGCTCGAGGAGGTCTACCCGGACGGTCGATCGCGCTACGTGACGGAGGGCGTGCTGCGGGCGTCCCATCGGGCGACAACCGCCGCGCCATGGGACAACCTGGGCCTGCCCTTCCAACGGAGCTTCGAGTCCGACGTCGCGCCGCTTCCCGAGGGAGAGCCGGCCGAGCTCGTCATGGACCTTCACCCGACGTCGACGGTCTTCAACGCCGGCAACCGGATTCGTGTGACGGTGATGGGCGCGGACGCGGACAACGCCGAGGAAGTCTATCCGACGTCCCCGACGATCCGGATCTACCGATCCGAGGCCCACCCGTCCGGGATCGCCCTGCCGATCGCGACGCGGTAGCTCCGTCGTTCTCGGATCGGGCCAGATTGTCTCTGGCCCGATCCGAAGCCCGGCCGCACCTTCACGGGGTCCTGACCAACCGCAGCCGTGAGGTACGAAATGTCTGGCATCCCTCGGGTCTCCCGCGCCCTGGCGACGTCGTTCGTCGCAGCTCTCACTCTCTTCGCGCCGCTCGGCGCCCAATCCGTCGCCCCGGATCGCTTCGAGGGGCTCCGCTTCCGACACATCGGTCCGCTCGGCAACCGGGTCGCCTCGGTCGCCGGCGTCCCCGGCGACCGGATGACGTACTTCGCGGGCGCTGCTTCCGGAGGCCTGTGGAAGACCGATGATGCCGGGCTTCACTGGCGCTCGGTCTTCGAGGACGAGCCCGTGCACTCGATCGGTGCCATCGCCGTCGCCCCGAGCGACCCGGCCATCGTGTGGGTCGGCACCGGTGAGAGCTCGATTCGATCGAACGTGTCTATCGGGAACGGCGTCTGGCGGTCCACGGACGGCGGCGAGAGCTGGACCCACATGGGGCTGGAGGGCACGGGCCGCGTCGGCCGAATCCTGATCGACCCCCTGGATGCGGACATCGTCTACGTCGCCGCGCTCGGTCACTCCTACGGTCCGGCCCAGGAGCGAGGGGTGTATCGGACGCGGGACGGCGGAGCGACCTGGGATCGCGTGCTCTTCGTCGATGAGAACACCGGGGCGTACGAGATGGTGATGGACCCGGCGAACCCCAGGAAGATCATCGCGACGACCTGGGATCTCGAGCTCAAGACCTGGACGCGGGACAGCGGCGGGCCGGGCAGCGGTCTGTTCATGACCATGGACGGCGGCGACACGTGGGATCCGCTCGAGGGGAACGGGCTTCCGACCGGCACGCTCGGCAAGATCGCCGTGTGCATGTCTGCCGGGGACTCCGATCGGATCTACGCTCTCATCGAGACGAGCGACGGCGTCCCCATCGAGGGGTACGAGACCGATACCGGCGAACTGTGGCGGTCGGAGGACGGCGGCCACAACTGGAACCTCACCTCCTACGATCACAACCTCGCGACCCGGCAGGCGTACTACACGCGCTGCGGGGTCTCCCCCGACGACCGGGATGAAGTCTACTTCCTGTCATCGAGCTACTCGGTGAGCCTGAACGGGGGCGAGACACACACGACGAGCAACTACCTGGGCGACAAGAGCTCGCCCGGGTGGGATCTACACGACATCTGGCTCGATCCGACCGATGGCGACCGGTTCCTCATGGCGTTCGACGGCGGAGTCGCGATCACCGAGAACCGCGGAGAGTCGTGGTACCGCGTCCAGCTGCCGATCGCGCAGATGTATCACGTGACTGCGGACAACGCGATTCCGTACAACGTGATGGGGA
>JBDHIO010000015.1:0-62442 GCA_039587355.1 Gemmatimonadota bacterium | reverse complement strand
GCCTGGATCGCGGCCTCCAGCTCCGACTCGTCGCCGTCCCCCTGCTGCATGTGTATCCGGTTCAGTCGCTCGACCAGATCGACTTCGCGTCGCTGGTCGTCGAGGTCGACGTTCTCGCTGTGGATATTCGGAATTAGCTCGTACGGGTCGAAGTCCTTCTCGCGCCGCGGCACCCGGTCGGAGATGAACGTGCCCTGATGGATCGCCGGGAGGAATCCGTTGCTCCACAACGGCGGGCCGACCACGGTCGGCTGATCCGGGCACAGCACCACGAACCCGGGCAGGTCCTGGTTCTCCGTCCCCAGGCCGTAGGTGAGCCAGGATCCGAGCGACGGACGACCGGGCTGGATGTGCCCGGTGTTCATCATGAGCAGCGAGGGCTCGTGGTTGGGGATCTCCGTGTGCATCGATCTGATCACGCAGATGTCATCCGCCACCCCGCCCACGTGCGGGAACAGCTCGCTGACCTCAAGGCCCGACTCGCCGTACCGGCTGAACTCGAACGGCGATTTCATCAAGGAGCCCGTTCGGCGCTCGGTCTTGATCTCACCCGTTGGGATCGGCTGACCGTCATAGCGCGTCAGCTCGGGCTTGGGGTCGAACGTGTCCACCTGAGACACTCCGCCGTTCATGAACAGAAAGATGATGTTCTTGGCGCGGGGGGCGAAGTCGGGCCGGGGGAGCAATCCGCCGGCGGGAGAAACGAGTCCCGTGGATGCCTCCGCGATCGAGTTCCCGACCATCCCGGCAAACGCCATCATGCCGAACCCGGCCCCCATCGTTCGCAGCGCCTCGCGACGCGTGCGGGGCTGCCCGTTCGTGCAGCCGCACGCCTGATCGTGATCGTGAGAGTGATTCGACATCCCGTTCCTCGTCAGTCCACGTAGCGGAATTCGGCGGCGCTGAACAACGCCCGAGCATACTGGATCCAGGCCTTCATCTTCGCCGAGCGCTCCGCCTCGACCTTCGGGTCCGTATCGTCCGCACCCGGGGCGCTTCCGTCGGCTTCATCCTGCGCGCCGGCTTCCGCGAGCTTCGCCAGTTCCTCCGCCAGCAACGCCGCGCGTTGCTCCTCGAGAAACTCCAGGCCGACCCGAAGTTCGGATTCCGTGACCGTCCGCCCGTAGAGGAGGGGGTAGGCGCGTTCGATCATCACTCGATCATCGAACGTGTCCGCCACGGAGTTGTCGGGGGCCTCCTCGCCCTCGGAGGCGGCCGCATCACCCTCGGAGGGGGTCTCCCCACCCGCCACATCGGCTTCGGCTCCCGACGCGGTCGAGTCGGCCGTCGTCGTCTCTCTCGCCAGACGCCGGACGAGCAATCCGGCCTGCCGATGAACGAAGTCGCTGTTCATGAAGTACAGGCTTTGAAGCGGCACGTTCGTCGGGTACCGCTTCTCGGCGGTCAGGCTGGGGTTCGGAAAGTCGAAGATCTGCAGGTACTCGTTGACCTGGAAGCGGCTGACCGAACCGTACACGGTCCGCCGGTCGTTCCTGGGGTCGTCGAGGGAGAGCGACTTGCCGCCGACTTTCGGATCGAGGTCCCCGGATGCCATGAGCATCGCGTCCCGGATGCTCTCGGCGTCGAGTCTGCTGCTGTTCGCCCGCCAGTAGAAGCGGTTGTCGCCGTCCACGGCCTCGTTCGCGGGGTGGCTCGACGTCCCGAGTTGATAGACGGACGACAGCATGATGTCCCGATGCAGCTGTTTGATGGACATGCCGCCGTCAACGAACCGCGTGGCCAGGTGTTCGAGTAGCGCGGGGTTGGACGGGCGGTCGCCCGCGAACCCGAAGTTGCTCGGCGTCTCGACGATTCCGGACCCCATGTGCCAGCGCCAGACCCGATTCACGATCACCCTCGCCGTGATCGGGTGCGCGGCGATCGCCTCGGCCAGGGCCAGCCGTCCGCTCCCGGCGGTCCAGCGATCCGGTGTCTCCGGCGCCAGAACGTGCAGGAAGCTCCGCGGCACCTTCTCGCCCAGATTCCGGGGATCCCCGCGGATATGGAGGCCGAGGTCGACGAGGTCCTCGTCCTCCTTGTCCCTCACCCCCATCGCGAACCCGATGTCCGGTAGCGCTTCACGACGACGCTCTATCTCGGCGCGCGTCGCCGCCACGTGGTCCGAGGCCACCCGCCCGAGCTGACGTTCGAGGCTCCAACCGTAGAAGCGGAGAAGTCCCGGCACCGTAAACTCATCGCCGATCTTGTTGTCGAGATCGAAGATGAAGATGTCCGTGTAGAGGTTGAACCGTTCGCGCTCCATGGTGTCGAGCTCGAGCTGGTGCTCGTCGAAGAAGCTCTCGAACCCGTTCGGCATGGGGGTAGACTTCACGTCGTCGAGATCACTCCCCTTCGCGATGATTCGCTCGTTGCGTACCTCGAGCGAATCCTGGTCGGCCACGATCTCGAGGACGAGTCGCTGGAACGAATCCGCGAGCTGCCGCGCGTCCTCCTCCTGCGGGTCCTCGCTCGCGGCCATCTCCTGCCAGTCGACGACGAACGGATAGTGCTTCGGTTCCTTGGCCAGAAATCGGACCCACCGTTCCAGGGTCTCCAGATCCAGCTTGCCACGGTTGGCCGCGACCTCGATGGGGATCTCCTCGACCGTCACCTGAAAGGCACCCATCATGTACTTCGAGATCTGCAGCGACAGCACGCGAGCGAGCTGCTCGCTTTCGACGCCGAGGTAGTCGTCAAGTCCTTCCTGCAGGTCCTCGATGAACTGCTTGTCGTTCTCGTACGCGGCGGCCGCAGCGCTATCGGCGATCGGGTACTCGCGGTAGTCCGTGTTGTTGAAGACGCCGGCCATCGCGTAGTAGTCGTGCGTCCCGATCGGGTCGTACTTGTGATCGTGGCAGCGGGCGCAGCCGACGGTCAGCCCCAGGAAGCCGCGGCTCGTCACGTCGACGCGGTCGTGCCGCTCGTCCGCCCGGGCCACCGGAGGGTCCGCGAGATCGTAGTACCAGGGTCCGCCGCCCAGGAAGCCGAGCCCGCCGATCGCCTTGTCCCGCTTGTCGGCCGGCAGGAGGTCGCCTGCCAGCTGCGCCTTCACGAAATCGTCATAGGGCATGTCGTCGTTGAAGGCCCCGATCACCCAATCCCGCTGCACGTAGGCGGATGGGTAGCGCTCCTTGCCCGAGCCATCCAACGCCAGACCGCGGGTGTCGTCCTCCCCGAAGCGGATGACGTCGAGCCAGTGCCTGCCCCAGCGTTCGCCGTATTGGGGCGATGCAAGCAACCGATCCACCACTTTCGCGAAGGCGTCGGTGGCAGTGTCGGCGACGAAGGCCTCCACGTCCTCGGGCGTCGGCGGCAGTCCCGTCAGGTCGAATGTCGCCCGACGGATCAACTGTCGGCGGTCGGCCGGCCCGACCGGCTCGAGACCTCGCTCCTCGAGCGCGGCAAGAACGAACCGATCGATCTCCGTCGAGCCCCAGGACCCCGCGGCCGGGACCGTCGGTGATTCGATCTCCCGGAAGGACCAGAACGCACGCTCCTCATCGGTGATGACCCGGCGCGGGAGCGTCATCGGGGCCGTCGCTTCTGCCCACTCCGCCCCGGACCGGATCCACTCGATGACTCCCTCGATCTCTCGGTCGCTCAGCTTCTCGGCGTTCTGCGGCATCTGCAGATCGGGCGAGGCGTGGCGAATCGCGGAGATCAGGACACTCTGTTCGGGGTTGCCGGGGATAATCGCGGGTCCGCGACCGCCTCCCGCGAGCATCCGGTCGCGCGAGTCGAGGCGCAGCCCGCCGCGCTCGCGATCCGTATGACACGAGAAGCACTTCTGCGACAGGAGCGGTTGAACCCGATCCACGAAGATCTGGGCCGACGGCGAGAGCCCCTCATCGGCGACCGCGAGGGACGTCGCCTCCGCCGGCCACGGGGCATCCATCGCGATCCACTCGGCCAGACCCTCGATCTCGCGCGGGGACAAGGGATCCTCGTCGCGCGGCATCTCGAGGCCCTCGATCTCGTGTCGTACCGAGGCGATCAGGAGACTGCCGTCGGGGTCGCCGGGAACGATCGCAGGCCCGGAGTCGCCGCCCTCGAGGATCGCGTCACGCGAGTTGAGGCGGAGCCCGCCCCGGGCGAGGCGACCGTGACAACTCTGGCACTTGTCTGCCAGGACCGGGCGCACCCGTGTCTCGAAGAACTCGGTCGGCGACTGCGCCGCAAGCGAAGCGGCCGCGCCGGAGGTGCACAGCGCGACGAATGCGTAGACCGCGGACGTCTTGAACGACATCGACCTCAAACGTGCCCTCGCTTGCCGTAGATTGACGAGTCCCCGGCCAAGAATACTGGCTCCTCCCTTCATATTCACGCGAAACACACGCGAGAAGGTGCGCCCCGCGCGCTCACGACGCCCCGGCGGCCACGCAGGTCGAATTCCCGGCAGCATCGGTCGCACATACCCGCACGTCTATCGCATCCTCCCCCACCGGCGCGATCCACAGGTACTCGCCGATCCACCGCATCGGCCCGGATATCGTGTCAGAGGCCGGCGTGGACCAGCTGACCTCGACCCGCTCCCACTCGGAGCGCAGCGTCGGGCTCTTGCGATCGTGAACTCGCGCGCGCACGACCGTGCCTTCCGGGCCCGACACGATCACCACGTTCGACACCACGGGCGCTGCGGTGTCGGGAGCGAGCCCGCTGCCCAGGAAGACGCGTTCCTGCACGGCCGTCGGGTGCTCGCCCTGGGCCTGCACCACGTCCAACCGTCCGTCCCGGTCGAGGTCCGCGAGTGCGAGACCCAGGGTCCCCGGCGTGTCCTCTCCGGAGAACACCTCCGTCGCAACGCGAAAACCGTTCGCCCCGTCGTTGACCAGCAAGCGGTCCGCTCCGGTGAGCGACCCGATCACGAAGTCCGCGTCGCCGTCCGAATCGAAGTCGAGAAATGCCGCGACGTTGTCGTCCTCGCCCAGGTTGGCGGCCGGGGGCCACAACGGATCCGTCCCATCCCGGAAGCGCCCCTCGCCATCATTGATGAAGATGTGCTCTCGGCGGCTCGATCCGGATCCGCCGACGATCTCGCCGTCATTGATGGTCACGAGATCCAGGAAGCCGTCACCGTCGATGTCCATCGCCTCGAAGTCGTAGTTGTTGGTATAGGCAGGAATGGCACGGCGATCGATCTCGAACCGGCCCGATCCGTCGTTGCGGAACAAGAGGCTCCCGCTGCACCGCTTGCACGACACCAGAATGTCGAGCGCGTGGTCGTTGTCGACGTCCGCGAACTCGAGGTCCCAGGAGAACCCGATCAGGACGTCCGGCATTCGGTCCGCAGTGGCGTCCGTGAACCGCCCGGTCCCGTCGTTCAGCCAAAGGCGCGTGCGGCCACCCGCGTTCGTCATGTTGTTCCCCGGCCCCCAGTCGGACAGGACCAGATCCAGATCTCCGTCTCCGTCCGCATCGCCGGGCTCGGCGTCCCCCACGCTGAGTAGCACGTTCGGGAGATGAGTGCCGGTCACCTCGACGAACCGTCCACCGCCCTGACCGAGGAAGAGCCTGCTCTGCGTCTGATACGTGGTGCCGACGAAGATGTCGACGTTCCCGTCCGCGTTCAGGTCGCGGGCCTTGATGACGCGCGCGATGTCGGGAGTCGACCCCAGGGTCTCCGCGGTCCTCTCGACGAACCGCTCTCCCGAACCACGGTTGAGGAACACCCGGTTAGGCTCCGGCTCGCCCGGCGTCGAGTAATCGCCGCCGTTCGCGAACAGGAGATCGATGAGGCCGTCCCCATCGATATCCGCGAGCTCGACCCTGTTCGTCCATTCGGAAGTGGAGTCGAGCACCTGGGCCGTGGCATCGACCCACAGACCGGTCGGAGCCCGCGCCTCGGTCCCGGACGCGGTCTCGGCCTCCTTCGCGGGAGGTGCGCAGGCGACCGAAGCGAACAGTGCCACCGAAGTCGCCAGGGCGGGAAAGGTGAGTTTCGTCATGTGCGACAGTACCCGCCCGGCGCGGCGCGCAGAAGACCACGACGCAAAAAGGCCCGCCGGATGGCGGGCCTTTCGCGATACGACAGGGCGCGAACGGCGCCCGACACCATCTCTACTCTTAGAAATCGCTCCCGCGAACTGTCTTCCTGCCGTTGGCGGTGCAGCGCGCCTGGGCATCCTTCACGAGGGCGTGGACCTTCTCATTGAGCGTATCGAGCGCGTCGCCCGAGACGTTCAGACCCGACGACTTCAGAGCGTCCTTCGTCTTCGACCCAACCAGCAGCATCTCCTTGGCCACTCTTGATCCTCCGGAAGTAAGTGATGGTACGACTCGATTTCCGGAGAAGCTAACGAGGATCGCGAGAACCCCCAAACGTGAGCATGAAGGCCCCGGGGCCGCAGGGCCTGGTTCTGGCCGCCCCCCGGCCCCGGTGCGAGCTTCCGACGAGTGACCGATGCCGGAAACCGGTCCTCGAGACCGTCGTAAACGCTACCGCTCACCGGGCTGTACCCTGCATGAACGACGAAGGCGCTCGAACGCGACCGCGGGGTCGCCCGAACTGATGGAGGCACCTGGGGGTGACGTCGCCGACCGACCGCGACCTGATTCTCCGCGTTCGACGCGGCGAGCCGGCTGCTTTCAACGACCTGGTCCGGCGCTATCTGCGTCCGGCTCTCGCGGTCGCGTGGGAATTCGCGGACTCGCTCGATGACGCGGAGGACGTCGTTCAGGACGCGTTCCACCGCGCACTGGGCGCGCTCGACCGATTCGACGAGGCCCGGCCGTTCAGTCCTTGGTTCTTCACGATCGTTCGGAACGTCGGCCGCAACGCCGTCGCACGACGCTCGCGCTGGGCCTCGGAGCCGGTCACGGATGCGTTGCCCGCGAATCAGTCGGTGCTCTCGGAGATCGAGCGCTGGGAGATCCGGCAGCGCGTGGGCGATGCGATGGAATTGCTGACGCCGATGCAGCAGTCGTGCTTTCGGCTCTGTGATCTCGAAGAGTTTTCCGCCCCGGAGGTGGGCGAGATGCTCGGCATAAACGAATCGACCGTTCGCGTGCACGTGTTCCGCGCGCGCCGGACACTGCGTGAAGTGCTCCGCCCGCTGCGTGAAGAGGCGGGCTCGTAAGGGAAACGGGTAAGGCCCGGAAGGGACAGATGAAGCAAGAGAGATCGACATCGCTCGAGCCCCGGCTGCCGGAGAGCCCGGCGTACTGGGACGGATTGGCGAACAGGATCACATCAGGCGCCGAGGCGGTATTGCGGGAACTCGCCGAGGCGACCGCTCCCGCGGAGAACTGGTGGAGCGTGCTCGCGGCCCGCGCCCCGGCGCTCGCCGCAGCCGCGGCTGTCGCGATCGTTGCCGGGACCGTCGCGGTGTCGGGCGGGACTGCAGCGGCGGATGAATCACCGTACGACGAGATCGCCCGGGCGATCGGGCCGACGGACGAGATCGCGCAGGCGTTCTTTGCCGAGGCGAACCCTCCCACTGTCGAGTCGCTGCTTCCGCTCGTGGCTTCGACCGGGGAGGAACGATGAACGGAGGGAAGGACATGAAGGTCTCTACGTGGCATCTGCGCGGCGCGGTCGGCGCGCTCTCGATCCTCGTCGTCGGATTCCTGCTCGGCATGGTGACCGATCGAGTCGTCGTGGCGCACGAGGGGGGCGTCGGACTCCACGCGGTCGCCACCGGGGCGATCCACGAGGAGGCCATGATCTCGTTCAGGGAGGTGCTCGATCTCGAGGACGATCAGCTCCAGCAGATTCACGAGATCCTCATGCGGAGCCAGGGACAGGTCGACGGCGCGTGGGCCGAGCTGCGTGAGGAGATCCATACGTCGATTCAGGGCGTACACGCCGAGATCCGCGGGATCCTCACGGAGGAACAGCAGGAACTTTTCGAGGAGTGGCTGCACCGTCACGTGCTGACCGATCCGAACGGTGACCCGGTCTTCCGGTGGGCGCACTGATGAGGCGCATCGGAGCCTTCACGATTCCGACGCTCCTAATCGCCGCCGCGGCCTGGTTCGTGGTGAGCGGCGGGCTGACGCGGCCGCCCGAGGTCGACGCGGCGGCGGAGCGACCGACCGTCCCGGTCGCGCGAATGAACATCGGGTCGACCGTGCTCGCGACCGGCGTCGTACGCCCGCAGGTGGGGGCCGAGGTCGAGGTCGGCTCACGCGTCTCGGGGGTGCTGCGGCGCCTCTACGTGACTGTGGGAGATCAGGTGCGGCAGGGCGATCTCCTCGCGGAGCTCGACCCGACCGAGTTCCAGGCGCGTCAGGAACAGGCCGCCGCGATGCTCGAGACGGCGAGGGTGGAGCGCGACTTCACCCGGCAACAGTTCGAGCGGGCGCAGGGGCTGATCGAGGGCCAGGTGATCGCCCAGACCGAGTTCGACGATGCCGAGCGCGCCTTCCGTTCGGCCGAGGCGCGCGTGCGCGAGGCGGAAGCCTCTCTTCGCAGTGCCGAGATCCAGCTCGGGTACTCGACCATCCGGGCTCCCATCTCGGGAGTCGTCGCCTCCGTGACCACCCAGGTCGGGGAGACCGTGGCGGCCAGCTTCGCCGCTCCCACGTTCGTCACGATCATCGATCTGGACCGTCTCGAGGTCTGGGCCTACGTGGATGAGACCGACATCGGCCGGATCGAGGTCGGGCAGCGAGCGACCTTCACGGTCGACACCTATCTCTCGACGGAGTTCGAGGCCGTCGTGACGGCGATCCAGCCGCAGGCGGAGATCCAGAACAACGTCGTGAACTACATCACGCTGCTCGAGATCGGCCCGACGGGAGACATGACGCTCCGACCAGAGATGACCACGACGGTCAGCATCGAGCTCGGAGGCCGTGAGGGCGTGCTGGCGGTGCCGAACGGGGCGATACGCCGTGACGATCGAGGCACGCACGTGCTGGTGCTCGAAGGAGAGACGGTCGCCCGGCGCGGTATCCGGACCGGCGTGAGGGGACGCACGCACACCGAAGTGATCGAGGGAATCGACGAGGGAGAATCCGTAGTGATGGATGAAGCCAATGATTGAGATCGAAGGTGTTTCGAAGACCTACGAGAAGGGGGCTTCGGTGGTCCACGCCCTCGACGGGGTGTCCGTGACGATTGATGAAGGCAGCTTCGTCGCGATCGTCGGACCCTCCGGGAGCGGGAAGTCCACGCTGATGAACGTCATTGGCCTGCTCGACACCCCCGACGCCGGTAGCTATCGATTCGACGGACGCGACGTAGGCACGCTCGGTCCCGATACGCTCGCGGAACTGCGCAACGAGCGGATCGGGTTCGTGTTTCAGTCCTTTCACCTGCTGCCGAACACAACGGCGCTGGAGAACGTCGAGCTCCCTCTCGTCTACTCGAACCGCCGCGACATCTCGGGTCTCGGGATGGACGCGCTTCGCCAGGTCGGGCTCGAAGACCGGGCGAAGCACACCCCTGGAGAATTGTCGGGAGGACAGCAGCAGCGAGTGGCCATCGCCCGAGCTCTCGTGAACTCTCCGGACCTCATCCTCGCGGACGAGCCGACCGGGAATCTGGATTCAGCCTCCGGCAACGAGGTCATGGAGATCTTCAAGGAGCTCCACCGCTCCGGAAAGACCATCGTCCTCATCACGCACGACACCGACATCGCCGCCATGGCGATGCGTCGCGTGGGGATCGTGGACGGACGCATCGCGGAAGACCACACCCCCGTCCTGGAGGCCGTATGAACCGCATGCGCTGCAGCGCGGCCGTCCTGCTGGCGGCACTGGTTGCAGCCTGCAGCGAGCGCGGTGCGAGCGAGGTCGCGACTCCGATCCAGCTCGCGTTCTCGGGCACGGCGGCACCGTCGAGCTATTTGATCAGCTATGAGCAGGATATCGGGTGGGGATCGGCCGACCTCGAGCGGCGCTACGGGGCCCGGATAGGGCTGGCGGGCTCCGGCATGACGGAAGGCGGCGTACGCCTGTCCGCGCGACTCGACTCGCTCGGCATCGCGCAGAGTACGCCGCACGGGCGCGTGGCCCAGGACACCCGGCACCTCGTGGGCAGCGAGTTCGACCTCGTCGTCGCGACTCACGGGGGGCCGCCGACCTACTCCGCCGGGGCGCCCCTCTACGAGATGCCCGGCCAGCTCGAAGGAGAACTCGCGATCCAGCGCCTGCTGGACTTCGGATTCCCCGTGCTCGCGCAGGGTCTGGCGACTCCCGGCGCGGCCTGGGGAGTCGCAGGTGCTGCCCCGTACGTCGCAGCGCACATGCACGCGACGGCGACGACCACCACCGACTACGTGTTCCTCGGCCACGAAACGATCGATGGCGTCGACGTCGTCCGGATCGAGGGCCGGATGACCGGACGCGTGCACGCCCCCGAACACGACCGCTACGGGACCCCTACTTCGTTCGAGGGGACGATCGAGGGAGAGTTCACGTGGTTATTCGACCCGGCGGAAGGGAGCCTCTACAGCATGACGGGGACCACCAACTCGCAAGGGACGATGACGGCGGGCGGCAATGAGAGCCCCATCCGACAGGAGACGCGTGTGAGGATCGAACGATGAGGGCGGGCAGGATGATCAGGAGCGGGGTCGCATCGCTCGGACGGAACAAGATGCGCACGGCGTTCATGATGCTCGGGACGCTGATCGGCGTGGCGGCACTCACCGTCGTGGTCGCGTACGGCCAGGGCACGCAGAACGCCGTGATGGACAACTTCAGCCGAATGTTCGGAGGCTCGAGCGTCATGCTCATGGCCGGAGGCGGCGGGGAGCGAGGCGGCCCGCACGCCCCGGCAGCCACGGCGACCCTGACCCTCGAGGACCTCGCCGCGATCGAGGACGAGATCTCCGTGGTGATCGCGTCCGACCCCATCGGGATGCTGGGCGAATTCGACGTGGTGTACGAAGGCAGCTCGGCCTCGATCATGATCTCCGGCCACTCGGAGTCCCACGAGATCGTGTTCAACCGGGGGGTCAGCTCGGGGTCGTATTTCAGCGGCGACGATGTCGACCGCTCGGGTCGCGTCGCCGTCGTGGGCGAGAGCCTGATCGATGACCTCTTCGGGGGTACCGACCCGGTGGGCGCCTCCATTCGTATCGGGACGGTACCGTTCGAGGTCATCGGCGTGCTCGACCCGATGGGAATCGACCCGCACGGCATCGATCTGGACCGCGAGATCCACGTCCCCATCACCACCGCCATGCGGCGGCTGGCGAACGTCGACTTTATCACATCGGCGAAGATCTCCGTGAGGGAAGGCGCGGATCTCGAAGAGACGACCTTCGCGATCGCCGACGTCCTGAGACCACGCCATGCGCTGGGTCCCAGCGACCCCAACGACTTCCAGATGATCACGCCGGTCCAGGTCGAGGGCATGATCGCGTCGGGCAACCGGGTCTTCACCGTCTTCCTGCCCCTCGTCGCGGCCATCTCGATCCTTGTGGGCGGCATCGTGGTCGCGAACCTGATGCTGATGTCGGTCAACGAGCGTCGTGAAGAGATCGGCCTTCGGAAAGCCGTCGGGGCGAAGTCGAAGGACATCTCCGCTCAGTTCATGTTCGAGTCCATCGCGGTCACGGCCCTGGGGGGCATCCTGGCGCTCGGGGTCGGGCTTCTCGTGCTTCGCGCGCTGGGCGGGGTGTCGGGGATCGCGCCGGGGATGAGCGACGCCGATGCCGCCGAGGGGGCGCGTGTCGCACTCGGTCTTCCGTGGGAAGTGGCGCTGCTGGGTATCGGGGCCTCTGTCGCGGTGGGACTGCTCGCCGGTGTCATGCCGGCCCGGCGGGCCGCCCGGCTAGACCCGGTGCGGACGCTTCGCTGACGAGCCGTTCCGGTGAGGCTGGCACGTAACCTCGGGCTGTCGCGGAAGGCGCTCACTCGCCATCCGGTGCGCACCGGACTCGCGGTGTGCGGTACCGGCGTCGGCGTCGCGGCCGTGCTCGTCATGGTCGCGATCGGAGAGGGGGCGGAGCGACAGTTCACCGCCCAGATCGAGGCGATGGGCGGCAATCTCCTTCTGGTTCGGCCGGAACGGACGGAGCCGCTGGTCGGGCGGACCGAATCGGAGGGTCTGGCCGACACGCTGGTACCGTCCGATGCCGTCGCGATCCTTCGGGGTGTTCCCGCGGTCGAGCACGTAACGCCTTCCTTCGACGCGAACGTGCCGGTCAAGTTCGGCACGCTCACCATGGGCACGTCGGTTCGGGCGGTCGAACCGGAGTACGAGCAGGTCCGGAACTTCCCTGCCGCGCGCGGACGCTACTTCACGCGCGAGGAATCGGAGGCGGGCCTCCGGGTCGCCGTCGTGGGTGTGCGAGTGGTCGAGACCCTGTTCGAGGGCGTCGACCCCATCGGCGAGTTCATCCGGATTCAACGCGTCCCGTTCGAGATCATCGGCGTGCTGGAGGAGAAGGGAGCGAGCGCGGCCGGCGGTAGCGACGAGGACAACCAGATCGTGATTCCCCTCCGCACCGGTATGCGACGCGTGTTCAACGTTGACTTCGTCACCCTTCTCTACGTGAAGGTGCGCGACGAGGCCGACATGGATCTCGCCACCGACGGAATCGCGGCCGTGTTGCGAGACCGACACCGTCTGGACCAGGGCAGCCGGGAAAACGACTTCAGAGTGGACAACCAGCTCCTGATCGTGCAGGCGGAACGGGAAGCGGCCGAGTCCTTTCAGCGTCTGATCACGGCACTCGCATCCGTCGCCCTCCTCGTGGGAGGCGTGGGGATCCTGTCCATCATGATGCTGTCGATTCGAGAACGCCGGAACGAGGTGGGGCTGCGGGTCGCGGTTGGAGCGAAGCGTCGGGACGTTCGAAACCAGTTCGTCGTCGAGGCGTTGATCCTGGGAGCGGCCGGCGGCGGCGCGGGCCTGCTGGCAGGACTGGCGGGGGCGTCCGCGATCGGGAGCATGACGGAGTGGAGCACCGCCGTTTCCGGAGTCGCGATCGGGATCGCGATCGGCTCGGCGCTGCTGGTCTCCGTCGTGTTCGGCGTGCTCCCCGCCCAGCGCGCCGCCGCGCTGGACCCGATCGAGTCGCTGAGGGCCGAGTAGGCCCACGGGATCAGCGGTCCGGCCGCAGCGCCTTGATCGGGTCGACTCTCGTCGCACGGCGCGCCGGGACCCACGCGGCGGCCAGCGACGCCACGACCAGTACCGTGAGCCCGCCCAGGAGCGTCACCGGGTCGGTGGGCTCGACCCCGTAGAGGAGCCCGCGCACGAGACCCGAGACCGCGATGGTGGCCGCGAACCCGATGGCGAGTCCCAGACCGACGGGGACCAGCGCGCGCTTGAGCATGAGGCCCCCGACGCTCGCCCGTCGCGCCCCGATGGCCATTCGGATCCCGATCTCCCGAGTTCTCTGCCCGACGGCGAGGCTCAACACGCTGAATACACCGATCGCGGCCAGAGCGAGCGCGAGGCTCGCCAGCACCGAGAACAGCTCGGCGTTCATTCTCTGCGCGTAGAGCGATCCGCGAATGACCTCGCGATACGGGATGACGTTTACGATCGCCAGATACGACTCGTACTCGCGTAGCCAGCGTTGCAGGGATGTCACGGATGCCGCGGGATCGCCGGTCGTGGTCACGTGCAACGCGTTCCCCGTCGGCCACGGATGCTGCGGTGCCGCGAGAAATACGGTCGGTTCGGGCTCGACGAGGATGTCGCGTGACCGATAGTCGCCCACGACGCCCACGATCTCGAACGACCGCTCCTCCGCTCCGGCCCGGGCCGGCCACGTGACGCGCCGCCCCAGCGGCGACTCGTCCGCGTAGTAGCGCGTCACCAGCGCGCGGTTCACGATCGCCACGTCCGTCGTTCCGGCCGAGTCGGCCGGGCTGAAGGCCCGCCCCTCCAGAACCTCGACGCCGAAGTCCTCGAAGAAACCCGCGATCAGCCGGGTCGTGTTGAAGTTCACCGGTTCGGGCTGGCCGTCCACGCGATAGGCCCTCGCCGGCTGGCCGGCCATCACCGCGTTATCCGCGACCGCGACGCGACGAACCCAGGGTTCCGTCTCGAGTTGCCCGGCCAGCACCTCGAAGAACCGACCCCGCTCCTCGGGTTGCAGGTCGGTGCTGCTCGTCGAGATGTGGCTGGCGATCATGTTCTGGTACGGGAACCCCGCTTCGATGCTCTCCGTCGAGCGAAGTGTGCGGACCACGAGTCCGGCGACGCTGAGCAACACGACCGACAACGCGACCTGCGCGGTCACGAGCAGATCGGTGGCGCCAGGCATGCGGACGCCGGCGATTCGCCTTCGACCCCGCAGGGCTCCTCCGGCCTCCGACTTGAGCGTCGTGACGATATTGGTTCGCGAAGCCCGCAGGCCCGGGGCGAGTCCGGCGAGCAGGCCGGTGAGAACAGCCGCGAGCAGGGCGAAGACCGCTACACGAGCGTCGATGCCCAGCGCGCGCGGGACGTTGTCCGCCCAGACGCTGGGCTGGGCGAAGTACCCGCCGAGACGGGCGCTCAGCGGGCCGGCGAGCCCGAGCCCCACGGCGCCGGCGCCGAGCGCGAGGACGACGTTGGAGAGCAACGACTGCCGAAGCAGCCGCGCAGGCGACGCCCCGATCGCGGCCCGCGTCGCGAGCTCGCGCCGACGCCCCGTCGCGATGGCGAGCAGGAGATTCGCGACGTTCGCGCACACCAGGAGGAGCAACCCGACGGACGCACCCAGCATCACGTTCACGGTCGCGCGCTCGTCCTCGCGAGCCTGGGGGTCGATCCACGTGGCTTCCTCGGCCCGCACCCGTCGTGGACCCGATTCCCGCGGGAACGACTCGTCCAGCCCGTTTGCCACGGAGGCGACCCGGTCCATCGCGCGAGCACTCGATTCTCCCGCGGCGAGGCGGGCGTAGGCCCTCGCGATCGGGACGTTCCGGTCGCGGGCCGCTCCGTCGAAGCCGACGTAGCGGTCGCGGAAGTGCGCCATCGGGATCCACACATCCGGTCTGAAGGACGACGTCGTCCCGACAAAGCGGGGACTCGCCACGCCGACGACGACGAAGGGGCGGTAGTTGAGGTGGATCGTCATCCCGATGGCGTCGCGTCTTCCTCCGAAGAGCTCCTGCCACCACGCGTACGAGATCACGGCCGTGCCTTCCGCCGCCATCGTGTCGTCCCTCTCGAGCAGTCCACGCCCTTCGGAGACATCCACGCCGGCGAGCGTGAAGAAGTTCCCTGTGACCGCCTCGACGAAACCGACTTCCGTCAAATCCTCCAGCCGTACGCTCGCGGCGAAAAACGGCTGTGCGATGGCCACGTCCTGGAAGGCCCCGGCCTCCCGATAGTCCTCCACGTCTTCATAAGGCAACGCCGCATAGGAGTTCTCGGGCTCGACGCCGAAGAGTCGGACGAGCCCGTCGGATTGCACTCCCGGAAACGGCTGTGAGAACGCG
Organism: Gemmatimonadota bacterium; assembly: GCA_039587355.1. Lineage (GTDB taxonomy): Bacteria > Gemmatimonadota > Gemmatimonadetes > Palauibacterales > Palauibacteraceae > Palauibacter. The sequence continues at coordinate 47,106 of JBDHIO010000015.1, read as the reverse complement.
TTTATGTACGTGAAGGCGGCAGTACCCGCCGAGAGACCGATCGCAAGCACGCCGACCGCGACCATCGACTGTACCGGCCGACGGCGGATGTGCCGCAGAGCGTCCCGCAGATCATCGAGCAAGCCGGTCATTCGTCCGTTATCCGCTAGTAGATGAAAGGAATGAGCTTCTTCACAGAGCGCCGATACTCCAGATACGCCTCGCCGAACTCCTCGATCAGCAGGGCCTCCTCCATTCGGATCCGGTTCAGGATCACCGGGATGAGCCCGGCCATCAGGATCGCCCCGAGCGCGCTCGCAGCGTACACGGGGATGCTGAAGACCGCGATCAGCACGCCGGAGTAGATCGGGTGGCGCACGAACCGGTACGGGCCTTTCCGGACCAACTCGTGATCGACCCGGATCACGAGCGAAGACGAATAGAACCGCTTGAGCGTGAACACGGCCGTGAACGCGATCCCGATTCCGACGAGGAACATCAGGAGCCCGATGGGATTCCGGAGGGGCAAGGTCCCGATGCTCGCCGGGTCGCGGAGGATCTCCCAGATTGCGCGGAGAAGGCCGTTGTAGCGCCCGGTGAGGCCGCAGGCGATGAGGCCGGCGGTGAACAGCGCCAGCGCGGGCAGACCGAAGAAGAGGATGTCGTCGCGATACCGGTTCCGAACTACCCGGAATCTCTCGTGCATCGTCGAGTCGGCCATTTCGATCTCCCTGACTGCCTGCCTCAAGTTAGCACCCCGCGCCCGGCTCCGGACCGCCCTGCTGCGGACCGGGCACTTTACTGATCCCTTCCGCGTGCGTCTCTTGGGCCGTCGATCGGGTCCACCCGAATGGAGGTCAAGCATGAAGCTCGCTGCTCGCGTCGTTACGCTGTGCCTCCTTGGCGGAGTACTGCTCATCCCTGGCACCGCGGCCGCACAGGACGCGGAGCCACACCCGGCCGCCACCTATCGGAAGGCCCTGATGCAGTCGATGCGGCAGCACGTGGGCGCTCTCAGGTCGCTGGCGAGCGGCGCGGTGGCGTTCGAGGGCCACGCGGCACACCACGCCGAGGCCCTGCACGGGATCGCCTCGATGGCGGGCGACGCCTTCCCCGAAGGTACGGGCGGCGAGGGCTCGCGGGCGCTCGACACCATCTGGGAAGACTGGGACGCCTTCACGGAAGAGCTGGCGGGGCTCCAGGCCGCGGCTGCGCAGGTCCAGGCGGCCGCGAGCGGCGGAGACGCTGAAGCGCTGCAGGGCGCCGTCCGCAGCTTCGGCTCGACGTGTCGCAGCTGCCACGACGCCTATCGCGGCCCGGCGGACGGCGGGCGTTAGCCGCAGGATGAACACCATGAGAGGCTCGACGTGACCGAGACCGACACGCTGCTCGCCCTTGCCGAGATCGCCGCGACGTTCGCGGGGTTCGCGGCGCTGGTGAGCGTTATCCGGACCGGGTCGCGACAGCAGGGGCAGGCACTCCACGATCTCCTGCGTCTCCGGCTCGTGATCGCGTCCAGCGTCACGGGCGTCGCGGCCGCGCTCATCCCGATCGGGTTCGCGGGATACGGCCTCGACCCCTCGATCATCTGGCGTTTGAGCGCGGCGATCTTTCTCCTGCTCGGCAACGGGATCATCGCTTCGCTCGTCCGGTCCTATCGCCCGGTGAGCGAGGAGTTCGAGCCGGATCGGCTGGCCGTCGTCGTGGTCTCGTCGATCGAGATCATCGAGCAGACGAGCCTCCTGATCGTGATCTTCGGACTTCCGATCGGGAACCCCGCGGCGCTCTACCTGACGGCACTCATCGGCAACATCTGTCAGACCGGTTTTGTCTTCGTCCGGTTCGTCGGCTCAACGTTCAGACGCCAGGTCTCGGGCGAGTAGGGTACCTGTGCCACGAGTCGCCATCGCTTCCGTTTCCCAGCTCGCGGCGGACGCGGGCGCGCGGATCGCGGACGAAGGCGGCAATGCCGTCGACGCCGCGGTCGCCGCCGCGATCGTATCGGCGACGACCGCGCCGGGAATGTGCTCGCTCGGGGGCGCGGGCTTCGCGCTCATCGCTCCTCCCGATGCTCCGGCCGAGGCGATCGATGGCGGCTTCGAGATGCCCGGGCGCGGGCTGCCCGACCGCGGGCTCGGCGGAGGCCGGCGTGACGTCCACCTTGAATACGCCGGCGGGGTCGACACGACGGTCGGCGTGGGGTCGGTGGCGACGCCGGGAGCACCCGCCCTGCTCTCTCTGGCCACCGAGCGTCACGGCCGAATGCCGTGGAGCGCGCTCCTCGAACCGGCGTCCGAGCTGGCCCGCGAGGGCTTCCCCCTGCCGGCCGCGGCGCAGGAGTACCTGACGCACGCCCACGACCTGATCTTCGGGTGGAGCGACGACAGCCGCGCCGCCCTGCACGATGCGGATGGCGCCCTGCTGCCGCCCGGGGCTCTCGTTCACGTTCCGCACCTCGCGGAGACCCTGGGCCGACTGGCCGAGGAAGGGGTGGTCACGCTGTATGAGGGAGGTCTCGGACACGAAGTCTCCGCCTACATCCGCGACCTCGGAGGGATCCTCGGCCCCGCTGATCTCGCCGCGTATCGGGCGAAGATCCGCCGACCCATCGTATCCGGTCACGCCGGCTGGGAGGTGTCGACGAACCCCGCCCCCGCGGTCGGGGGCGTCGTGCTGACGGCGATGCTCTCCCTGCTCGAGGGGCACGCCGCGGAGGGGTGGAGCCCCGGGTGGGCGGACCGCATGGCCCGCGTCCAGGAAGCGGTGCTGAGGTACCGTGAGACCCGGCTCGACACGAGCGACGCGCTGGAAACCGACGCGGCGGCGCTGGTGGAGCGCCTGGGCGCCGGCGACCTGCGTGTGCTCGACTCACCGTCCACCGTCCACACCTCCGCGATCGACGGCGATGGGCTCGCGTGCGCGATCACGCTTTCCGACGGCTACGGGAGCGGGGCGATGGCCCCCGGGACGGGCCTGTGGCTGAACAACGCGCTCGGGGAGCCCGAGCTGAACCCACACGGCTATCACGGTTGGCCGCCCGGGCACCGGTTGATCTCGAACATGGCGCCGACCGTGGTCCGCCGTCCGAACGGGTCGACGATCGCGGTCGGTTCTCCCGGAGCCGATCGAATCACGACGGCGCTCGCACAGGTGATCACAAACGCCCTCGACTTCGACATGAGCCTGCAGGAGGCGGTGGACCGGGCCAGGCTGCACATCGAACTCACCGATGACGGGCCACGGGTGGCGTGCGAGCCGGGCGTGCCCGAGGAGGGTCTTCCCTTCCCCGTGAGGCGATTCGACGGTCCGTCGATGTTCTTCGGCGGTGTCGCGGCGGTCGGGCGTGACGCGACCGGACGCTTTCAACTCGGAGCAGACCCTCGCCGCGGCTGCGGAGCCGCGGTCGGCGGATCCGCCTGAAGTCCGGTCGCACGTCGAGACCGTCTAACCGGGCCGTTCGCCCCTGACGGTGACGCGATAACCGGATCGTGTCTCGGGCCAGTAGTCCCATATGGCGTGGTGCTGGGTGCACCGGTTGTCCCAGAACGCGATCGAATCCGGCGCCCATCTGAAGCGGCAGTGGAACTCCGGCCGCGTCACGTGCCCGAAGAGGAACTCGAGGATCGCATCGCTCTCGGCGGCCGGCAGACCGACGATGCGGGTCGTGAACATCGAATTGACGAAGAGTGCCTTTCGCCCGGTGCCCGGGTGGGTGCGGACGACCGGGTGCTCCGCCGAGGGGTACTGACGCCCCGCGTCATCGCGCCCGATCAACCGGTTCACCTCCCTGTAGTACGGACCTCCGTCGTGGATCGCCGTCAGCCCGCCGAGCAGAGCCTTGAGCCGGTCCGAAAGGGCCTCGTACGCTGCATACATGCTCGCGAAGAGCGTGTCCCCGCCGACCTCCGGCACCGTGTGCATCCGAAGAATCGAACCCATGGGCGGCAGAGGATCGCAGGACACGTCGGAATGCCATCGCTCTCCGGCGACCCGCTTCGACGTCTCGTCGGCGTGGATGACCATGACCTCCGGATGGCCGTCCGCGCCGGGGTCGTTGGGGTGCACGATGAGCTCGCCGAAGCGCGCCCCGAGCGCCTTCTGGCTCTCGAGCGAGATGTCCTGGTCCCGGAAGAAGATCACTCCGTGCGCCATGAGGGCATCGCGGATCGCCGAGAACCCCGCATCGTCGAGCTGGTCGAGATCGATCCCTTCGATCTCGGCGCCGATGACGGGGGTGACGGGGTGGACGGTCAGGGTCATGCCGGAAGTATCCGAAGGCCGACGCCGAGGGGCAACGGTTCTAGTCAGAACCAGGAGAAAGCGTAGGACAGGCCGATCGAATCGAAGTTCCCGCCGACCCTCGTGAGGGCTCCGATGCTGGCGGCGAGTCGCAGGGTGTGCCCGCGTGCGAGATCGACGGCTACCGTCCCCCCGATCCTCGACTCCCGCTGACGGTCGTTGCTCCGTACCCCGTCCACGGTCGTACGCCCCCCATTCCAGAAGTTCGCATCGAGGGACAGCCAGACCGACTCTCCGGCATCGAATCTGAGGTGCGCCTCCGTCGACAGGATCGGAGCGCGGGACTGAGTGCTCCCGCCGAACAGGTTCGCGTTCGTCGTGAAGAGCCACGCGCCCACGTAGAAATCGATCGCGAAGCGCCCCATCGGGTGGACGAGACCGATCTCGGGTTTGAACGCCCACCGGTTCGTTCCGATGTTGATGAGCTGCTCGGCATCGTACTGCCCCGTCGGGGCCCTGATCGACAGGCTTGCGCCGATCATGGTCTCCGGGGCCCAGGCGGCGAACTCCTCGCCGTTCATTGCCGGTGCGCCCAGCAGGTTCAAGCCGAACCGAAGTCCGGCGTCGGCGAAGCCCGTCCTGGATACCGAATCCGGGCGCCCGAGGTACTTGCCCTCGAGGTCGCCCGAGATGAACGGGGCGGCGACCGTCAGATTCGCGGAGCGTCCGAGAAACCCGAACGTCGTGGCATAGGTCGCGAGGTTGCTCGAGATCCGGGCGCTGGCGTCCTCGATCGGCGCCGACGGCTCGAAGTTCACCTCGCCGGAGCTGTAGAACGTGGCCAGCGACACCATGTGGACTCCGGTCGGCGCCGCCGTGTACGCGGCGGGGACGAGCTCCTGGGCGAGCGCGGGTCGAACGGACGCGACGATGCACGTCGCCAGCAGGGCGGCCCGCAGCCGCGGATCGAACGAACGGATTCGCTATCTCCCGCCCGGCGGCGACGCAGGAGACGTCACGGGGACCCACCGGCCGTCTCGTGCGCCCGGCTGCGGATGTAGTGCCGCACCCCCTCGGCCTCGATCTCGCTGAGGGTCGAGAACCGCGGCATGCCGTTCATCAGCCGGTCGCCCTGGAGCACGGCCCCCATGAACGCGTCTCGATCGAGCACGATCGACGACGCCCTGAGGTCCGGGGCCTTGCCCGACCCGACTCCCGCGGCGCCGTGACAGAGCCAACACACGCGCACGTAAGTCTCCTGGCCGGCCGCGGCGAGGACGGGATCGATCTCGAACGACTCGTCCACGATAGGCTCCGGGAAGAATGGCGGCGGGGACGGGGGTAGCCCCACGTCGTGGTTCAGGGCAAACGCCACGAGCTTTCGGGGCTGGGCCTTGTAGGACCAGCCGTGCTGGGCCCCCATCGAACCGGCGAGTCCGGCGATCGACCCGCCCCACCCCACCAGGAGCGCCACGTACTGCGTCCCATCGACCGAGTAGGTGATTGGCGGGGCGGAGATCCCGAGCCCGAGGTCCGCGCTCCATACCATCTCGCCGTCGTCGGCGCGGTGGGCGAGCAGGCGACCGTCCGCCTGACCCTGAAAGACGAGATTCCCCGCGGTCGTCAACGTCCCCGCATTCCAGATCCCGGGCTTCGGAACCTCCCAAACCAGCTCCTGCGCGACGGGATCCCAGGCCTTGAGCGTGCTCGTCCCGGCGTCCGGCGGGATGTCGTCGACGAGGGGATCGACGCCGGGATCAAACCGCCAGTCGGGGCTCTGCCAGGTGGAGACGTCCAGCGTCGCATCGCTGAACGCGCCGGGCATGTCGATGGCCGGGATATACACGAGCCCGGTGGACGGATTGTACGACATCGCGTGCCAGCTGTGGGCCCCGACGGCGCTCGGATACACCATGGTGAGGCTGTCCTCGTAGCGCGCCCCCGGCGCCTCGATCGGCCGGCCCGTCTCCATGTCGATGCCGGTCGCCCACGTGATCTGCGCGAACGGCTCTGCGGAGATCAGATCGCCGTTGGAGCGGTCGATGACGTAGAAGAACCCGTTCTTCGGGGCGTGTAGCGCGGCCTTCACCTCGCGTCCTTCGATCGTGAGGTCGGCCAGGACGACGTCCATGCTGGAGTTGTAGTCCCAGGTCTCGCCGGGGGTCGTCTGGTAGTGCCAGCGGTACTCGCCGGTCGTCGCGTCCAGGGCGACGACGGAACAGAGGAAGAGGTTGTCGCCGCCACCCGGACTGCGGATGCGCTGATTCCAGGGCGAGCCGTTGCCGGTGCCGAAGATGACCTGGTCGAACTCGGCGTCGTAGGTGATGCCGTGCCACGCATTCCCGCCGCCGCCGAACTTCCACCACTCGCCGGTCCAGGTGGCGGCAGCCATCTCCATGGCCTCGTTCTCGAAGCCGTCCGCGGGATTCCCCGGGACGATGTACCAGCGCCAGACGAGATCGCCCGTATCCGCGTCGTACGCGCTCATGTAGCCGCGCACGGCTCCGAGCTCGGTCCCTCCGTTTCCGATCACGACGAGCCCGCGGAAGGCCTTCGGCGCGCCGGTGATGAAGAGCGGCTGCTCGGGCTCGACGGTCATCGTGCTCCAGCGCTCCTCGCCGGTCGTCCGATCCACGGCGATGAGGCGACCGTCGATCGTCGCGATGTAGACGTTGTCGCCGTAGAGGGCGAGGCCCCTGGACTGGTCCCACATGATCCGCATGCGATCGCCCGCCGTCTCGATCACCTGCGGATCGTACTCCCAGAGCAACTCTCCGCTCGTCGCGTCCACAGCGCGCAGGACGTTGTAGCTCCCCTCGAAGTACATCACGCCGTCCGACACGAGCGGCGTCCCGAGCAACGAGCGGTCGTTCGGGAGCTCGCGGAACCACGCGACCCCGAGATCGGAGACGTTGTCCGACGTGATGTCCGCGAGGGGACTGAAGCGCTGCTCGCTGAACGTGCGACCGAACGCGAGCCAGTTCCCGCCGTCCGAGGCCGCCAGCGCGGCGTCGTCGATCTGGGCAGGAGGTGCGGCGCAACCCGCCAGGGTCGGCAGAAACAGGAGCGCTGCGGACAGGATCGACCGGGGACGACGGTGAGCTCGCATGGACCCTCCCTCGGGTGGCTACAGGATCGCTGGCAGGACAGTCTCGAACGTCCGACCCGGACCGACTGGATGTCAACGGCCCGCCCGTCGTCGTCGACCTGTCCGCGTAAGGGTGCGGCCACGTTCGAGACCAGGCGCCGGCTCTCGCGCACCTCTCTCGCCCGGCTCTACTATTCGTTCTCGACCACCCGCGTCCGTCTGTCGACACAGGGGTATCCGCAATGCACGCACGACCCGTCCGCACCATCGTCGTCGCCATCCAGGTCTTCGCCCTGGGCTCGATTCTCGGGCCCGGCCTCGCGGCTCAGACGGGCCCCGACGCCTACGAGGCGCTCCGGTGGCGACACATCGGCCCCGAGGGGAATCGGTTCAGTTCTGCGGCCGGCATCCCCGGGCAGCCCTACACGTACTACGTCGGAGCCGCGTCGGGAGGGATCTACAAGACGACGGACGGAGGCGTGAACTGGGACGAGATCTTCGACGACCAGCCCGTGCAGTCGATCGGGTCGATCGTCGTTTCGCCCAGCGACCCCAACGTAGTGTGGGCGGGCACCGGCGAAGGGAAGATCCGGAGCCACATCTCCGTCGGTCAGGGCATCTACAAGTCGACCGATGCCGGAGAAACCTGGTCGCTGATGGGGCTCGATCAGACCGGACGTATCCCGCGACTCGCGATCCACCCGACGGATCCCGACATCGTGTTCGCGTGCGCCCTCGGGCACTCGTACGGGCCGCAGCCCGAGCGTGGGGTGTTCCGTACGATGGACGGCGGCGAGAGCTGGGATCAGGTCCTTTTCATCGACGAGAACACGGGCTGTTCCGACATCGCCATGGACCCCGCGAATCCCCGCGTTCTGTTCGCGGGCACATGGCAGCTCGAGATCCACACCTGGGGACGGACGAGCGGAGGACCGGGTGGCGGCCTCCACGTCTCACGGGACGGCGGAGATACGTGGGAGAAACTGAACGGTCCGGACAATACGATCGGTCTCCCGAAGAAGCCGGTCGGCAAGGTGGCCGTCGCGATCGCTCCGTCGAACACCCGACGGGTGTACGCGATGCTCGAGACCGGTGACGGACTGCCCTGGAACGGCGAGGAGACCGAGAACGGGCAGGTGTGGAGGTCCGAAGACGGCGGCCGCACATGGTCGCTCGTGACGCGAGACCGCAACGCGATGGGGCGCCCGCACTACTACTCGCGGGTGGTGATCTCCCCGGACGATCCCGATGAGGCATACTTCCTCACGGCGTCGTTCGCGCGATCGACGGACGGCGGCCGGACCCTGGACGTAATCCCCCGGTCCCGCGCGCCTGGCGGCGACCATCACGACATGTGGATCGACCCCACGAACCCCGACCGCATGATCGTCGCCCACGACCAGGGCCTGTCGATCTCGATCAACCGCGCGGAGACCTGGTTCCGGCAGCGACTCACGAACGCTCAGATGTATCACGTCACGGTCGACAACGCGGTGCCCTACAACGTCCTGGGTAACAAGCAGGACGAGCCGACGTATCGCGGGCCGAGCAACAGCCGGATCATGGGAAGCCGCGGGATCAACGGGATTCCCAGGGGGATGTGGCACCACGTCGGTGGGGGCGAGAGCGGTTGGGCCACGCCCGACCCGACGGACCCGAACATCGTCTGGTCGTCTGCCTCCGGATCCGGGATGGTGGGCGGTATCGTCGTCCGCTACGAAGAGGATCGTCGTCAGTACCGCGCGGTCGAGGTCTGGCCCGAGCAGAGCCGAGGGGCCGCCAGGGACGTCCGATATCGGTTCGTATGGGATGCGCCGATCCATATCTCGCCTCACGACAACAACACGGTCTACGTGGGGAGCCAGCACGTTCACCGGACGCAGAACGGTGGGCAGAGCTGGGAGCCGATCAGTCCGGACCTGACCCTGAATGATCAGAGCCGGATGGGGCTCTCGGGCGGGCTGACCGGCGACAACATCGGGGTCGAGTACGCCGGTACGGTATTCGGCATCGCGGAGTCACCGATCGAGGCCGGGCTCATCTGGGCCGGCACGAACGACGGGCTGCTGCACCTCACGAGAGACGGCGGCGAGACCTGGACCGACGTCACGGCGAACATCCCGGAGCTGCCCGAGTGGATCGCCGTTCGCAGCATCGCGGCGTCCCGGTACGACGCGGGAACGGCGTACATCGCGGCAGACGGACACCAGGTGAACATCCGCGATCCCCACGTCTACCGGACGCGCGATTTCGGCCAGAGCTGGGAGCAGATCACGTCCGGCATCCCGAGCAGCATGCTCAGCTACACCAAGGTGATCGCGGAAGACCCGGTGCGGCAGGGACTCCTCTACGTCGGGACGGAGAACGCCATCTACGTGTCGTTCGACGACGGCGACAACTGGTGGCCGCTGCAGAACAACCTGCCGGCCGCGCCGGTGTCCGGCATCGTGATCCAGGAGCACTTCAACGACCTCGTGATCGGGACGTACGGTCGTGGATTCTGGATCCTCGACGATCTCTCACCGATCCAGCAGCTGACCTCCGAAGTGATGGCGTCATCGTCGCACCTCTTCCGACCGCGGGACGCATACCGGTTCCGACCGATCACCCCGCCCTCGGTTCCCTACGACGACCCGACGATGGGCGATGACCCCGAATACGGGGCCTCGATCAACTACTGGCTCGGCGCCCCCGCGGACGATGCGCCCACGCTCGAGATTCTGGACGGATCCGGCTCCGTCGTGCGGACGCTCACCGGCCCCAACGGGATGGGCGTCAACCGGATTCACTGGGACCTCCGGGACGAACCGAACGACCCGATCCGCCTTCTGACGAGCCCTCTGTTCTCCGAGCACATCGATGTCGGCGCGGAGGGCCGATCGGCCGGGGGGCGGCAGATCTCGATCCTCATGCCGCCGGGGCAGTACACGGTGCGGCTCACCGTCGATGGCGAGCAGCACGAGCAGCCGCTGACCGTTATCAAGGATCCCCATTCCGCGGGCACCGAGCAGGACATCGCGGAACAGGCAGACCTCATCCGCGCGGTTCGAGAGGACATCGTGACGGCCGGCGAGGCCGTGCACCGGGTCGAGGCCCTGCGGGTCCAGCTCGAGACGATCGCGCGCTTCGCGGACCCGGACGAGGAGGGTCTCGTCGAGGCGATCGCCGATCTCAGGGGCTCGTTGATCGATCTCCAGATGAACATGGTGGACCTGCGGGCGACCGGTCAGGGACAGGACGGCGTCCGTTTCGGGGCGAAGCTGCTGCAGAAGCTGGGGTATCTCACCGGTGGCCTTTCGGTGTCGGACTTCCGACCGACGGACCAGGAGGTCGAGGTCCAGGGCATTCTGCACCAGGCGCTGCTCGACCACCTTTCCGAGCTCGAAACCCTGGTGCGTACGGATGTCGCGGCGCTCAACGAACGCCTGCGCGGCCTGGGAATGCTGATCATTACGGACGACGGACCCTAGGTCCGAGCTGACCGCCCGCTCGAAGCGGAGCTGATGCTCACCGATCTCGCGGTCATCATCCTCGCTGCCCTGCTCGGCAACTGGATCTTCGGTCGAGTCGGGCTTCCCGGCATCCTCGGCATGATGGGCGCCGGCGTCCTGATCGGCCCGAGCGGTCTCGACATTGTGGAGGGCGGCGTCCTCGCGTTTCTGGCGGAAGCCAAGACCGTCGCCCTGATCGTGATCCTCATCCGGGCGGGGCTCGGCATCAGCCGGAGCGCCCTCCATCGCGTCGGCGGTCCGGCAGTCCGCATGGGCATCCTCCCGGTCGTCGTCGAGGGCGCCGCGGTGACCGCGGCCTCGTACGCCCTGCTCGGCCTGCCCTTCTACGAGTCGGGGATGCTCGGCTTCATCGTCGCCTCCGTCTCGCCGGCGGTCGTCGTACCCGCGATGCTGGAGCTGCGGGAAGGCGGCTTCGGCAACAAGAAGGAGGTGCCGACGCTGGCCCTGGCGGGCTCGTCGCTCGACAACGTGTTCGCGATCACGATCTTCGGCGTATTCGCCGGCCTCGCAGCCGGTGCGGCGGCCGACCCTCTCGCCCTCCTCGTGAAGGTGCCCGGCGGCATCCTACTGGGAGCGGCGCTGGGCATCGGGATCGGCTTCGCGCTTGTCCGGTTGTTCGACGGTTTCGAGATGCGCGACACGAAGAAGGTGATCGTCTTCATGATCATCGCCGTCGTCTTCTACGACCTGTCCGAGGAACCCGCCATCCGCGCCGTCCTCCCGATCGCCGCGCTGCTCGGCATCATGGCGATCGGGTTCGTCATCCTCGAGAGGGACAGCGATGTCGCTCACCGGCTCGCGTCCAAGTTCGGGAAGATCTGGGTCCTCGCGGAAATCCTGCTCTTCGTGTACATCGGCGCCGAGGTGCGGCTCGATCAACTGACCCTGCCGGTCGTCGGCGTGGGCCTTCTCGTCCTGGCGATCGGGCTCACCGCACGGTCCGTCGGCGTGTGGGCATCGCTGGCCGGTTCCGGTCTGTCGATGAGCGAACGGCTGTTCTGTATCATCGCGTTCTGGCCGAAAGCGACGGTCCAGGCCGCCGTGGGCCCGGTTCCCCTCGCCATGGTTCTCACGGGAACGATGGTCTCGACCACGGTCGAGATGGCTCAGACGATTCTGGCGATCGCCGTCCTCAGCATCGCGGTCACCGCACCGTTGGGCGCGATCGGGATCAAGCTGGCCGGCCCCAGGCTCCTGGCGCGGGACCTCGCCTCCCCGTGAGAACCGGATTGTTTGCGCGTGGCCGATCTGTTATCTTCTCGCAGCGGTTCCAAAGGCATCGGTGGCCGCACGATTTCTAGCATCTGAAGTGGCGGCAGTCTCGTCCTCTGAGATCGCCGCCTTTTTATTTGTGACCAGGGTGGTCACGAACGCGCGAACAGTCGCGCAATCAGCGCAGTCGGGAAGTACGTGTTAATCGTGGCTCCGACTTGCACAACAACGTAGGAGCGCATTGATGCGTACCAAGGGAACAGTCAAGTGGTTCAACGACCAGAAGGGCTTCGGATTCATCACGCCTGAGGGCAGCACCGAAGATTGCTTCGTGCACCACAGCGCGATCCAGGCCGAGGGCTTCAAGACCCTCGCCGAGGGAGCCCAGGTCGAGTTCGATATCGTCGACGGCACCAAGGGTCCGGCGGCGGAGAACGTGGTTCAGATCAACTAGTTTTTCGATCTGAAGCAAGACCGAAAGGGGCCGTCCGATTCGTCGGGCGGCCCCTTCGTTCATCCGGGTCGGACCCCGCGAAGCATCCGACCGCGCGAGAGTGACGCCACCCCGCTAGATTGATCCCGGCAACCGCCCCACGCGCCCGCCTCTGACTCTCGAGACTCGAACACGTGGAGCCCGTCCCTTGCTCGGGGCCCCCTGTCACCAGTCGGCACGGGGTCGAACCGAGGAGTCCGTATGTCCGGCTTCACCGAATTGACGTTTGTCCTTCTTCTTCTGGGCGCGCTCTTCCTCGGTCTCATCGCGTGGGCCGTTCCCGTCGGCCTCTGGATCGCGGCGACCGCGTCCGGCGTGAGCCTGAAACTCTCGAGCCTCGTCGGGATGCGTCTCCGTAAGGTCCGACCTCGCGACATCGTCCTGCCTCTCATCAGCGCGACGAAGGCCGGGCTGCCGCTCGACACGAACGGCCTCGAGGCACATTTCCTCGCGGGGGGAAATGTGGAGCGGGTCGTCAACGCGCTGATCTCCGCCGACAAGGCGAACATCGAGCTCCCGTTTCAGCAGGCGGCGGCGATCGACCTCGCGGGCCGGGACGTGCTCGACGCCGTCCAGATGTCGGTGAATCCGCGGGTCATCGAGACGCCGAGGGTCGCGGCGATGGCGAGGGACGGGATTCAGATGATCGCGGTCGCCCGTGTCACCGTGCGCGCCGACATCGATCGACTCGTCGGAGGCGCCGGAGAAGAGACCATCCTCGCCCGGGTCGGAGAGGGCATCGTTTCCACCATCGGCTCATCGGAAACGCACAAGGCGGTACTCGAAAACCCCGAGGGGATCTCGCAGACCGTGCTGGCCAAGGGCCTGGACAGCGGGACCGCGTTCGAGATCCTCTCGATCGACATCGCGGACGTCGATGTCGGCAAGAACATCGGAGCTGAACTCCAGACCGATCAGGCGGAAGCCGACAAGCGGATCGCCCAGGCGAAGGCCGAAGAGCGGCGCGCGATGGCGATCGCATCGGAACAGGAGAACCGCGCGATCGTGGAAGAGATGCGCGCGGAGCTCGTTCGAGCGGAGGCCGAGGTCCCGACCGCGATCGCGGGAGCGTTTCGCAGCGGCCACTTCGGCGCCGAATACATGTCAGGAGACTGAGATTTCACAGGCAATCTTCATCACAGCGAGCGGGTCCTTCGAGATCGAAGGGTACGCCTACCGGATACCGGAGCGTTTCTCCACACGGGAAGTCCTGAGCTATCGATCGCTGATGGCGCCGGTGCCGGACAAGCCGCGAGGAACGACGCTGCCCGCCGAAAAGCGCCTCGCCACCGAGACCTTCCTCTACCGCCGTGCGGCGGCCTGCGTCATCCCCGAGTTCGGCACGAACGCGCCGGAGTCACTGTCGCGGGACGAGTTGTTCAGCATCCACCAGTGGATCATCCGGCATCGGCCCGCGCTCACGGGCGACACCCCGCCGCGGCGACGCTGAGACACGTCGCCGCGGGCGTCACCGCGGCTAGCTGGGAGAGCGGAGGTCCTCCCCCGTGTAGATCTGTCGGGGCCGCGCGATGCGCTGGTCGCCGTCCTGCAACATCTCGTTCCACTGCGTGAGCCAGCCGATCGTGCGCGGAATCGCGAACAGGACCGGGAACATCTCCACCGGGAATCCCATCGACTGATAGATGATCCCCGAGTAGAAGTCGACGTTCGGATAGAGCTTCCGTGAGACGAAGTATTCGTCTTCCAGCGCGATCTTCTCCAGAGCCAGGGCGATATCGAGCTGCGGGTTCCGCCCGGTGAGCTCGAACACCTCCTGCGCCATGCCCTTCAGGATCGTGGCCCGCGGATCGTAGTTCTTGTAAACGCGGTGCCCGAAGCCCATCAGCCGGAACTCGCCCGCTTTCACGCGCTTCACGTACTCCGGAACGCGATCGACATGACCGATCTCGTTGAGCATCCGGAGAACCTTCTCGTTCGCGCCGCCGTGCAGCGGTCCATACAGGGCCGCGGCTGCCGCGGCGATGGACACGTACGGGTCCGCGTGCGAGCTACCGACGCTGCGCATGGCGTTCGTGCCGCAATTCTGCTCGTGGTCGGCGTGCAGAATGAAGAGAATGTCCAGAGCCTTCTCGAGGGCCGGGTCCGGCGTGTACCGGGTCTCGGTCATCTTGAACATCATGCTCAGGAAGTTCCCGGTGTAGCTCAGATCGTTGTCCGGATATGAGTACGGGAATCCGACATTGGAGCGATAGGCGAACGCCGCGATCGTCGGCATCTTCGCGACGAGACGGCGAATCTGGAGCGCCCGCACCTCGGGGTCCTCGACGTTGCGAGACTCCGGGTAGAAGGTCGAGAGAGCCGCGACCGTGCTGACGAGCATTCCCATGGGGTGCGCGTCGTATTTGAACCCTTCCATGAACTTCTTGATCTTCTCGTGGATCATGGAATGGTGCGTGATCTCATCGATCCACTGCGCGCTTTCGGCCTCGTCGGGCAGCTCGCCGTTGAGAATCAGATACGCGACGTCCATGAAGCTGTAGTCTTCGGCGAGGTCCTCGATCGGGTATCCCCGGTACCTCAGGATTCCCTTCTCTCCATCGATATGGGTAATCGAAGACTTGCAGGAGGCCGTGTTGGTGAAGCCCGGGTCGTAGGCCATCAGACCGAAGTCGTCTTCGGATGTCTTGATGTTCCGGAGTTCACCGCAGCGAACGGCCGCGCCGTATTCGGGGTAGGTCCCGTACTGGATCGGGAGCTCGTAGGTCTCCCCCGTCCGGTTGTCAGTGATGGTCAGCGAATCGGGCATCTCGGTTCTGTCTCCACGGGGGCGTGCGGGTTTCGATGATCAGAGGATAATCGATCCCAGCGTCAGGACGAAATCCTCATCTATGTAACACGCGACACCCGCCGCGCGTGTCGGTGCGTCTTGCCGCCATTCCCCGCGGCCGAGAGCTTTCCAGCGTCCCGTACAGCGGTAGATGGCTCTTCCCGAGAGGTCCACGATGAAACGCCCGTTCGCATCCAGCGCCGCTCTCGCCGGCGTCGCCCTTCTGTTGATCCCCGTGCTCGCCGAGGCCCAGACGGCCGCCCAAACCGTGGAGCGCGCAGTGATGGGAGCCCCGGCGCGCGCGCGTGCCGACGCCACCGTCGTGAAGTTCAACGCCGACCACACGTGGGAGACGCTCAGGGAAGGGTCGAACGGCTGGGTTTGCTACGACCGGTCCAACGAGGGACGGCGCCCCGCGTTCGCGGTCCAGTGCACCAACATCGAGAACCTCCCGCGCATCGCGCAGAACCGCCGTTTCGCCGCCGAGGGCGGCGATCGGGCAGGCACCCAGGCGCTGGTCGCCGCGGCCGAGGAGAACGGAACGCGTGAGCCCGCCGTGTACGGCTCCATGTGGCTGGCGATGAACGGTACCGACCCCGCGAGCGCCTCGACCCACACGACCATCGCGGTCCCGGGCGGCACATCCGAGTCCACCGGCTTTCCGGAGTGCGGCGCGGGCTTAGCCGGCGCGTGCATCATGGCCGGCGGAACGGGCGCCGCGCACGTCATGGTGCCGACGTCGCGGTAAGCGGTGAAACAGCCGCCTGCCCCCCGCGTCGGGGCCACGCCGATCTCACGAAAAGAGAATCACGCGATGCGCGGAACTCACGCCGTGCCCTCGATCGCGGCCCTGTGCATCTGCGTGGCCCTCGCGGGCTGCGCACCTGATTCGCCCGACCCGCGACCCGCGACCGCCGCGGAGCAGGCGCCGGGAAGCTGGCCCTACTACGGTGGCGACCTCGCGTTCAATCGATACTCGGCGCTCGACCAGATAGACCGGGACAACGTCGACCAGGTCCAGGTCCTGTGGAGGCGGCCGGCGATCGAGCCGTCGCTGCTCGCGGCCCACCCGGACCTCGCGGTGAACAACTACCAGCGTGCGACCCCCGTGCTTTCCGACGGCGTCCTCTTCGCGCCGAACGCAGTGGGGCTCGTCGAGGCGTTCGACCCCGCTACCGGCGAGACACTCTGGGTCCAGGCACCCGAATCCGAGGACGACATACGCGGCCGGAGCAGCCGCGGCGTCGCGGTCTGGAGCAGTGGAGCCGAGCGACGACTGATCGCGGTGCGCGGCTCCCATCTTTATGCGCTGGATCCGGACACGGGAGATCCCATCAGCGGCTTCGGCGATGACGGGCGGGTCCTGCTGGACGCGGGCGGTCGGTACGGCTGGAGCTCCGGTCCGATCGTGGTCGGAGACGTCGCCGTCGTCGGGGGCACGATCGACGGGGCGGGAGACAGCGGGAGCGCCTGGCGGGGAAGCGCGCCCGAGAACATCCGTGGATTCGATGTGCAGACCGGACGGCTTCGGTGGACGTTCAACGTCGTCCCCGACGAGGGGGAGCTCGGCGCCGACAGCTGGGGCGGGGCCCGGGCGGAGTCCGGTGATCTCGGCTCGTGGTGCTGTCTGAGCGCGGACGAATCGCTCGGCCATGTCTACGTCCCTCTCTCCGCGCCCACTTCGGCCTATTACGGCGGACACCGGCCGGGCGACAACCTCTTCTCGAACAGCCTGGTCGCGCTCGACGCCGCGACGGGCGAACGGGTGTGGCACTATCAGATGGTCCACCACGACATCTGGGAGTACGACACGGTGGGTCCTCCGGTGCTCGGGCGGATCGAAGTGGACGGCCGGAGCATCGACGCCGTCATGCAGGCCAGCAAGACCGCCTTCCTCTACACCTTCGATCGTCGGACGGGGGAGCCGGTGTGGCCGATCGAGGAGATCGCCGTGGCGCAGTCGAACGTCCCGGGCGAAGCCACGTCTCCCACCCAGCCGATCCCCTCGCGACCGCCGGCCTTCGACCGCCAGGGGACCAGCCCCGAAGACCTGATCGACTTCACGCCGGAGATCCGGGAACGGGCGCGGGCGATCGGGGATTCTCTCGTGTTCGCGCAACTCTTCGACCCTCCGATGCAGCAGGGCTCGATCGAGGGAAAGATCGGGACGTACGTCGTACCGGGGGCCTGGGGAGCCGGCAACTGGAACACCGGCGCGTTCGATCCGGAGACGGGTGTCTATTACGCGGTCTCCGCCACGCTGCCCGACGCCTGGAGCGTGACCGAGACCGACGATCCGGAGGCGATGGCGTTCGCCGTCCAGGGCGGGTGGAAGAACCCGACGGTCGATGGACTGTTGCTGGTCAAACCGCCGTGGGGCCGCATTACCGCGATCGACATGAACCGGGGCGAACACATGTGGATGGTGGCGAACGGAGACGGCCCCAACGATCACCCGCTCCTCGAAGGGCTGGACCTGCCCCCCCTGGGGAACGCGAACCGCCCTGCCCCGCTGGTCACCCGGACGCTGCTGTTCATCGGCGAGGGAAGCGACGCGGTCATCGGAACCCCGGACGGTCATTCGGGCGATACGTTCCGCGCCTACGACAAGGCGACAGGTGAGGTCGTCTGGTCTATCGAGCTACCCTCCGGGACCACGGGTGGACCGATGTCCTACCTGCACGAGGGCAAGCAATACATCGTCGTGGCGGTCGGGGGTTCCGATCACCCGGCAGAGTACGTAGCCCTCGGTCTGCCCTGATGCCCTCGCGGCGCGAGTTCATTCGGGTCGGCGCGGCCGGCGTCGCCGTTGGGGTGGCCGGCCCGCTCGGCGCATGTCGGCCCGGGCCCCGTCGGCCCCAGAACATCGTCCTGATCTTCACCGACGATCAGGGCTACGGCGACGTCGGCATCTACGGGGCCGAAGGGTTCACGACGCCACACCTCGACCGGCTCGCCTCCGAGGGCATGCGCTTCACCGACTTCTATGCCTCCCAGGCCGTGTGCTCGGCATCGCGGGCATCCCTGCTCACCGGGTGCTACGCGGAGCGCGTGTCGATCGTGGGCGCCCTCATGCCCGGGGCGGCGGTGGGCCTGCACCCGGACGAGACGACGATCGCCGAGATGCTGAAGCCGCTCGGGTATGCCACCGGGATCTTCGGCAAATGGCACCTCGGGGATGCGACGGAGTTCCTGCCCCTCCAGCACGGCTTCGACGAGTATTTCGGACTCCCCTACTCGAACGACATGTGGCCGGTCGACTACGACGGAGAGCCGGTTCTCGCGGGCGGCAAGAGCACGTATCCCCCCCTCCCGCTGATCCAGGGGAATGACGTTCTCGAGACCGTCGACGAGCTGGCCGAACAGGACCGTCTCACCACCCGATACGCAGAGAAGGCCGTCGACTTCATCGATCGGCACTCCCGCGACCCCTTCTTCCTCTACCTCGCGCACACCATGCCGCACGTCCCGCTCGGCGTCTCCGATCGCTTCCGCGGCAGCAGCGAACAGGGGATGTACGGCGACGTCATCTCGGAGATCGACTGGTCCGTCGGACAGGTCCTCGAGGCGCTCGAACGAAACGGTCTCGCGCACGACACGCTGGTGATCTTCACGAGCGACAACGGGCCGTGGCTCAACTACGGGAACCACGCAGGGTCGACCGGAGGGCTCCGGGAGGGGAAAGGGACGGCGTTCGAGGGCGGACCGCGAGTGCCCGCGATCATTCGGTGGCCGGACAGAGTCGAGCCGGGAGCCGTCTGTGACCGCATGGCATCGACGATCGACGTGCTCCCGACGATCGCGACCATCACCGGGGCCGCCCTGCCCGAGCACGAGATCGACGGCGTCGACATTCTGCCGCTGCTCCTCGGCGAATCTGGGGCGAACCCGCGCAACGTCTTCTTCTACTACTACGGCAGGGGGCTTCGTGCCGTGCGCGAGGGGAAGTGGAAGCGTGTGTTCGAGCACGTGACCCGGTCGTACGAGGGGGTGGATGCCGGGAACGACGGGCACCCGGGCCCCTACGCGACGCCCGCGCCCCGGGTACCGGCCGCGCTGTACGACCTCGAGGTGGACGTCGCCGAGACGACGGATGTGTCGGCGGCGAACCCGGATGTGGTCGCGCGTCTGGACGAGCTCGCGGAGCAGGCCCGCGCCGCGCTCGGCGACGTTCTCACCAATCGCGAGGGGGCCGAGGTCCGACCGCTCGGGCGCGCGCGGTTCGACCGCCCGGAGACAGTCGCCCACGCGGGCGTCGGCGCGGTAGTCACGCTCCGCGCCGCCCCGGACGACCGGTACGCCGGCAGCGGAGCGTCGGCGCTGACGGACGGGCGCCTGGGAACTCGAGACTTCGCCGACAGTCAGTGGCTCGGATTCCAGGGGTCCGATCTCGAGGCGACCATCGACCTGGGTGCGGAGCGGATAATCGGGAGCGTCGGGATCGACTGCATGCAAAGTCAGGCGCCGTGGATCTTCTTCCCGGGCTCGATCGAAGTCCACGTATCGACGGACGGCGCCGCCTGGCGGACGGCGGGCACGTTCGAGCCTCCGATCGAACGGTCCCTCGAGCCAGAGGTCAGGATGTTCTCCGTCTCGATCGATGCCGGGGCCGTTCGTTTCGTTCGCGTCAGCGCGCGGCGAATCGATCCGTTGCCGGATTGGCATCCGGGGGCCGGCAACCCGGCCTGGGTGTTCGTCGACGAAATCGTCATCGAGGAGTGATCGCATGACCGGGAGACCGATAACGCGCCGTGAGGCGACCAGGCGAGTGGCCGGGACCGGGGCGGGCCTTTATGCGGCAGGCCTTCTCCCTCTGTTATCGGGATGCGCCGGGCGGACCGAACGACCCAACATCCTCCTCGTCTTCAGCGACGACCACGCACCCCACGCGATCTCGGCGTACGGGTCGCGGATCAACCGGACCCCCCACATCGACCGGCTGGCCGACGAAGGGGCGATCTTCCTCAACAGCTTCTGCACGAACTCCATCTGCGGCCCGAGCCGTGCCGTGGTGCTCACCGGAAAGCACAGCCACGTGAACGGCCGATATGTGAACGGGGGCGAGCCGTTCGACATGAGCCAGTGGACGTTCACGAAGGCACTCCGGACCGCCGGATACGAGACCGCAATCATCGGGAAGTGGCACCTGGGAGTGGATCCGGAGGGGTTCGACCACTGGGAAGTCCTGCCGGGCCAGGGCCGGTACTACAACCCCGACCTCCGTACGTCATCCGGGAGCGTTCGTTACGACGGGTACGTGACCGACATCATCACGGACCTGTCGCTCGACTGGCTGCGCGAGGGTCGCGACCCGGACCGGCCGTTCCTGTTGATGAGCCAGCACAAGGCGCCCCACCGAAACTGGATGCCGGGCCCCGCGCACCTGCGCACGTACGAGGGCGAGGACATTCCCGAGCCCGAGACTCTCTTCGATTCATACGCGAATCGCGCATCGCCCGCCGGCCAGACCGAGATGACGATCGCCGACCACATGTTTCCGGCGTACGACCTCAAGATCACGCCGCCCGCCGCCGACAATCAGGCCGACCAGCGGAACTGGGCGGTCGAGTGGGATCGAATGAACGAGGAGCAACGCGCCGCGTGGGACGCCGTCTATGGCCCGAGGAACCAGGCGTTCTTCGAGGCCGGCCTCGAGGGGCGCGACCGCGTCAGCTACTACTACCAGCGGTACATCAAGGACTACCTGCGCTGCGTCGCTTCGGTCGACGACAGCGTCGGGCGCATCCTGGATCACCTCGACGCGACCGGTCTCGCCGAGAACACGCTCGTCATCTACTGCTCCGACCAGGGGTTCTACCTCGGCGAGCACGGGTGGTACGACAAGCGGTGGATGTACGAGGAGTCGCTGCGCATGCCGTTTCTCGTGCGGTGGCCGGCGGGCATCGATCCGGGCACCCGTGTCGAGCAGATGATCCAGAACCTGGACTACGCACCGACCTTCCTCGAGCTGGCGAGGGTAGAGCCGCCCCCTGACCTGCAGGGGGAGTCGCTCGTCGATCTGATGGGCGGGGGCGAGCCGGCCGATTGGCGGTCGAGCATCTACTACCACTACTACGAGTTCCCGCAGCCGCACCGCGTGGCGCCGCACTACGGTGTCCGGACGGAACGGTACAAGCTGGTCTACTACTACGAGACCGCGGAGTGGGAGATGTTCGATCTCGAGACCGATCCGGCCGAGATGCGAAACGTGTACGACGACCCCGCACACGCGAGCACTGTGGCGGACCTCAAGCGGGAGCTCCGCAGGCTGCGCGTGGAGTACGCGGACACGACGGGCGAGGACTTCGCCGACTAGACCGCGGGCGGCGACGGGCCGCCCCACCTAGATCATCCGGATCAGCGTCTTCCCGAAGTTCTCCCCGTTCAGCATCCCGATAAACGTCTGTGGAGCGTTCTCGAGCCCATCCGTGACGTCCTCCCTCACCTGGACGTGCCCTTCCTCGATGAACCGGGACAGCTCGGCCCGGAATATCGGCCGGTTATCGACCCCACTCTCGAAGTAGTGATCGGAGATGATGAACCCCTGCACGAAGATCCGGCTCGTGAGGACCGCCATCTGGAACTCCGGAAGACGATTCGGCCCGGGCGGGGGGCCGCCCTCGTTGTAGTGAGCGATCAGCCCGCAGATGGGGATCCGGGACCGCAGGTTCATGTGTGGGAGGACCGCGTCGAAGATGGGGCCGCCAACATTCTCGAAGTACACGTCAATGCCGTCGGGGCACGCGGCCGCCACCTGTTCCGCCATATCGGCGTCACGCCGGTTGATGCAGACATCGTAGCCCAGCGTATTCACGGCGTAGTCGATCTTCGCCCGACTGCCGGCGAGCCCGACGACGCGGCAGCCCCGCATCTTCGCCAGCTGGCCGACGACGGCCCCGACCGCGCCGGTCGCGGCGGCGAGGGCGACGGTTTCACCGGGCTGCGGATCCGTCATCCTCAGTAGCCCGTGGTAGGCCGTGAACCCGGTCATACCGAGAACACCGACGGCGTAGGAGGGGTTGGGCATGTCGCGCTCGAGCTTCTCGAGCCCACGCGTCCCGACGGCCTGATACTCCTGCCATCCGGAATTGGAGAGCACCAGGTCACCCTCCTCGAAACCGGAGGCCCGGGAAGCGACCACCCGGCTGACCGTTCCCCCGGGCATCACGGCCCCAATCGGCAGCGGAGGCGCGTAGTTCTCCGCCGTCGTCTCATTCATGAGCCCCCGCATGTACGGGTCGAGCGACAGATACATCGTCCGGAGCAGCACCTGGTTCGGGCCGGCCTCCGGGATCGGTACCTCCTCGAGACGGAAATCGGAGGCGACGGGCTCGCCCCGCGGACGGGCTGCCAGGGTGATCCGTCGGTTGACGTTCGGACGGCCCGGGGCCGCCTGCATGGCGAGAGCCGGAGCAGCCATGGCGGCGGCCGCGGTTGTCGCGATGAAGTTCCGTCTCGTCGTCATCGGGCACCTCCGTTGGGGTCGGACGTGGCGGCCCAGCGCCACGCCGCAGACACGCAAGCTTTGTCGAGTCGAACCCGCCGTCCAGACCACACACCGAGCCTGCGGCGCCCCGATTGACACCGTTCGGGACGCACCTACACGTTCGAATCGCTCCACGGCCGTTCGGCGAACCAGCGCCTGAAGGAGAAAGGACCGGTGTGACCGTCCCGCAGCCCGCCTTCATCCGACGTCTTGTCCTCCTGACCCTGTTCCCCCTCTTCGCTGCCTGTGCCCCGGAAGCGCCGACCAACGTCGTCCTCATCGTCATCGACGATCTCGGCTGGATGGACACGGGCGCGTACGGCAGCACGTTCTACGAGACGCCGTCCATCGATCGCCTCGCGGCCGAGGGCGCGCGATTCACGCAGTTCTACACGGCCAGCCCCGTCTGCTCGCCAACTCGCGGCAGCCTGATGACGGGCAAACACCCCGCGCGCCTCGACCTGACAAACTGGATCGGCGGCGAGCAGAACGGGCTCCTTCAACAGGCCGAGTACGTCCGTCGGCTCCCCCTCGAGGAGACCACGGTCGGGGAGGCCTTCAGGGAAGCCGGATACGCGACCGCCTACATGGGGAAATGGCACCTCGGGGGTGAAGGGTACCTGCCGGCGGACCAGGGGTTCGACACGACGTTCGCCGTGAACCACGCAGGCCAGCCGGGGTCGTATTTCCCCCCGTACGAGAATCCGAACTGGCCCGTCACGAACGTGCCGGATCTCGAGGAGGACCCGGACAGCTCCTATCTGACCGACCGGCTCACCGACGGGGCGCTCGACTTCATCGAAGGGAACCGGGACCAGCCGTTCTTCCTGGTCCTCTCACACTACGCCGTACACACACCGCTCCAGGCGAAGCCGGAGGCGATCGCCCGCTACGAGGAGAAGGCCGCCGCGCTACCCTCGATCGGGGAGAACGGATACGAGGCGGAACGCGAGGCCGAGACGAAGCTCCGCCAGGACCACCCGACGTACGCCGCGATGATCGAAAGCACGGACGAGAGCGTCGGGCGCATCCTCGACCGGCTGGACGACCTCGGGATCTCCGACCAGACAGCCGTCGTCTTCGTCTCCGACAACGGCGGCCTGAGCACCCTGATGCGACGGAGCTTCAATCAGGCCACGGCGAACGTCCCTCTCCGGGCCGGAAAAGGCTGGCTCTACGAAGGCGGCATCCGGGCACCGCTCATCGTGAAGTGGCCCTCGCGAGTCGAAGGAGGGGTCCTCGTCGAGGCGCCCGCCCAGAGCTCCGACATCTTCCCGACTCTCCTCGAGATGGCGGGGCTCCCCCTGCGACCCGATCAACATCGGGATGGCGAGTCGCTGGCGGCAGCGATGACGGACGGAATCGGGCCCGACCGCCCGGCCATCTTCTGGCACTTCCCGCACTACCACGGGTCCGGTAACCGCCCGGGTGGTGCCGTGCGAGTGGGCGACATGAAACTCGTCGAGTGGTTCGAGGACGGATCGGTCGAACTGTACGACCTGAGCACCGACCTCGGAGAGCGGGAGAACCTCGCGGAGATCGAACCCGAGACGGCCGCCGAGTTGCGAGACAGACTCGCGCGATGGCGAGACTCGATCGACGCGAACATGCCGGTACGGCTAGACGACGGCGTCGTGGACCCCGGCTAAGGCGGTCCAGTAGGTTGCTCGGATCAAGAACCCAAGCCCGGGGTCCCAACATGCTAAAGCCGCTCCCGTTCGCTCTGACCGCAGTCTGCACATGGCTGTTCGCAGCCTGCGGCGCCGAGGTTCCCACCGCCGACCTGGCGATCCGAAACGTCACTGTGATCGACGCGGTCAACGGCGCGCGCGCCGACCAGACCGTCGTCGTGGACGACGGGCGGATCACGGCCGTTCTCGGCGGGGATGCCGGCGTCGACGCGGCGGAGACCGTAGATGGTTCGGGCCGGTATCTGATCCCCGGCCTCTGGGACTTCCACGTCCATCTCACGTACGACGAGCGTTTCACCGAGGCGATGCCGGGGCTGTTCCTCAACCACGGCATCACGATGATCCGCGACACCGGCGGGCCGCTGGATCTGGTGCTGCCGGTCGTCGATGCGATGCGGGCCGAGGGTGCGGTCGCGCCGCGCGTGTTCTTCGCCGGGCCGCTCCTCGACGGCGAGCACGTCGTGTACGACGGCGAGAATCGGCCCCTGCTCGGGATCGCGAACCCGGATGTGGAGACGGCGCGCGCGAACGTCGCGAGTCTCGCCGAAGCGGGTGTCGACTTCCTCAAGATCTACGAGATGGTCTCGCCCGAGGTCTTCGCCGCCCTGGTCGAGGAGGCGCAGGCCCGCGGGCTGCCCATGGACGGCCACGTTCCGCTCTCCATGCGTGCGCAAGATGTCGGACCGCACGTCCAGTCGCTCGAACACCTCCGAAATATCGAACTGGACTGTGCGGGGGCGCCCGAGGCCCTGTTGGCGGAGCGGCAGCGGCTCCTCGCGAACCCCGAGGGGATCCCGGGCGCCAATCTGCGATCGCAACTCCACGGCCTGCAGCGGAGTGCGGCCGTCGCGGCGTACGACGAGCAGAACTGCTCCGCCGTGGTCGAGTCCATGACCGGGACGATCCAGGTGCCGACGCTGCGGCTGAACGCGCTCGGGCTGCGCCCTCCCTTCGAGCGTTCGGACTGGAGCACCGCGCTCGAGAAGCTGCCAGCGGACGTCCGCGAACAGTGGCAGGCGGCGGGCGGCAACCGGGGCGGTGGCGGACCCGGGGCCGACAACACGTTCGCCGACTGGAGCCTCTTCCTCGTGGGGCTGATGCACGATGGCGGCGTTCCGATCGGCGCCGGGACCGACACACCGATCGCGTTCGCGATCCCGGGCTACAGCCTGCACAGCGAGCTCGAGATGCTGGTGCGAGCCGGGCTGACGCCGCTCGAGGCCCTCGGATCGGCCACGGTCCGGCCGGCGGAGTTCTTCGACATGTCCGACGAGATGGGGACGATCGAGGCGGGGCGTCTCGCCGACCTCGTTCTCCTGTCCGCCGACCCGCTGAGCGACATCGCGAACACCCGCGCCGTCGAGGCCGTCGTGTCGAAAGGCGCACTGCTCTCCCGGAGCGATCTGGACGCGCTCGTGCACCGGACCCCGTGAGGCTCTCCGGGATGAAGTCCGGCATGACCTGGAAGTACGCGCTGGGCGAGCTCTGCCTGATCGTCGTCGGCGTGTCCATCGCGATGGCCGCGAGCGCCTGGGTCCAGAGCCGACAGGATCGGGCCGATGAGCAGACGTTCCTGGCCAGGCTACACGGTGACATCGAGCTGGCCGAGGACCTGTCGGAGAGGGTCCGGGACCGCCGAATCGCCTTGCTGCAGTCGCTCATCGACGCGAGCGACGTGCTTCACGGGGAAGACCGGACCCGTGAGTTGAGTGAGGCGGAGTGCAACGCCATCGGAGGCTCGTCGTTCTTCCAGATCGGCCTCTCCGAGCTCCCCGCCGCCACCGAACTCGCGAGCACCGGCAGAATGAGGATCATTCGGAACCCGGAACTGCGCCTCGCGCTCGTCGGGATGAGCCAGGTGCAGGGGGCCTTTCCCAGCCTTCTCGACCAGGTGTTGGGCAGGTCGACCCCGTTCTTCCGCGACCATCCCGATCTGATTCAGTACGAGAACTACATCGACCCGGACAGCGACGAGGTCCGGATTCGATCGCGCTGTGATACCGCGGGGATGCGTGCCGACATGACCTTCCTGAGCCGGTTCGCGGTGAACACCGATCTGTTCGACGTCTATCTTCGGGACGGCCTGCTACCGTGGGTCTCGCACTTCGACCGGGTGCACGACGTGGTCGATGAGGAACTGGGCATCGATCACTGACCGGCTCGTCAGGGGTGACAGGCGTGGCACGGGTTCATCACCGGCCGGGCGTCCGGGCCCATCTCGGCGACGCGATCGGCGGGGCGCTCGACGGGAGGCGCCGTAGCCAGCGAGACGGCCGTCGCGTCCGGCCGCCCCGCGACCACCACTCCCCCGACGACCGAGACGATGACCAGCGTCGTGGCTACGGAGAGGATCGCCGCTCCGCGCGACGGCCTCACCCCGGAACCTCCGTCTCGTCGCGCCGCAGGTCGCGCAGGTAGTAGACGAAGACGCTACCCGCGATGGCTCCGATCACGAGTGCCTTGAGGACGAATCGGGCCGCGGCCTCCCCGCTGAGAAGCCGGAACAGGAGGTTCGTCGCGTCCCCGATCAGGAACCCGGCCGCGATCGCCAGCGTCAGGTACGTCAGCCAGCGCCTCACGGGCGAGGTCCGCTTGAGAGGCGACCGCGCGATCTCCTTTCCGATCACCCGCGCGGCATAGAGAAACACCGGCGTCGCGATCACCAGCGAAGCGATCGCCCACCGCATCGTCACGGGGATCGCGTCGAGCTGACCCTCGGACCACGCCGGATCCGGGAACGCGAGGTTGACGAACTGGAACAGGAGGCTGCCCAGGCTGGACGCCGCGAAATACAGCGTCCCGAACAAGATGAGGTACTGGAACGTCTCGCGCGCCGAGAGCGAGAGACGCGGCCGGGGAACCGCTACAGGGAAATCGACCTCGGCGAACGCGGTGAGCCCGACTCGAACCTCCTCATCCGACCACCCGGCCTCCCCCAATGCTCGCCGGATCTCGTCCCGGGACAGACCCCGATTCAGCGCTTCTCGAACGAAACCGATCAGATCTTCATTGACTGCCATGTGAGGCTCTCCGATTCGAGGAATGGCTGGCCGCGTTGTTGACGTCGTCAACATCTAACGATAGCGAGCGATGTTAACGCTGTCAACATCCGTGTTTTCGTGCTCCCCGAGGCTTGAGAAGGACTGGCGTCGGACGTTAGATGATCGTTCGACTTTCGACCTGGCGCTCCTCGATCCTGCAACAGGAGTCACACCCCTGGCGCACCCCCACGCGGATTCCTGGCTCGACCAGTTCTTCGAGGCGTACCTCCGACGGCGGCCCGTCAACGCGACCTTCATAGGCGACCATCGCTTCGACGCGCGTCTACCGGGTCTCTCTGAGTCAGCTGCCGGGGACACGCTCGCGGAAATGCAGCGGCTTCTGGCGACGACCCCGGCTTCCGGGACCATCGATGATCCGGTGCGATCGACCGACGTTCGACTCGCCACCGGGTTTCTCCGCACGCAGATCTGGGAGTTCGAGTCACGTCACTTCCACCGCGGCAACCCGAGCCTTTACACCGGGGAGGCCGTCTTCGGCGTCGCGTCGCTCTTGCTGACGGACTTCGCACCTCTGCCCCAGCGCGTCGATCGGGTGATCGACCGACTTCACGAGATACCACGCTTCCTGGCAGAGGGCAGAGCCAACATTCGCGAAGCTCCGGCGACCTGGATCGAGCGGGCGATCCGGGAGTGCGACGGCGCCCACGCGCTCCTGCGCACCGGTCTCGGCTACGTCGGCGCCGACGTTCCGAAGCTGGCGGACGCTTTGTCCGAATCTGCCGATGCCGCCGACGCGGCTTTCGCTATCCACCGTGACCACCTGGTCGCGTCCCTTCCCTCCGCGAGCGACATCGGCGTCGCGTGTGGGGAAGAGGCCCTCTCCCTGTACATCAGAGAGGGGCATCTCTTGTCGGAGTCACTGGAGGAGATCCTCGAACGGGCCCGGGCCGAACTCGCCGACGCCAGCGCGCGGCTCCACGAAGGCGCCGCGGATCTGGGAGCCTCGTCCCCGCAGGAAGCGCTGCACAGACTCCGAAATCAGCACCCCTCTGCGGCGGAATACTACGGGCGATACGAGGAGGTCTGGCGGGAGATGCGACGGTTCGCGATCGACCGCGACCTCCTGACCTGGCCGAACTTCCCCATCCGGTTTCGGCCGCGACCGGACTGGGCCCGCGAGGCGGCTCCACATCTCTACTTCCTGTTCTACCGCTCCCCGGCTGCGTTCGACCGGCCGCCGGTGCACGATTATCTGGTCACCCCGATCGACGAATCGCTCGACGCCGAACGTCAGGACGAATTGCTCCAAGCCACGAATGACGGCGTGATCAAACTGAACCACGTGCTCCATCACGGCGGGATCGGGCACCATGTCCAGAACTGGCATGCGTTCAGATCGAGTTCCCGCGTCGGGAGAATCGCCGCCGTCGACTGCGCCTCACGGATCGCCATGTTCTGCGGAGGCACGATGGCCGAGGGGTGGGCCTGCTACGCGACGGATCTGATGAAGGAAGCCGGTGCTCTCACCCCGCTCGAGGAGTACTCGGAGATCGAGTCGCGCGTCCGAATGTGCTCGCGCGCCGTCGTGGACATTCTGCTCCATTCGGGTCGGCTCGACCTCGAGGGCGCGGCGGAGTTCTATCAGACCGAAGCCGGATTCCCGGCGGCATCCGCACGCGCGGAAGCCGTGAAGAACAGCATGTTCCCCGGGGCCGCCCTGATGTATCAGGTCGGGACCGATGACATCCACCGACTGCGTCGAGACCTCGAGCGGAGGCGCGGGGCGGATTTCGATCTTCGCGAGTTTCACGACGAGTTTCTCTCGTACGGCTCAGTGCCTGTGCGTCTCGTTTGCGATTCGATGAGGGGCCGCGATGCTGAGTGAGACGACTCTCCGCTATGGCGAGCGCATGATCCGTGCGCTCCTGGGGGTCGACGGGCTCTATCGCTCGGAGAGCGGCGATGCCGTGGGCCTGGCGGTCCTGAACATGGACACGGGGCGGAAGTTCGAGCCGGACCGCTACGATGGGTATGCGGCTGCTGCAAGCGACTTCGCGACGCTTCGCGAGGCCGCTTCGGATCTTCCCGAGCCCGACCGGCGCGTCTACTACGACCAGCTCTGTGGCTCCACGCTCGCGTTCATCTCCTGGCGGACCGGCGGCCTCCCGTTCGAGACGCAGCTGAGTGAGTTCCTTCACATTCCGGCCAAGCCGGCCGCGGATCACGAAATCGACGCCATTGAGTCCGAACTCCACGAGCGGCTCGTCGCACTGGGCTACTCCGGAGATGTGGCCAGCCAGTGCGCGGCGTGGGAGGCCAGACACCGGGTCCGACCCGAGAACGTCGAGTTCGTGCTGTCGGAACTCATGACCGAGGCATGGGATCGAACGAACGCGGAGCTGGTCGAGATCCCTGCCCCGAAGGCCGACGCCATGACGGTCGAGGCCGTGACGGACGTGGCGTTCAACGCCCGCTGCAACTACGCGATCCGCAGGGTGGAGATCAACGTCGAGCCTGTGCTCACGCGGCCGGCCCTCAAACATCTCGCGGTGCACGAGGGCTGTCCCGGACACTACGTGCAGTTCAAGCTGCGAGAGACGCTGTTCCATGAGGGACAGGCGGCCGCCGACGTGCTTCTTTCTCTGGTGAACTCGGCGAGCTCGTGCGTCTTCGAAGGGATCGCGGACAGCAGCATGAGAATGATCGACTGGGAGGATGACGACGACCGTGTGCAGGCGTTGATCGGACGGCACAGGGCCGGGATCGGCACGGGGGCCGCCTGGCGACTCCACGCACTGGGGTGGGCCGAGGCGGACGTGTCCGAATGGCTTGCTTCACGGTCTCTCGTCGGCGGGGATGGGTGGGTGAAGAACCGGATGGCGTTCATCGCCGCGCCGGAGCGCGCGGTGTTGATCTGGTCGTACTGGTGGGGTGAGCGATCGGTCGGACCGGTATGGGATGCCGTCGCCCCGTCGGACCGGGCCGACTTCATCCGCTTCCTGTACGGAAGGATGCACTCCACCTCGACCGTCTCCATGTTCGATCCCATGACGACCGAGACACGATGACCCGCCTGACCGAAACCACGCGGCACCGGACAGCACTCCCGACCCTCGCGGCGATCGTCGCACTCGGGGCCTGCTCGCCGGCGAGCGACGGCGGCGCCGGGGACGACCGACGCATCCTCCGCGTCGCCTACACGCGCGAGATCGACGTCCTGAACGCCTTCACCAGTCAGAACCTCGTCGACATCACGTTCAGCATGGTCGAGGGATTGATCACGACCGACGAAAACAACGAGTACGTCCCTGTGCTGGCGCGCGAGATCCCGACGATCGAGAACGGGCTGGTGGTCGAGGGAGACGACGGGTCGGTCGTCATCACCTGGCCACTTCAAGAAGGGGTCCGCTGGCACGACGGAGAGCCCTTCACGAGCGAGGATGTCTGCTTCACCTGGAGGTTCGTGGCGAGCGAGGGCAGTCAGACATACAACCGCGACCACTACCTCGGTATCACCGAATGCGCGACACCGGATCCGCACACCGTGGTCTTCACGTGGGACGGCACGTACGCCTACTACGCGGGGATGTTCGAGTCCATTCTGCCCGAGCACATCCTGGGCGGCATGACGACCGAGGAGATCGTCAACTACGAACCCTATAACCGCGGCAGCCGGACGATCGGTACCGGACCCTTCAAGTTCGCGGAGTGGAAGGCAGGCGAGTACATCCGCGTGGTCCGGAACGAAGACTACTGGCGCGGCGCGGAGTACCCCGCGATCGACGAGATCGTCTGGGCGTTCATCCCGGACAACAACACCCGTCTGAACGCGCTGCGCGCGGGTGCCTATCACTACGGCCAGATCGAGCCGACCCAGGTGGAACAGGTGTCCGGAATGCCGGAGTATGACGTCCACCTGATCAGCTCGAACTCCGTGATGCACTTCGACGTGAACGCCGGCACCGATCGCGGCCGCGTGCTCTTTGCCGACCGCGCGGTTCGACAGGCTCTCTTTCACGCGATCGACCGCCCGGCCATCTCCGATCAACTGATGCAGGGGACCGTGACGGTCGCGGATGGCCCGATCAACACGACGAGCCCCTTCTACAACCCCGATGTGACCACGTACGACTTCGAGCCCGACCGGTCCCGTCGCATGCTCGACGCGGCGGGCTGGGTACCCGGGGACGACGGTATCCGGGCGAAGGGTGGGGAGCGATTCAGCTTCACGATCATGAACCGCGGTGGCAGCAACGACCGCATCGCCATCGCCCAGGTCATTCAGGCTCAGCTGAAGGACGTGGGGGTGGAGGTGCGATTCGAGACTCTCGAGAGCGCCGCCTGGACGCAGCGATGGCGACGCGGAGAATGGGAGGCGATCGTGAGTGCCTGGTTCCTGCCGGCTGATCCGAGTTTCACGCGGCTCTACCAGTGCGACGGCCCGAACAATATGACGGGGCTCTGCGACCCGGCCCTCGACGAGGTGATGATCGCGTCCGACCGGGCCCTCAGCCTTGCCGACCGTAAGCCGTTGCTCGACCAGGCGCAGGCCCGACTCGCGGACGCCGCGCTCTCGCTCCCGATCTACTACAACGTCATCCCCGAAGTCGTGAGTACTGAGATCGGCAACTACCGCGGCAGCGGGACGAACTTCGGGAGCTTCTGGAACCTCTACGAGTGGACGCTGGCCCCCTAGTGGCCGCCTACCTGATTCGTCGAGTACTCCAGATGATCCCCCTGCTCTTCGGGATCACGATCGTGCTGTTCGCGGTCATTCAAGCCGCTCCGGGCGGGCCCGAAGGAAGCCTCCTCGAGACCGGCCGGTTTATCGATCCAGAGGTTCTCGAGAGCTACCGCCGCCGGCTGGGCGTCGACCAGCCGATATACGTGCAGTATGTGCGCTGGCTGACGGCGGCCCTCTCCGGCGACCTCGGGATCAGCTTCTCGACGACCCGCCCGGTGGCCGAGATGATCTGGGAACGGCTGCCCGCCACTCTGGAGCTCATGGGTGTCGCGTTCCTGCTCGCGGCCATCCTGGCGTTTGCGCTCGGGACAGCAAGCGCGGTGAAGCAGTACAGCCTCCTCGACCATGCCGGGACGGGCCTCTCGTTTCTGGGGATCGCGATGCCGGTCTTCTGGTTCGCGCTGATCCTGCAGCTCGTGTTCGGCGTTTGGCTCGGCTGGCTGCCGGTGTCGGGGACTCGCACGGTGGGCGCAAGCTCTTTCGGCGACCACCTTCGGCACCTGATCCTGCCGGGGGTCGTCCTGTCGGTTCGCTACATCGCCGGATGGTCCCGGTACCTGCGCTCGAGCATGCTGGGTGCTCTTCGTGCCGACTACGTGCGGACGGCCCGTGCGAAGGGGCTCCCCGAATCCACCGTCGTGGGCGTTCACGCGCTGCGGAACGCGCTGATCCCGGTCACGTCCGTGATGGCCCTCAACCTGGCGGGCCTCTTCTCGGGCGCTGTGATTACGGAGATGGTCTTCGCGTGGCCCGGGATCGGCCGGATGTTCGTGCAGGCCATGTTCGCGCGGGACTACCCGCTGCTGATGGGCATCCTGCTGCTGGGCTCCGTCATGGTCGTCGTCTTCAACCTCGTCGCCGACCTCGTATACGGCCTGCTCGATCCGCGGATCCGCTATGAGTGATTCGTCCCGACCACGGCGCCATTCGGTATGGAAGCGGCTACGCCGTCACAGGCTGGCCGTACTGTCGCTCGTGATCTTCGCGGTGCTCACGATCGTGTGCCTCGCGGCCCCCCTGATCGCTCCCTACGAATTCGACGCGATCGACCTCGACAGCGTGCGGCAGAGCCCGTCGGCGGCGCACTTGATGGGGACGGACGATCTCGGGCGCGACCTTCTGACCCGCGTTTTGTATGGAGGTCGTGTGTCGATCCTGATCGGGCTGCTCGCGGCGCTCATCGGAACCGGCCTGGGCGCGGCGATCGGCTCCGTCGCAGGGTATTTCGGCGGCCGCCTGGAAGGCCTGTTGATGCGTCTGACCGACATCGCCTTCGCGATCCCGACCCTGCCGCTACTCATTGTCCTGGCCTCCTACACGCAGGCCGCGGTCGTCTCGATGGCGCTCATCATCGCGTTTCTGAGCTGGATGACGACCGCGCGAGTCGTTCGTGGTGAGGTCCTGTCCATCAAGGAAATGACTTACGTCGAGGCGGCTCGTGGCCTCGGCGCCGGACACACCCGGATCCTCGGGCGACACATTCTGCCCAACGTCGTCGGGCCGATCCTCGTGGGGGCCACGCTGGCAGTCGGAAACGCGATCATCCTCGAGTCGTCCCTGAGTTTCCTCGGACTCGGAGTCCAGCCGCCCGTCCCCACGTGGGGCAACCTGCTCATGGACGCGCAGGCGACGATGGCAACGAAGCCCTGGCTGACGGTCTTCCCCGGGCTCGCGATCCTGCTTGTCGTGCTGGCGGTGAACTT
This sequence comes from Gemmatimonadota bacterium, assembly GCA_039587355.1. GTDB lineage: Bacteria > Gemmatimonadota > Gemmatimonadetes > Palauibacterales > Palauibacteraceae > Palauibacter. Next base: position 13,169 of record JBDHIO010000015.1, on the reverse strand, counting down.
CATCGGCGACGGGCTGCAGGACGCGCTCGACCCGACGGCTCGAGACATATGACCCGGCCTGCCGACGCTCCCGTGCTCGAGGTCCGTGACCTCGTCACGCGTTTTCACACGGAGGGCGGGATCGTCCACGCGGTGAGCGGGATCTCCTATTCTCTCGCTCAGGGAGAGGCCCTGGCCCTGGTGGGGGAGAGCGGGTCAGGAAAGACCGTCGCGGCGCTGTCCGTCCTGGGTCTGGTCCCCCATCCGGGCGTAGTCGAAGGCGGCGAGGCCCTGCTGCACGGCCGGGACCTGCTCGACCTGACCGATCGGGCCTGGCGAGACGTCAGGGGGCGCCAGGTGGCGATGATCTTCCAGGATCCCCTGACGTCACTGAACCCGGTCCTGACGATCGGGCGGCAGATGACCGAGATTCTTCGCCATCACCTGGATTTGCCGCGGGAGGCAGCCAACCGGCGCGCCGCCGAGCTCCTGGAACGAGTCGGGATTCCCGACGCCATCAGCCGGCTTTCCGACTACCCCCATCAACTCTCGGGCGGCCAGCGACAGCGGGTGATGATCGCCATCGCTCTCTCCTGCGAACCGGACGTGCTGATCGCGGACGAGCCCACGACTGCCCTGGACGTCACGGTGCAGGCGCAGATCGTCGAACTCGTGAAGGAGCTCCGGCGGGACCTCGGGATGGCCGTCCTGTGGATCACGCACGACCTCGCCCTCGTCGCCGGTCTCGTGGATCGGGTCGCGGTCATGTACGCGGGCCGAATCGTCGAGATTGCACCGGTCGACCGGCTGTTCTCCCAACCGCGACACCCCTACACGAGAGGGCTGTTGCGGTCCATGCCTTCCATCGACGAAGCGCCCGGCCGCCGCCTCGAGTCGATCGAGGGCGCGCCACCCGACCTGACCCAAGACTTCTCATCATGCCCCTTCGCGCCGCGTTGTCCGTTGGCGGAGGATCGCTGTGACAGGGAGATCCCTCCCCTTCTGTCGACGGGTGAGGGATCCGCCTCCGCCTGCTGGTTTCCGCAGTCGGTGCGGCCGTGAGCGCCGGGCGCGAAGTGCTGGTTCGGGTGAAGGATCTGAAGGTGCATTTCCCTGTCCGCCGGGGTGTCCTGCGAAGACAGGTGGGGGCCATCCAGGCCGTGGACGGCCTGAACTTCGACATCCGTGAGGGCGAGACCCTCGGACTCGTCGGCGAGAGCGGCTCCGGGAAGTCGACGACCGGAAGAGCACTGCTGCGGCTGCTCGAACCGACGGCGGGCGCCATCGAATTCGCAGGGGACGACCTGGCGGGCCTCGACGCCGCCGACCTCCGGGCGAGACGCCGCGAGATGCAGATGATCTTCCAGGATCCCTACGCCTCGTTGAACCCGCGGATGACGATCGGTCCGATCGTGGGCGAACCGCTGGGCATCCATGACATCGGTTCGCGCGCCGAACGGGACGCCCGCGTCGACGAACTGCTGGAGCGGGTCGGGCTGTCCGCCGCGGTGCGCGGGCGGTATCCCCACGAGTTCTCGGGTGGTCAGCGGCAGCGCATCGGCATCGCCCGAGCCCTCGCCACCGGGCCCCGGTTCATCGTCGCCGATGAGGCGATCTCGGCCCTGGATGTGTCCATCCAGGCCCAAATCGTGAACCTGCTGCAGGATCTCGGCGAGAAACTCGGACTTACGTACCTCTTCATAGCGCACGACCTCACCATGGTTCGCCACATTAGCGACCGTGTTGCAGTGATGTACCTGGGCCGGATCGTGGAGCTGGGCACACGCGACGCGGTGTTCGGCCGTCCGCTCCACCCCTACACGCGGGCGCTGCTGGACTCGGTCCCGAAGCCGGATCCCGCGGCGGAGGCCATCCGATCGCGTGCGGCGCTGGGCAGCGAGATCCCGAACGCCGCGGATCCGCCAGCCGGGTGTCGGTTCCATCCACGGTGCCCCCTCGCGACCGATGTCTGCCGATCGATCGACCCGGAGACCCGCGACGCGGGTGGTAGCCGGGGATCTCACCGGGTAGCCTGTCACCACGCCGAACCAGCCGACTAGAGCGAGGAGCCGCATTGCCAGCCGATAGACTGAGAGTCGCCGTAATCGGAGCCGGACGGTGGGCGAACACGGCTCACCTGCCCGGGTTTTACCGCTCCCCGCTCTGTGACCTGGTCTGTATCTGCGACCGGGACCGCGATCTTGCCGCCGCGCGTGCTCAGAGCTTCGAGATTCCGGACATCGAGACCGATGCGGAGCGGGTCCTGGCTCGCGAAGACATCGACGTCGTGGACGTCGTGACCAGGGGGGACCACCAGGACCTCGTGTTCGCGACCCTCGAAGCCGGCAAGCACTGCCTCGTCGAGAAACCCGTCTGCCACGACTACCGTGACGTATGGCGGGCACATGACCTCGCGAGATCGAAGGGCCTCAAGACGAAGGTCGGGCTGACGTTCCGCTACGCCCCGGCGATCATGTACATGTTCGACCTGATCCGCGAAGGGTTCATCGGACAGCCATTCGTCTTCAACGGGTACGAGCAGAACTCCCAATGGCTCGACCCCGACAACCCGATCGACAAGCGGATCCACTCCGAACGACCCTCCGGCGAGGCCCCCTGGGGAAAAGACCTGAGCCGGGCAGGAATCACGGTGTCGTCTCTCGAGGGATACGGGGCGCCGACGATCGACATCGGACTCGAGTGCATAGGCGACGATCTCGACCGGGTCGTCGGCATTCTGTCGAACATGGTCCCGATGCGACGACGCACGAACCTCGACAGCGAGCGCGAACGCATCAACATCGACGACGCGGACATGTTCATGGGCGAAGCGAAAGGCGGCGCTCTCTTCAGCCTCCAGTCGAGCTACGTCACGGTTGGCAATTACCCCGGCATCGAAGCCCGGATCTTCGGGTCCGAGGGCGCGATCCAGACCCGGCTCGTCGAGGAGTTCGGTGTGATCCAGACGATCCACACCGCGAAGCCGGACGCCGTCGAGTTCGTGCAACGGGAGATCCCCGAACGATACTTCCCGCCGGGGTTTACGGAGAAGGACCCCTGGGGGACCGCCTTCTTCGGCAATCTCGTGCACAATTTTCTCGAGGAGATCGTGGACGGAGGAGACACCAATCAGGGCGACTTCGCCCAGAGCGCACGGGTCCAGGAGATCATCAACGCGGTGGCGCTGTCGCATCGCGAGGACCGCTGGGTGTCTCTCCCCCTCGGAGACGTCGACACGAGCTTCCCATCCAGCCCGTGGTAGCCTCGCCCGTTCGGTGGGGCGTGCTGAGCACTGCCAACATCGGCCGGTGGGCGGTCAACCCGGCGATTCAGGCATCGCGGAACGGCGAGTTGCTGGCGGTGGCCAGCCGCGAGGAGTCCCGGGCGCGCATGTTCGCGGACGAGGGAGGGATCACTCGGTCGTACGGAAGCTATGCGGCCCTTCTCGCCGACGACGAGATAGACGCCGTCTACATCCCGCTCCCCAATAGCCTCCACCTCGAATGGACGGTGCGAGCGGCCGAGGCCGGGAAGCACGTCCTGTGCGAGAAACCCCTCGCCCTGACGGAAGCCGAATGCCGGGAGATGGAGAGCGCTGCCAACGCGAACGACGTGAAGCTCATGGAAGCGTTCATGTACCGCTTCCACCCGCGCACCGACCGCGTGATCGAGATGGTGAGGGACGGAGCGCTGGGTGACGTGAGGATGATCAGGAGCGGGTTCACGTTCCTCCTGACCCGCCCTGACAACATCCGATTCGACCCCGAACTCGGGGGTGGCGCGCTCATGGATGTCGGCTGTTACTGCGTGAACGTCAGCCGCACGCTCGCGGGGAGTGAACCTGTCGAGGTTCAGGCGACCGCCAACTGGGCGCCGAGCGGCGTGGACGAGCAACTCCTGGGGACCCTGCGCTTCGACGACGGCCTCGTCGCCCAGTTCGATTGCTCCCTCTCGCTCGAGCGTCGCGAGTCGTACGAGATCTCGGGCACGTCTGGCTACCTGACCGTCCCGAACGCTTTTCTCCCGGGAACCGACGACGCACCCATCGTCGAAACCAGGGGCCGCGCGCCCGAGATCGTCCACACGGTCGAGGGGGCCGACGAGTACCGGCTCATGGTCGAGCACTTCGCCGACTGCGTGATCGAAGACCGGGTGCCCCGGTACGAAGCCGATGAGGCAGCCCGGAACATGCGGGTGATCGAGGCACTGTATCGGAGCGCGAGATCTGGCGGCGAACTTGTCTCGTTGCCTTCAGCGTGTCCCGGACCCGCCTGACGAGCCGCCCGCCCGGGCGGCAGAAATACCGGCGATACGGCCCGTCGTCCAGGCCGCTTGGAAGTTGAAGCCGCCCGTCACGCCGTCGATATCCAACACTTCGCCAGCGAAGTAGAGCCCCGGGACCAGCTTGCTCTCCATCCGCCGAAAGTCGATCTCTCGCAGGCTCACGCCGCCACACGTAACGAACTCCTCCTTGTTCATGGACTTCCCCGTCACATGAAAGCGACCGTTCGTGAGCTGCTCGACGAGGGCGTGAAGCCGAGCTTTGCTGATCTGCGCCCACTGCAAGGACGTCGAGACGCCCGCAGCCTCCGTCAGGCGCACCCAGATACGCCTTGGGAGATCGAAGGGGCAAAGCGTCTGGACCGATTTGCGCGGCCTGTCGCGCTTGAGACCCTCCAGAACGCTCCGAACGGAGTCGGGCGAGTCTCCTCCGACCCAGCTAACGACCAGTTCGAAGTCGTAGTCCGCCCGCGCGAAGGGCCGGGCACCCCAGGCCGAGAGCTTCAAGATCGCCGGACCGCTCAACCCCCAGTGCGTGATCAACATGGGCCCCGATTGTTCGAGCCCCATCTCCCTGTAGGCGATGCGGACCTCCGGGACCGTGAGGCCCTGCAGCCCCCGGATCCGTGCGTCGTCGATGTGGAAGGTAAAGAGCGAGGGAGCGAGCTCCGTGATCGTGTGTCCGAGGCTGCTCGCGAGGTCGAGTCCACCCGATCGCGCGCCGCCGCCCGAAGCCACGATCAGCCGATCCGCCTCGAAGCGCTCGCCGTCACCGACCTTCAACGCGAAGCCGCCCCCGGGCCGGAGTGACACTGAGCGGACCGGGCTATGCGTCCTCACCTCGACGCCTCGCGCGGCGGCGGTCGCGACCAGGCAGTCGATGACGGTGGCTGAGGAATCGGTGGTCGGGAACATGCGCCCATCCGCCTCGGTCTTCAGTGACACCCCCCGGGCCGCGAACCAGGCGATCGTGTCCTCCGGCTGCCACGTGTGAAATGGCCCGAGCAGTTCGCGAGCGCCTCGAGGAAACCGGTTCACGAGCTCCCGGGGATCGAAACAGGCGTGCGTCACGTTGCACCGGCCGCCGCCGGACACACGAACCTTTCGCAGAACCTGCGCCGACCTTTCGAAGAGCACGACCCGCGTTTCGGGGTCCTCTTCGGCGCAGGAGATGGCCGCGAAGAACCCGGCCGCCCCGCCGCCGACGACGGCGACTGACAGGGGGGAACCGGGTGATGTGATTTCGCTCTGCATGCGACGCCGCTCATCCTCCGCCGGAGTGGGAGCGGACAAGGTAGTGGACGAGACGGGCACTATGTGAGCCGCACGGACACGCGTGAGCCCGTCCGCCTCGCTAGCTTTCCGGCATGTTGGACTCCATGAAGACGACCGAGATCAGGCCCGCGAGCTGAGCGAACCCCTCGGACTGGCGGGCCTGCTCGAGCAGATCGACATCCTCGAGGCACGTTGACCGGGGGATCGACCAAATGAGACAGGACCTCAGAGACGGGCTCCGACGACTGGCGCGACGTCCGGGATTCACGCTCATGGCGGCGGGCACGCTGGCGCTCGGCCTCTCGACGAGCGCCGCCGTGTTCACGTACGTGAACGCGTACGCCCGGCCATTCCCTGGAGCGGCGGCAGGTGACCTGCACCAGGTCTGGCTCGCGACCGAGGATTCGCCCTGGGGCCTGATCTCGGTTCCGGACTTCCACGACCTGGAAGGCATGGGCGCGGACGGGTTCTCCGTCAGCGCGGTCGGAGGGGGCTCGTTCGCCGCGAGCGTGCGACACGGCCAGTCGACGGACATCGAGTACGGCCAGGCGGTGGCCGGGAGCTTCTTCTCGATGCTCGAGATCGAGATGTCACTCGGGCGGGGATTCTCCCCGGACGACGACCGGCCGGGGGCGGTTCCGGCGACGGTCCTCTCGCACTCGTACTGGGTGCGCCAGTACGAGTCCGATCCCGACATGCTCGGACAGACGATCCTGCTGAACAACGAGCCCTACACGATCGTCGGCATCGCCGGCCCGGAGTTTCTGGGGGCCAGCGCCGCCTACCGCCCCCAGTTCTGGATTCCATACCAGCAGTTCCTGCGCGTGTACCGCGCCCGCTCCGACACGCGGGAGAATCGAGAGGCCGGCGCGCTGATCCCGATCGTGCGTCTCTCCGGTGCATCGAGAGGCCAGGCGAGCGCCGCGCTTCAGACGCTCGCCGGCAATCTCGACCGCGAGATTCCACTCGCCGAGCGCACGCGCAGATTCGTGCTGGCGCCGGCGACGTGGATCAGTCCGCAGGTACGGGAAGACGAGGCGTCGACCACCCGGATCATGATGGCTGCTGCCGGATTCCTCCTGCTCCTCGCCTGCGCGAACGTGGCGAACCTGGTGCTCTCGGCCGGGGCGCGACGACACCGCGAGATGGCGGTCCGCAGCGCCATCGGGGCCTCCCGGAAACGGCTCGTGCGACAGCTCCTTACCGAGAGCCTCCTCCTCTCCGCGCTGGCCGGGGCCGCAGCGTTGGTGCTGGCGGGGCCGATCGCCAACAGGCTGAGCAGCTATTTTGCGCGCCCCAGCGTCTGGGGATCGAACGTCGCGAGAGACCTCGTGGTGGATCCGCGGGTGATGCTCTTCGCGCTGGCGGCGGCGGTCGTGACCGGGGTCGTGACTGGCCTCGTACCCGCGCTGCGGGCATCGGCGGGAAGCCCAGCCGACGCTCTCCGGTCCGGGGGTTCTCGCGGCGCGACAGGAGGGCGCGGGCGCCGCCGGATGCCGGGCATCCGAGACCTTCTCGTCTCCGCCCAGATCGCGATCTGCGTGGTACTCCTCTTCGTCGCCGGTCTCGTACTTCGCACGCTCGAGACGACGCGAGGCGTCGATCCCGGGTTCGAGTCCGACCGGACGCTGGCCAGCTACGTGAGCACCAGCAGCATGGGCGTCCCCATCGAGGAGCGCCACCAGTTCTTCGAAGACCTGATCCGCCGGTTCGAGGATCTCCCGTGGGTGGAGGCGGCGACGGTCGCCGAATACGCGCCGCTTTCCGGGCATCCCCGACAGGAGCTGGTGCCGCAGACCGGCATCGACCCGGTAACCGCTACGGTCGCCCGAGTGTGGCCGGGCCATTTTGAAGTCATGGAGATGGAGATCGGACGTGGACGCACGTTGCTCGCGACCGACACGGCCGACATCAGCCCCGTCGTCCTGGTGAACGAATCGTTCGCCAGGCGACTTGCGACCGACGGAGACGTCGTGGGTCAGACGCTCACTGTGCCCGGAGGGCCAAACACGCCCGACAGGGTCGTGGAGATCATCGGGGTCGTCCGCGACGTGAAGCAGGTTACGCTGCTCGACGACCCCGGGCCGGTCGCCTACTTCTCGCTGCAACAGGAATACTCGCGACCGGGGAACGCACTGCTGCTCAAGGTGCGCGACGACCCGGTGGCGGCGGTCGAGGCGATGCGGCGGGAGCTGCGGGACGTAGACACGCGTCTCGCGATCGTGAACATCCTTCCCTACCGCGAGGTCGTGCGGGGCTCGCTCTACACCCAGCGCATGAACGCCGAGCTGTTCACGGCGATCGCGGGGCTCGGACTCCTGCTCGCAGCGGCCGGGGTCTTCGCCGTGGTCGCCCTGGCGGTCACGGGCCGGCGGCGGGAGATCGGGATTCGCATCGCAATCGGAGCGGGGCGGCTCTCGGTCACGAAGACCGTGCTAGGACCGGTCGGCGCCTCGGTGCTCACGGGCCTGGCCGTCGGCCTGGCCGGGGCCTTCGTGGCGACCCGCTGGGTCGAGAGCCTGCTGTGGGGCATTGCCCCGGCAGACCCGTTGGCGCTCGCGGCTGGCGTCGGTGCGCTTCTGCTGGCGGTCGTGCTCGCCGTCCATATCCCCTTGAGGCGGGCGATGGCGATCGATCCTGTTGGCTCCCTGCGAGCCGAGTAGCGTCGCGATCAGAAGTCGAAGTCGATCGTGCCCGTTCCCCACTCCTCCTCGGATACCCGGCGCTCCTGCCACGGATAGCGATCGGGGTCTCCCACCCGGACAACGTGAGTCCCTGACGCGAACACCGGAGCCCGAAGCTCCGATCCGACCATACGGCGGGCATACACCAGCCGGCCCTGTGCCGTGCGCACCTCGACGACCGGGTCGTCGACGCCGCTGACCCTGATCAACGGGAGAAAGCCCACGGGCGTCCGACCGTCCCCGCTGGCGCGATCCACGACGAGCGGCCAGCCCTCGTACTGCCGACCCACGGTGGGGTCCACGTGGCGCGGCCAGCACTCGATCCCGATCTGCTCCTGCATCGTGTCGAACGTGACGATCCCGTAGCCGGTCACGCGATCCCGAATGATGCTCGGCTCGAGACCCGTCGCCCTCGGATTCGCCGCGGCAAACACCGTGATGCGGTTCCCGAAGCCATCGAAATAGTCGCCCGTGTATGCGGGTCCGTCGTCGAGCGGCGCCTCGCGGGCCGCTTCGGGCGGCCACCAGCGACGCGGCCAGATGTTGTTGAGGGCCGGCCCGGTGAAGCTGTATCCCGCGTCGCCGAAGTCGTCGATCCCGTGGCGGACGACGGTCGCCAGGTGTTGATCGCCCGCGATATGGAATGCCGCGCAGCGACGGAGCAGGCGCAGGACCTCGTCCCGCCGCGCCTGCGGCCACCCATTCGAGTCCATGTCCACGGCGAGCTTGTCACCCGTCACGTAGCGGCCCGGCTCCGGCACCGGGAGACCGGGCAGGACCGCGCCGCTCATGGCCTCTTCGGGGATCGTGTGCACGGCCGCGAAGTTCGTCTGCGAGAGCACGACCTTCATGTACGAGGGGCCACTCCAATCCTGCGCCCAGTCCTCGAGGAAGGCCATCTGCCGATCACCGAGAAGCGACGCGTCGGGAAGGTCCCGGTGCTCCCGGACATCGAAGTCCGGGTTCTGTATCCAGCCGTTGAAGACCTGCGCGTCTTCGGGCAGCACGTTGGCCGGGGCCGATTTGAACTTCCGGTCCTCCAGGATCGCGAAGCTCACGCCACCATAGTCCCACCTGGTGTAGTAGACACCGATGCCCTGGTCGACCGGCGTCGGGTCGTACGGGTCCGGGAGGTGGCTCGTCTGGGCCGTCTGGACGGCGTTGACCCACACCGCGGGCATCTTGTAGCCGCCACGGTCCTGTGCCGCCGCACCCCAGCCTTCTTCGGTCGGGGCGGCTGCCCCGCCCTCTCCCCAGATGTTGCCGTGGTACACGTCATGGTCGTCCGGGATGAACGCCGCCGGAATGCGGCGAAAGATCTCCCGGTACGACCAGCCGAACATGTACCACTTGTGCAGCATGTCGAGCGCGGCCTCCTCAACGGAGTCCGTCTGGATTCCGAAGCCGCCCGATCCCTCGTAGAACTGGTCGCCCAGGAACAGCGCCATGTCGGCGTCATGGGCGTCGACGTATCGAACGACCTCGCCGTCCGGGAAGCCGTGATCGGCGTTACAGCTGAAGACCGCCGTCTTGAGCGGCCTTCTGCGGCCGGGGTCGGCGGCCACCGTCCCGGTGTACGGGTGCTCGGAGAGCCCCGGCGCCGAGGGAGCCGAGATCCGCACCCGGTACTCGACGGCGTCCCCCGGATTCCAGCCCTCGACCCGAAACCGTGCGGTGCGCGAGAGCGGGTCGATTCCGGCGTCGCCGACCGGATCCCAGGCACCCGTGTCCCTCCGGACCTCGAGGACAGCACGGACGTCGGGGATCATCTCGATCGGGGCCAGCTGTGCCGTCAGCTTCAGCGTGCCGCGGTGGACCGTGTACTGGGCGAACATGATGGGGCCGAACGTGGCTGCGAGATCTGCGGAGACTCCGGGGCCGGCGATCGACCAATCCGCGAATCGCGCCGCGTGTCCCGCTGTCCCGGCGTCCTCGTAGTGACTCAGGAGCGCGAGGTTCCCGAGCAGGTCGCCCGAGGCGAGATCGTCCCGCACCAGCCGGGCGAGCACCGGTCCATCGTCGCTCGCGCGCGCCGTCACCTCCAGGGAACGATCACCGACGGAGGAGCGTACCTGGAGGTGGATGGGCGCGGAGAGAGGCACGGCCGTCGAGGAGCGCTGGTCGCCGATGAAGAGGGATCCCGTGCCGTCCACGCCGACGTCCAGACCGGTCCCGTGCACGGCGGCGGAGCGATAATCCTCGAAGCGGCCCTTCACTCCTACCCGGAACCCGGCTCGGACCGCGCGGTCCCCCGTTTCTTCGAGCTGTCGGGAGTCGAGCGTGACCCGAGTCGCGAAGCCTTCACCGGTAACCCGATGGGTCAGACAGTGCAGCGTGCGACGCGGGGCCGGTGTGCGGCACTCGAGCATGCCATCGCGGACGCCCCAGTCCTGCAGCCGGTTGCCCCAGTGATCCGGACCGGCCCAGCGCATGTCGGGCCATTCGTGCCACCGGCTGACGAACGGACTTTCCTGCGCGGAGAGGTCGCGGGCTTCGAGCAATCGGCTGGAGCCGGCCGCGGCGAGCAGGAGAAGCTTCAGACTTTCGCGTCGATCCATCGCTTCACCTCGGCCTGGCAGGGTCGGCCGGGCGCCCCTCGACCGCGATGTCCCGGATCAACCCGGTATCATCGAACGACCCGAAGCCGACCCCGCCGTGCCCAAAGGTCCGATCGACCGCCGTCAACACCGGCGCCGCCGCTCCATCCACGTAGACGGAGATCCGACCCGTGGACGGGTCGTGCTCCAGCCGAGCACGATGCCACTCACGGTCCGTGAGCGCGGGGGCGCCGTCTCTGTCGTCGATGCGCCGACGGTCCGCGTCATCGACGATGAAGATCCCGTTGTGCACGGCATCCGTGATGCCCGAGAGATGCACGTAGTAGAAGCGCGTCGGCGACTGGTATCCGAATATCAGGAGAACATCCGCGCGGATGATCGAGGGGTCGGCGGTCGACCGGATCTCCGCATCGATCCTGACCTGCTCGAACGAACGATCGCGAAGCAGCGCGATCGCGCCGGGCCTCCTGATCGGGCCGCCGGGCACCGGCGCCGTCGAGAGCACCAGGTTCCCGTCCGTCACTTCCCAGACACCTGATCCGTCCGAGAGCCACTCGTCATCGAACTCGCCGGTCAGCAGCGGACGGACGGTTATCCGCGAGGCCTGGCCGGTGAGCCGCCGGACTGCGCCGTCCGCCTTGGTGAGCACGTAGAGCTCGCCATCACCGTCGACGCCGAAGTGGAGATCCACCCGGTTGCTGTCCACGAGCGTCCTCAGGAACACGGCGGTGCCATCGGGACCGACCAGCGAGAGCTCGCGGATCGCGACTGGATCACCCGCGTCGAGGTCGGCCACGTCGAAGTGAAAGATCCGGCCAGTGGGGATGTCTCCGAAGACGTAGTGCCCGTAAAGGTCGGGTATCAGCTCGCCCCGGTAGACGTATCCACCGACTACGGCCCGGCCTTCGTCGTGATCGTACTGAGCGGCCGGAGCCGTGAACGCCGCGTCGCGCACACCCGCGTCGAGTGGATATACCGACTGACGATCCGCCGGGTCGAAGCGAAACGTGCCTTCCCTGTGCGGAAAGCCGTAATGGGCGCCCGCGACGCCGACCTCGATCTCCTCGATGTTGTTCTCGCCGATCTCGCTGATCAGCATCACACCCGCCCCACCGCTGTCCCAACTCATGCGATGCGGATTGCGGAAACCGAGCGCCCAGATCTCGCCCAGCGTCGCGGCTTCCTCGTCGCCCGCCCACGGATTGTCGGGCGGGATGCCGTACGCGCCGCTTGCCGAATCGTCGCCCGTCGGGTCGATCCGGAGGATGGTTCCGAGTCCGGAGTCCGGTCGGCCCGAGTTGTCGAAGAGACCCGCATTCACGCTGCCCCCTTCACCGACGCCGATGTAGAGCATCCCGTAGTCGGCGCTTCCCGGGGACGCCAGAGGGTTGAACGCGATCTCCTGGATCCCGTGGATGGTCCCGGGAAACTCGATCCGCAGGATCTCGCGGCTCGTCCCGGCGAACGTTCCGGCGAGCGGATCCTCGGCCCGCCATTCGGTAATCACTCCCTGCATCACCGGATCGATCGTGCTCGGTCCCGCCATGTCCGGAGAACCGCTACCGGCCGGCTCCGTGTGTACCGTGTAGAAACGGCCGTTCGAGACGAACTCGGGGTGGAAGACGAACGATCCGAATCCGCTTCCGAGACCCGGGGCATCGGCGAACGCCGGCATCTCGGCCGCGAGGTCCAGATACGTCGACACTCCGGCGTCCTCGACGACGAAGAGCCGGCCACGCAGATCGTTCACGAACCGGCGACCCGTACCGTCGCCCGCGGTCCGGATGTGATTGATCCGGGCCCGCGGTCCACGATCGGCGCTTGCCGGAAGGACCAGATCATCCTCGATCACGACGGCGATGTCGGATCTCGTGATCCGTTCGGGGATCGGATCGACGATCTGGGCGCTCGTCGGCTGCGCGCAGGCGGCGCACAGAACCAGGCCGGCAACGACGCGAGCCGTCACGGCGCTCGGTCCATCCTGATGGCGGTGTCGTAGTCGAGATAGTGGCGGTAGAAGCGGTTCTCCATCCACAGCACCGTCGGAGACGACCCATCGTGATTCCTGATCACGAAGGGCCGGACGTTGTCGTTGGCGGACCCCGCCGTCACGGGGGCCGAATTCCAGGTCGCCCCTCCGTCCCCAGTCCACCATCGCTCGATCTCGAACACGCCCGACACCGGACGGGAGAGATACACCACCGAAGGATCCCCGTGATCGAGCACGATCCCGCCTGAGTAATGGGGCTCGGGCTCGACGACGTCCATCGGCGTGTCGGGGAACCAGCCCCCCGCGACAGTGATCTCGTGGTCCACCCATTCCGTTCCATCCCAGCGAGCGTAGTGATAACGGTGATCGAGCTCGTCAGGGAGTCGGGTGTACACGATGATC
>JBDHIO010000047.1:0-18938 GCA_039587355.1 Gemmatimonadota bacterium | reverse complement strand
CGGCTCGTCCGCCGTACGGATATCGACCTCGCGGGGGATCTTGTATCCGGCGATGAGCGCGCGGCAGTGCTCGATCAGCGAGTCACGACTCGCCACGACATCGGGCTTGAGGACGACCACCGCGTGGACCGCTTCTCCCCATTCGTCGTGTGGCACGCCGAACACGGCGGCCTCGAAGACGTCGGGGTGTGAGTAGAGGGCGTTCTCCACCTCCGTGGTGTAAATGTTCTCGCCGCCCGAGATGATCATGTCCTTCGCCCGGTCGACGATGAACAGGAACCCGCCCTCGTCTGCGTAGGCCACGTCCCCGGACCGGTACCAACCATCTACGAGCGCGTACTCGGTCTCCTCGGGCCGATTCCAGTACCCCTTCATGATGTTGGGACCCTGGACCCAGATCTCCCCTGGCTCTCCGGGATCGGCGACGGAGCCGTCCTCGCGCCGGACCTCCGCACGGACGCCTGGAACCGGCGATCCCGCGGACCGTAGCCTACCGGCCCACGGCTCCTCGCCCGCGAGCCCACGCACGTGGGCATCCTCGTCCAGGTAGGTAACGACCGGCGCCGCCTCGGTCATCCCGTACGCCTGCGTGAAGCCGCAGCCGAACGCCGGCGCCGCCGCCCTCTGAACCTCCCCCGGCATCGGTCGGCGTCCTCCAGGCCGCCGGTCGCCACGCACATCGTGATCATCGTCGGCACGAGCAACTCGACCGTGATCGCCTCCGCCTCGAGAGCGGATATCACGGCCGACGGCTCGAACCCGGGCACGAAGACGTGAGCGCCACCGACCCAGGTCATCGAGTAGGCCAGCGCTCCGTCGGCGGCGTGGAACTGCGGGGCGGCGTGGAGATAGCGATCACGCGCCGTCAGTCGGGCGAAGGCGATCACGTGCTGAGCGTTGGCCGTGAGATTCCGGTGCGTGAGCATCACGCCCTTCGGGAGACCCGTCGTCCCGCCGGTATAGCAGATGGCGGCGACGTCCTCGGATCCGGGTTCCGGGAGGGAGGCGGGATCCGTGTCGGCGAGAGAGTCGTATGCGATCGTCCCTTCGGGACAGTCAGCGCCGGCCCCCAGCCAGACGAGCGTGTCGAGCTCGGCACAGGCCTCCCGCAGCACGCGCGCCATCTCGAGAAACGTGTCATCGACGAACAGCACACGTACCTGCGAGTCGTCACAGATGAACCGGAGCTCCTCGACCGCGAGGCGGAAGTTCAGGTCGTTCATGACGAGGCCCGCGGCCGGGATCGCGAACCAGAGCTCGAAGTGTCGCGCCGAGTTCAGCGCAAGGATCCCGACCCGATCGCCGGCCGCGAAGTCCATCATCGAGAGCGCGGAAGCGACCCCGTCGACCCGGCGCTTCACCTGCGCCCAGCTGTGACGTTCGCCCGTGACGAGATCGACGGTTCCCTCTGCGTCGGCCCGCTCGCGAGCCGCGCGCTCGAGCGTCCAACCGATCCTCGGATTCACATCGGACATCCGTTCCCTCCCGGCAGTGTGATCGTGACGTCTATTCACCTAGCTTCCGCGTCGCCCCGGATCAATGGACGCGCGGAGGAAGCCTTGACGCTGGCCCCTCGCATCAGGAACGATAGACATTCCGTTTCATTCCCGAGGAGTCATTCGATGATCCGCTTCAACCGTTCCCGTCGACCTGTCTTGCTCGCGTTCCTGGCGGCGATCGTCCTATTGGGCACGACGGCTCCCGCCGCGGCCCAAGACGAGCGATCCGCCAGCGTCGCACCGACGGGCGAAGGCCTCCCGAATCCGACCTCGGACGTAATCCGGGGGTGGGGGCCGCTCCCCGACGGGCGTGAGTGGGGATCGACGGCCGGAGTGGATATCGATCCCACCGACGGTCACGTCTGGGCCTATGATCGGTGCGGCGGGATCATGCTCGCGGGCGGGTGCGCGGAGAACCTCGTCGACCCGGTTGTGAAGTTCGACCGGAACACGGGCGAGGTGCTCACGAGCTTCGGTGCCGGGCTGTTCGTGCTCCCCCACGGCATTCACGTCGATGCCGACGGGAACGTGTGGATCACGGACTCCCAGGGCACCGAGGACAAGGGACACCGGGTGATCAAGTTCAGCCCGGAGGGCGAGGTCCTGCTGATCCTGGGTCAGGCGGGGCGCGCCGGTAGCGGCCCCGGGCTCCTCAACGAGCCGTGCGACGTGATCACCGCGCCCAACGGCGACATCTTCGTTTCGGACGGGCACAGCGGGCAGAACGGACGCATACCCGAAGGGGCGACCGGCCGGATCCTCAAGTTCGACCGGGATGGGAACTTCATTAAGGAGTGGGGCACGATCGGGTCCGAACCCGGACAGTTCCGCACCCCCCACGCGCTCGCCTTCGACTCCCGCGGACGCCTGTTCGTCGCGGACCGCGGTAACCATCGAATCCAGATCTTCGATCAGGACGGCAACTACCTGGACTCGTACTACGAGTTCGGACGAGTCAGCGGTCTGTTTATCGACGGCGAGGACAACCTGTACGCGATCGACTCGGAGTCGACGCCGAGGAACCACGAGGGTTGGTCGACCGGCGTGCGGATCGGGCATGCCGGAGAAGACAGGGTGACCGCGTTTATCCCCCCGCATCCGGCCGAGCGGAACCCGCAAGGCGCGGCCGGCGAAGGCGTGGCCGTGGACGGCGACGGCAACGTCTACGCGGCGGAGGGCCCCAACTCGCGCTCGGACGCGGGCGGCGGTCTGACCAAATACGTGCGGCGCTAGCCGGACGATACGATCGGTCGAGCCGTGAAGTAATGTTCGGCCAGGTCATTTTTTTTCCCTCGGATTCGCGTGCGCCGCGGCACGGTTCTTCACGTTGGCGCATCCGGGAACCAGGCCCGAGACCAAGTCGACGCTGCGTCCGGAGTTAGAATCCGTCATCGCCTGCAGGAAGTACTCTTCCCTGTCGAGCCCCGGCCACACCCGCGTCGGCCCCGCAGTTGCCCCTATCCGCACCCGGACTCGCCGTCGATGCGACGGCACAGAACCGGAGTGAACATGCGGAAGACGATTCTCTCGGCAGCCTGCGCTCTCAGCCTCGTGGCGTTCTCCCCGCCCACGTCGGGTGAGGCCCCGGCCACCGGCGAAGTTCGTGGTGCCATCCATATCAACGGCCTCGGGTGCGGCATGATGGACGCAGACGGAGGCTCGGTCTGGGTGACGTCAGACAGGGCGGTGATAACGCCCAACGGGAAGGAACGGATCACCTGCAAGGCGAAGGGCATTCCGAACAGCTCGCGCCGAGGGATCCAGTTCAACTACGAGAACACCGGAACGCGTTGCTGGACGGATCTCGGACCGACGACCGAGTGGCACCAGACGATCTCTGCCTCCGGCAACTCGACCCTGACCTGCTTCTTCCGATAGTACGAAGACCCGTGCGCCGTCCCCTTGCAGGTGGACGGCGCATGAACTCCCCGCCCTCGCTAGGGTCGTCGCACCCGAATCGGGAACGGCGGCCGGCGCGGCTTCACGACGGGTGACGCCTCCAGCTGCTCGAGCGCGACCTCGATCGCCTTCTCGAGCTGCGGATCGCGACCATCCAGCATCTCCGCCGGATACTGCTCGACCTCGATGTCCGGCGGCACGCCCACGTTCTCGACGATGAACCCGCCGTCCTCCGTCCAGATCGCGAGGTTCGGCGCGGTGATCGTGCCCCCGTCCATCAGCACCGGGAACCCCAGAACACCGACCAGCCCGCCCCAGGTCCGTCGTCCGACGAGCGTGCCCATTTCGAGCTTCCTGAACATCCACGGGAGCATGTCGCCACCGGAACCCGCCGTCTCGTCGATGAGCATGACCTTCGGACCCGGGATCGCTCCCTGCGGAGTCACGAGATCGGCCCCGTATCGCATCGCCCAGCTCGACATGTACGGACGTCGGAGGATGTTGATGTAGTAGTCCGCGATCTGGCCGCCGCCGTTGTGCCGCTCGTCGATGATCACCGCCTCGCGGTTCGTCTGCGGGAAGAAGTATCGCTTGAAGTACTCGTGTCCGGGCCCGGCCGTGTTGGGGACGTATACGTATGCCACGCGCCCGTCCGTCGCCTCGGTCACTCTCGCGAGGTTGCCCTCGACCCAGGCGCGGTTCCGCAGCGCCCCCTCGTTCGCGATCGGAACGACGTCCACCGTCCGTGCACCCGCACCATCGGGAGACGGCCCGACGGTGATCCGAACGATGTTTCCGGCGGTGTTCTCGAACCGGCCGTAGAGGTTCTCGGGTGCCCTGAGATCGACTCCCTCGACGGCGAGCAGATACTCACCCTCCTCTACCTCGACGCCCGGCTCAGTGAGCGGCGAGCGCAGCCCGGGGTTCCAGTTGAGGCCGCCGTACACGCGGTCGAACCGATACCGATTCTGGTCGACGGTGAAGTCCGCCCCGAGCAGGCCCCCGGGAACATTGTCCGCATCGTGCAGGAAGTCGCCGCCACCGCCCCGGTGGTGTCCGACGGCGAGCTCCGAATGCAGCCACTGCAGGACCCGGTTGAGATCCGCGCGTGTCGCCAGGTGCGGCAGAAACGCGGCGTACTTGTCACGAAGCGCGGGCCAGTCCGCTCCGTGCATCCCCGGGTCGTAGAAGTAGTCCCGGTTGATGCGCCACGCCTCGTCGTAGATCTGCCTCCACTCCGCGCGCGGATCGATCCGTACCTGTACCTCGTCGATCGCGAGCCGGTCACCCTGCGGTCCGATCTCGCCGCCGCCCGCCGGACCGATCGACCACCCCGCCTGAGTCGCGTAGAGGACACTCGAGTGATCGCCCGAGAGGACGAACCCGTCGACGCCCTCGACGAGAGTGGTCTCCTCCCTCGAGTCCAGATCGAACCGCCTCAGGCTCGGAGGCCCGCCGCCGCCACCGAATCCGCTGGCGAGATCAGACCGCTGGTAGAACAGCTGTCCGGCGTCACCCGGCTGAAGATCGAAGTACCCCGCCTCGGGAAGCGGCAGCGAAAGAATGCGCTGGTCCAGCCCCTCGAAGTCGATCTGGACGACTACATCGCCTTCACTCTCGGACTCGGGTGGCGTGATCTCCTCGTCGCTCTGCTTCGCGAGGGGAGACGGGGTCCCGCTTTCGAGTACGGCCAGGTAGATGGCGTTGGTCATCCGGACGTCGTTGTTCGACTGAGCGAACCACTGTACGGCCGGACCCGCGTCCGTCGAGGAGACCAGATAGATGTACTTGCCGCTCGCGTCGAACACCGCGTCGGAGATCTCGGTCAGTCCGTCGGTGATCGCATGGGATTCGCCGGAAGCCAGTGAATGCACATAGGCGGAGTGGATGTTCGTGATGTTGTTGCGTGTGTAGACGAGCCACTCGGAGTCCGGAGACCACGAGTGCGTCGGGGGCGCGAGCGGTCCGTAGATCTCATCTGCGTCGACACGGTGGGTGTCGCCCGACTCGAGATCGATCCAGAAGATCGTCCGCGAGTTGTCGGTGTAGCTGATCTTCGTGCCGTCCGGGGACCAGCGCGGGTCCTGGTAGAATCCCGCGCCATCGAGCCGGTACTGCCGCGGCTCGCCCTCGCCGGCCTGATCCTCGACGAAGAGTTCGTATTCGCCCGAAGCGTCCGAGAAGTAGGCCAGGGACTCGCCGTCGGGCGACCAGGTCGGGCTCCGGTCGTGCGCGGCCGGCGACCCCGTGATGTTGCGGGGGTCGCCCTTGTCTCGCGGCACCGTGACGACCTCGCCCCGGAACTCGAACGCGGCCCGGGCTCCGGAAGGTGACACGGTCGCGGACCGAACGAACCGTCGGCCCGACGCGTATCGCGGCCGCACCTCCGTGAGGTCCGTCGCGATCCTGACCGGCACGGGGTCGGCGCGGCCCGTGGCCGGATCCAGCACATGGAGACGTCCGGCCTGCTCGTAGGCGATCTGGCCCGCGCCGGCCGAAGCGTTGAGGACGGGAAAGTCCTCGTGGTTCGTCAATCGCGAGACCTGTTCGGAGGCGGGGGAGAAGGAGTAGAGATTGAACTCGCCGTCGCGGTCGGAGCGGAAATAGACGTTTTCCCCGATCCACATCGGATCCGTGTCATTCGACCTTCCGGCTGGCTGAGGAATCTCCTGGACGGAATGGTCGTCAACGTCGTAAAGCCATATCCGCGTTGCAGTTCCACCCCTGTAGTTCTTCCATTGGCTGAATGGCTCGTACAGCGGCGTGTAGGCGATCCTGGAACCGTCGGGCGAGTACGTGGCCTTGAACGCGTGCGGGATCGGGAGCTGGTCCGGGTGTCCGCCGTCGGTCGAGACCGTGAACAGCTGCTGGTGCCGCCCGGTGTGCGAGTTCCGGCCCGAGGCGAAGAGGACGGCCGAGCCGTCCGGCGAGAACGCCTGGACCAGGTCGGCGCTCGGGTGCCAGGTGAGACGCCTGGGCTCACCACCGTCCGCGGGAACCACGAACACGTCGGTGTTGCCGTCGTACTCCCCGCTGAACGCGACCCACTGACCGTCGGGAGAGAAGCGAGGATTGAATTCCGTCCCGACATGCGACGTGAGGCGTCGCGGGTTGCTCCCATCGCGGCCCGAGATCCAGAGGTCCCCCGCGTACGCGAACGCGATCCGGGTGGCGCTCACCGCCGGCTGGGCGACCAGCAGGGTCGGATCGCCGTTGCGGGCGCCGCCATCCTGGGCTCCGACCGGCGCCGTGGCGGCGAGAACGAGGGCGAAGGAAAGAACGGAGAAGGGTCGGGCGAGCATACGGCACCTCGGACTGCGGTTCACGTGATCGAGGCGTTCAACCTACGCACCCCGACGTGATCGCGAAGCGGGGGCGTGGCCTGGATCGCCAGCCGGGCGGCCGGGCGCGGTTGCCAGCGACGGCGGCAGACGGGTATCTCGTCTGCATGACATCCATCGCGCCCACCCTGATCTCACTCGCCCTCGTCGGCGCGCTGTCGCAGCCCCTGCAAGCGCAGGAGCCACGGTTCGAGGTAGCCGACACCGATGGCCTCACGTGGTTCAAGGGGAATACGCATACCCACACGACGGAGAGCGATGGCGACTCGTCGCCCGAATACGTCGTGGGCTGGTATCGAGACCACGGGTACGCGTTTCTCGTGCTGTCAGACCACAACACGCTGACCGGCACCGAAGAGTTCGAGTACCTGACCAATGAAGGCTTCCTCCTCATCCCGGGCGAGGAGGTGACGTCCGCGTTCGAGAACCGGCCGGTGCACGTGAACGGACTCAATCTCCCGCGCCTCGTGGAGCCGCGGACGGGAGAGAGCCTGGTGGCGACGATCCAGAACAACGTCGATGCCGTGCGCGAAGTCGAGGGCGTACCTCACATCAACCACCCCAACTTCGGCTGGTCATTCGGCGCGGAGGAACTGGCCCAGGTGGAGAACGACCGTCTGCTCGAAATCTTCAACGGGCACCCGACGGTGCACAACGACGGCGGGGGGGGATCCCCCGGCATGGAAGAGATCTGGGACGTGCTGCTCACGGGCGGAAAGCGGATCTACGGAATCGCCGTGGACGACGCGCACCACTTCCAGGGTGAATTCTCGGCAGATCGGGCGAACCCGGGTCGGGGGTGGGTGTCGGTCCTGGCGCGCGATCTCGAGGCCAACCAGTTGATGGAGAGCCTCGAGGCCGGACGGTTCTACGCGAGCACCGGCGTGGAGATCGAGCGGCTGACCGTCACCCCCGATCGCTTCGCGATCGAGGTACGCGCGCGCGGAAACGAGCGATACACGACCGAGTTCATCGGAGACGGCGGGCGGGTCCTCCGCGTCGTCCACGGCACCTCGGTAGATTATCGGCTGGACGACGACGTGACGTACGTTCGCGCCGTCGTCCGCGGCTCGCGCGGTCACCGGGCCTGGATCCAGCCGGTCTTCGTGGCCCGATAGTCGCGGCCGCGGTCGAACCCCCATTCACGAGGCCTGAGTTGTCCGACGAACGCACTTTCGACGAGGACGAGGTCAGCGAGATCTTCGCCCTCGCGGCCAACACGGAGGAACCGGGTCTCCCCGTCCGCACCGAACGCCGCGGGATGACCCTGGCAGAACTGCAGGAGGTGGGCCGCGAGGTGGGCCTCTCGCCCGAGCGGGTCGCCGCAGCTGCAGCGAGGCTCGAGACCCGCGTAGCGACCCCGCCACGCGCGATGGCTTTTGGCACTCCCACGGCGGTGGGCCGCGTCGTGGACCTCCCACGCAGCCCGACCGACCGCGAATGGGGTGTCCTGGTGTCCGAGCTCCGTCAGACGTTCGGTGCTCGAGGACGTGAGACGAGTCGCGGCGAGCTTCGCGAATGGACGAACGGCAACCTTCACGCATTCGTCGAGCCGATGGCGGGCGGGGTTCGGCTTCGTCTCGGGACACGAAAGACCGGTTCGAAAGAGATCTTCGGATTCGGCATGGTGTGGCTGGTGGCCGGACTGTTCCTCCTGGTCACGGCGGGACTTGATGCGGTCACGTTCGGGACGACCATGGCCACTCTCATCCCCGCCCTCATGACGCTCGCAGGTGGCGGTCTCGTCGGTTGGAACGCCCTCCGCCTGCGCGGCTGGGCAAGCGAGCGCGAACGACAGTTGGAGCATGTGGCCGGGCGCGCAGTGGCGCTTCTGGAGACGCCGGCGAGCCCGGAGGACGAAGCCTCGTGATCGCCCGCCTGGTGCTCGCGCCCATCTTCACGGCACTGGTCGTCGCCGCCGGTCCCGCGCAGCAGGCCGGGAGGCCCCAGGCCTCCCCCCCGATCATCCCGGCCCCGGTTTCCGTCACTCCGGGGACGGAGGTGTTCCGGTTCGATCACGCTACCGGGGTTCACGTAGCACATCCGGCGTTTGCGACCGTGGTTCATCGGCAACTCGAAGCGCTGAGAACTGGCACGGGTCTTCGTTTCGCGGAAACCGAAGGGGCCAGCGCACCGGTCCGAGTGGCTTCCGACTCGACGATCGTGGCCGAGGGCTACCGGCTGGTGGTGACCGCCTCTGGGATCGACATCGCGGCCCCGGACGAGGCCGGCGTCTTCTACGCCTTCCAGACGCTGCGGCAGCTCCTCCCGGCAGAGATCGAGGCCCTCGACCCGCCAACCGGCGTGGAGTGGACCGTCCGGGCGGTGGCGATAGAGGACGCACCACGGTTCGGGTACCGGGGCATGCACCTGGACGTCGGGCGTCACTTCTTCGATGTCGAATTCGTAAAGCGCTTCATCGACACGATTGCGCGCTTCAAGCTCAATCGCTTCCACTGGCACCTCACGGAGGACCAGGGGTGGCGAGTCGAGATCGACGCCTTCCCCCGCCTGACCGAGTTCGGCGCGTGGCGCACGGAGAGCCCTGCCGGGAGGCAGGCCGATCCGTACGTGGGGGATGGCGTTCGTCACGGCGGGTTCTACACCAAGGACGAGATCCGGGACGTGGTCGCGTACGCCGCCGAGCGGTTCGTCACCGTGATCCCCGAGATCGAGATGCCCGGGCACTCGACGGCGGCGATCGCGTCCTACCCCGAGCTCGGCTGCACGGATGAACGACTGGACGTGTCGACCCGCTGGGGCGTCCACTCGACCATCCTGTGCCCGAGCGAGGAAACTTTCCGGTTTCTCGAGACAGTTCTCACCGAGGTCATGGAGCTTTTCCCGTCCGATGTGATCCATATCGGGGGCGACGAGGTGCCGAAGCGGGCGTGGCAGGAGAGCGCGCTTGCCCAGGAGGTAATGGGACGCGAGGGGCTGGCGGACGAAGACGAGCTGCAGAGCTGGTTCATCCGCCGCATCGAGCCACATCTCCGGGCATCGGGACGTCGCCTCATGGGGTGGGACGAGATCCTGGAGGGCGGACTCGCCCCCGACGCGATCGTGATGTCCTGGCGCGGCATGGAGGGCGGGATCGAAGCCGCGCGGCAGGGGCACGACGTGGTGATGGCACCGATTCAGCACGCCTACTTCGATTTCTATCAGGGCGACATCGACACGGAGCCTCTCGCGATGAACTGGGCCGGCTTCCCGATCACCCTTGAGACCGCCTACGCGTTCGAGCCCGTGCCGCCGGAGTTGACCGCCGAAGAGGCGAGACACGTCCTCGGGGCGCAGGGGAATCTCTGGACCGAGTACATCGCGACGCCCGAATACGCCGAGTACATGGCGTACCCACGCGCGCTCGCACTCGCCGAGGTGGCGTGGAGCCCGCGAGAGGCCCGTGACTGGTCGGATTTCGTCGGCCGTCTGAGAGTCGTGCTGCCGCGGCTCGATGCGCTGGGCATCAACTACCGTCCGCAAGAGGAGCTGAACCGATGAGGCGGACCCGGAAACGGGCGAAGGGCTGGGGTCGGAGCGCCCGCAGCGGGCTGTTCCTCGTCGCGGCCCTGACCGCATGCGCCGCGCCTGAGCCACCCAACATCATCTACATCCTGGCAGACGATCTGGGATACGGTGAGGTCGGCGCCTACGGGCAGGACAAGATCCTCACGCCGAACATCGACCGACTCGCCGAGCAGGGCATGCGGTTCACGCAGCACTACTCGGGCAGTCCGGTGTGTGCCCCATCGAGGGCGACGCTGCTGAGCGGCCAGCACACCGGACACACCCTCATTCGCGACAACTTCGAACTCGGGGGATGGACGGACGAGGAAGAGCGCGGACAGATGCCGCTGCCTCCCGGCTCGTTCACCCTCGGTCGTATGCTTCAGGACACCGGCTACGTGACCGGCGCGATCGGGAAATGGGGACTGGGAGGGCCCGGTTCCACAGGGCTCCCGAACGACCAGGGCTTCGACTTCTTCTACGGGTATTTGGATCAGAAGCAGGCGCACAACTACTACCCGACCCATCTGTGGCGAAACCGCGAGTGGGAAGCACTCGACAACGAGTATTTCTCGCCGCACCAGCGGCTCGATGGCGACCCGGATGACCCTGATTCGTACGAGCCGTACAAGGGCACGGACTACGCACAGGATCTCATGGCGGCCGAGGCGCTCGACTTCATCCGACGGCACGCGGAGGAGCCCTTCTTCCTCTACCTGCCCTTCCCCGTTCCGCATCTCGCCCTACAGGTGCCCGATTCCGCGCTCGCGCCGTACCACGGGGCCTGGCCGGAGACCCCGTACCTCGGCGACCGGAGCTACCTGCCCCACCCGCAGCCGCTCGCCGCCTACGCCGCGATGATCACGCGCATGGATGCCCAGATCGGTGAGATACTCGACCTCCTCGACGAGCTCGGTCTGGCCGAAAACACCCTTGTCATGTTCTCGAGCGACAACGGGACGACCTACACTGGTGGCGTAGATGCGGAGTTCTTCGAGAGCACCGGCGGTCTCCGGGGTCTGAAAGGGTCGGTCTACGAGGGAGGGATCCGCGTGCCGTTCGTCGCCCGCTGGCCCGGCCGGATAGAAGCCGGATCGGTGAGCGATCGGGTGTCGGCATTCTGGGACATGGTCCCGACCCTGGCCGACCTCACCGGTGTCTCCGCACCGGAGGAGATCGACGGCGTCTCGCTTCTTCCGACGCTACTCGGGGACGACCAGCAGGCGCGCGACGACGCGCTCTACTGGGAGTATCACGGTCTCTGGGATGGAGCCCAGGCCGTTCGGATCGGCGACTGGAAGGGCGTTCGTTTGGGAGGCCACTCGGACGAGGAAGCGCCCATCGAACTGTACGACCTGTCGACCGACCGCGCCGAGACCACAGACGTCGCGGCGGAGCACCCCGAGGTCGTCGCCCGTCTACGTGCAGCGATGGATAGTAGAACCGAGTCGGAGATCCCGCGATGGAACTTCCCGGCGCGGACGGAGTCGGACGGCACGGGGGGCAACGACCCCTGACTATGTTTGCATCGGCTCGTGAGCGACGCCTGTGGTTCTGGGCGTTCGCGGTGCTCATCGCGATCTACTCGACGCTCGGGCTGGCCGGAACTCTGGTGGAGTACCTCGGCACCAGCGGGCTGCTGGACGCGGTCTTCTTCTACACGTTCCTGGTGCTGGTCGCCTGCCTCTTCGGAGTCGCGGTCGTCAGACGCCCCGGCCAGCGCGAGGTCTGGGTCGGCATCGGGGTGCTGGCCGTCTACACGATGACGCTGCTCCGGATGGGCCTCGTCGAGCGGTCGCACCTGTTCGAGTACAGCCTGCTTGCAGTGCTCATCTATCAGGCGCTTCTCGAGCGCCGTCGAAACGACCGCCCTGTCCCCGCGCCGGCCGTCGTGACGATCGTCGCAACCGTCGCGCTCGGCTGGCTCGACGAGGGAATACAGTCGCTGCTCCGCAACCGCGTGTACGACATCGTCGACGTGGGCTTCAATGCCCTCGCGGCCACCATGGCCGTCGTCGCCAGCGCGGCCCTCGCCTGGGCTCGAAGAAGCGCCGGCGACCGACTCGTGAAATGGACGTCTTCCGCGAGCGGCGACTAACGGAGTTCGTAGATCCTGATGCTCGCGATGAAGGGGTTCTCGCGAGCGACCTTCTCCGCCTCGTCGAGGTCTTCGGCCTCGATGGTGTTGTAGCCGGTGATGGATTCGGGCCCCCAGGGCAGCTCAGCGATTCCGTCGTCCGAGATCTCACGCCCGCCGGCGAAGCCCCCCTGCCCCACCTGACGATCGGCGATCGATTCGAACCACTTCCCCCAGGCCTCCATGATCTCGGGCGTCGGAGGCTCGAAACCGTAATGCAGCAGCATGAATCTCTTCATGGTATTTCCGTCCGTTCGAATGACCCTTCGCACGCTGACGACTGAATGTCTCACGTTTCAGCGCCAGAAACCGCCCGAGGCCGACCGCTCCGAGATACCGGAGCAACCCCACGGCCCGGTCGCCGCGGCCACCGGCGGCCATCACATCGGCATCGCCTTCGCTCACCCAGAGTTCGGAGCCCCGGCCGCGAACGAACGGGGCAGGAGCTCAATCAGCAACGTCTTCACCGGGCTCGAGCAACGCCCTCTCCCCGACCCTTCTCGCAAGCGCCAGCGACCCGGCGGCGGAGCCCGAGCACAGAACAGTCACGACCCCGCCGACGATCACCAGCCAGGAACCGAAGCCGCCGAGGGCCCCGAGCAAGCCCGTGAGCACCAGGCCACCCAGCGCCCCCAGCCCCGCGAACCCGGGAAGCGACAACTCGTCGAACCCGCGACGGCGACCGGCGATCCCGAGGGCAACCGAGAAGAACGCCCCGCCGAGGAAGCCGGGCACCCCGAGCGCCATCGGCCAGATGTCGACGATGGCGCCGTTCCAGCCAGGGACGAGGCCCGTAATCAATTCCAGGAGGAAACCGATGGATCCCCATCCGATAGCCCAGGTCAGGCCCATCCCGAACGCGCCACGAAGACGTCTCAACCATTTCCTCATTGCAACTCCGGGTCCCTTAGGCCGATGAGTCCGCCATGGGCTGGTAACGTTAACTCAACTTTGCGCCGTAAAGTGCTCATCGACAAGGCGAGAGCAACAAGGACTTCCACTGAGCCCGCGAACGCCGCGTGTCGGCATCGCCGGCGAGGCGCTACCGTTTCGGGACGGCCGGGGTGGCGGAACTGGCAGACGCATCGGACTTAAAATCCGAAGGGGGTTCGCCCCCGTGTGGGTTCAAATCCCACCCCCGGCATGAACGAAGCGATTGTGGGTTCAACCGAGCGAGCGTAGCGAGCGAGCTTGCCGGGCCGCGTTAGCGGCAGCAGGCAACTGAAACCGAGCGAACGGAGTGAGCGAGCTCGGGGAGCGTAGCGACCCAAATCCCACCCCTCGGCATTCCTACTCGGGTCTGTCCGCGTCTTTGACGGATGGTGGCTTCGGCTCCGAGTCAGCTTGCCGGTCTCTTGAGCACTCTGGCTCCGGAGTCTGAGAGGCCTCCGCCGCCTGTAGCTTCCGGACGGTCTCGACGATGCCGCGTGAGAGCTCCAACAGGTCATCGTATGGGTTGACGCCTCGGGCGAGGTCCCTGTCGTTCGCGTCACGGATCGACTCTTCTTCCGTCTTCTCCGGCACGCTGTACTTGTTTCTCTCTTCTTTTCTCGCCACGGACCCTCCAGACGGATCTGGTGAGACCCGCCTGCAAGAGGATATGCCTGCTGACAAAGGCTTGATACTCACTCGCAGGTCGTCGAGGCGCCACGGGTCCAACGGGTACGGAATCCGGAGCGGGCGTTTGGCCCCGAATCAGTTCATGGTTTCTGCCTTGTTGCTCTGTGGTAGGTGCCGGGGGCGGGACTTAAAATCCGAAGGGGAGCAATCCCCGTGTGGGTTCACCACCGAGCGAGCATAGCGAGCGAGCTGGCCGGATCGCGGAGCGATCCTAGGCAATCCCACCCCCGGCATGTAATGAAGGGCAGCGTGCACCGCGGGTTGTGTTCGACGGTCGTGGACGTCACGAATGATGGTCTCGAGCACCCCGGGAAAGGCCGATGGAACCTCGACCCAGCGAAGAGTCGATACGTGCCGTCCGCGGCATCACGGCCGCCTTGCGGGCCAATATCGACTTGATGGCCGACGAGGTCCGGGCCCTCGAGACCCTGCGCGACCGGAGGATTTCGAAGGGTGATCTCGACACGGCGACCCCTCCGAGCTCATTGCGGAAGCCTCGGCACTATGCGAACGCGCGGCTCGATACGCCGAGCGCGAGGAGGCTTTGTTGGCGGTGCTCATCGACCACTTCCTGGCCATGCAGAGAGAGAAAAGGTCAACGAGACATTGGTTCAACTCGACCGGCTGTCGGAGCATATCGCCGGGATCAACGATCGAGTAGAGATCCTGGCTCGGGAATATCGTGCTTCGGAGCAAGACGAACCCTGGCGCTGAGAGACAGGTTAGAGCGCCGTCGTAAGCTCATGACGGACACCTCGCTGATCAGCAGCTCACGACCGCGTGACGCGTTTCGTTTCAGATTGCCTGGTAGGGGCGAACGTTGGTCTTCCCCCCTTGGGGCCGCGCGTTTGGTACCCCTAGTGGCGGGCTGTCGTCATTTTGTCGGCCAGTCTGGTGGCCGAGGTCTGACGCCGTTTCCTGCGGGTTGGGCAGCTTAAGTTCGTCTCGGAGAAAACCGGGCACCGCTTCCAGGTCCATCGCTCGGCCGAAGAGATAGCCCTGAATGATTTGACCCCCGAGGCTCACGATCTTCTCCAGCTGATGTGAGTCCTCCACACCTTCTACGATCACCCCGAGGCTGAGCATGTCTGCAAGCGTGATGATTGTTCGAACGATCGCGACCGCAGACGGGTCGGCTCCGAGACCCAGCACGAAGGACTTGTCTACTTTCAACACATCGACATCGAGGTCGCGTACGTAGCTCAACGAGGAATAACCGGTTCCGAAGTCGTCGATCGCCAGCTTCACGCCGAGAGCTCTTAGTCGGCGCATCTTGGAGGGATCTCCGCCGGCGACGCTCTCCGTGAGTTCGAGCTGCAGGATGTCGGGATCGAAACCTGTCTCCAGAATGATGCTCGAGACGGCGTCGACGATGTCTGCCTCTTCGAAGTGTCGCCCTGAGAGATTGACGCTGAGGTAGACCGAATCGTCATACTCGTCGCTGCGGATGAGACCCATAACGTCGGTACAGGCTCGGGAAAGCACCCAACGATCGAGCTCGGCGATCAGCGACGACTCCTCGGCGATCGGGATGAACGTGGATGGGAGCAGTGGCCCGAGTTCCGGATGCGCCCAGCGGACCAGGACTTCGAACGCGACGACCTTCATGCTCCTCGCGTCCACGATCGGCTGGTATTGAAGTGAGAGCTCGTTTCTCCGGATCGCCTTCCGCAAGTCTGCTTCAAGCTGAAGCCTATTGTGGGCTTCCATTTCGTCGAGTTCAGGCCGGAAGACCTCGACCGAGAATCCCCCCCGACGCTTTGCCTCGTACATGGCGAGGTCCGCCTGACCGACCAGCGCCTCGGGGCTCTCCGTCTCGACGTCGCTGAACGCGACGCCGATGCTTGCGCCAACCTGAAGGTCTTTTCCTTCGACCTCGGCAGGCGCTCGGATGGCGCTAAGGATTCGCGTCGCGGCCGCGGTGGCCTCATCACGCGATTCGAGGTTCTCCATAATGATGCCGAACTCGTCCCCTCCGAGTCGCGCGACAGAATCTCCCGCGCGCACCGAAGCGTTCAAACGGGAGGCGACGAGACGGAGCACTTCGTCCCCGACGCTGTGCCCCTCGCGGTCGTTAATCGGTTTGAATCGGTCGAGGTCAATATAGAGCAGGGCGAGGAGGCCTTCCCTCCGCAACGCGCTGTCGAGGCCATGGCGCAGCCGATCGGCGAAGAGGACGCGGTTGGGGAGGCCGGTGAGATAGTCGTGCAGCGCCCGACTTTCCAACTCCCTCTCGACCCGTTTTCGATCACTCAGGTCACGTGGAATCACGTACGCCCCGACCGCCTTCTTCGGGCTTGCGGTGTCGAAGACGGGCACGCAGTGGATTTCCACGTCTCTGGTCCGTCCGCCCGCGTTTCTGATCTTGGCCTCGACGCTACTGCGTCCGCCCTTAGGGATCGCCGACAGGATGGACTCAATGTTCGACTGGTGGGCCTGCGTGCAGATTTCGGCAAATGACCGGCCGACAAGAGCCTCCGTCGGAAAGCCAGTATCATCGAGCATCCGCCGATTCACCCGGACGATGCGACCCGTTACGTCAACCTGGGCCACCGCGTCGATGCAGTTGTCGAAATAGGACTGCTCCGGCTGGTCGGCCGCCGCTCCCCGCCGGCGAGAGCCCAGGCGCGTATTCATTCCCCATGTCCGTCTTGTCATGCCTCTAACGCCCTCGCTCGAAGTGGGTCGAAAGGTCTTTACGCAAAGACATGACACCTCCTCCGCCTTCCCCCCGGTGAGCGCACTAAGAGCAAGTCGTTGGCCGCAAGTTTCGATTTTCCCGCCATTTGAGAGTGCGTCTGCGGTTCTTGCGGTGCCGGGGCCGTCCTTCGGTTGAGTGGCCTCGGGGCGCACCTTCGCAGGACGCCACGGGCACTCGCGAAACGAAATGCTGGCCCAAGGGAGGGGGACCCGGCACAGACGACTGCTCCTGTGGGCAATGACATAGGCTGGATCTGAGATTCCGTGTGTCATTTGCCGCGTCAAGCGGTCGGCAGCCGCTGCAGAAGCCGGCAGCTTTCCCGTGCTGACGGGTGACCACAACTCTGGGAGCGCAGCATCCCAAAAAAGGAGAGTCGCCACTTTGACCGTACTTTGACCGAGGGTGCGGATCCATAAGGGGAACCACAGAGCCGACAGTGACCATTCGGTCCTTGATTAGTCCGTGGTTTCTACCTTGATACCCTGTGGTGGGTACCGGGGCCGGGACTTGAAATCCGAAGGGAGTTCGCTCCCGTGTGGGTTCACCACCGAGCGAGGCATAGAGAGCGATCCTAGGCAATCCCACCCCTGCATCGGCCATCGGGACTCCCAGCCTCAGCTACATCGTACCAGGCGACTGAACTCGTGCAGCCTCCTGGCCGCTTCGAGGCACGGGTTTCGGAAGTCGTCCTCGGGCGGTTCGAAGCGTGTGACCGGGAAACCGAGGCCACGTGACTTTCGTAAACGAGACCCTATTCGCCCTCCTCCCAGGAGTCGGTAAATGTGCCGCTCGACAGTCCGGTTGCGTCTCCTCACGCTTCTACTTTCGGGTCCGATGTTGTTCGCCTGTGCCCCGTCGGAATCCGTCGAAAACGTCGAATTGGGGCCGATGGCAGGCCTCGAGGAGGAGCTGGAGTCCCTCGTTCCGACGCTGCTCGACGCTTTCGCCGTCCCGGGAGCTGCGGTCGGGGTGATCCACGATGGCGAGGTCCATCTGCAGCGCGGGTTCGGGCTCGCTGATGTCGCCAGCGGCCAGCCGGTGGACGCGGGCGTCGCCTTCAACATCGGTTCGATCTCCAAGACGGTGGCGGCATGGGGCGTCATGAAGCTGGTCGAGTCGGGAGATCTCGAACTCGATGCGCCGGTCAGCACCTACCTCACCCGCTGGCAACTGCCCGACTCGGAATTCGATCACGACGACGTGACGGTGCGGCGGGCCCTGAGTCACACGGCGGGGCTCTCTCTATCGGGGTACCCCGGGTTCCAGCCAGGTGAGCCGCTGCCGACCGTCGAAGAATCTCTTTCCGGCGCGACGAATGGCCCCGGGGCCGTCTTCGTGGCCCACGAGCCAGGCTCCCGGTGGCAGTACTCCGGGGGTG
This sequence comes from Gemmatimonadota bacterium, assembly GCA_039587355.1. GTDB lineage: Bacteria > Gemmatimonadota > Gemmatimonadetes > Palauibacterales > Palauibacteraceae > Palauibacter. The sequence continues at coordinate 856 of JBDHIO010000047.1, read as the reverse complement.
GCTACACCCTGACCCAACTCATCGTCGAAGAGATCACAGGACAGCCGTTCGCGGAATACATGAAAGCGGAAGTTCTGGAGCCGTTGGGCATGAATTCGAGCTCATACGTCTGGGACGACGACATCGAGCGGATCGCCGCGACGCCGTACGGAGGCGGGGGCGAGCCGATCGGAGGACCGCGGTTCACCGCGATGGCGGCAGCGGGTCTCCAGACGACCTTGGAAGACTTCGCGCGGTTCGCCCTGGCCAGCATGGGCAGGCTGGACGGCGAGGATGGAACGGCGGGAGTACTCAGTCGTGAGAGTCTGGAACTCATGCAGAGTCCCGTCGATCCAGCGGACGACTACGGGCTGGGATATAGCTACGAAGTGACGGGCGGGGTGACCCTTGTCGGCCACGGGGGGGCAAACGAGGGGTGGATGGCCTACCTGACGATCGCACCCGCGAGCGGCGACGGTCTCGTCGTAATGACCAACGGATCGAACGGTGGGAGGGTTCACGGTGCGATCAATTGTGTCTGGCAACGGATGGTCACCGGCGAGACGTGCGATCCGCCGGTGACCATCCCGGTCCAAGTCGACGAGGAGACGCTTCGCGCCCTGGAAGGCGCCTACGCGATACCGGACGGCCCGACGATCGAGTTCCGGCTCACGGATGGCCGAATGGGAGTCTTCCTGCCGAACGGGGAGGGCTCCGCCGTCCTCGCGAGCGGCCCCGAGGAGTTCTTCCTGGTCAGGGCGCCAATCAGGTTCTCGCTGGAGCGAGCGGAGGACGGGACCGTGACGGCCCTCCTGCTTCTTCAGGGTGACGAGGAGGGGCGCGCGCCCCGGGTTGAGTCGCCCTAGGGCCGGACTCG
>JBDHIO010000091.1:0-3998 GCA_039587355.1 Gemmatimonadota bacterium | reverse complement strand
GGACGGTAGGGCACGCCGCCCTTTACGACCTGTACGATCCGCAGGGTGTTCGTGACGTCCTGCAGAGGGTCGGCGTCGAGCAGCACGAAGTCCGCGAGCTTGCCCGGTTCGATCGACCCGAGCGAGTCAGCGACCCCCAGAACCCGGGCCGCCTCGATCGTCGCCGCCGCGAGCGCGCTTCCCGGCGACAGTCCGGCCTGCGTGAGTTGCCGGAGCTCTTCGTGGATTGCCAGCCCCGGCGCCACGACATCGTCCGAACCCGTCACGAGCACGCCGCCAGCCTCGTGAAACGCCCCAACGAAGCGGTAGACGCGGCCCATCGAACGGCCGAGCCTTTCACGGTCGGCGGTCGAGAAGTCGACCTCCGGGCCTTCCTCTAGCGACCGCGCGACGAACGGCAGGGAGGTGACTTCGCTGCCGCCGGCGGGCGGGCGATACGGACCGGCCCACTGAGCCTCTGCCGTGAGCAGCGGCTCGATCCAGACCCCGCGCGCCGCAAGCGATCGAGCGACGCTGTCCTGGCTCTCGACGGAGGCCTCGAGCCACAACGACCGCCGCCAGACACGCCACGCGTCCGTACCCTGGAAGTCGGGCGGTGACGTCCGGGCTTCGAGCGTCAGCGAGAGCGGCGAGATCCCGAGCACGTGCGCCAGGCCGTCGAATCCGGCATCGACGGACTCGTTGACGAGCGATCGCACCGGATCGTCGGCCCATGCGTGACCGTAGACGGGCACCCCGCTCGAGCGCGCCGCCCGCCCGATCTCGATGAGCTGAGCCGCGGTGAACGGGTCGTGCACCTTGATCGCGGTCGCACCGGCGCCGACCAGGTCGGTGATCAACGGCTCGACCGCCTCCCCGCCTTCGATCCGATCGAGCGGAGCCCGGCCCGCGACCAGCAGTCTGGGGACCGGAGACCCGGCAGCGGTCGCCGCGCGTGCTGCGGAGATGTTGCCGTCGAAGTTCCGGGCAGTGCTCGCGTCCCGCGTGAGCGTCACGCCCAGAAGAAACCGCAGCCGCTGGTCCCGCTCCGCGAGCCCGGGCGCGCCCCCGAACGTGGAGTGTATGTGTGTGTCGACCAGCCCCGGCATCAACCAGAGGCCGCTTACATCGATGGTCGACGCTCCGGCCGGGGTCTCGCAGGATCCGGCGATGCCGACGCAGGCGATCCTCCCGTCGATGACGACGAGATCTCCGCCCTGGATCGGCTCCGCACCGGGAACCGGGATGATGGTGGCGCCGGCATAGACGGTGGGACCCGTACCCGGCCCGCAGGCCGCGAGTGCGATCGCCAGCGCCACGGCGACGGGGCGATTGCCGAGCACCGGCCGGTTCACGCTCGATCCTTTGAAGAACGTGCGAATCCGGGCACTGTCGTATCGTGGTTCACGGGAACGCTCCTTGCTCAAAACCGCCTGGCGGACCCTACGTTTACCGCAAGAATGGGGGCGCGAGGGCTCACGGAGATTCGTTGGGCCGCGGCAAACCCGCCAGATTCGCCACGAGGCGCCGTTACGGCCATGTCGAAGACCGAAGAACACAACGTACTGGGCCCAGGTCAGGTGATGCGTATGGCCATCATCTTCGGTCTGTTCACGGGTACGGCCGAGGCCGGACTTCGCTTGTCGCAGCGGGCGCGCGGGGCGCGCACGTTCCTCAGCCAGGACGTCGTGTGGATGGCGCCGCTGGCGGATCTCCTGTTGTTCATAGTGTGCGGCGCGCTGCTGATCGCGGTCGCCGCAACGTTCAGACGCGAGATCCGGCGCGCTACGGCCGTCGGTTTGTTCCTCTTTCTGGCACTTCTGGGTCCCGCGCTCGCCTACCCGCGCCTGCACTGGGCGGCCTCCGTGATTCTCGTCGCGGGTGCCGCGCGTGTCCTCACCCCCCTCGGGGCCCGAGTAGCGACCGGGCGGCCGGCTCGAGCCCTGGCGGGTGCGGCGCTCATCGTGGTCCTCGTTCTCACGGGCCGACTCGCCCTGGTCCGGTCAGGGGCGGACGCCGGCCTCACCGAGGCCGCGGCGCAAACATCCACCCCGAACGTGTTGCTCCTGGTCCTCGACACGGTTCGCTCGGACGACCTCAGTGCCTACGGTTATGGACTTCCGACCAGCCCGACTCTGGAGGAGATCGCCGCCCAGGGGGTCGTGTTCGAGCGGGCGTATGCCACGTCCCCCTGGACCCTCACGTCCCACGCCTCGCTGTTCACCGGGGAGTTTCCCGGGGACACGTCGGCCGATTGGGAGGCGCCGCTGGACGAGGACGCCCTGACGCTCGCGGACTGGTTCGCCGCCCGTGGGTATGCGACCGGCGGTTTCGTCGGCAATCTCATCTACGGAACCTGGGAGATGGGGATGCAGCAGGGGTTCCACCGATACGAGGACTACCCCGTCTCGTTCGCCATGGTGCTGAACAGCTCTCTGCTGGCGCGTCAGGCCGCGTTGACCTTCATGCGCCTTGCCGGCGTCGATGGGGCCCTGGTTCGGCGCAGTGCGCGAGATCTGTCGAACCGTGCCCTCGACTGGATCGACGGCGTCGACCGGCCGTTCTTCGCGTTCGTGAACTACATGGATGCGCACGCCCCGTATGTGCCGCCGTCGCCCTTCCGAGAGGCCTTCGGCCCCGCGCGGGAGGGGCCCGCCCTGGCCGATCTTTCCGAACGGAGCGACTGGACGCCCGAGGAGCTGGAGGCGGAACGCGCCATGTACGACGGTTCGATCGCCTATGTGGACTCCGAGATCGGTCGGTTCCTCGATGGCCTTGCCGCGCGGGGGCTGCTGGATGGGACGATCGTCATCGTGACGTCGGACCACGGTGAACAGTTCGGCGAGAAGGGGCTGGTCGACCACGGAAACAGCCTCTACCGGACCGTGCTGGATGTCCCGCTGATCATTCGGTTCCCGGAGGCCGTGCCGGCCGACGTGCGCGTGTCGGCGCCCGTCTCGCTTCGCGACCTGCCGCGAACCATCACGGATCTGGTGTCGGGCTCGGCGGACTTCCCCGGCGTCTCGCTGGCCCCCTCGTGGAGAGACGAGGCGACCGCCGGGCGATCGCCGGTCTTCGCCGAGGTGACCTCGGGGGTACGGATGCCCGCGTGGACGCCGATCGCGAGAGGTGACATGGCGAGCCTGATCGCGGATGGATCGCATTACATTCGCAACGGCGACGGCGTCGAGGAGCTCTACGACCTGGAAGATCGCGCCCACGCCGTGGATCTCTCGAGCGTCGACCCCGAACGACTGGCACGGCTGAGAGCGATGGTCGACTCGATCCAGAGCGCGAGAACGGCCTCACGGTGACCGGACGCTCCTCGCCGCCTCCCGGGCGCGCCCTCCTCCTCTGGGCAATCGCGTGTGCTCCCGCGCTGGTTGGTGCCGGGTCGCTGGGGGTCGTGGCGCACACTTCCGCAGGGCCCGCTCCGTTCGCGCTCTGGACACACTCGCTGCTGACGGTCGCATGGGCCCCCATCGTCCTCCTCAGCGCATGTCTGCTCGTCATGACTCCTGGGCTCCTCTTCGTGGCCCGTGTCGCGGGGTCGAACGGAGATCTCTCGTTCGATCGCTGGGTCCTCTACGGCCTCGGTGCGGCCCTCCCGCTGATCGCGCTCCCAACCGCCGTGGTGCAGGCGGTGACCGGCTGGTCACCCCGGGGAGTAGCGTTCGGTCTCTTCGTGCTCGCGATCTCGATGGTCGTGGCACTCGCCGGGGGGCGTCGCCGCCCGCTTCGGGACTGTCTCCCACGTTTCCCCGCGTCGGCCGTGGCCGCTTTGGTCGTGCCGACGGTGATTCTGATGCTGGTGCTGCTGCCGAAGCTGTTCTGGGAGAGCTTCAGTGGTGACGGGGCGCACGCTTATGAGGCGTCCCGACTGCTGTTGACGCGAGCCGCCCCGTTCTTCGATGCCGAAGCGGGGAGAATGGCGGGGTATCCGGGCGCGACGTCCATGCTCTTCGCGTACCCCGGGTCCTGGTTCATTCGTCTGTTCGGGGAGTACGAGTTCGCGGCCC
>JBDHIO010000014.1:0-67197 GCA_039587355.1 Gemmatimonadota bacterium | reverse complement strand
CCGGGTCCGGTCTCCATGTGGAACGGGGCCCGGGTGCTAACGGTCGCCCAGAGAGCGCGACCCTTCCAGCCGGCGGTCGGATCGTCGATGCGTCCGTCCATCCACTTCGTGTAGAACCCGACGGGATAGGGGACCCTGAGCACCGTCCACTCGCCGCCCGTCAACGCGAGCAGTCCTTCCGAAGCGTTGCCGGTGTTGATCGGGGTGTTCTCGCCGAGTCCGGACGTGTTGAACTGGTCCACCCACGTGTAGTAGCTCGCCTCCGCGCTCCCGGGCGTATCGACGCCACCCAGCTGGGGAAGCGGCTCCACATGGAAGGTCCATCCCTCCGGGCAGTGCTGGCCCGTGGCCTCCGGACCGTTCAGCGGACCGGTGCATTTGCGCCGGTCGAAGCTCGCCATGTGTCCGCTCGCGAGCCCCACCCACATCACGCCGTTCCGGTCCACGTCCCCTCCGCGCGGCGAGAAGCCCTCGACGGGGCGCCCCTCCTCGTCGAGCGGGACTTCGTAGATCTCGGCGAGAGCGGTCTCGGACGGGTTCGGGCCGGGGACCAGTCGAACGACGGAGCCCGGGTACCCCAGCGACGTTGCCCAGACCGATCCGTCCGGCGCAGGCGCGACGGCGTAGAAGCCCGCCTCGATGCGCTTGTCCAGAGACGGATCCACGGGATCTCCGGGTTCGACGTAGTCGTCCCGTTGCCCGTTCCCGTTCGTGTCGAGGATGAGCGGAGTCCAGCCCTGGGAGGCCTCTTCGTCGCCCGTCTCGTCGAACATCCGGGTGTTCAGCCACCCGACGACGGACCCGCCTCCGCTCGTCCACAGCGTATTGTCGGCGTCCTCCGCGAACATCAGATGGTGCGTGCCGAAGCAGGTGCTGATATGGGTGAGTTCCTGCGTCTCGGGGTCCCACATCTGCAGGTGCCGCGACGCCTGCTCTGTCGGAAAGGCTTGAGCGGACGGATGGTCGGATCCCTCTCGACAAAAGTCGGGGTTCGCCGCCGGGCGAACGGTCGCCGCCAGCCAGAGCCGGCCCCGCTCGTCCAGCATCGGATTGTGGACGTTCGCCTGGCTCGTCCAGATTGCCTCGTCGCCCCAGTACGGCGATGGCTCGAGCATGGCGGGCGGCCAGCTCGCTGGAGTGTTCGGGTCTCGCACGGTCAGCGGGATCCGCGAGATCTCGTGTCCAACGGGATCGAGCACGGGCACGTAGTCCTGACTCTGCTCGAGGGCGCCGTAGAGCGGGCCGTTCGCGTTGACGGTCGGGTCGCGGCGGTCGGTGGAGACGAGGTCGTGGAGGTAGGCCTTGGGGTCTGCCCAATCCCACTGCGTAATGACCACGTTGCGTTCCACACCGATGGGCCGTGGTGGGGCCGGAGGGACTTCACCTGCCGCGATTCGGTCCGTCCAGTCCGCGAACATAGCGAGCATCCGGTCGCGTCCGAGGAAGTCGAGTACGCCGCTCATGCTGGCGCCCGCCTGCCCGGACTTCACGCGCCGGTCCCACGCATCAACGGACGTGGGGAACTCTCCCAGCGCCGGCGGGATCTGCCGGGTTCCCGGGCTGCCGAGCGCGTGACAGGCTGTGCAGTGGCCGGACTTGAGGATCCGCAGGAGTTGGGTCTGGTCGCCGAAGGCGGCGAGCCCGTTTCCGTCGGGACCCGTTCCAGGGAACTCGGAGGCCTCCGGCACGTGCAACAGGGAGAACCAGTACCCCGCCGGGTAAATCGCGGCCGCTGCCTGCGGCGTGGGAGCGGTGATCGCCGTGTGATCCAGAGACTGCCCGGGCGAAGCATCGAGCCTCTCGGAGTCGACGAGCCCATACCCCCGCACCCATACCTCGTACTCCGCTTCGGGCAGGTCGGGGATCACGTACCGACCGTCATCATCGGTCACGACGATGCGTACGAACGGGGTCCCTAGATCCTGCGTCTCGGCGATGACCCAGACTCCGGCTTCGGGTCCGGACGCCCCGGTGACGACGCCACCGATGTCGTCGGAATCGATCGACATCTCCCCATCAGAGGGGGCGCAGGCGGATGCCGCGATTGCGGCGGTCAGGGCGGCCGCCCCGGTGAAGCGGGCGCTGGACCGTCGTGTCATCGTGATGATCCCGAACATGAGGACTCCGTAGAACTCCGGGTGCGCGGACCAACTCGGGCGAGTGTCGAATCTCGGGGGATGGGCTATGGCGCGCGACCCTCATGGCTTCTGACCTTGCCCGGGCAACGGCGCTCGTCCTTCAGGGTGCCAAAGGCAGAGCGCCCTTGAGGACCCGGACAGCGTGACGATCGCGGCTGGATCCGGCCGGAAACGACGAACGGGCCGTCCCCCCGGAGAGAACGACCCGTTTCGTCATGCCGCGCTTAAGACCGTGGCTACTCCTCGGTCCGGTACGCCTTCATGAGAACATCCGCCACTTCGGGACGGGTGAACTCGGCCGGCGGCCGTTCGCCGCGCGACAGCATCTCGCGAACCTTCGTGCCCGAAAGGAAGACCCTCTCCTCGGGCGAGGACGGCGTGGTCTTGTTGCTCGCCATCTGACCGGTCCGCTTACAGAAGAACGCGTGCTCGAACTTGAGCGGGACAATCCCGAGCCGATCGCCGTCGATCTGCTCGAAGATGTCCTGCGCGTCGTAGGTGCCATAGTAGTCGCCCACGCCGGCATGGTCGCGTCCCACGATGAAGTGGGTGCACCCGTAGTTCCGCCGGATGATCGCGTGGAAGATCGCCTCGCGCGGGCCGGCGTACCGCATGGCGGCCGGCAGTACGCTCAGCTGCACACGATCGCTCGGATAGTAGAGATCGAGGATCGTGCGGTAACACTCCATCCGGATGTCGGCCGGGATGTCGTCGGACTTGGTCTCCCCGACGAGCGGGTGGACGAGCAACCCCTCGACGATCTCGAGCGCGCACTTCTGGAGGTACTCGTGCGCCCGGTGGATCGGATTGCGGGTCTGGAACGCCACCACGGTCCGCCAGCCGGCCTCGTCGAATGCGGCGCGGGTCTGCGCCGGCGTGAGGTTGTCCGCCGGGAACCCGGAGATGTCGCCCTGCCAGGTGTAGACCACCGGTCCGGCGATGTACTTCGAGCCCATCGCGTGCACGGCGGCCACACCGGGGTGAGCTGTGTCCTCGGTCCCGTAGACGAGACGGGTCTCGCGGGCGAGATCGCGGTCGAATACCTCGGTGACCTCGATCACCGCGGCCAGTTCGCCGTCCGGCGCCCACAGCGCGACCCGGTCGCCGGGGCTGAACGCCTGGGCCTCGTCGGGCGACGCCGGAAGCACTACCGGCACCGACCACGGCAGCCCGTCCGTGAGCGTCATGTTCTCGAGGACGGACTCGTAGGTCGCCGAGTCCATGAAGCCGTGAAGTGGCGACAGTCCGCCGACCGCGATCAGGTACAGATCGCTCATGATGCGATCCGAGATGTTCAGCGACGGCAGAGCGGCCGCGACGGACAGCAGTGCCTCGCGCTCTTCGCTGGTGGCGACCCTGTCGACCAGGGTGCCGCCGTACGGCGCGATCGGTCCGGGCGTCGGTTGCACGTGCGTATCCGTTCCCCGGCGGTCAGCCGGAGTCGTGAGCGTCGTCGTCATAATCCCCTCCTCAGCCCGAGACCGCGCGAAGGCGGGATTCGCTCGAGATGTATCCGTGAGTGCTTAGGTAATCGAGCACCTGCTCGACGCAGGCTTCGACATCGTAGACGTTGGTCTCGACGACCACTTCGGCGGCCTCGGGGGCCTCGTAGGGGGCGTCGATGCCGGTGAAGTTCGGGATCTCTCCGGCGCGGGCCTTCTTGTACAGACCCTTCGGGTCGCGCTCCTCGCAGACCTCGACCGGACACGAGACGTGCACCTCGACGAAGTCCCGGCCGCGCGACATGAGTTCGCGGACACGATCGCGATCGGCCCGGTAGGGAGAGATGAACGCCGTCAGGCACAGCGCGCCCGACTCGGCGAAGAGCTTCGCGACCTCGCCGATCCGCCGGATGTTCTCCGTACGGTCTTCGGCGGTGAACCCGAGGTCGCCGTTCAACCCGTGTCGGACGTTGTCGCCGTCCAGCACGTACGAGAAGTAGCCGCCCCGGAAAAGGGCCTTCTCGACCTCCACCGCCAGCGTACTCTTGCCGCTGGCCGACAGGCCGGTGAACCAGAGCACGGCGCCCCTGTGGCCCCGCCGCTCCTCACGAGCTTCTCGCGTGACCGCGCTGTCGTGCCACGTCACATTCTCCGATCGGCTGCGCGCCGAGTCGTTCGTACGTTCGTTCAAGAGAACCTCATTCGTAACGAATCTGTATGTCAGGCGTTCCCGTCGAACAGGTCCGCCGTAATTTCCGCGACGACAGGCCGGGCGTAGCGCCACGCGGCGTCCGTCGCCGCGAAGATGCCGCCAGGCTGCCGAGGATCGGACTTGCCATAAAGGAGGGGTTGTCCTGCACAGTCCGTAACCGACCCCCCGGCCCCCCGCAACACGGCCTCCGGAGCACAGGTATCCCATTCTTTCAGGAAGGGAACCGGGTGCACGTAGAGGTCGGCCTCGCCGAGCGCGACGAGAGCACACTTTATGCCAACCGAACCCGATATCACTTCTTCAGTTTGGCCCAACTCCGAGGCGAGTTTTTGCAGCCGTTCGTCAGGGTGAGACCGCGATCGAACGAAACGAATCGGCGACTGCGGCTCCGGAACGTCGGGGAGGGACAAACGGTCCGCCTCGGGGCTTTGTTGCGCACCCGCTACAACCCATGCGCCACCCGACGTGAATCCTGCGAAAAGTCGGTCTATCGCGGGCTGATACACCGCGCCGAGAAAGGCGTGTCCCCCAATGGCGAGCCCCACCATGATGCTGAACTCGCCGTTGTGGGCGATGAACTCCTTCGTGCCGTCGAGCGGATCGACGACCCACAGGCGCCCTCCCCTGTGTTCTTCGGCCGGCGGGGGAGATTCCTCGCTTAGAATCCGGTCGATCGGGCGCTCTTTGCCCAGAACCGAGAGAATCGCCCGGTTCGCCGCGTGATCCGCGGCAGTGACCGGGTCGTTTTCGCCCTTTTGCTCGATCTCGAGCTGCCCGTCGTAGTGCTCACACGCGGCCACACCGCCCACCCAAGCGGCCATCGCGGCGACACAGAGGTCGTCGATCCGTTCGGGCGTGGCGCCGCCCGTTGCGAACATGGCGTCCCTCAGGGACTCCACGGCTGTGTCCACGTCGAGCGTCATTCGGCCGCTCTGGCCGGAAACAACGCTCGATCCCTTGTCTGAAACGTCGGCCACGGAGGCTCCGATGGTAGAGAATCCGGGCACACCGGTGTCATTAGGCGATCATCCGGCGCGCAATGCCGGAAAACTGGAGCAAGAGACGTGCGCAAGTGCGCTCGGTTCAACGCTTTGCGACGGGCGATTGATCGCCGTCGACGATCCTTCGCCCGGTCTCCGACGACGAGAAACCCTCTCGTTCCGGCAGAATGTGCAGCAGTGCTGCGTATTCTCCGCGACGGGACATGTGCCCGTTGGCCTGGAGGAAGAAAAAACGGGGCCGATCCGAAGACCGGCCCCGTCGGGTTACCGCGCCCTGCCTCGCTCGTGCGTTACGGAACGAGCTCGGGCTTCCGGTACTTGAGGAAGAACACGCCTTCCTTGCCGCTGGACACCACGACGGTGCCGCTGGCGAAGAACGGGTAGTTCGACCACGAGCCGTCGAACACGACCGACTCGTCCCACGGAACGGTGTCGAAGTAGCCGACCTCGACGGGGTTCTCGGGGTCGCTGATATCCAGGACTCGCAGCCCGCTCACGTAGTTCGACTGGTACATCAGGTTGTCCACGATGTACAGGTTGTGGTCGATCGTGAGGGTCTCGCCGAAGTGCTCCTTGATCATGATCGGGTCGTCGAGGTCCGAGACGTCCCAGATCAGCGTGCGCGTTCCCGGCATCTCGTCATCGGTGCCGGTGGTCGCGCCCTCGTCGCCCTCGTCGTTCATGAAGAAGTAGCGCCCGTCCGGCGTGATCCAGCCCTGGTGAGCGTACTGGACGCCCGGATAGCTGGCGGACGAGATCGCGACGGGGTTGTTCTTGTCGGTCACGTCGGCGATGGACAGCTGCTGCTCGTTCGAGCCGAAGCAGATCTCCTTGCCGGCGTGCTCGGTGTCGGGGCCCTCGTAGTCGATGCACATGGCGTCGTGCGAGTATCCCGTGCCGGAGTTGCCGGTGCCCTGGTGGGCGAAGCACCCGATGAACTGCGGGTCCTTGGGCTGGTTGATGTCGATCATGTGGAGGCCGCCGCCACAGGTCTCTCCGCCCGAGTTCACGCCGACCGCGTACGCGGTGCCGCTCGCCTCGTTGATGACGATGTTGTGGGCGCTCCCGATCCCATCGTAGTGGGCGTCCACCTCGAATTCGACCGGCTGGTTGCCGACGTCGCGCAGGCGCGTGAGGTCGAACACCTGCATGCCGTGTTGTCCGGCGCCGTCGGCCACGACGAAGGCGTGACTGTCGAACACCTTCACGTCGCGCCACGAGTTCGTGATCGAGCCGGGCGTCTTCGCGAGGTTGCCGAGATAGCGAGGCGAGTTCGGGTTGGAAACGTCGATGAACGCCGTTCCGTCGGTCCGCCCGACAAGGGCGTACTCGCGACCGGTCTGCGGATCGGTCCAGCCCCAGACGTCGTTCGTCTCGATCCCGCGGTCCGTTCCGCCGATGTCGTCGAGCGGCATGAACGACAGCACGTCGACCTGGTCGCACCCGAACTGATCGGCCGAGCCACTGTCGCTGCACTGTACGTCGGAGAAGGCGGGGAGGTCCCGCTTCTCGAGCGGCAGGAAGATCTTCGACGTCGGCGACCAATCGTCGCCGCTGCGCTCCATCACGATCACCGAGCCGAGGAAGCTGTCGTCGGTGGGCTGACCGAACGCGGCCAGGTCGCCGGCCGCCGCCATGGAGAGGCCGAAGCCGTCTCCGACATCGGATCCATCGCTCGCGCGGATCTTGGTGGCGGAGCCGAAGGTCTCGCTATCGGCATCCCAGTCGAAGACGTAGACGGTGCCGAAGTCCGCGCCCGGAGCCGAGACCCACAGCTGCCCCTCGTGACCGTAGAACGCCGATCCGAACCCGGCGCCCGGACGGCGGTCGAACGCGGCGAGCTCGCCGACGCGTACCCAGCCGGAGCGACGTCGCTCGTAGCGGACGACGGCGCCGGCCTGATTGTCGATGCCCGGCAGCCCGAGAAGCGCGTGATCGCCGTTGATGCCGACGGCGATGTTCGCGCCGAATCCCGGCGTCATCGCGTCGCCCGGCGTCTGCGTGTCAGCCGTGAGCCTGGCTTCCTGGACCCACTCGCCGGCGGCGTTCTTGCCGAAGATGTACGCGGCGCCGGGCGGAGGAGCCTGCGGATTGGGGCTGTTGAACGCCCCGATGATCACCCGCTCGCCATCGGTGTGCGCGCCCCAGCCGAAGAACTCGTTCGCGGACGGGTCGGAGGGAACGAGGATGCCCGCCTCGGCCCAGTTTCCGTCAGCGCCGCGCTCGAAGACCCACGCACCTCCCGTGGTCTCGTAGCCGAGAGCGGTGGTGACCATGACGTCGCCGGCGACCGACGTGAACCGACCGTACGAGGATCCCATCGGGACGCTCTCGGGACGGAGCTGCGAATCGTATGTCCATCCGTCGCCATCGCGCCGGTACACGTAGATCGTGCCGTCGCCGACCGCGTCTCCATCGACGTCGACCGATGTTGCGCCGACATAGAGACGGTCGCCGTCGAGCGCGACCGATCGACCGAAGTAGTCCGCGCCCTCGTGGGGCGGGGCCTGCAGGGTGCCACTCTGGATCCACTCGCCTCCGGACCGCGTGTACGTGTATAGGGTCCGGTGGGTGCCTTGCTCCCCGGTGCCGTTCGGATCGACGGGTTCGGCGATCAGCAGGTTGTCTCCGTCGAGGAGCACCTGATAGCCGAACTGCTTCTGCTGCGCCTCGACGGGAAGCGCGAAAAGGCCGACCACAAACGCCGCAGCGAACAGCGTTCGCACTCTACTCATTCATCTACCTCTGCCTGGAGTTCGATTCAGAACCGCGAACCGTGATTTCGTCGGATTGAAGGAAGCGGGACGCTATGTGACGGCCGCGCGGCGCACCAGCCTCCTGAATCACAGATGACTGACGTTTTCAAAGGGTTGCCATTCATCGAAACGGGCCTCCCGCTCAATACGGGAGGCCCATCGCCACATACGGTGGGAGTGCCGAAAAGGTTCGGAGCTCTTCCCGCTCTGGTTATCGGCGCTCGAAGAGCAGGATCCCGCCGCCGATGCCGCCGGTGACCAGGTCTACGTCTCCGTCCCCGTCGATGTCGCCGAACGTAGGGGTCACGAACAGCGGCAGCTCCTCCGGTCCGGGGAAGGGGCTGGGGGCGGCGACAAACATCGCGGCCGTTTCGTCGCCGTCGTTCCGGTAGAACACGAGACCGTCGGACTCGGTGCCGATCGCCAGATCGAGGTCTCCGTCTCCGTCCACATCGATCGTCGTCGGGAAGCTCCGCCGCCCCACGTCGATCCCCTGGTACTCGTCGCTCACGAGCTCGAACGACGGGGCCGACGCAGTCCCGACGTTCGTGTAGTAGTTGAGCGCACCGGAGGACTCGCCGACGAACAGGTCGAGGTCGCCGTCCGCGTCCATGTCGGCCAGCCTCGGCGTCGCGTTGCTTCCGCGGGTGAGTTCGACGAAGGCCGAATCGGCGAGGACGAACCGCGGCTCGGAGACGGTGCCCTCGTTCCACAGGAGCCGGACCTCCTTCCGCCACGTGCCCAGCATCATGTCGAGATCGCCGTCGCCGTCGAGGTCTCCGAACGTGGGCGCGTTGTGGTACGCCCCGTCCAGCGGGAACTCGCCGCGCGCCTGGAACGCCGGCGCCCCCGGCGACCCGACGTTGTCGTAGCGGAAGACCTTCGAGTTCGACAGGTCGGCCGGATCGATCTTGTTCGATACGAGGATGTCCTCGTCGCCGTCGCCGTCGAGGTCGACGAGCGCCGTGGCACTCTCTGACCCGACGTCGATCTGCGAGATGAAGCGCCGCGTCTCGAGATCGAAGGAACCGCCCTCGCCCTGCGTGAAGAGCATCAGGTTGTCGGCGGTCGTCGTGTTCGCGTTGTACGCTCCGCCGAGGACGCCCATCAGCAGATCGAGATCGCCGTCTCCGTCGAAGTCGCCGAACGTCGGAGCGTTGTATCCGCTCGTCTGGATCGGGTCGTCGAGCGGGAACGGACGCGGCTCGGTCCGGAGGTTCGGCGCCTCGCACGAACCCACGTTCTCGATGAAGAGCAGGCCTGCCTCGAAGAAGTCGCCCCAGAACATGTCCACGTCGCCATCGTTGTCCACGTCGGCGAGCGCCATCGTGTTCGCGCCGTGCCGCGTCGCCCGTCCACCCCAGGCCGGGCCGTAGACAGACTGGTCGCCGATGGCGACTTCGTCCTCGTCGTCGAACGGCGGTCGGTTCATGCCGCCCTGCGCCGCGGGGTCCGCTACGATCTCGATGTCCTCGAACCGGTCGGTGATGTGCCGGAACGGAGACGCACTCTCGCCGATCTCGCCGGTGGCCTCGTATCGGGTCACCGTACCGACGAGCCGTCCGATGAACAGATCGAGGCGGGCGTCGCAGTCGATGTCCTTCGCGTTCGGGATGTTCTGTCGGTCCGAGAAGATCGGCTCGCCCCGGGTGTCGCGTAGCGTGTCCGCGAGAACCGCGAACTCCGGCACGCCGGCCGTCCCGACGTTCCGAAACATGCGGACGTAGCTGAACGGAGATTCGGCGAGCAGATCGCGGTCGCCGTCGCCGTCCACGTCCACGAACCGGTACCACTCCCCGACCTCCAGGTCGTCGAAGCGATCGGGACGCCACGTGTGGGTCGGCCCCGCCGGCGTGTCCTCCCGCTCGAAGAACATCAGGCGGTCGGTGGTCTCCTGGACGAACAGGTCCAGGTCGCCGTCATCGTCGATGTCGGCCCACTGCGGGCGCGGCACGTTGAACCCGCCGAGGAAGGGGATCTCGTACGCCGTCCCGTCCTCCGCGAGCACCTCGAACGGTGTCACGGAGCGCACCCAGCCGGTGCCCGCGGTCGCGTCGGCGGGGGTCAGCCCCGAAGGGCCGGCTCCCGAGGTGGCGCACCCGGCCAGGACGGCGAGGCCCGCGCAGGCCGTTGCGGCGCGGGTGGACAACAAGCCCGTCGCCGTTGGCCTCCCGGCTCGCGGCGACGACCGGCCCGTCACGTTTGGCGTCTCGTCCTCGCGCATCACCGGGGTGACGACGCGATGCCGACGCCCGCGCCGTACGGCGGGATCTCGATCACGGAGACGACCTCGCGCGTCGCGGTGTCGATGATGAGGAGCGTCGCGGTCGGGGTCGCGAAGCCGAAGTCCGACTCCGCGTCGTAGGCCTCGTTCGTGTTCCGGTTGGACACGTACACGTAGCGCCCGTCCGGCGAGATCGCACTGCCGTGGGGCTCGGCGAGCCCTCTGCCCTCGATGACGTCGACCGACCAGTCATCGGTGCTTACGACGGCGACGGCGTCGGTGCCGAGCGTCCCGAACCACACCTCGCTGCCGTCCGGCGTGTACGTGGGGTGCCACGGACGCGCGCCCACATCGACCTCGCGCACGAGTCTCGGGGTGTCGCCCGTGATGTCGAACACCATCAGCGTCGCCGACAACTCGCCCGTCGCGACGAGGGTCGAGCCGTCCGGCGAGATCGCGTACTGGACGATCACGAACGGGTTCGCCGCCTCGAGACGGAGGAGGTCCGCCTCGCCCGACTCGGCGTCGACGGTGACGATAGTGTTCTCGGCCAGGCTTCCGACGAAGACCCTTTCCCCATCCGGCGTCACTTCCATCGCGTGCGGCCGGGGGACGTACACGTCGAATTCCTCGATCTCCATCGTGGACCGATCGATGCGCCCGATGCGCTGCGGCGGGTTCACCGCCGCCATCGAGCGGCCGACGAAAAGCCAGTCCTCGGACGGATGCAGGGCGAGGAGGCCGGGGCGCTCGAACTCGACTTCGGCCACCAGCTCGTTCTCGCGGTCGAACTTCAGGACCCGGTTCGCGGCGATCAGCGATACGTACCAGTGCGAGCCGTCGGGCTCTACGGCGATGTCGTGCGGCTTCGCGGTCGCTCCGTAGCCCATCGCGTCGAGGTCGATGATCTCCGCGATCCTGCCGCTCGCGAGATCGACGACCGTGACCGAGGCCGCCTCCTGGTTTGCTACGTAGACGTAGGGGCCCGCGGCGGTGGACACGTCGGGGCGGGGAAGCGGGGCCTCCCGTCCGTGGTCGCTGGGGGCCGAGGCGCAGGCCGACGCACCCGTCGGAGCCAGCACGATGGCCAGTCCGATCATCAGACTCTTTCTCATCTTCTTCTCATGCAGCCCGCGAGGGCTGTCCTTGCCACAAGGTGAAACGGGCCCGCCCCGCGTGGAGCGGGCCCGATTGTTTGCATCGTCCCATCGGCGAGTCCCCGGGTGTGGGGCGCGGCCGGGTTACGGGACGAGCTCTTCCTTCCGGTGCTTCAGGAGGAACAGACCCTCGCTACCACTGGTGACGATGATCGTTCCGCTCTCGAAGTACGGATAGTTGCTCCAGGAGCCGCCCATCGACGGTCCCTCGGCATGCGGCACCGTGTCGAAGTACGCGACTTCGGTCGGGTTCTCCGGGTCACTCACGTCGAGAATCCGGAGGCCGCTGTTGTAGTTGGACTGGTACATCAGACCGTCGATGATGTAGAGGTTGTGATCGCTCGCCGTCGAGACACCGAAGTGCTCGCCGACGAAGACGGGGTCATCGAGGTCGGACACGTCCCAGATCATGGTCCGGGTACCGGGGAACGGGTTCTCCCCGCCGGCCTGCTGAATCTCGTCGAGCTCGTCGCCGAGATAGAAGAACCGGTGATCGTCGGTGATCCAGCCCTGGTGGGCGTACCCGACCCGCGGGTACGTCGCCGTCGAGATCGCGACCGCGTTGTCCTTGTCGGTCACGTCCGCGATCGAGATCGCGGTCTCGTTCGACCCGAAGCAGATCTCCTTGCCGTCGTAGTCCGAGTCCGGGCCCTCGTAGTTGATGCACATCGCGTCGTGCGAGTACCCGGTGTTCTGGCGTCCGGTGCTCGTGTCCGCGAAGCAGCCCGCGAAGGCCGGCTCGGTCGGGTTACGGATGTCGATCATGTGGAGGCCTCCGCCACACGTCTCGCCACCACCGCTGGAGCCGACGCTGTACGCGAAACCGGTCTCCTCGTTGATGACGATGTTGTGCGCGGAAGCGATCCCGTCGTAGTGGGCGTCCATGTCGAAGTCGACCGCCTCGCTGCCCACGTCGCGCAGACGCGTCAGATCGAAGATCTGCATCCCGTGCTCGCCGGCCCCGTCGGAGACGATGAACGCGTGATTGTCGTAGACCTTTATGTCGCGCCACGTCGATCCGCGCGCGCCCTCGGTCATCATGAGCCGCCCGACGTACCGAGGGTTGTTGGCGTCGGTGATGTCCATGAAGGACGCCTGATCGGTCATGCCGACGAGCGCGTACTCGCGACCCGTCTGCGGATCGGTCCAGCCCCAGACGTCGTTCGTCCGGACACCCCGGGCTGCGCCGAGCTGCGAGACGGGGACGTAGGAGAGGATGTCGATCTCGGAGCACTCGAACTCCGAGGCCATGCCATCTTCGCACGTCACCTCGTCGCCAATCACGGCCGTGTAATTCGACGGCTCGGAGTAGACCTCGGCCACGCTGGCCCAGTCGTCACCATCGCGCTCGAGGAAGAACGCGCTGCCCATCCCGTAGTCCTTTCCGGGCGCGCCGACCACGGCGAAGTCCGAGCCGAACGCGACTTGGCTGCCCTCACTGGCGACAGACCCGGTGAGCGTCCAGCCACTGTCGCTCTTCGAGTACTGGTTGAAGCCGCTGCCGCTGCCGATCCAGAGCTCGTCACCGACGACCTCGATCGCCGAGCCGAACCCGCCGCCGCCCCTGCGCCGGCCGCTGGCGACCTGCGTTACGGGTGGGAGGAACAGCGCCTCGGGAACCCACGCACCGGCATCGTTCGCGAACGCGTAGACCGCGCCGGCGAACCCGGCGGCTCCGGGGGCGGCCACGAACATCGTGACACCGTCGTCGGTCACGTGCGGGTAGACCGCCGCGCCGAACTGGGCGGCCTGGCTGGCGTCGGGCGCGACGAGCGCGTCGCCGACCTGGCTCCACGTGCCGTCCTCGCCGCGGTTGAAGACGTAGACCGAGCCCGCTGCACGGGCACTGCCGACCTCCGCCATCGGCGCCCCGACCACGGCGTAGTCGCCGCGCAGCGCCATGGACGAACCGAAGCCCGTCGCGCCTGCGGCGCTCAGGGTGCCGGCCGGATTCCAGTTTCCGTTCTCATCGCGATCGAAGACGTGGACCTCGCCGTCGGCCCCGCCGCCGGGACCGAACCGTCGGCCGGCAGTCGCCGACACGAGCGCGCGATCGTCCTGCAGCGCCACGTTGCCTCCGAACGAGAGCCCCTCGGCGGTCATCGCGCTGAGCATGCCGGTCTGCGACCAGCCGCCGCTGCCGGGCTCGAACACGTAAGCGGTGCCGTTCGCCCCGACGAGGATCCGATTCCCCGAGACCGCCACGGAGCTTCCGAAGCCGGCGCCGTTCTCCGCGCCTTCCGGCACGAGCGTTGTCATGATCTCCCACGCGCTGCCCGAGCGCTGATAGAGGTAGACGGCGCCGGGAGAGGTGGGTCCGCCCCGCTCGCCGATGACGGCGTGGGGGCCGTGGACCGCCACGCCGGAGCCGAAGCCCTGCGCGTTGACGGGGGCTGCAGTGAAGGCCGTGGCGAAAGCGGCCAACGCCACGGCGGAGAGTCTGAAAATCGTACGCATCTGGAATCCTTCGTTTCTTGAACCAGCAAGTCCGGATCGTGGTCGGGAGCACGTCTCCCGGGCGTTCCGGCCGGCCACACTACAGTGAACTAGGACAGCTTTCGATTACCCTTCGTTGTTTGCCGCGGGCCCGGTCCCGGCAGTCGCCACGAGGGCCTCGATCTCATCCGCCGGTACGGCTCCGGTCAGTCGGCCCGCCTCGGCGCCCCCACTGAAGAGAATCATGGTGGGGATCCCCCGAATTCCGAACTCCTGCGGAGTCTTCTGATTCGCGTCGGTGTCGAGCTTCGCGATGAGGATCTCACCGCTTCGCCGGTGCGCCAGATCATCCAGGACGGGCGCGATCATCTTGCACGGGCCGCACCAAGCGGCATGGAAGTCGACGAGGACCGGTACCTCCGAATCGTCGATAAGACGCGCGAAATCCTCATCCGTCACCTTCACGGGACGGTCGAGGAGCATCGGCCGGTCGCAGCTGCCGCATTTCGGACGGTCCGCTGCCCGCGACACGTCCAGGCGGTTCAGCTTGAGGCAGAACGGGCATCGAAGAGTAGCATTCATCCGGCGAAACCTAACCTCCGACCCTGCGCGCCAGATAGTCTGCGGCCCGGGTCTCCATCCAGCCGGGGTTCGACCCCCGATCGTCCCTCCCGTAGTAGCCCACGTGACCGCCGGAGCGCGTCAGTTCCAGGTCCAGAACGCCGTTCGCACGGATCACATGGTGGGGGATGCACGCCGCCGGTACGAGGGGATCGTCCGCGGACTGGAGGATGAGACAGGGCACCCGGACGTCCTCCACGAAGCGCGCCGCGCTGCAGCGGTCGTAGTAGTCGGCGGCTCCGGTAAACCCGTGGACGGGGGCAGTGAAGGTGTCGTCGAACTCCCGGACCGTGCGCGAGGCGAGCGCCCGATCGGATATCTGGCCCGGGAACCGCTTCGCCTTTTCGGCGATCTTCGCCTTGAGGCTCCGCAGGAAGTACCGACCGTACATGCGTCCGAGGCCCCGTTCGAGAGCGTCGGCGCAGGCTGAAAGCTCGAAGGGAACGGACACGGCGACGGCTCCGTCCAGCCGGGCGATCGATCCGAGGCTTCCCAGGTGCACGAGCAGGGCGTTCCCGCCGAGCGAGAATCCGGTGGCCAGACGCGGCAGGTCCGGAAAGGTTCCCTCGATCCAGTCCAGCGCCCGCCGGAGGTCGTCCGTGCGGCCGGAGTGATACGACCCCAGGGTCCGATTCGGCTGACCGCCGCACGAGCGAAAGTTGAGCGCGATCGGTTGAATCCCGCGCGCGGCGAGCGCCTCCGCCGTGGCCAGCATATACCCGGACTCCGCGCACCCCTCGAGGCCATGTAGCAGAAGACACGTCGCCTTCGGCGGCGAGCCCGATTCGCCGATCGTCCGGACGTCGAGATCCAGAAAGTCGCCGTCGTCCGTTTCGATCCGCTCTCGCCGGTACCGCGGACGCAGCCGGGCCCGCCGGATCCGCGCCGCCACGGTCTGCACGTGCGGGTTGCCGAGACCGGGGAACGGACGGAAAGTGGAGTCGTCCGAATCCACGTGACCCTCGATCCCAGATGCCACCTGTGTCTTCACCTGTGCTTCATCATCTCTACGTGGGCGGCGAGCACGCGTCCCGCCGGCTTCTCGTTCTTCATGGCATCTACGGAGCCGGCCGCAACTGGGCGTCGTTCGCCCGTGACCTGTCCACGGCGCGACCGGAGTGGGGTGCCATTCTCGTCGACCTTCGCCTGCATGGCCACAGCAGGGGGTTCGAGCCGCCCCACCTGTTATCCACGTGCGTGCACGATCTGGTGGACCTCGCGGCGCACCTCGGCGCCCGACCCGACGCGATCCTGGGTCATTCGTTCGGAGGGAAGGTGGCGCTGATGGCCGCGCCGGCGCTGGGGCCGGAGCAGGTCTGGGTGATCGATTCGACGCCGTCGAAGCGGACGCCGGGAGGAAGCGCGATGCGGATGCTTCAGGCGCTTCGCGGACTCCCCGACCGCTACGAAAGCCGCGCCGCCGGCGTGGCCGCGCTGGAGGCCGAAGGG
Organism: Gemmatimonadota bacterium; assembly: GCA_039587355.1. Lineage (GTDB taxonomy): Bacteria > Gemmatimonadota > Gemmatimonadetes > Palauibacterales > Palauibacteraceae > Palauibacter. Next base: position 51,261 of record JBDHIO010000014.1, on the reverse strand, counting down.
TTCGCTTCCCCCGTCGCTCACTGGATGGGGACGAACCTCGAACTCGTCGACGGCGTCTTCACGTGGAGGTTCTCCATCGACGACATGGAGTCGCTCCTCGACGACTTCTTCCGGAGAGACGTCTGGGACGTCGTCGAGGCGCCGCCGGCAGGCCTCGAGCTCCACTTCGTGCGGGCAAGCGAGTCCGACGTACTGCGGTCGGACGAGCTCGAGCGGATCAGGAACGTCCCCTCGGGGCGGGTCCACGGGCACGAGATCCACGGCGGGCACTGGCTGCACCAGGACAACCCGGATGGGCTGCTCGATCTGGTCGCGTCGAGCCTGCCCTGACCGGGTTCACATAGCTTCGCGCCACGTCCCCGGCAGGACGGCGGGGAAGGGGGCGATCGATGCCGCCGCCGCGTCGGCCGCGCACGGGTCGAAGGTGAGGCCCACCACGCCGGCTCCCAGATCGACCGATCCGACGCGGGTCGTGTCCAGTCCCGCGAACGCCGCACCCCGGAGCGTGGTGTCCCCGAAGAGACGCATCCGTCCGCCCACGAGGATCAGTCCCGTCCACGAAAACCCGTCTGTGATGTCGAGATCGCCCGTCGCGACGATGACGCCCTGACCTGAGTGGCCGGGCCCGAGGGGACCCGGGGCGGTCAACCGGACGACGGGCCACCCCGAACCGGCGGGCGGCCACGGATCGGGCGGGACAGTCGCTTGCGGCGCCGGCGTCGCGTTACTCGTCACGTCGCCCCAGCGCAGGCCGGTGCGGCTCGGGACGGATGGTGGTGACGCACGGATCGGTGGACTGCCCCACACCGTGACGGCGCCGGTCTGCACCGGCCCGTCCGAGGCGATGCCGGTTCCGGAGCGGAGGGTGCAGCCGGGCGGAAACACCCCCGTGACGTACCCGGTAGCGCCGGACGAAGACACGCCGCCCGCTCCCGCAACGGAAAGGGCCGCATCGGCCGCTGGAGGATCGCCCACCCACACGGCGCGCTTCACGGTCCGCCGAAACGGCGTCCCCATCCGGTCCACGGATCCCGTTGAACGGATCTCGTAGATCGCCCCGCGACCGGGAAGGTCGAGCAGGGGCCGATACGTGATGTTCGCGACGCCCGATGTCAGGACTACGGTGCGGCTGGTCGCCGTCGGTCTTCCGGGCGATGCGAGCGCGACCGCCAGACCGGCGTCCGCCGCGTGATACGCTCGCGTCCCCGCGTTCCCCGAGTGCACGGATGCGAGTTCCATCCACGAGATCGTGAACCCCGTCGAGGCGATGATGAGGAGGAGTGTCAGCCCGCCGATGGCGACGGGGAGGGCGAATCCGGCGCTGGTCCGTCGTCTCGTCTTGGATTTCATGGGTAAATACTGCCTCGAGGAATCACGCCCGTCTCAACCCCGAGTGGCAGAACGAGTTACGCGCGCCAGGACGGCCACGGAAACCGCAGGCCGTCGTGTTGCGGCCGATCGACAGCCGGCCGCCTCGCGGATGGGGAAGGCGGCGGTGTAACCCGTTGTAGATGAATGGCTTGGAGGCCGCGGGGGTGCCCGGTCACGGAATTTGCACCTTCTCGCGCGCGAGTTGTCTGATGGGTGCTCCTGTTTCGCCGGGATGTGGCGGGATTCATCAGGGGTGGTCAGATGTTTTGAGTTGTCCGATTCATCGTTCGGAGAGGCAGACGAGGACCATGAGCCGTCTCACCAATCTGCGTCGCGCGCTCGGCGTTTCGTTGCTCGCGTTTCCGGTCTTCGCCGTGTCCGCGTTCGCGCAGCACGATTGCCGTGGCTGGACCAGGACCTGCGCGAGTGTCGATGTTCGCGCCGAGGGCGACAACCTGATCCTGTTCGTCCCCAACGCCGGGATCGACGACCAGGGTGAGGGGGCCGCCGCGGAAGCCGAGAACGTCACGGTCGTCCCGCAGCCGCTGGATGCCGAGCCGTTCGACATTCCGCCGGGGACCAGCGTGTCGACGACCCCGACCAGCGATGATCCTGGCAACATCTCCTGCGACGATGACGAGTCGCACTACCAGGGTTCGCGCGGGCTCGACGAAGATGAAGAGCGGCGTTGTGGTCAGCCGGTCGGCGCTCTGTTTCTGCTCGCGGTTCCGGCGACGGTCGCGATCTTCGCGCCGGGCAACGGTGACGACCCGACCGTAGAGGGCCCGCTGCCGCAGTCGGGTAACCCCGACACAGGTGGCGAGGGCGATGGCGCGAACGACGGCGTCGGCGACGGCGGCGACCGCGAGGCCGGCGACGAATACGGCTCCGACGATTCGGGAGGCTCCGATACGCCGGGCTCCGATTCGGGCGGAGGTAGTGGCGTCAACTCCGCCGGTCAGGGGAGCGGCGGCAACGGCGGCGGCTCCGGGACCGGTGCGGGCACTGGCGGAAGCGGTCAGAACGACGGCACCGACGGCGGCACCGGGGCCGACTACGGTCCGTTTCACCCGGACGCCGGCGACCTGCCCCCGATCTCTCAGGTCCCCGAGCCGGTGAGCACCACGCTCTTCACGCTCGGTCTGGCAGGGTACGCGGGCGCGCAGTTGCGCCGCCGGCGGCTCGACGAGGCGATCGAAGAGGACTGCTAGTACGGACGGTCTGGTGGACCGGCCTCCCCGGCCGGTCCGCTAGTTGTCGCTCAGCTCGCCGTCTCCACCTCGCTCAACCACGTCTCTATCGCCTCGCGCAACGCCGGCAGGCTGAGCGCCCCGTTCTCCAGCACCCGATCGTGAAACTCCGCGATGCGAAACGCCTCGCCCAGCCGCGTCTCCGCCTCTTCACGCAGCCGTCGGATCTCGAGCTGCCCCAACTTGTACGCCAGGGCCTGTCCGGGTGAGGTGATGTAGCGGTCGACCTCATTCTCGATGTTCTCCTCCGCCAGCAGCGTGTTCTCGCGGAGAAAGGCGATCGCCCGCTCCCGGGACCACCCGAAGGCGTGGATCCCCGTGTCCACGACGAGACGGCTCGCCCGCCAGGCGTCGTAGGAGAGCATACCGAGCCGATCCAGGTCGCCGGAGTAGGCACCCATCTCGTCGGCGAGCCTCTCGGCGTATAGCGCCCAGCCCTCGACGAAGGCGGTCGCCCCGACGTGCCGTCGGAACGCGGGAATGCCCTCGAGCTCCTGCGAGATCGCGGTCTGCAGATGGTGGCCCGGGAAGGTCTCGTGAAACGTCAGGACCTCCGCCTGATAGCGCGGCCGGATTTCGGGCCGGTACGTGTTCACGAAGTATATGCCGGGTCGCGATCCGTCCGGCGCCGGCTGCCGGTAGTAGGCGACGACGCTCTGGGGTGCCTCGTACGCGGGGATCGGGCGGACGGTCAGGCTTGCCCGGGGAAGGATGCCGAACCAGTCGTCGGTGACGGCGAGCGCGCGTTCCGTCGCATTCTCGGCGGTCGAGACGATCTCCCCGCGCCACAGGAAGTGCATGTCGGGGTCATCCCGAAGCCGCGTCTGGATCTCCCGCATGTCGCCGGTGCCCAGGAGCGACTCGCCCAGGACGCGAATCTCCTCGTGGATCCCCGCTAGCTCTTCGATACCCGTCTCGTGTATACCATTCGGATCGAGGTCTAGCGACGTAAAGTCTTGAATGAGAGATACATAGCACTCATTACCGCCGGGGAGAGAGGCGAGGCCCGGAGCGTCGTCCTCGCGGGTCGCGGGGTACAATTCGTCGCGCAGAAAGTCGCGCAGACGCTCGTACGCCGGGCGGATTCGAAGGGTCGCCGCCTCCCGGATCTCGGTCCTGAACCGCCGTCGAGACTCCTCCGGCCAGGTGTCGAGACTCACGCCGGCCGGTGCGTAGAAGGGCCACTGGTCCGCGGGGCGTTCGAGAAGCGCGTCGAGCTGCACGATCGTCCGATTGACCGGGGCCCGAGCGGCAACGCGCCCGCGCTCGAGACCCGATCTCAGATTCGATACGTAGTCGTCGAGGTAGTCCGCGATCGCGTTCCAGCGGCGGATCATCCGGTCGCCGTCCTCCGGCGTCGCGACGGGCTGCGCGGCGACGACGTTCAGGAACGCGAGCTGGATCCCTTCGCGGTGGTCGACCACCCACATCTCGGGCTCGCACACCTGCCCTGCCAGCTCACGCCCGAGCTCGTGCTCGAGCGCCAAGTAGGTCAGTCGGTCCTCGTGGTTGAGGCCGTCCAGGTCGATCGCGGCGAGCTCGTCGAAGAACACCGATGCGGACTCGCGTCGCTGTTGGCGGCCCTGTGGAGTGATGTCGGGGACGCGATCCCCGTAGTCGTGATACCCAAGGTAGGTGGCCTGCAGGGGGTGCCAACTCAGATACCAGTCCCAATAACGATCCGCGACATCCGCGATCTGTCCGCTGCCCGGGGGCGTCGCGGGCCGGGTCGCCGCACCATCGCCGCAGGCGGACGCGAACACCACGACGGCGGCGACGGCCCCGACCACGGCCAGGGGGTCGGCGCGACGGCGTCGCTGCGCGGGTGGATCTCGGAATCGCGTTTCGGGTCTCACGTTCTTTTGTTGGTTCGCCGGATAGTGACGTCTAGATTGCCGCCGAAGATGCGGCCGACGGGTGATCGACCGCAAAGGCCATGGAGGGCTGTGTGACGGAACCGTTCTATGTATCCCACGCCTCGCTGCGAAAGATCGAGGGCGTTCACCGGCGGGCGACGCTCGCCGACGGGAGCGAAATCGACATGGGAGTGCACGGCGCGATCAAGGAGCACTACAACATCGACTCCCCCGATCTGCCGCTTCCAGTCGACTACATGGTCGCAACGACGGGCGGCTGAATGCTGGGTACCCTCAATGGCGCACTGGAAGTGCGCGGCATCAGCCTGGCTCCGGAAGACATCACCGCAGAAATCGAAGGCATCAACGAGGTCGTCGATCGCGTGCCCGTCTTGACCCGAATCAACGTCCACTACACCCTCCGCATCCCCGCGGGATCCAGGGAGACAGTGGATCGTGCCCTGGAACGCCACGCCTCGAAGTGTCCTTCGGCACAGTCGATCGCGGGCGCGATCGAGGTCGCGTGGACCGCGGACATCACCGAAGGCTCGTGAGCAGGATGAGCGAGCGCTCGTGAAGAAGGGAGCCAGGCGGCCGGCTCTGCCGTCCATCCTGCCGAAGCATCTCAAGGTCTGGCTGTCGATCTCGATCGGCCTGTCCGTGTTCATGCTCGCGAACACGCTGTATCTGGTCGCGAACCGCCTGGCCGACGTCGCGGGGCTGGACTTCTTCGCCGTTGGAGAGACGTCGCTGCCGCTGCTCTTCCAAGCGATGGTGCTGACGCACACGGGCGCTGGGCTCCTTCTCGCCTGCGTCATGCTCGGATTCCTCATCGCGCACCTGCCGACGGTGTGGAAGAGACGGCACGGGGCGTCGATTGCCACGGGCATCGGGCTGGGTCTTGTCGGCGTCGGCCTGGTCGTCAGCGGGCTCTTCATCCTCACCGCTGCCGCGAGCCGCGATCACGGGTGGGCCTGGTGGACTCACGTCGGTACCGCGGTCCTCATTGTCTGCGGCTACGGCGGGCACCGGATCGTCAGCTACGCCCGACCGCCGCGGGCGAACCTGCGACGGTTCGCACTTCTCGTCGGCGCCGTCTTCGTCGTGACGGTCGGGCTGCACGCCCTCACCCGGCGCGACGTTCAGTTGACGCCCGAGGCGCGCGAGGCCCGGGAGCTGGGGCTCGCCGACGGTCCGGGCGGACGGGAACGCGACGTCGCCCTGTTCGCCGGGGAAGGGTTCGTCCCGAAGGGCTTCGTGCCGCCGGAGAGCCCGTTCTTCCCATCGGCTACCACGACGTCGACGGGTACGTATCTCCCGGCGCGGATCATCACGCGCGAGTCCGCCGCCGATCTCGCGGATCGGGTATCCGCGGAAGTCGCCGAGCGAGGCTTCGCGGTCGAGTCCGAGATCGGCGCGGCCGCCTGCGCCCGCTGCCACGCGGACGTCACGGAGCAGTGGGCCTCGTCGGCCCACCGGTTCGCCTCGATGAACAACCCGTTCTACGAGGCGACGGTGAATCTCCTGCGCGAGGAATCGCTCGAAGCGGGGGAGGCGGTGAACGCGCATCTGGCCGAGTTCGGCCTTCCCGCGGAAGCCACCGGCCGCGTGAAGAGCAAGTGGTGCAGCGGGTGCCACGACCCGGCCCTGATGCTCGCGGGAAGCATGGATGACGAGATCGATCGGACCTCCGTGGAAGCCCAGGCCGGCCTGACGTGTCTGGCGTGCCACTCCATCGACGCCATCCACGACGTGACGGGGAACGGCAACTACAACATCGCCGACGAGCAGGAGGACCCTTACCTGTTCTCGGACGCGGCCGAGGGGTCGTGGAGGGAGTTCCTGCACGACGCCGCCCTGAAGGCGAAGCCGACCGTCCACATGCGCCAGCTCCTCGCGCCCGAGTTGCGCACGCCGGAGTTCTGCGCCTCGTGCCACAAGGTCAGCCTGGACACGCCGGTGAATAACTACCGCTGGCTCAGGGGGCAGAACGAATACGACAACTGGCATGACAGCGGGATCTCACTGAACGCGTCGCGGACGTTCTACCTGCCGCCCGCGAAGCGGATCTGTCAGGATTGCCACATGCCGATGGAGGAAGCTCCTCTCGGAGATCTCTCGGCCGAGGGTGGCCGCGTGCGGTCGCATCGATTCCTCGCGGTGAACACGGCCCTCCCGTACCTGCGAGGCGACACCGCGACGATCCGGCGAATCGAGGAGTTCCTCCGCGAGGACAGGCTGCGCGTGGATGTGTTCGCCCTTCGTCGGTCCGGCGCGGACGAGGCCGTGATGCCGCTCGACGCGCGTCTTCCCGGACTCGTGGCGGGGGAGACCGTGACGATCGATGTCGTCGTCCGGAACCTGGGCGTCGGGCACACGTTCCCGGGCGGCACGAACGACTCCAACGAGGGCTGGCTCGAGTTCACCGTGCTCGACGGCCTCGGAAACGTGCTCGGACGCAGCGGAGCGGTCGGCGACGACGGGCATCTGGACCCCATGGCGCACGTGTTCAAGGCCGTGATCCTCGACGGGGACGGGAATCCGATCCAGATGAGGAACGCGCAGGACATCCACGTCACGGCCGCGACCAACGTGATCCCGCCGGGCGCCGCGGATGTGGCGCACTATCGAATCACGGTTCCGCAGGGACTCGATGCACTGACCGTCCGGGCTCGTCTGATGTGGAGGAAGTTCGATCGGCCTTACACGGAGTTCGCGTATGCGAACAACCCGGAGGGATTCCGCTCGTTCGACGACGTGCCCGATCTTCCGATCACCGAGATCGCGAGCCATGAGGTGACGCTCCCGATCGGTCCGGCCGGGGCCCCGGCCGCTTCGGCCACCGGGTCGGACGCCGATGAGCCGAACGGCGGTCACCCCGTCCCGACGTGGGTTCGCTTCAACGACTACGGAATCGCCCTGCAACGAGAGGGGAGCACACGCGCCGCACTCGCTCCCTTCACGGCTGTCGAGCGCCGCGAGCCGGGGCTGGTGGACGGTCCCCTCAACCTCGCCCGTCTCGCGCTTCGGGAGGGCAACCTAGAGGCGGCGTACGAGCATCTCGATCGGGCAGAGGCCGTCCGCCCGCGCGATCCCCGGATCGACTGGGTGTGGGGCGGGGTGCTCCAGGCCGACGGCCGCTACGTCGAGTCGGCGGCCGCCTATCGCGGGGTCCTCGTGAACTTCCCGGGCGACCGGGGCGCGTGGTTCGAGCTCGGCCGGTCGCTTTATCTGGATCAGCGCTACGAGGAGGCGATCGAGGCGTTCGACCGCGTGCTCGAGATCGACCCCGAGCACCGGGAGGCGCACTACAACCGGATGCTCGGCCTGCGGGCCCTCGGTCGATTAGAGGAAGCGTCGCTGGCCGAGGCGGCGTTCGAGCGCTATCGCATCGATGAGGCCGCGAGCGCGCTCGCTCTTCGGTATCGTTCGGAGAACCCCGGAGTGAACCTCATGGCGACCCCGATCCACACGCACGACGTGACGATGGAGGATGTCCGGTGATGCGGCCGACGGCGCCGGACGTGCGCCTCGTGGCGACGCTGCTCGCCGTCCTCTTCGTCGGCTGCTCGGAGCCCGAGCAGGTCGTAGAAGAACGACCGGAGTACACGCGACCCGCGTGGGCCACGGACGGGCGGTCGGATGCCGAAACCACGATTCGTTTCGCGGACATCACGGCCGGGGCCGGGATCGGATTCACCCACGCTACCGGCGCGTTCGGGGAGAAGTGGATGCCCGAGACGATGGGCAGCGGGGTCGCGGTATTCGACTACGATGCGGACGGGTGGCCGGACATCTTCTTCGTGAATTCGACGGGTTGGCCGGGACGCGCCGAGGATCGAGGAGCGGCGTCCCGTCTCTACCGCAATCGCGGTGACGGGAGTTTCGAGGACGTGACATCGCGTGTCGGACTCGACGCGCCGCTTTACGGGATGGGGGCGGCGGCGGCCGACTACGACGGCGATGGAGACACGGACCTCTACGTGACGGCGGTCGGCGACAACCGGCTGTACCGAAACGATGGCGGCCGTTTCGCGGACGTGACCGGCCCGACCGGGACGGCCGGCAACCCGCCCGGCGCGGCGCACCCCGCGTGGTCCACCGCCGCCGCGTGGTTCGATGCGGATCGGGACGGGTGGCTCGACCTCTTCGTCTGCAACTACGTCCGCTGGACCCCCGAGACGGACCTGTTCACGACGTACGACGGCGAGAACAAGGGGTATGCGACGCCCCAGGACTACGAGGGCGAGTCGTGTCGCCTCCTCCACAACGAAGGTGGAGGAGCGTTCAGCGACGTGACGAGCCAGGCGGGCGTCGAGAACGTCGAGGGGAAGTCGCTCGGCATCGCGATCGACGACGTGAACGGGGATGGCTGGCCGGACATCGCGATCGCGAACGACACGTACCAGAACTTCCTATACCTGTCGAACGGTGACGGGACCTTCCGGGACGCCGCCCTCGAGGCGGGTGTCGCGTTCGACGAGTTCGGGCGGGCGCGCGCGGGGATGGGGATCGACGTCGCGGACGTCACGAACCGGGGCCAGCTCTCGATCGCGATCGGCAACTTCTCGAACGAGCCGGTCGCGCTCTACACGCAGATCGGCGACGCGCTGTTCCAGGATCTCGCGGGTGCGGCCCGAATCACCCGGCCGACGATGCTGCCGTTGACCTTCGGACTCCGGTTCGCGGATCTGGATCTCGATCGGTACAGCGACTTGCTGCTCGGGAACGGGCACATCGAGCCCGACATCGGGAACGTCGCCGAGGACGTCGCGTTCGAGCAGCCGCCGCTCCTCCTTCAGAACGACGGGCGAGGTCAGTTCTCGGACGTGACCGGGGCGGTCGGCGGCGGGTTCGAGGAGCCTATGGTCGCGCGCGGCATCGCGACCGCCGACTTCGACCGCGACGGCGACCTCGATGTCGTCGTCACGACGAACGGCGGTCCGGCGAAGCTGTTGCGAAACGACGTCGACTCGACCGGGACGTCCTGGGTGCGGGTCGCGCTCGAGGGCGCGGAGCCGAACGTCGGGGCAGTGGGTGCGATCGTCCGGGTGTGGGCGGGCGGAGTCGCGCAGCGATTCGCGGTCGCCACGAGCTCGTCCTACCTGTCGCAGTCCGAGACGAACCCGGTGCTCGCGGGACTCGGCGGGCTCCCGGCCGCCGACAGCATCGTCGTTATGTGGCCCGACGGCGGTGTGAGCCGAACCGGGAGCGTGGTCGCCGGCGAGTCTGTCGCGATCTCGGAAGAAGAGGGCGGGTCCTGATGTTCGCCGCGGCCCGCATCAGCCGAATCGGCCTGTTCCTCGCCAGCGCCGCTCTGTTCACGGCCTGCGAGGGCGGGAGCGACGTGCCTCCGGCCTCGACGGCAGAGATCCTGGCGGCTCGCGGGGCGGGGGAGGCGCTGCTTCAGCAGGATCGGCTCGCGGAGGCGACCGACGAGTTCCAGCGCCTAGTCGAGATCGCGCCGGACGACCCGGCCGGGTACGCCGGCCTGGGGCTGATCGCGCTGCGTGACGGACGCCCCACGGATGCGGAGGACTGGCTGGAGAGTGCCCGCGAACGGGCGCCCGAGGATGCGGATCTGATTCTGGCGCTCGCACGTCTCCGGTTCGAATACGACCAGCCCGACGAGGCCCGCGCGTTGCTCGCCGAGGCCCTCGACCGCGATGACACGCACGCACGAGCATACTGGCTGCTCGCGGCCATCGAGGCCGGGGCGGCGGGCGAGGGTAGCCCGGAGCACCTCGCGCGGCTCGAGGACGTCGTGCGCGTGGCCGACGGCAACCTCGCGGCGCGCGTCGAGCAGGTGAGCGCCCGTATCGCTGCCGGCGCGCTGGACGAGGCCCTCGCGGGGATCGAGACGTTTCGGCAACTGGCGGCAGACGTGCCGGCGGAGATGGACGGAGTTCTGGCGGCAGCGGAGGACGCGCTCCGCTCGGGGGATGCCGCGGCCGCGGGTCAGGCCTTCGACGACTTCCGGTCGTTCTACGAGGTGACCGGACCGTATCAGGCCGATCTGTCCGAGCTGCGTCCGCCCGCCGGTCGTCTCGTCGGGATACCGCTTCTGGGATTCAGTTCGGCCGACAACCTCCGGATCGTGGAGGAGGCCGACGTTCTCGCCGCTCTCCGTTACGCGGAGGCCTCGCAGCTCTCCGGGCTCGAGGAGCTGATGGCGACCCGTGCCGCGCGCACTGGGGCGTCCGCGGTAGCGGTGGGCGACTTCGATCAGGACGGTGACGAAGACGCGGTCTGGCTCGACGCCGGTGCCGGCCGGTTCCTGCGGGTGGACCTCGGGAGGTTCGTCGACGTGTCCACTGAGCTGGGGTCCTTCGGGGCGGCGGACGCCGATGGGCTGATGTTCGTCGATCTCGACGACGACCGGCGTCCGGATGTGTATGTGGGAGGGTCCACTCCCCGGTTCTGGCGGCAGCTCGAGGACGGGACCTTCGAAACGGTGGACGCGGCGGTGGCAGGAGTCGGCACGACGCCGGGCGCGACGCGACGCGCGATCGCGGCCGATCTGGATCAGGACGGGGATCTGGACCTGTTCGAGGCGCGGGACGGCGCGGACAGGCTCCTGCGCAACAACGGGGACTGGACGTTCTCCGAGACTGCCGACGAGGCGGGCCTCGCCGGTCCAATAGAGTCGACGTACGACATCGCATTCGCGGACGTGGACGACGATCGAGACCTGGATCTCCTACTCGCCGGGGAGAGCGGTGTTCGGGTGCTCGTGAATCAGCGGGCCGGGCGTTTCGAGGATGGGACCGCGGATATGGCGCCCGGCGTGGACGGCCCCGCTTCCGCGATCGCGCTCGAGGATGTCGACAACGACGGCCGACCCGATCTGCTGCTCGGCCGCGCGGGCGCGGTCTCCGTCCACCTCGCGTCAGCCGACGGGGGGTTCGCCCCCATGTCGATCGACGCGGACCTCGGAGATCTCGATCCGACGGACATCGAGACGTTCGACTTCGACAACGACGGGTGGATCGACATCGGCGTGGCCGGGCGGGGCGGATCGGGTCTCACGCTGCTGCGGAACGTCCGTGATGGAGCGTTCGATGATGCAGCGGGCTTCCTGCCCGGAGCCGCCGGCGATCTCGCGCGCGTCCGCGCGCTGGACTACAACGACGACGGCGACTCCGATCTGCTGCTGCTCGCGGCCGACGGTGATCTCACGCTTCTGCGCAACGACGGCGGAAACGCGAACCATTTCCTTCGTCTCGACCTGGTTGGGCTCGGGGAAGGGAGCCGGAAGAACAACCGGTTCGGGATCGGCGCCCGCGTCGAGGTGCGGGTCGGGGACATGCTCCAGGCGCGGACGGTCACGCGTCCTTCCGTCCGGTTCGGGCTCGACGGTCGGCTCAAGGCCGATGTCGTGCGCGTCGAATGGCCGAACGGGACCGCGCAGGACATGCACTTCCCGGGCACGGATCAGGACCTGATCGAACAGCAGTCGCTCAAGGGGTCGTGCCCGCTGCTGTACCTCTGGAACGGCGAGTCGTTCGAGTTCGTCGGCGACGTGATGTGGAAGAGCGCGCTCGGCATGCCGCTCGGGATCCTGGGTAGCGGGGAAAGGGCTTACGCGCCCGGATATCCGTCTCAGGAGTATCGGCGACTGCCGTCCGGCATCCTCCAGCCGCTCGACGGCGAGTACGTGATGCAGGTGACGGAGGAGCTGTGGGAGACGATCTACGTCGACGACGTGGATCTCGTGGCCGTCGATCACCCCGACTCCATCGACGTGTTCGTGGACGAGCGGTTCGTCCCGCCCGCGCCGGTCGAGCTCGAGCTGTGGAGTGTCGGGGCGCGCTTCGCCCCGGTCCTCGCGACCGACGAGCAGGGGCGTGACCACCTCGCGGCGCTGAGCGAACGCGACTTCGACTACGTGTCGACGCCTCGCGCCGACCGCTTCCAGGGCATCGCCGAGCCTCACGAGCTCATACTGGATCTGGGAGACATCGCCCGTACCGGCGAGCCGGTGCTCTTCCTCACGGGGTGGATCTTCCCGACGGACGCCAGCATCAACGTCGCGATGCAGCAGTCGGACGACTTCGGTTCGATCTTTCCGGCGCTCGACGTGATCGGGGCGGATGGCCGCTGGGTCGAGGCGATCCCGGATCTGGGATTCCCCTCGGGCAAGGACAAGACCGTCGTCGTCGATCTGCGAGGGAAGTTCCCGACGGCGGATCGGCGGGTACGCATCCGCACGAACCTCATGATCTACTGGGACGAGGCGTTCTTCACCGTCCAGCGGCCGGATGGCCCGCGCGCGGATCGTCCGGAAGACATCCGCGTGACGGCGCTGACCCCGACCGCGGCGGACCTGCACTACCGCGGGTTCTCGCGCGAGTTCCGGAAGGGCGGCCGGTACGGTCCACACTGGTTCGACTACGAGACGGTCTCGACGGACCCGATGTGGAGCGACCTCGGAGGGGCGTACACGCGTTACGGTGACGTGACCCCGCTCGTCGCGGCCGGGGACGACATGTACGTCGTCGCGAACGCCGGAGACGAGATCACGCTCCGGTTCGACGCCGATGCCCTGCCGGTGCTTCGAGACGGGTGGACGAGGACGTTCCTGATCTACACGGACGGGTGGGTGAAGGACGGCGACCTGAACACCGCGACGGGTGATCGCGTCGAACCGCTGCCGTTCCGCGGGCAGTCCAGGTATCCGTACGGAGCCGACGAGCGCTACCCGGACGATCCCGAGCACACCCGCTTCCTGGAGGAGTATCAGACCCGGATGGTGCGCCCCAGGTTCTGAGGCTCAGTGAGGGGCGTCCTCCAGCCCCGTTCGCTCGAGCCTCAGCCAGACCACGCCCCCCAGGATCAGCAGTCCCCCGACGAGCTGCAGCGGCAGCAGTCGCTCCCCCAGCAGTGCCATGGCGAGGAGCACCGTGACGAGAGGCTCCATCGTCGAGAAGATCGACGCCTTCGCCGGGCCGATCCACTGGATCCCGAGCAGGAAAAGGGTGACGGGGATCGCGGTCGACGTGAGCCCCAGGGCGGCCAGCACCAGCAGGGTGGTCGTGTCCGTCGGGACCGCGACACCGCCCCACGCCAGCCCCGTCAGCGTCATGATGACCGCGGTCGTCGTGAGGAGAACCGCCGTTCCGCCGATCGCCGGTACATCCGCGAGGACCACGTGGCTTCGAACGATGAAGCCGGCGATCATTCCCACCGCGAGCAGAATCCAGAGGATCCCGATGACGTCCACCGTCGAGATCCCCTGTCCGACGATGAGGCCGCACCCGATCGTGGCGGCGACGAGAGCGGTGAGCCTTCGACGGGTCAGACGTTCGCCGAACCAGATCCGCGTGATCAGCACGACGACGACGGGATACGTGAAGAAGACCAGCGACGCGAGGCTGGCCGGGATCCGGTCGAGCCCGAGCATGAAGGTCAGCGAGTTGCCGGAGTAGAGGACCCCGAGCGATAGGATCGCGCCGATGCGATCACGGGTGGGGAGTCGTCGGTCGAGCAGGATTCGCACGCCCCAGAGGACGATGGACGCGACGATGAACCGCCAGGCGAGCATCGGGACGACATCGACGCCGCGCTCGAACGCGATCTTCGAAAGAACCGCGAGCCCCCCGTACCCGAGCGAAGATCCGACGATCGCGAGGGTTCCCTTCGTCTCGTTCCGCATCGGGCGAATCTCGCGGAGGTATCCGATGCCCGCCACGTCCAGGCAAAAAAAACGGCCCCCCGATTGCTCGAGGGGCCGGTGGAGAGGTCGATCAGCCGCGAACGATCTCGATGCTGCCGTTGACCGTCGTGATCTCGAGATTCGGGCCGCCGTTCCCGATCTCGCCCCGTGCCGATCTCGGGCCCCAGCGGCCGCGGATCGTAATCGGGAAGTCGGTCTCGATGCTGCCGTTCACCGTGGTGGCCTCGACGTCGGCCGACGCGTTCGACGGAAGCGTGAGTTTCACGCCACCATTCACGGTCGTGAACTCGAGATCGTCGTCCAGGCTGCCGACGCTCGCCTCGATCGAGCCGCTCACGGTCGTGGCGGAAGCGGATCCGTTGGTCTCGACCATGATGTCGCCGTTCACGGTCACGGCGGACACGCTGCTCGCCACACGCGAGACCTCGATGTCGCCGTTCACCGTCACGGCATCCAGCTCGACGCCCGCGGGCACTTCGACCGTGAAGTGCACCTTCACGTCGTTGTTCTGGGTGTTCATTTTGTACGCCCGGCCGCGCGCGCACTGATTGTCCTCATCGGCGTCGCGCGGAGTCGGATAGACGGCGCAGATCAGCACGCCGTCCGCGTCCTCGATGACCTGGATGTCCACGGACGACACCGGATCGTCCTCCGAGGTCTTCTCCGCCGTTACCCGGACCTGGCTGCCGCTGCCCGCCCGCGCCACGATCGAACCGTTGATCCCGCGGATCGAGACCGCGTCGCCACGGTCCACCGAACCATCCCACGAGAAGTCCTGCTGCGCCGCCGCCTCTGCAGTCGTCGCGAAGCCAACCATCGCGGCGGTGATCGCCACCGCCTTCACCGCATTCCGAATCATCTCACGCACTCCTTCTATTGATCGGGCGACCGCTCGCCCGGCCTGATCAAGTGGATATTGCCGTCGAAAGACTCCAACTGAACCCGGGCTGAACCGTTCCCGAGCGTGAACTCCGCGATACTGCCGGTCGCCCCACGCATCTGGAGCGGGAAGGACGGGATCAGCTCCCCGTCGTATGAGAGGACGGACAGAGACGCTCCGATCCCCTCCGGGACGGCGAACGTCACGTCGCCGTCGTGAGTGCCCAGCCGGTACTCGCCGCCCTCGTACACGCGGCCGTCGTACCAGAGGCTGCCGCTGATCGTCTGCAGGGAGACCTGGCGGGCGTCCGTCTCGCGGACCGTGATGTCCCCGTCCACGCCGTTCACCACCACGTCGCCCCCGACGCCCGATACCGTCGTGTCGCCGTCGCCCACGTCGATGCTCAACGGTCCGTCGACGTCCCTCACGGTGACATCGCCGTCCACCGAGCGGACGGACACGACCGAGCCGCCATCGACGAGGACGTCCCCATCGAAGACCTCGGCGAGGATGTCGCCCCTGAAGCCTACGATCCGGACATCGCCGTCCACTCCGACGATCTCGAGTCGCACATCCGCCGGGAGGAAGACGGCCAGGTCGTCTCCGTCCGTCCAGGTCGGCTCAATGCGGATCGAGCTCCCGGACGTCTGGACGGACACGCCTGCATCGTCTTCGTCCGTGAACCCCGCCCGGCCCTCGCGACCCCGCACGGCCTCGACATGGATGTTCCCCTGGGTGCTCCGGATCACGACGTGGGCTCCGGACGGCACGTCGAACGTGACTTCCTGCGCCACCGCGCCCGACAGCGGGACGAGCGCCAGGGCGCTCCCGAGAACCATCGTTCTGACCATCATCAGCTCTGCGACAGCCGCACGGCGCGACGCAGGAAATCGGTCTTGCGGCGCATCGTGTTCTCGACGTGCTGCTCGAGGTACGGATCGCCCGGAAGCTCCTCGAGCGCTTTCTCCGCGTCCTCGATCGCGCGATCGATCTTCAGGAGCGCCCTCCGAAGCGAGTTCTCCGTCTCCGGATTCAGGTTCGACTGGAAGAGGGCGCTCTCGAGCTCGGAGATCACCGATCCGTAGCGCTCGCCCAGTGGGACACCGGCATCGTCGGTGTTCGAGACGAATGAGGCGTCCGCGACCTCCGCGTCCTGCGCCGCCACGGTGTCACCGTCCGCGCCGGCATTGCTCAGCGTCATCCAGGCACCGGCCACCGAGACCGAAGCCAGGGCGACAGCCGCGGCGGCGAGCTGCGGGACCGTGAAGGAGATCCGCCGGCTCAACCGCCGAACGGTCGTCGGCCCGGCGGATTCGACCACCCCGGGTGTCCTCGTGATGCGCGCTTCGATGCCGGCCCACAGGTCGGTCTCAGGCACGCGATCCGTCAACTCGGCGGCTTGTGTCCGCACTGCCTCGAGATCGGCGAGCACGTCGGCGCACTCGTCACAGGTCTCGAGGTGACGCTCGACAAGCGCCTCCTCGGACGATGCGAGGTCGCCGTCCAGGTACTCCGAAAGTCTCGTTCTGAAACGATCCGTCATCGTTCTATCCATCCGCTCCGTTCAGCGGTCCAGGTGCGTGCGCAGAATCATGCGCGCCCGGTGCAACTGTGATTTCGACGTCCCAGCGGTGATCCCGACCATCTCGGCGATCTCGCGGTGCTTGTAGCCCTCCACGTCGTGTAGCACGAATACCTCCCGCGCTCCGGTCGGCAGCTGTTCGATCGCGACATCGAAGTCGAGCCGAATCTCTGCCGAGTCACGCTTCGCTCTCGCCCGTTCTAGCGGGATCTCCGAGTCTGCGTGACGCTTCCGTTCCACCGTCTTCGTCCTCAGCCGGCCGTAGATCACGTTCACGGCCAGCCTGTACAGCCACGAACCGAACCGTGCTTCGGACCGAAACGTGCCCAGCTTCTGCCAGGCCCTGACGAACACGTCCTGTGTCAGCTCGTCGGCGTCGGCGGGTCCGGACAGCCGGCAGGCGAGGGAATACACCCGTCCCGCGTGCGCTCGATACAACCGCTCGAACGCCTGGGGATCGCCTGTCGCCGCAGCCGCGACATCCGCCGCTTCCTGCGCGAGCTCTTCGGACAACCCGTTCGTTTCCGTCAACCGCAAAGCCGATCGATTCATGGTTCGCGTTTAGGACGCCGACGCGACCGAAAAGGTTGGAGTGCTTTCGCGGCACCGGCCTCGGCCGGCCGATCGCAACCTTTTCGCCCACCCGCACAATCTAACGTGTGGATACCACTTACTCCCGGGAGAGGTCGAGATGCGCCGTACACGTTCGCTCAGAAGGGCCGCCGCGCTTTGTGCGTTCGCCGCCCTGATTCCGCTTTCCGCCGTCGCTCAGTCCGAGTGGTGTGGAGACGACGACCGCAGTAACCGGCATTGCGAAGTCCGCGAGTTCACGCTGCGCGCGGACGGTTCTCTGGAGGTAGACGCGAGGCCGAACGGCGGGGTCCAGGTCACGGCGTGGGATCGCAGCGAAATCCGCGTGCAGGCGAAGGTCGTCAGCCGGGCGGACAGCGAAGCGCAGGCCGAGGACATGGCGTCGCAGATCACGATCGAGACGGACGGTACGATCCGGGCCGAGGGTCCGAAGACCGACCGCGACCGGAGCTGGTCGGTCAGCTACCGCATCATGGTGCCCCGAAACACCGACCTCGAGCTGTCGTCCACGAACGGGGGCGTCGGGGTCGATGGGGTCAGCGGCCGGATGGAGCTGTCCACGACGAACGGAAGCATCAGCCTCGTCGACCTCTCCGGCGACGTGTCGGCGCGGACGACGAACGGCGGGTTGTCGGTGCAGTTATCCGGATCGCGCTGGGATGGGGCGGGCCTGGAGGCGATCACGACGAACGGCGGCGTCGATCTCGCGATTCCGGAGGGGTACTCTGCACGGCTCGAGTCTCAGACCCGGAACGGCGGATTCGACGTCGACTTCCCGGTGACCCTCCAGGGTCGCCTGCGGCGGGCCGTCTCGACGGATCTCGGATCCGGCGGCGCCCCGATCACCGTCCGTACGACGAACGGCGGCGTGCACGTTCGCCGGGTGCGCTAGCAGCCTGCTAGAAGGTCTCCTCGACCTCTATCGCGACGTTCGGGTGGGTGAAGTGCAGGCCCACTCGAACGATCGCGGTTTCCCCTTCGGCCGCCGGATCGTCCACGCGATGTAGAAGCTCTGCCGCGGCCTCCCGATACACGCCCGCCTGAACCTCGTACTCCTTCGCGACCTCGCTCGCCATCGACGCGTCGATGCGGTGCGTCTTGAAGTCGATGATCCACGGATCGGCATGGCTGTCCTGCTCGCCGTTCGCGGGTGCGTCGAAGAGACCGACCTGATCGGGACGGTCGTCGCCCCCGGCCGCCGGTCGCAGCAGATCGAACGCCCCCTGCAACCAGCCGTCGGGGGTCCGGTGGAGGAACCGGAGCTCGCGGTAGTGTTCGCCCTCGACGTACCACCGCCACTCCGCGCTGCGAATCACGCCCGCGATCTCCTCCTCCAGCGCCGCCCGATACCGGGAGCCAGCCGCGAGCGCGAGCTCCAGATCGCCGAGATCGAGGCTGGCGATCGTCTCCTCGAGCACGCGTCCCAGCTCCTCCTCCTCGTGGATTCGCTCGAGGATTCCGTGGATCACGTTGCCCCGCGCTCGCGCCGAGAGTCCATCCCCGGACGCATCGGCGAGGAAATCGTGCGGAGGCACGACACCGTGCTCGTAGCGGAGGGACCACGTCTCGGGGTCGTTGCGGAGGAGCATCCGCTCCGTCGCGCTCCCGATCCGACGTGCCGCGACGAGCGGGATCGGTCCGACCCTGTCGGGCCAGCCGGTCTCTCCGATGTCCGCCAGCCAGGCGAGCGACACCCGGGGCGGTTGCAGCGAAGTCTGAAGCGGAGCGCCGTGTCGCCGGATCACCATCCGGCGGTCCTTCTCCCGCGGCTCCTCGGGATCGTCCCTCGGGGCGTTGAAGAGATCGAGCTGTCGCTTGGCTTCGCCGCCGAACGCATCGAT
The DNA here is from genome assembly GCA_039587355.1 of Gemmatimonadota bacterium. Lineage (GTDB taxonomy): Bacteria > Gemmatimonadota > Gemmatimonadetes > Palauibacterales > Palauibacteraceae > Palauibacter. The sequence continues at coordinate 32,214 of JBDHIO010000014.1, read as the reverse complement.
CTGTCCGCCCGTACCGGTTGCCTTATCTTCCGCCTCCGCCCGCGGCGTCCGTCGTGGCTCGGGCGGTTCGTCGTGCACCGGCGCGACTTCGTGGGCTTCCCGAGCGTCGGGAAGCTCGACCCCGAGCCACGTCGCGAAGCTCTTCTTCTTCGGATCCGGGGGGCCGACCACGATCAGTCGATCCCGCGCACGTGTCGCAGCCACGTAGAGCAGACGGGCCTCCTCGGCCTCCTCCTGCAGCAGCAGTCGCTCGAGACCCGCCGCCGCGCGGGGTCCCTGCTCGGCCTTTCGCGGCAGGAAGATCGGCCCCAGCGAGGGGTCGCCCCAGTGTCGCCCCGTCTGATGGCGGACATCCGTGAGTGCCGAGCCGGCGCCGACCAGCGCGACCACCGGCCATTCGAGCCCTTTCGCCCCGTGGATCGTCGAGAGGGTCACCACGTCGTCGCCGGCGGAGAAGAGGCGTGCCTGTGGGATCGCCAGGTCGTCGTCTCCCCAGCGATCCCAGAGCGCGAGGAGGCTCGCCAGCGTGAGGTGACGGTACTCCTCGAGCAGAGCGAGAAAGCGCTCTACGTTCGCCAGCGTCTCCGCGGCCCCTTCCCGCAGCAGCAGGTGAAGGCGATACCCCGTACGGTCGAGCAGGTCGACGAGGATCTCCGCGTGGTCGGCACGGTCCGCGAGCCCCTGCGCCGCCCGAATCGCGGTGAGCCCGACGTCCAGGGCCCGACGCTCCACATCGTCGATCGTCGTCCCCTCGGGGGAAGGGAACCAGGGGCCCTCCCCCGGAGCCGACGCGTCGACCGACGCGAGGAACCGCTCGGCCCGTTCCAGCAACGGCGTTCGGCCGGAGCCGTCGAACCGGTCCAGAAGCGTGATGCGGCAGAGCACCTCGTCGCGCAGACCGACGAAGGGTGATCGCAGGAAGGCGAAGGCCCGGAGGTCGTCGAAGGGGTTCTCGACGAGTCGCAGCGCAGTGACCATGTCCAGCACCTCCTGCTGGTCGGCCAGGCCGCTCGTCGTCGCGTTGTAGAACGGGATCCCGTAGGACCGCAGCCCCGCCTCGACGTCCCGCAGATCGCCCTGCCGCCGGGCCAGGACCGCGATGTCGGCGGCGCGGCAGGTGCGGAGGGAGCCGTCGTCCGAATCCACGACCTGCGTCTTCCCGATGAGCTCGTACAGCCGGCCGGCCACCCGGGTCGCCTCCTCCGCCCGCTGCTCCGCCGCGCGCGCCTCGTCCACGGCGATCCACTCCAGGCCCGCCGCCACCGATTCGTCCCGGGCCCCGCGAAGCGCCTGATACCCGATCGCCGAGTCCGGAGCCACCGGCTCGAGCGCTCGTGCGGTCTCGCCGAGAGCCCCTTCACCCACCCGGTTCACGTAATCGACGAGCCGGGGCTCGCACCGGAAGTTCCACGAGAGCTCGAGAACTTCGCCCGCCCCCTCGAACCGCGTCCGGGCGTCGTTCCACACGTCGATATCGGCTCCGCGGAACCGGTAGATGCTCTGCTTCGGGTCGCCGACGAGGATCACGGACGGACGGTCTTCGGGGGCCGGCCCATCCTCGACCGCTCCCATGATGGACTGCGCGATGTCCCACTGCGCCCGGTCGGTGTCCTGGAACTCATCGATGATGAAGAGCCGGTAGCGTCGACGGACCGCGCGGAGGGCGCTCGCGGTCTCGGGCCGGGTGAGAAGCCGACGGGCGTCGAGGATCAGGCTGTCGAAGTCTCGCGCGTTCTCGCGCTCGAGCCAGTTGAGCCAGTGATGAACGCTCGCCCGGCCCAGGCGATACAGGGCGTCGGAGAGACCGAGGGCGAGCTCGTCCTTCGCCGCTTCATCGGGGTCGGCGGCCCACGCCCCGAGGAATCGGGCCCGCTCGCGGAGGCCGTCGAGATCCAGCGTTCGCGTGTACCTCGAGTCCTCGACGCCGTAGCTCCAGTTGTCGAACTCCCTGGCTCGCCACCGCAGATCACGCATGACGTCGCGGATCCGGCCGATCGCGCCCGGCGCCATCTTCCACCCCGTGAGGCCATATCGTTTGGTCAACTCGACGGCCCCGCGATCCCGTTCGCGAAGGGCGGTCGCGAGCACGGCCCGGATGACCTCGGTCTGCTGTACCTCGACCTCCCGTTGGTCGAGAATCCGGAACGTCGGGTCGATGTCGAGCCGGAGCGCGTGCTCGCGGAGCAGGTCGGCGGCGAACCCGTGGATCGTCCCCACCGTGGCGCGCTCGAGATCCCGCCGGAGGGCCATTCCCCCGGCCGCGGTCTCAAGCTCCCGCCGGAGCTTGTCCTGAAGGTCGTGCGCTCCCTTCTCGGTGAACGTGATCGCGGCGACCTGGTCGAGACGGCAGGGGGCCTCGCACGGACGCACTGGCTCGCCGGTTTCCCGATCGCGACCCACCTCGAGCCCGAGCGCCCACATGATCCGTCCGACGATGGTCGTCGTCTTTCCGGTTCCGGCCGAAGCCGAGAGCAGGACGTCACGGGGGGACGTGATCGCCGAGATCTGCTCGGACGTCCAGGACACGTTCACTCCGACTCCTCCGCGGTGGTCGATGAGAACGTGCCGGGGAGGGGCATGGGCGAGAGGGGGTCGAACCGGGTCCCGCTCTCGATCCGGGCATCGCTCCTCGCGATGTCCCGGCCCGGCTGCCAGTCCTTTAGGTCCGTCGACGCGGCCTGCACGGCTTCGAAGCGTCCTGACCGGATCCGCGCGGCGATCTCGCGCGCGAGCGTGACGGACAACGAGACGTCCGCGGCGGACCGCGTCGCTCGATCCGCGGGCGCACGTACGGTCCGGTACGACGCCGTCGCGGGCGCGCCGAGTCCCTCTGCTTCAGCGACCGCCATGTAGAGGGCCGCCTGCAGCGCCGCGCCGTCCTCGAAGGCCTTCGGGCTCGGGGCTCCCGTGCCGCTCTTGTAGTCCACCACGCGGAGGGAGTCCGCCGCGTCGCTCATGCGGTCGATGCGGTCGATGCGACCCGCGACGAGCAGGGGCAGCGTCGCGCCCGCGCGTCCCGGTCCCGAGAGGTCCACCGCCGGCCGGTCCGCGACCCGCCCGAACCCGAACTCGACCTCGATCGGGATCCCCGGCTTCGGTCGGCTGAACTCCCAGGCGACGAACCGGGTCAGCCGTTCGAGCAGCTCTTCGCGGGTTGCCGCCCACACGTGCGGGAGACCCACCCACTGGTGCCCGCTCTCCTCGAACGCGCGACAGGCCTCGTCAAAGGCGCCCTCGAGGTCGTTCCGCGCGGGATCGTCGAAGTCGCCGAGAGGGTGACCGAGCCGTCCGCGGTAGAACGTCTCCAGGATCGAGTGGATCAGTCCGCCGATCGTGAGCGCGCTCGCCTCGTCCTCGGCCACCTCGATCTCCTGGAGCCCGAGCACGCGCTGGAGAAGGAAGTCGAAGGGCCGGGCCCCGTATTGTTCGAGCTGCGACGCGGACCACTCGTGCGTGGCGGAAAAGCGTTCCTGCAGATGACGCAGCACGGCAGGGTCGCGAATCTCGCCGTTCCAGGGCGTCGCGCGTTGGGAGAGCGGGCGCTGGTTTCCGAAGATGGCGGCGGGGTCGAGCGTGGCTTCCGTGCCGTCGAAGGCCGCGCCCGCGTTTGCGAAGGCGTCGGTAGCCCTCCGGAGCGCCTCGTCATCGAGGGCCCCCGTCCGCAGCTCCTCCGCGAAGGCCCGCAACGTCGCGGCCCGCACCTTCTCCGGGTCCGGCGTTTCGAACGGCATCGGCTTTCCGCTGCGTCGCACGCGCAGGAAGCGCACGAGCTCCGATTCGAGAACCTGATCGCGGGTCACGATCGAGTCGGGATCCGTGCCCCCGTCGGGTAGGGCTCGCCGCGTCCGCGCGAGCTCGGTCGAGCGGTCGTGCGTCGGCACGAACAGCGAGGCCAGCCTGGGGATCCCGCTGGAGTCGGCGGTTCGATAAGTGATATCCACCCGCTCCGATCCCACGCAGGACAGCCACAGGCGGCGTTCGCGCTCGTAGGCGAGATCCCTCGTCGAGATGGGCAGACCTGCTGCGGCCAGTCGTTCGCGCTCGGAGTCGGTAAACAGGCCCCCGCTCGACCGGGGCGGAAACACCCCTTCGTTCGCGTGGATCACGAATGCGCGCCGAAAGGGCGTGAGCCCCGCCTCGTGCGCCTCGAGAACCTGGACGCCCCGCTGGCTCGGGGAGGTGATCGCGATCTCGTTCCCCTCCAGCAGGCGGCGCAGACGCGCGTACCACTCCCCGACATCGATCTTCCGACTCGAATCGACGACGAGATCGGACCATTCTCGAAGAAGGTCATCGAGTGCCAGGAGCGCGCGCTGGTCGAGCCGGACGATGTCCCACCGGTTTCCCACCACCTGCTGTACACCCTGTCTGAGATCGAAACGCTCGCCGCGGAACATCCCCCGCGTGGCCTCGATCCAGCCGCCCTCGGTGCGGGGGTCGAAGAGCCCTTCGGCCGCGGCGGCCAGATCCTCGACGCCCCGGACCGCCTGTTCAATCAGCTCGGGCGAGACGCCGGCCCTCCGCAGGACCCAGCCGCGCTTCGACCGCGCCTCCTCCTCGAGCGAGCGGAGACCCTCGATCCACTCCCCGAGACCGTGCGGCCGCGCCCGGCCCGCCAGAACGTCGATCGCGCGAAGGTCCACCGGGCTGCCGAGGTACGGGCTCGCCAGGACGGCTCGCAGCGGCGTCCACGCCCATTCGTCGGCCGCGGCGGAGAAGAGCTGCAGCAGGGCACGCAGCGCGGGCACCTCGTGGAGCCGGGAACGGAGCCGGGCGGTACTGGGCACGCCCGTGCGGGCCAGCGCATCATGGATTCTCCGGGTGTCGTCCCGGCCCGACCGCGCGACGACGGCGATCTCGTGGGGCCGCACATCCTCCTCGACGAGCAGGCGCTTGATCCGGGTGGCGACCCACTCCGCTTCCCGGACGGCGTCGGGCACGGGCTGCACCCGGGGAGCCTTCCGGCGGCCCTTTCCGGGCAGCCGCTCGACGTCGTCTGCCAACGCGTCCCATTCGTCGCCTCGTGCCGCGTTGGCCTCCCCGGTTTCGTCCGGCAGGTAGACCACGACCTCGCAGGCCCGCTGTCGGGCGAGAGCCCCGAACAACCGCACCCGCCCCCTGAGCGAGCCGAGTCCGTAGACGTGCAGCCGTGCCGCGCCTCCGATCGCCGGGCCGAGACCGCCGCCCTCCACCGCCTCCGCGACGAGCGAGTGGATCGACCGCGGGTCGAACTGCTCTGCGGCATCGAGGTGCGAGAGGTAGGCGGTGTAGGTGTCGAGCAGCCAGCGGTTCCGACGTTGCGCGAACTCGTCGTCTTCGATCCGGCCGAGGGCCTCCTCGAGTCGAGCCGGGGCGATGCCCTCGGGGAGCAGTTCCGACAGCGCCCGGTCCACCATGTGGCCCCGGCCGGGCGATGCGTCACCCGCGACTCCGCCGAAGTCGTGTTCCCGTGCGGCCCGTCCGGCGATCCGGGATACGAGGAGCCGACCGGTCAGCGGCCCGATGGGGCGCCGTGAGATCCCGAAGAGGGAGGGGAGTTCGGACAGGAACGAGAAGGGCGGGTCGAGCCAGCCCGGGATCTCTCGCTCCTCCGCGGCGTCCAGCAGAAAGTCGCGCTGTGCGCGGTGGGCGATCCAGAGATGGGACGGGTAGCTGCCCGGTCCCGTGCGGCCGTCGAGCTCGTCCAGGAACCTCGACGAGCACGTGCGCCACAGACGGGCGTTCGATCCGGATCTGACCAGCTTCAGGGGCATGTCGGCGGAAAGTACTGGCGGCGAGCGACATTCGCAGCCGAACCGGCCCCCATCGAGGCGATGCGTTGACGTCCAGTTGGCGGGATGCAGGACAATGGATTCACCGCACGTCGCTCCCCGGTCCCGACCTTGCCCCTGTAACGGGTGCCGCTCGGTGTTCGGAAATGGCCGAAAACGCTGAAAACAGCGCGTTTATGGTGCCTCGAGGAGCACGAGCGGAGACAGACCCAGAAGCTCGTAAGGTCTTTTCTCGCTGCAGTTTGCGAGGAAAGAAGGCAAACCTCCGCGGTCGCGGGCCGCACCGGAAGCGAGAGAGGGCACGATGGATGGGAAGCTGATCGGACTCGTTCGGGACACGCTCGTTCGGCAGTACGGTGAGGGGATGTGGGAGGCCTTGACGGAGCCTGCCACGGAAGAGGGCGCGCCGTCCGCGGCGCTCGCGTGCTGGCTCGGCCAGCATACGGTCCCGGCGCTTCGGGACACCTACCCGAGCCTCTTCGCCCGGCACGACGACCTGACCGCGTTCATCGCGAGCCTCGGTGACGACATCCCGATGACGGGTGACCGCGACGACAGCCAGGTGCAGCTCGGCTTCCGCACGACGACGAGCCCGGACGGACAGATCCTTCTCCGCATCGAGGCGTGCTGCTCGATCTGCGCGCTGATCCAGGGCGTGATCGCCGGTGCCGCCCTCTACTACGATGAGCAGGTGACGATTCACCAGCTGAAGAGCCGAAGGCGCGGAGACAACTGCTGCCTGCTTCAGATCGAGGTGGGCGAGACCGCGACCGCCGATGTGGACATCTTCGACTTCGTGGCGGTCGGCCACGCCTGATTTCAGTACGGAGTCGCGACACCGTACTTCAGGTGCAGAAGCGTCGCAGCCCCCGAGGCGGGGACGGTGACGATGAGGAGATCATCGTACCCTTCCTCCGGGATGTCCTTCACGCCGGGTGCTCCGAGCGCCCGGGCGATCCCCGGCACGGTGTTGCTGTGGCCGATGACCACGATCGCCCTTCCGTCTCCCGAGTGGATGCGTTCCAGCAGCGCGTTCATGTCCCGCGCCTCGACGACTTCGGCGCCCACTCCGGTCGCCTCCGACAGCGGCTCGGCCGTCTGACGCGTGCGCTTGAACTGAGACGTGTAGATCGCGTCGACCGGCCACGCCGACAGCACGTGGGCGAGCGTCCGCGCCCGCTGATGCCCGGCTTCGTTCAGGTCCGGATCGTCGCCCGGAGCCTTCTCCGCGTGCCGGGCGAGGATCACGATCCGGGTCGCGTCCTCCTGAGCCGCGAGCGGGAGGGCGATCGCACCGGCGGCGAGGACGGCGAGGAGCGTGGCGGTGAACCGGGTTCGGGTCATCGTGTTCATCCTGGTTGACGGGCACGGCCGACCGCCGTGAAGTCTTGCCCTCCGGGCACCGCCGGGCGAGCATCTTCGCATGAAGATCCACTTCTGGGGTGCCGCGCGAACAGTGACCGGATCGATGCATCTGGTCGAGGCAAACGGACGTCGAATCCTGCTCGATTGCGGAATATACCATGGGCGCGGGAAGGAGGCGTTCGAGCGAAACCGAAACATCCCCTTCGATGCCGCCTCCGTCGACTGCGTCGTGCTCTCCCACGCGCACATAGACCATAGCGGCAACCTCCCCTCGCTCGTGCGAGCGGGCTTCCGCGGCGAGATCTACTCCACGTCGGCGACGCGCGACCTCGCGACGCTTCTGCTCATGGACTCGGCCCGGATCCAGGAGAGCGATGTCGCCAGGACGAACCGGTGGCGTCGCAAGGCAGGGAAGACCCCGTTCGAACCGCTCTACACGGCCGACGACGTCGTCGATACGATCGACCGCTTCGTCACCGTGCCGTACGACCGGGCTCGGGAGATCCTCCCGGGCATCGGCATCCGGTTCATCGACGCGGGTCACATGCTCGGCTCGGCCAGCGTCGTGCTGGACGTCGATGCGGTCGGGGCCCGCCGCCGGGTCCTGTTCAGCGGCGACATCGGCCGCGCGGGTCTGCCGATCCTCCGCGATCCGCAGACCATCGGGGACGTCGACCACGTCATCATGGAGAGCACGTACGGGAACCGGAGCCACGAGCCGCCCGACACCGCGCAGCAGTACCTGCTGGATACAGTGAAGCGCTGCTGCGACCGGGGAGGCAAGCTGCTGATCCCATCGTTCGCCGTGGGCCGGACCCAGGAACTCGCGTACCGGCTGAACCAGTTGTGGGAGAGCGGCGACCTGCCGCCGCTCGACTTCTTCATCGACACGCCGCTGGGCGTCAGGACGACCGAGGTCTACCGGATGCACCCGGAGTGCTACGACCGGGAGATGATGCACTGGATGGATCGGGACTCCGACGGAGACCCGCTCGGGTTCGATCGGCTCACGTACATCAAGAAGGCGGACGAGTCGAGGAAGCTGAACTCGCTGCAGGGACCCGCGATCATCATCTCGCCGTCGGGAATGTGCGAGGGCGGGAGGATCCTGCATCACCTGATCCACCATGGCGGCAGCGAGAACAACACAATCCTGTTCGTCGGATTCCAGGCGCAGGGAACCCTCGGGCGTCGGATTCTCGAGGGAGCGAAGGAAGCCAGGATCTACGGCGAAATGTACCCGATCCGGGCGAAGGTCAGACGTGCCGGCGCGTACAGTGCCCACGGCGACCGCGAGCAACTCGTCGACTGGATCGAAGAGGTGCGGGAGCGAGGACGACCGAAGCAGATCTTCCTCGTGCACGGCGAGGAGGAGTCATCGCTCGCCCTGAAGTCCACGCTCGAGGATCGCGGGTTCCCCAGCGTGCATGTCCCCGATCGGGGGAGCACCGCCGACCTGGGCTAGGCCGTCGGCCCTCCGCCGTCGCTCGCGACCGCGGCGTCGAACACTGCCTTGCGTTCCGCGATGAGCGCGCAGGCCGCTTCCACATCCGGCACGCATAGCGGGATCGCGAGGTCGTCGGGCCCTGCAAGGTTGGGATCGGAGCCCAGCATGTGTTGTTTCGACCAGGCCACGAGGTCCTTCCACATGTCCCCGATGAGAATCAGCGGCGTGTCATCGACGTGCCGGACCTGAAGCAGCTGCCAGACGAGCGCGGTCTCGAGCATCGTCCCGATTCCGCCACGCACCACGATGAAGGCGCTGGAGAGTCGGACGAAGTGGTGCAGACGTGAGAAGAACGTGCGGTGGTGGTAGATCTTCTCGACGAACGGATTCGGCTCTTCCTCCCGGCGCGGCAGCTGGATCGGGAGCCCGAACGATCGAGTGAGGTTGTGGGGGTCGCCCAGCTTCGCCCCCTCGTTCGCCGCCTGCATGAGTCCCGGCCCACCGCCCGTGACGATGTCGCAACCCATGGCCGAGAGATCCGCGGCGAGGTGTCTGACTTCATCGTAGATCTCGTCACCCGGCCGTATCCGTGACGACCCGAACATCGTGACCCGGAAGTACTTCGGTCGCGGTGGCTGGATCCGCGCCAGCTCGTTCGCCACGCCCCAGAGCTCGTAGAGCGCGTCCTCGACGACCTCGAACGCATCCTCGGGTACGGGCGCGGTGGTCGGTGGCTTCTCGGCCGAAAGATCCTCTTTCACGTCCCCTCCTCCCCCATCTGCACAGCCGGCACGCCCGCGGCGCACGGGCACGGTTTCTGGCCCGAACCTACGCCGTTGCAGGAATTGTTGCTTCTCTTCGACACGAGGCGGCCCCGGGGCGAGCCCCGACGCGGGGGTCCGTCCGGCGGCGAGGCCGTAACTCGCTCGAAGCCGAGGCCTTAGGGGGATTTCGTCTCAAGCCCTGTAAACCCGTCCTGCGTGTACGATCTCTGCAGATAGGCCCCGTGCGAGAAGCGACGGAAAGTCGGCAGTTGGTCGGGCTCGGTGAAGGGTGGGGGCGTGAACGACAGCATCTTGGGGCACATCGAAGGGCGGACCCCCCCGGGTCCGGAGATGGGGGACAATCGTTTCGCCATCCTCACACGAGACCTCACGCGCGATTTTCCGGGCGTTCGTGCTCTGGACGGCCTCTCTCTCCAGGTGCCGCGCGGCTCGATCTTCGGCTTCCTCGGTCGAAACGGCGCCGGGAAGACGACCACGATCCGCCTCCTGCTGGGCCTGCTTCGGCCGACCGGAGGCCAGGCGCGAGTCCTCGGGTTCGACCCCGTCACGCAATCCGACGAGATCCGTAGCCGCTCCGGCGTTCTGCTCGAGCAGGCCGGTCTTCTCGAACGTCTGAGTGCGGAGGCGAATCTCGACCTCTACGGCCGAATCGCCCGGCTGCCCCGTCCCGTCCGACGCGCTCGAATCGAGGAACTGCTCGATCGAATCGGTCTGTGGGAACGACGAGAGGAGCCCGTGCGCGGGTGGAGTCGCGGCATGCGCCAGCGACTCGCGATCGCCCGGGCCCTGATTCACCGGCCATCGCTGATCTTTCTCGATGAGCCGACCGCCGGCCTGGATCCGGTCAGCGCCGCCGAGGTGCGGGAGGACCTGCTGCGGCTGGCGGATCGCGAGCGCGTCACCGTGTTCCTCACGACCCACAATCTCGCCGAGGCCGAGAAGCTGTGCGATCAGGTCGCCGTCGTGCGCGACGGCCGGCTGCTCGCGCTCGGAGCTCCCGACGAGATCGGGAATCGCCACCAGGGACGGCAGGTGAGATTCCGCGGTCGAGGGTTCAACGAGAACGTGAGCGCGCTCCTGAGGGATCGAAGGGAAGTGCGTGCGGTCAGGTCCGAGGACGGCGGCGTGCTCGTTACGCTCGCCGACGACGAAGACGTCGCGACCCTCGTCACTTTTCTCGTACGCGTCGGCGTCGGCATCGAGGAAGTGAGCCCCGTGGGCAACACGCTGGAAGACGGTGTGCTGTCGATCGTCACCGAGCATGGTGTCGAAGTCCTGGAGGCGTCGGCATGAACTTCTTCCACGACGTACGTACGGTGCTTGGCAAGGAGTGGAGCGAGCTGAGCAGCTCGGACTCCGGCTGGGTGACGCTGTCGACACTCGGTGTCTTCGTCGCCGTCATCGGGGTCTACGTCCCCTGGCAGCTCGGGACGCTGTGGCTCGACGCTCCGTGGCCGATCGTCATCTGGGCGTGGATCCCGCTCTTCATCGTCACGACCGTCACCTCGGACTCGGTGGCGGGGGAGCGGGAGCGCAGGACACTCGAGACTCTCCTCGCGACCCGGTTGTCGGACGCGTCGATCCTCTGGGGAAAATGGCTCGCGTGCGTGCTCTGGGTGTGGGCCGCGATGGCGGTCTGTCTGCCCATCGGGATCCTCACCCTGAACCTGTCGGTTCCGGGCGGGCCGCACCTTCCCTCGTTCGGGCACGCGGCCGGGATGCTGACGGTCGCCTTCGCGGGAGCGGGGCTCGGCGCCGCCGTCGGCGTACTGGTCTCGCTGAAGGCGGAGAGCGTGCGTCACGCCCAGCAGGTACTCGCGATCGGCGCGCTTGTCTTCGCCTTCGTTCCGGTGGCGCTGGCGAAGATGATGCCCGTGGAGTGGACGGCCGGGGTGTTCAGCATGCTCATGAACGGATCTCCGGCCCGGGTCTCCTGGGTGGTGGCCGCCTTCACGATGCTTCTGACTCTCCCGATCCTCGGCGTTGCGTCGATGCGCTTCCAGCGCGGCAAGATCCAGCTGAAGTGATGCCCCCTCTCGCGGCAACGGCTTGTGACCCCCGCCTTGAATCGCCCATGTTCGACGTGGAGCCCACGCTTGCCAGCCCGAGTGAAGGAGCACGGCATGACCGAGACAAATCAGACGTTCCTGCAGCGAATGATCGGTGCGGCGAAGCTGGACATCGACACCTACGAGGAGGTGGAGCACGACGAGAACGCCACGATGCAGGCTGCTGGTGTCGTGGCCATCGTCGCCGTGTGCTCCGCGATCGGTGGGGCGGACGATGGGGGCGGTGGGATTATCGCTGGCCCCATCTCGGCGCTCGTCGGGTGGATGATTTGGTCTGCCGTGACCTATTTCATCGGAACGCGGCTGTTCAAGGGAGAGGCGACCTGGGGCGAACTGCTCCGAACCATCGGCTTCGCCCACGCCCCGGGGGTCCTGCTGGTCCTGGGCGGAGTCGGTCTCATCGGCGGACTGGCGGCGGCAGCGGCCGGCGTCTGGATGCTGATCGCCGGAATCATCGCCATCCGGCAGGCCCTGGATGTTGGCACGGGTGAGGCGCTGATCACCGCGTTTCTCGGTTGGCTCGCCGCCGCGGCTCTCGGCGTGGTAATCGCGGGCCTGTTCGGCGTCCCGGCCGCGTTCCTCCAGGGAATGAACTGATCCGGGCGTCTGGTCTCCTCCGGGACCCGATGGATGCAGAAGCGGGGCGGCCTTTCGACCGCCCCGCTTTCGTCACTACTTCCTGACCTGCGTCACCCTCAGACGACCGGCGACTCCAGGTCGAGGGGGTAGCCCTCCTGAATCAGGGAGCCCGCCTTCGACCCCGGAACCGGTCCGGAGAAGAAGTACCCCTGCGCCTGCTGGCACCCGAGCTTCCTCAGGTTCTGGAACTGCTCGCGCGTCTCGATCCCCTCGGCGATCACTTCGAGCTCGAGGATCCGCGAGAGCTCGATGATCGTGCGGGCGACATCCCACTCGTTGCTCTGACCCGCCGAGCCGCTCACGAACGTCCGATCGATCTTCAGCGCGCCGATCGGATACCGGTGCAGGTAGCTGAGCGATGAGTAGCCTGTCCCGAAGTCGTCGACCGCAATTCGGACCCCCCTCTGCGTCAGCGAGCGCAGGATGCGACCGGCCCCCGGGCCATCCTTCATGAAGGTGCTCTCGCTCACATCGAACCGAACGAGCTTCGGATCCAGCTGCGCACCTTCGATCGCCTGGACCGTCCTGGGCACGAAGTCCTCCGCGAACAGCTGCGCCTGATCGACGTTGATCGCGATGTTCGGCGGGAATCGGAGGCTGTAGCGCTCGATCCAGTCCCGCATCTGCCGGCAGGCCGTCTCGGTGACCCAGTAACCGAGCTCCTCGAGCAGCCCCGCCTCCTCGGCGACCGGCAGGAACTCGGAGGGCGGAATCGGTCCGCGCTCCTGGTGGTTCCAGCGGAGAAGCGCCTCTACGCCCGTGATCCGGCCGTCGCCGAGGGACACAACCGGCTGATACTCCAGGAACAGTTCGCGAGCGTCGAAGGCCTTCCTCAGGTCGCCTTCCAGCTCGGCGATCGACTGGGCGTAGGCCTTCGTCGCCGCGTCGAACACCTGAACGTCGATTTCGTCGCGTCGGGCGCGCCTGAGCGCAATCTTCGCGTCCCGGACGATCTCGTCTGGCGACTCGTACGCGGCGCGGGACAGTGCCAGCCCGCCGGCGGGCGAAAACGTGACGCTCTCAGTCCCGAGCGGGATCTCCTGCTTGAGCGCGCCGATGAAGCGGTCTGCGATCTTCAGCGCGTCGTCGAGGTTCTTCACGTCGTCGAGCAGCACGCCGAACTGCAGGTCGTCGAGGTGGGCCACCGTGTCGCCCGGCCGGACCATGTTCGCGATCCGACGTCCGACGGTGAGAAGGACCTCCTCGGTGGCCTCCGACCCGACTCGCTTCGCGGTCTCTCGCAGCCCCCCGAGTGACACCGAAACGACCGCGAACGCGCGGTCCGGCCGGCGCGAACGTCGCCGCATCGCCTGTTCGATCCGGTCGGTCATGAGGGCCGCCGTCGCGAGTCCGGTAAGCCGGTGATACATGAGGTCACGGGCCGTCCGATCATCCCGAACTCGGGTGTCGCTGATGTCCGTCATCGAGCCGGCGATTCGACTGGGTGTTCCGTCGTCTCCCCGCTCGGCCACCGCTCGGACCCGAACCCAGCGATAGGTCCCGTCCGCGTGCAGCAGTCGGTGCTCGCTCTCGAAACGCGGCGATTGCCAGTCGAGATGCTCGAGCAGCTCGAGCTCGACGCGATCGGCGTCGTCGGCGTGGATCCGGTCGAACCACTCGGACGGGTGATCGCTCAGGTCGTTCGCCGAGTATCCGAGAGCCGTCTTCCACCGGGGCGAGAAGTGAATCTTCTCGGCGTCGAGGTCCCAGTCCCAGAGACCGGGCTCCGCGGCCCGGCAGAGAAGGGCGTAGCGGCCTTCGAGCTCCTCCAGGCGAGCCCGGCTCGGCTCGACCTTCGCCGCGAGTTGCCGAATGTGCTTCGCCGCTCCGCCGACCGCCTTCTGTGCCCGTGTCCGGGCGGCCGTCTCGGAGAGCAGGCGACAGGCGATCTCGAGACCGCGACGGTCCTCGACGGCGATCGCGGTCGCCTCGGTGCGCAGCAGCACGAGGGCGGCGAGGGCCGTTCCGGACGCGCGGATCGGGAAGACGTCCGCCGCGTCGAGTCCGGCGGCGGCGGCGACCTTCCCGACCGCCTCGGGCAGCGTGCCGACTTCCATGGTCTTCGGCGTCGAGATGTCGAGGAGGGCGGCGAGTGCTTCCGTGTCCTGGCCAAGCGCCTCGGCGAGAGCCTCTCCAGAGTCAGGCCCCGATGCAGCCGGTACGCGCGGACCGCCGGCTTCCGACCGAAGGACCGCGAATCCCGCTGCCCAGGCGTTCTGGCCCAACCAGGTGGCGAGCGCCGAGCCGAGCCCATCCTCGATCGATCCCTCGAGCGATGTGGCCTGCACGAAGCGGCCGACCCGGGCGAGGGTGTCTCCAGCTGGTTTTTCGGGGGGGGATGCCACCGGCGCCCCGGCCGCGACGGGTGCAGGGGCGTTATCCTCGGCCTCCGGCCCCGACTTCTCGGCGCGCGCCTTCTCCTCCTGTCCAGGAACGAAAAGGAACGGCGTCTCCGAGCCGTTCGGAGCGAGCGGGTCCTTACGAGGCTTCCGGCGGGCCCGCTTGTTGGACTTGGAGTTGCGCCCGGACTTTCCCGTCATCGAGTCTGCCTCCCGCCGTTCAGGGGCGGTATCTGGTGTTTCGCGTTCGGCTCCCGTGTTTTGCGGATGGAGACGGGGCCTCCGGGTTCCGGACACGCGACTTAAAACAAGCGCCGTAACATATTGTTATATGGTGGTTTACGTGTGTTTTATGTCACGGTGTCGCGGACCCCGAAGCGCCCCGCCAACTTCCGCTTCGGTCACGGGTTGCAACGCCGACGCCACTCCACGGGTTGGGTTCGGATGAGCGCCACGGGTTTCGCTCGGGCGAGGGGGCCCCGAGGTTGTTCGCGGGCCCGAAAGCAGCGCGCAACGAGTGAATACGGAGGATTCGTGACGAATCAGGTCGGCAGGCGCGGCCTCGCGAGACGAGGTCTAAGAACCATCTTCTCCCTGACGGTCGCCTTCGGGGTCACCGTAGCTCCGGCGCTCGCGCAGAGCGGTCGTACCGCCGCCCCTTCCCGCACGGGGATGGTCGTGAGCAGCCACTATCTCGCGTCCGAGGTGGGGAACGACATCCTCGAACGGGGCGGCAACGCGGTCGACGCCGCCGTCGCGACCGCGTTCGCGCTCGCGGTGACCCTCCCGTCGGCGGGCAACGTCGGCGGCGGCGGGTTCATGGTCTACCATGGCGCCGACGGGCACGTGACCTCGTTCAACTTCCGCGAGAAGGCCCCGCTCGCCGCCCACGACAAGATGTACCTGGACGAGAACGGGGAGATCAGGGACAACTCGAACCACCGCGGGCCGCTCGCCGTCGGGGTCCCGGGGACCGTCGCCGGCATGTGGATGGCCCATCAGAAGCTCGGATCGTTGCCGTGGGCCGACGTCGTGGAGCCCGCGGTTCGCCTCGCGGCGGACGGGTTCCCGTCCACCTGGGCCATGCAGGGGTGGCTCGAGTCGCTCCAGGGAGACACCGACCCGATGTATGCCGGGACGCGCAAGGCCTTCCTCAAGAACGGCACCGATCTGTACGAGCCCGGCGAGACGTTCAGGCAGCCCGACCTGGCCGCCACCCTGCGACGCATCCAGACCGACGGCCACGACGGCTTCTACCGGGGCGAGACCGCCAGGCTGCTCGCCGAGTTCATGGCCGAGCACGAAGGCATGATCACCGAGGAAGACCTCGCCGTGTACGAGGCCGTCGAGCAGCCTCCGATCCACGGCACCTACAGGGGCAACGACATCTACGCGATGGGCCCGCCGAGCTCCGGAGGCGTGGCTCTCGTCCAGATGCTCAACATTCTCGAGGGGTACGACCTCACCGCGATCGGGCACAACTCGGCGCTGTACCTCCACCTGCTCACCGAGTCGATGCGGCGCGCCTACGCGGACCGTGCGCTTCACCTCGGGGATCCGGCGTTCAACCCGGACATGCCGATCGAGCGGCTGACCTCGAAGCCCTACGCCGACGAGCTTCGCGGCACGATCGACCTGTTCCGCGCGTCCGTCAGCGACTCCGCGAACTTCAACGGCGCCTATGTCGCCGAGAGCGAGGAGACCACGCATTACTCGGTGGTCGATGCGGACGGCAACGCGGTCTCCGTCACCTACACCCTCGAGTACGGCTACGGCTCAGGGATGGTCGTTCCCGGTGCGGGCTTTCTGCTCAACAACGAGATGGGGGACTTCAACCCGATCCCCGGCCGCACGACGTCGCGCGGCATGATCGGTACGCCGCCCAACGTGGTTGCGCCCGAGAAGCAGATGCTCTCGAGCATGACCCCGACGATCATGGCGAGGGACGGACGTCCCGTGCTCGTGATCGGCAGCCCGGGGGGACGGACCATCATCAACACCGTTCTGCAGGTCGTCCTGAACGTCGTCGACCACGGGATGGCGGGTTCCGGTATCGGTCGCGCGATCGAGGCGGCGCGGATCCACCATCAGTGGCTCCCCGACGTCACGAGCTTCGAGTCGTTCGGGATCTCGCCCGACACCCGTCGCCTCTACGAGATGATGGGCCACGAGGTCAGTTCCCGGGGCGGGCAGGGAAGCGCCATGGGGATCGCGATCGACCCGGACGAGGGCATGGTCTGGGGTGCTGCGGATTCGCGCGCGTTCGATGGCGGCGCGATCGGTGGATGGCGGGCCGGTGGCAACGGCGATGGTCGCCGAAAGGCCAGCGGCGGCTAGAGTCTGCGGGGGGGCGCCTCTAGTGCGTCCCCCCGTCGCCCGTCCAGCCCGGGCCCCGCACCACGCGGCCTGGCATCTCGCCCGTCGGGTCTCCGTCCCGGAGGACCGGTACCCCATTCACGAATACGTCGCGCACGCCCGTCGCCAGCTGGTGTGGATCCTCGAATGTCGCGTGATCCTGGATCGTCGCCGGATCGAACACGACGATGTCGGCGAAGTGTCCCGCGCTCAGCGCACCCCGGCGGTCCAGGTTCAGGT
The DNA here is from genome assembly GCA_039587355.1 of Gemmatimonadota bacterium. Classification (GTDB taxonomy): domain Bacteria; phylum Gemmatimonadota; class Gemmatimonadetes; order Palauibacterales; family Palauibacteraceae; genus Palauibacter. The sequence continues at coordinate 15,204 of JBDHIO010000014.1, read as the reverse complement.
TGCCCGCCGGCAATGACGTGAGCTTTCGGATCGCCTCCTCGAGCGAGATCACCCCTTGGTCGCGGACGTAGCGCCCGAGAAGTCTCGCGAAGTTGCCGTAGGCTCGCGGGTGCGTGTTCGAGAGCGTGAACGGCTCCACCGGAGCCATCGACCCGGCGTCGGACCCGAAGCTCACCCACGGGATCGCGATCTGCCGCTTCACGTTCTCCTCGTCCATCATGAAATAGACCGTCCCGACCCGGCTGTCGTCCTGGACGACGAGCGTCATGGCCGTCTCCTCGATCGAGGTCCCGCGCATCTCGGCCACTTCGGCCAGCGTCCTGCCGGTCAGGTACTTGAGAGAGTCCTGCCGGAACCCGACGAGCAGAACCCGGTCGGGCGACCCGGCCGACAGGAGCAGGTTCTCCCACTCGTCCGTCGGAGTCGCCATCTCGGTCGCCACGCGGGCCCGGATCTCGGGGTCCCCCAGGCGCTCCACCCACGCCTCCCGTCCCCCCTCCTGCACCCACGGCGGCATCGCGGCATCCAGGCCCGTGGCCCCCGCCGTGTACGTGTACATGTCGGCCGTGATCTGGAGGCCCTCGGCGCGGGCGCTCTCCACTCGCTCGATTACCTGGTCCAGCTTGCCCCAGTTGTCCGTTCCCGCCGCTTTCAAATGGTAGATCTCGGCGGGGACGTCGGCTTCACGGGCGATCGTGATCAGTTCGTCGACGGCCTCGAGCAGACGGTTCCCCTCGCTTCGCATGTGCGAGATGTAGGATCCGCCGAACTCGCCCGCGGCCCGGTTGAGGGCGATGAGCTCATCCGTGTCCGCATAGAACCCGGGTGCGTAGATCAGCGAGGATCCGATTCCGAGGGCCCCCTCGCGCATCGCCTCGCGCACCAGCTCTTCCATGCGGGCAAGTTCCTCATCCGTCGGCGGACGGTCTTCGTGTCCGAGCTCGTGGATCCGGATCGTCTCCGCGCCGATGAACGACGCGACGTTCGTCGCGACCCCGCGGTCCACGAGGTGGTCGAGGTACTCGCCGAGCGTCGTCCATGGAATCTCGTAGCTCAGATCCCCCTGCCCATCGAGCATGTCCGCCCGCATGTCCTCGTTGATCGGGCCCATCGAGGTGCCCTCGCCGAAGATCTCCAGCGTCACTCCCTGGCGGATGTCGCCGAGAGACCGGCCGTCCACGATCAGCGACTGGGTCGCCCACGAGAGCATGTTGATGAACCCGGGGGCGACGGCCAGCCCCATCGCGTCGATCTCGAGGGCACCGGTGGCGGCGGAGAGATCGCCGATCTCCGCGATCGCGTCTCCGTTTACCGCCACATCCGCCACGATCGGGGCGTCACCGGACCCGTCGTACACCGTGCCGCCGCGAATCACGACATCGAAGTCCGGCGCCGGCGCGTCCCCGCACGCGATCGTGAGCAGGGCGGTCAGGGCGATCAGCAGAACCGGGGTGAGACGGCGGAAAGGACGCATCCGGCGAATCCTCTTGAGAGTGGGGGGTATTCGGACGAGTGGATCGTAGTCGCACCGGCAGGGTGCGGCCACCGTTACCTTAGCCCCAGACAACCCGGAAGTACTGCAGTCTTACACAAGGCGGAGGAAACCATGTCGCAGAACCTCAAATCTCTACGCCTCGGCTCGGTGGCCGCGGCGGTGCTGGCCGTGGGAGTCCTCGTGGCGCTCATGTTCGGATTCAACAGGGTGAACGAGTACGAGGCCGCCGTGAAGCGGAACCCGCTCACCGGTGCCGTCGCCGCGACGCCCTACCGGCAGGGTCTCTACCACTCGATTCTCCGGTCGTGGACGAACTACTCGCTTCGGGAGGTCCAGTTTCCGCGCGAAGGCGCGAGCGAGCGGCTGACCGCGCTGACCTCCGATCAGCTGCAGATCGATGTCGACGCGGCGTTTCGGTACCGGATGGCGCCCGACAGCGTCGTGCACCTGTACCTGACGGTCGGGAGCCCGTCCGATGTGCACTCGTTCGTGTACAACGCGTATCGCTCGGCGACCCGCGACGCGATCGCCGAGATGGCGGCGCAGGACATTCTCTCCGAGGAACGAGCCGGCATCGCGGACCGGATCGAGCAGATCATGGCCGAGCGCCTCGTCCCTCGCGGCGTGGAGATCACCGACTTCTTCGTCCGTGAGGTCGTGCCGCCGGAGGCCATCCGACAGGCCATCGAGGCGAAGCTCGCACGCGAGCAGCAGGTGCAGGCGGAGAGCTTCCAGACGCAGGTGGTCGTCGAGCAGGCGAATCAGCAGCGCGCCGAGGCCGAGGGCATTCGGGATGCCCAGGACATCATTGCCGCGAGCCTCGAAGGAACGGCGGGGCAGCGCTACCTGTACTGGAGATACCTGGAGATGCTCGGGAAGATCGGCGAGGGACAGAACAACGTCGTCGTGGCTCCGACCGAAGGTGGAATCCCGCTGTTCTTCACCCCCGACCGGTAGAGCCGGGGACCTGCAGGCCCCGGCCGGTCATCGGTCGGGGCCTCTCCGCCTCTCGTAGCGGCTACAGGACGAACCCCGCGCCGCAGCGTTCGATGAGCCTGTGCGCACGGCCTCGGATGGTCATGCGCTGCATCTGCGAGAGGAAGGGCGATCCGGAGAGTCTCGACGCATGCGTTGCCGCCATCCGGGCTCGCGACGGATCTCCCGCCTCCAGGGCATACGTGGCCGCGTCGATGAACGCCTCCGCGGCCAGGGTGATCTGCCCGGTCCAGACGCCGCTCTCCCCGGCCTCGAAGGACGCGTCCGACGCGCGACGGTAGTCGCCCGCGTAGCTGAAGTACCGGGCTGCGGTACGAAGCGCTTCGACCCGCTCGGGTATGCACTCCGATCGAAGCTTCGCCACGTGGAGCATGAGCTCGCCCGCGTGCAGCCAGCCGTCGCCGCGAGCGGAGATCTTCTCCGCGAGGGTGGACAGCCGCTCGGGGACGTCCGTCGACGCGGACGTCTCTTCACACGTTTGATCCAGGGCGGCGGTCGGCAAAACCGTCGCTGCCAGGGCGCCGCTCACCACGGTCAGCAGCAAACAGCGCCCTCTCCACCGCCTGGATCGTCCTGTCGATCCGTTCATCTATCGCTCCAACGGGACCTGTTGGTCTCCGGATATGTCAGAACCTGTCGGTTCCCGACTTCTACTACGCCCCTCATCGGAAAGACGTTTCCAAGGGGGCGATGGTTGTCGCGCCATCAACCGGGTTCGCCCTCGACCCCAACAAACGTGTAACGCGTCTGAGGGGCTCATGTTGACACCCCGGCGAGCCGGCGGGGCAACGCATGGCCTGTGCCGTGGGTCAAATCGGCAAAGGGTGAAGAGGGCCCTGACAGGCGCCGAACCGGCTCGCGTCCATCGGCGCGCGACGTAGAACACTTTCGGAGGACAACATGAGGCGAGACCTCGACCGAACACTCGGACTGGCGGCAAGCCTGGCCGTCGCGTTTTCCGTCATTTCGATCGGGACGGCGTCGGCGCAGGAGACCGAATCGCGCGTCGAACGACGACCCATGGCGATCAGCGTGGCCGGCGGAACCGGTGCGTACCTCGGCATTCGGATCGCAGACGTCGATGCCGAGTTCGTGGAGGAAGCGGGACTTTCCGGCGAATACGGCGTGCGCATCACGAGCGTCGTCGAGGACGGCCCGGCTGCCGACGCCGGCCTTCAGGATGGCGACGTCATCGTGCGCTGGAACGGCGAACGCCTCGAAAGCGTCGCGCAGCTTCAGCGACACATGGCCGAGACCCCGCCGGGACGCACCGTCTCCGTGGGAGTGATGCGTGACGGCTCACAACGCGAGTTCTCGATCGAGCTCGCCGATCGACGGAGCTCGTTCGGCGAGACCCGCGTCTTCACCGTCCCGCGGGAGCGCGTGCGGATGTCGCGGCCCGATACCGAGGCGCTGAGGGAATCGATGAACCAGATGCGAGAGCGACTGGCCGAGCGCTTCGAGTCGGTCGAGGGTGAGCGCGGCAACTTCTCGATCTTCATGGGTCGCCCCCGCCTCGGCGTCGGGATCCAGAACATGACGGACCAGCTCGCCGAACACTTCGGTGTCGACGGCGGAGCGCTCGTGACCTCCGTCACCGAGGACTCACCCGCGGCGTCGGCTGGGATCGAGGCCGGCGACGTCATCGTCGCGATCGCGGGCCAGTCGGTCGACAGCCCGGGTGAGTTGCTCGAGGCGCTCTCCGAACAGGATGCAGGACCCGTCGAAGTAACCGTTGTGCGTGACGGTTCACGCCGCTCGTTGACGGTCGAGCTCGAGGAGAACGAGAACCAGTGGGAGAGCGAAGGCAACATCTACTTCTTTGATCGGGACGGGGAGGGAAGCGGCGCTCGCCTGTACGGTGCTGAGGGTGAGGTCGTCCGGGTCGACCCGGTCTCGTTCGAGGGCATGACGATCGACCCCGTCAGGTTCGAGGGCGTAACGATCGAGCCGATGGACTTCCAGTTCGACTGGACCCACGACGGCGAGCCGATCGAGATCACGATTCCGGCGATCGACGTTCCCGGATTCGAGATCCCTGCGATCGAGATGCCGATGATCGACATCCCCGGGTTCGAGTTCCGGGTGCCGCGGGTCGAAATCATCATCTAGTCGGCCTTTTGTGGGGCTCGCCTCTTGGAAGATCGAGGGTCCCCTTCTCGCTGGCGCCGGCCCAGAGAGCTGATCGTCTACTGTCGTGCATGATCGGGCCGTACGATTGCTTCGAAGGGAACCCTCGATCTCCCCTGACGGCTCGCTCTCACAGGAGGTCGGGGCACCAGGTTACCGGGATCGCGTCCGCGCGATCTCGGGTTCGGCAACCCGATCGAGGGAGTGGCGCAGGGGGGCGTGCACTTCCGATTCGAAGCAAATCAGCAGGCGTGACGACCTGAATGCCGTACCGACCCGGCCGCGCCTGCGCATGCGAGAACGGAAGTGTACGACCCCGGAGCGCGTCTAGTCCGTTTCGTCATCCCGCTCGAGCCGGAGTGCCGCCGAGTTGATGCAGTACCGTTCACCCGTCGTCTCCGGGCCGTCGTTGAAGACGTGTCCCAGATGGCCTCCGCAGGCGGCGCAGAGCGCCTCCGTGCGACGCATGAACAGGCTGTTGTCTGCAGCAGTATCGACGTTCTCACCGACGGGGCGGTCGAAGCTCGGCCACCCCGTGCCGGAGTCGAATTTGTGCTCGGCGTCGAACACCGCCTCGCCACACCCGGCGCAGACGTACATACCCGCGTCCTTGGAATCCCAGTACTCGCCCGTGAAGGCCCTCTCGGTGCCCTTCTTCCGGAGGACCCGATACTGCTCCGGAGTCAGTTCGTCCCGCCACTCGGCGTCCGACTTCTCGACCCTGCGAGCAGGTTCTGCGTTCGCTTCTCGTCCCCAGTTCTTCACTTGATTCGATCTCCCCGATGATTTCTGGCCCTCGAAACCCCGATCAGGCAGATTTCGAACGCATCGAGTACCCGTGTTGTTCCCGCGCGGGCAGCCAAAGCCCCAGCAGTGAGAGGTAGCTACATGACCCACTCCCCGAAGCGTCTAGCCGCGCCTATCGCGATACTCGTCGGCGCCGTGGTCGCCGCGTGCCAGCCCTCCGAAGCGGGGACCGGTAACGCACCCGATGACGCGCTGCTGCAATCGGCGGAGAGCATCGTCGCCTTCGTCGGAGTCAACGTGCTTCCCATGGACTCCGAGCGCACGCTGGCGGATCACACGGTCATCGTCGCCGACGAACGCGTGGCCGCAATCGGTCCGGCGGGTTCGGTCGATGTCCCGGAGTCCGCCGTCATCATCGAGGGTGCCGGGAAATGGCTGCTGCCCGGTCTGGGCGAGATGCACGCCCACGTGCCGCCGGACGGCGAGGCGGCCGAGCGGGTGCTCTTCCTCTACCTGTCGCAGGGGATCACGACGGCGCGCGGGATGCTCGGCCAGCCCGGTCATCTCTCGCTGCGCGAGCGCCTGGCCAGCGGGGACGCCCTGGGTCCGCGCCTCTACACCTCGGGTCCGTCGCTCAACGGAAACAGCATCCCGGATGCCGATTCGGCGCGGGCGGCCGTCATGCACCAGGTCGAGTTGGGGTACGACTTCATGAAGATCCACCCGGGTCTATCGCTCGAGGAATACGATGCGATCGCCGCGACCGGTACGGAGACCGGGCTCGACTGGGCGGGACATGTCCCCGCCGAGGTCGGGCTGGCAAGGGCGCTCGAAGTACAACAGGCGTCGATCGACCACCTCGACCTGTACATGGAGGCGATCGTCACGGAGGGGACCGACGTCTCGCAGTCGCTCTTCTTCGGGCTGAATCTCGCGCGGTCGATCGACGAGGCGAAGATCGTGGAAGTGGCGAGGGCCACGGCCGAGGCGGGCGTGTGGAACGTCCCGACCCAGAGTCTGATCGAGAACATGGCCTCGACCGAGAGTCCGGAGTCCATGGCCGCGTGGCCGAGCATGCGCTACATGCCGCCGCAGCAGGTGCAGGGGTGGGTGCAGCAGAAGGAGGGATTCCTCGCGAGCCCGGCGTACAACCCCGAAGACGCCGCGCTGGCGATCGACGTTCGGCGGCGGATCATCAAGGCGCTCCACGATGCGGGGGCCGGCCTGTTGCTCGGCTCGGACGCACCTCAAGTCTTCCAGGTGCCCGGGTTCTCGATCCAGCACGAGCTCGAGATCCTCGTCGAATCGGGCCTGACGCCGTACGAAGCGCTGCGCGTAGGGACCTACAACGTGGCGGAGTACTTCGACTCGCTCGACGAGTTCGGCACGGTCGCCACCGGCATGTCTGCCGACTTCGTCGTCGTGAACGGTGATCCGCTCGCGGACATCACGAACATGGCGGATCGGGCCGGCGTCATGATTCGGGGCCGCTGGGTGCCGGCGTCTGAGATCGAAGAGCGGCTGGAGACGATCGCGGCGTCGTACTAGAGCGCGCGTGAGTAGACGCCGCTTCGGGGATCGTGCACTTCCGCTCTCGCCGGTGGAGGCGCGCTCCGGGGTCGTACACTTCCGTTCTCGCATGCGCACGCGCGACCGGGTCGGTCCGGCGATCAGGTCGTCACGCGTGCTGATTTGCTTCGAATCGGAAGTGCACGCCCACTGCGCAGTTCCCACGATCGTTCAATCAGGAGCCGGGGTCGCGCGGACGCCACCCTGGTCGATCTCGGTGCCCCGACCTCTGGTGAGAGCGAGCCGTCGGGGGAGGTCGATGGTTCCGTTCGAAGCAATCGTACGGCCGGTCACGCCCGACTGTAGACGATCGGTCCCCGGCCGGCGCCAGAGAGAAGGGGACCATCGACCTCCCCAGACGCGAGCCGCACTACTCAGATTTCGTCGAACAACCCCAACTGCGGCCCATGCCGAGGCGGTCTGAAAGATGCCGTCGAGAGCTCGACCGGCTTCGGGTCAAACCCCAAGCGCGAGGCCGACTGGCGGAACAGGCCGCTTACGTGCTTCGCGTACACCCCTTCACCGCATCCCCGAACGCTGAATCGGCCGTCGTAGAGACGTCCCGCGCGGGTCTCGCGGATCCGTCCCAGCACCTTGTCCTTTCGATCCGGCAGATGGCGATCGAGCCACGCCTCGAACAGCTCCTTGATGCCGAACGGGAGCCGCAGGAGGATGATCGTCGCGGATGTAGCCCCCGCCTCGCGCGCGGCCTCGAGAATGGCGGGGATTTCGTGGTCGGTGAGCCCGGGGATGACGGGAGCGACGTTGACCCCGACTCGGACGCCGGATCGCGATAGCCTGCGGATGGCCTCGATTCGCCTGTACGGGGCGGTGCCGCGTGGCTCCATGATTTTCTGCAGGCCCTGATCGAGCGTCGTCACCGAGATGTGTACGAGCGCCGCTTCGCGGGCCGACAGGGGGCCGAGCAGATCGATGTCGCGTGTTACGAGGTCCCGCTTCGTGACGATCGTGACCGGATTCCGCGCCTCGGCGAGCACCTCGAGGCACCCGCGGGTGATCCGCAGGCGGCGTTCGACGGGCTGGTAGGGGTCGGTCGCGCCGCTCATGGCGACGACCTGCGGGACCCAGCGGCGCGAGGCGAGCTCGGCGCGCAACAGGGAAGCGGCGTCCCGCTTCACCAGAATCCGCGTCTCGTAGTCCAGACCCGCCGAGAATCCCAGGTATTCGTGAAAGGTCCGGGCGTAGCAGTAGATGCACCCGACCTCGCACCCACGGTATGGGTTTACCGACGCGTCGAATCCGACATCCGGGCTGTCGTTTCGCGAGATGATCGACCGCGCGGAGTCCTCGAAGAACCTCGTTTCAGGTTTGGCGGCTCCATCGGGGCCGTCGAGATCCGCACGGATCGTGTCCGCGTCGGGGACCAGTTCGATGGGGGTGAACCGGTTCGCGGGGTTCTCGACACTCGCTCGTCCGCTGATGGGAAGCGGATGCACTCGCAGGCCCTCGTGCAGAATTTTCGGTATTTGTTCGGTTCATCAACCTGATGCGGCAGGCAGGGAGGTGCAAGTGGGATCAGAACGTGATGCCGAGGCGGGCTATGAAAGTGTTGACCCTCGACTTGTCCGACGGATCGTTCTTCACGATGCCGCCGACAGATGTGGAGTATCTGATCTCGGGCCAGATGCGGAACCCGATATCCCATTCGGCACCGATGCCGAATCCGAAGCTCAGCCGTGCGCCCGCCAGGGCCTGATCGACGCCCGGACGTGCGCTGGAGGGGAAGAGGACAGACGGTCCGGCCAGTACGTACGGACTGATGATCGGGAGGCGCGCTTTCAGTCGGATGTCGAGAGGTACCTCGACGAACTCGAGGCTCGTGGGGGCCGACTCGGGATCCTCCATCACCGCGTCCTGTAACTGCCGGTAGATGAGGGCCGGGCGGATCCCGACGTTTCCGATCTCGAAGTCCAGGAAGATCCCCGTGTTGAAGCCGTCGGCCTGATCCGCGAGTCGGAACGTGGTGCTCTCGAAGCCGCTGAACGAGTCGCGATTGAAGCCGCCGGTGATGCCGATCTGCGCGACCGCAACCGCCGGTATGGCGGAGAAGGCGATCAACAGGGCAAGGATGCGGCGCATCAGACCTCGGCGGAGGCGTTCGTGTTGAGCGTTTCGGGGGTCCCGAACGGGCGCGCCAAGATAGCCGGACTCGGCCGCCGCGCCTATTCTCCACGTCCGTCTGCAAGACAGTCGGTTCCTCGACCTGGTAACTCTCCCGGAGTAGATCGGATGTTCTCAGCACTCAGCCGCCGTTACTCGATCCTCGGCATGGTCCTTTTCGGCGTCCTCTCGCTCTCGGCGTGTACAGAGGCCGCGCCCGACTCCCCGGGCGAAACGCCTGCGGTGACGACGGCGGTTGCGGCGGCGCCCTCCACGCTCGTACTCACGAACGGGAAGATCGTGACCCTGGACGAGTCCCTGACGGAAGCGACCGCGCTCGCCGCTCGAGACGGGAGAATCGTGGCGATCGGGTCGGACGCGGACGTCGCCGAGTTCATGACGGATGACGCGCGGGTGATCGACCTCGCGGGTCAGCTGGCGATACCGGGGTTCATCGAGGGCCACGGGCACTTCATGGGCATCGGAAACGCCCGAATGATCCTCGATCTGACGATCGCCACCACGTGGCAGGACATCGTGGACCAGGTCGCCGAGGCGGCGGCGAACGCGGAGCCGGGAACGTGGATTCTCGGACGCGGTTGGCATCAGGAGAAGTGGGAGGAAGCGCCGAATCCGATGGTCGAGGGTCTTCCGGTGCACGACGGCCTGAGCGCCGTGAGCCCCGACAACCCCGTCGCGCTCACGCACGCCAGCGGGCACGCCTCGTTCGTGAACGCCATGGCCCTCGAGCTCGCGGGGATCGACGTCGACACGCCCAATCCCGACGGCGGCGAGATCGTGCGCGACGGCGACGGGGAGCCCACAGGCATGCTCAGGGAGACGGCGCAGGGACTGACCGGTCGTGCCCGGGCGGAGGCCCGGCAGGGCCGTTCCGAAGCCGAGCTGATCGCGACCGAGCGCGAAAAGGTGCGGCTGGCCAGCGAGGAGTTGCTGCGGAAGGGAATCACCAGCTTCCAGGACGCCGGATCCGGGTTCGGGACCGTCGACCTCTTGAAGCAGATGGCCGAGGAGGGTCAGCTTCCGGTCCGCCTCTACGTGATGCTCCGCGGTAGCGTGAACTCCCTCGAGGGACGACTCGACGACTACCGCATGATCGGGCACGGCGATAACCACCTGACCGTCCGCGCGATCAAGCAGGTGATCGACGGTGCGCTCGGTTCGCATGGCGCGTGGCTTCTGCAGCCGTACGCCGACATGCCGACGAGCGAGGGGCTGGCGACGAACCCGCCGTCGTCGATCGAGGCGGTCGCCCGGCTCGGGATCGAGCACGGGTATCAGGTCAACACCCACGCGATCGGCGACCGGGGCAACCGTGAGGTCCTGGACCTCTACGAGCGCACCTTCAGCGACTACCCGGACCAGACCGACCTGCGATGGCGCATCGAGCACGCGCAGCACATCGATCCCGCGGACATCCCGAGGTTCGGAGAACTCGGCGTCATTGCCGCGATGCAGGGGATCCACGGGTGCTCCGATGGCCCCTGGGTGATGCTGCGGCTCGGCGAGGCCCGTGCGCGATCCGGCGCCTACATGTGGCAGGACCTCGCCGCCGCGGGCGCCGTCGTCACCAACGGGACGGACGCACCGGTCGAGGACGTCGATCCTCTGCCGAGCTACCACTGCAGTGTGACCCGCATCGTGGCGGACGGCTCGCAGTTCTATCCGGACCAGGCCATGGGTCGGATAGAGGCGCTCAAGTCCTACACGATCAACAACGCGTACGCGGCGTTCGAGGAGGATCTGAAGGGGACGCTCGAGGTCGGAAAGCTCGCGGACATCACGGTGCTGTCACGTGACATCCTGACGATTCCGGCGAATGAGATCCTCGAGACCGAAGTGTCGTATACGATCATCGATGGGGTCGTGCGCTACGAACGAGACTAGCGCCGGCCGGGTCGCCTCTTGTGCGGCTCGCCTCTGGGGAGGTCGAGGGTCCCCTTCTCGCTGGCGCCGGCCCAATGGGCCGATCGTCTAGAGTCGGACGGGATCGGGCCGTACGATTGCTTCGAAGGGAACCCTCGACCTCCCCTGACGGCTCGCTCCCACTAGAGGTCGGGGTACCGAGATGACCGGGGCGCGTCCGCGCGGTCACGGCTCCGTCGTCCATGGCCGCCCCCGCGCGATCTAGAGGTGGTGGCCGCCCGATTCTGGGAGCGGCGCAGGGGGCGTGCACTTCCGATTCGAAGCAAATCAGCCGGCGTGACGACCTGATCGCCTTACGTCGCCGGCTGCGCCGGCGCATGCGAGAACGGAAGTGTACGGCCCCGGAGCGCGTCTACCCCCACAACGGCAGGGCACAAAAAAAGGGGCGCCCCGAAGAGCGCCCCTTTTGTCGATCAGGTAGACCGTTCGATCAGCGGTTGTCCCGCACGTGGATCCGGACCACCTCGTCGAAGACCGCCGACTCGTCGCCGTTCAGGTCCTTGACCTCGAGGTGCAGGTCCTGTAGACCCTCGCTGAGCTCGAACTCCATCTCCTGCAGCTCCTCGAGGTTGTCCAGGTTGATCACACGGACATTGCCGAGTTCGTGCTCGAGATCCTTGAGGATATCGCGGAGCTTCTTGCCGAGCTCCTTGCGCCACTCGCCGTTCTCTTCGGCGTTCAACCGCTCGAGCCGCTCGGTGACGCGCTCGATCTCGCGCTGAATCCGCTCGCGCTGATGATCGTTGAGCTCGCGTCGGATCTCGATCCGGCGACGGCTCTGATCGGCCTGCTGACGATGACGGTTCAGCTCGATCACGGCGCGGGCCTCGGCACGGGCGCGAGACCGGTCGAGCTCGTCGATCGGAATGGCGAAGCCGCTGGCCTGAAGCGCACGCTCGACGGCTTCGGCGGTGTGCTGGCCGATGTCCCGCGAGAGTCGGACCTCGTACCGGTCACGATGGCCGCGGCGGCCGTGCTTGTGCCGGTGCCCCAGCTCGTCCATGAGCCGTGCGGCGAACCGCTCCGGACCGTGGTGGATGCGCTCGACGGCGTCGGCGGCCTGGCGAATCTGCTGGGCGGCGAACCGCTGAGGCGCTCCGAGGACGCCGGGTGGGTCAACGAAGGTGACGGCGCTGGCGACGAAGTCCAGCGACTCACCGCTGGCCTCGGCCGGGCCGGTCACTCCAGTGACGTGAGAGATGGCGGCCCAGGCAAATGTCGTGATTGCCCAGGCGAGGAACGCTACGGCGGCGACTCGGATCAGCTTGGCCAACGTCCTGTCTCGCTCGATTGAGGGTTCGCGTCTTTGTCCAACTTACGAGACGAGCCGCACCGCGGTTTCGCCTCTGGGTTTATGACAGTACTGCTCGACAAATGGTTGGTTCCGCGTTTCCGGCTGCCTTGGCGAGCGCTACAGACGGAAGCGTTGAACGAGCCGTTTCTCGGTCTCGCCCTCGATGACCGCCTCGACCATGACGTGCTGCTCGAGTCCCGAGCCCCTGAGTTTCCGGCCGAGAAGCTCATCGACCTGGTACACGCCGGCTGAGTTGCTCATCTCCACCGAGATACGGACGGGGTGGGTCTCTCCCGCGCTGATGTTCACGGCCTCGATCGCGGCCGCCGACACCGAGTGGATGCTGGTCGAGCCGGCCTTGAACGGGATTCTCGAGCGGCCCTGCTCCATGTCCAGCGCGTCGGCGACCCTCAGGACGCCGCCTTCGAGGGTGAGCGGGCGCCCGCCGGATCGGTGCGAGATGATCGCATGCAGGATCTCGGACCGGATGATCGTGGCGGCGGGCCCCTCGTAGACGCCCTCGAGAAGCTCGTCGATGATGGGCAACGCGATGAACAGCGAGAAGTCCTCGTGTCCCTCGCGGTGGATCGACATGCCGATATCGTGGAGCAGGGCTCCGAGCACGACGACGACCTCCGCGTCCTTCGGATCCAGGCCATAGTCGGTGACGACGGCCGGGAGAACATTGCCGGCGACGAGCAATCGCAGGATCCGAAGGGCGGAGTTCGCGACGATCTGCATGTGGACGGGGCCGTGGTCGGACATCTGCAGCCGGTCGACGGCGATGACGTTCGCGGCCGTCCAGAGGGCGTAGAGGTCGTCCCGCTCGTTCACGCGTGCCACGATCTTCTCGAGCCCGGGGCTGTGCCGGGTCGGGAGTTTGATTCGAACGCGGTGTTCCAGGCGTTCCGCGAGCGTGGGGCGCGGCGCGGATACCGGGTCCGGGGTCTGGTCCGACATCAGACGCGGGCCCGGACGGTGAGCAGCCGGTCCACGGCCTGTTCGAGCAGCTCTTCGGTCTTGCAGAAGGCCCACCGCACGAGGTGCCGTCCGTCCGCCGGGTCGTTGAAGAAGCTCGACCCGGGCACGGGCGTGATGCCGATCTCCTTCGTGAGCCAGAGGGCGAACTCGTCGTCGGGCAGATCGGACAACTCGCGGAAGTCGGCGAGGATGTAGTAGGCGCCGGTTGGCGGTGCGCACTTGAAGCCGGCCTCGACCAGGGCGGGATAGAACAGCTCGCGCTTGCTCAGGTAGAGGTCGCTCAGGCCCTCGTAGTACGAGTCGGGCATCATCTCGAGCCCGGCGGCGACGCCTTCCTGGAGCGGGGCAGCCGCGCCGACGGTGAGAAAGTCGTGAACTTTCCTGATGGCGTCGGACACTTCGGGGTGGGCAATGATGGTCCCGAGCCTCCAGCCGGTGACGGCGAAGGTCTTCGAAGCGCTGCTGATGGTGATGGTCCGGTCCTTCATCCCGGGCAGCGTCGCCATGGGGATGTGCTCGGCACCGTCGAAGGTGATGTGCTCGTACACCTCGTCGGTGACGGCGTAGGCGTCGAATTCCTGGCAGAGGGCGGCGATCCCCTCGAGTTCTTCCCGCGAGAAGACGCGGCCCGTCGGGTTGTTCGGGGTGTTCACCACGATCGCGCGGGTCTTCGCGCTGAAGGCCGCGCGGAGGGCGTCGAAGTCGATCGTCCAGTCGTCCGCGAGCCGCACGAACACGGGCGTCGCCGAACACAACACGGTGTCGGGGCCGTAGTTCTCGTAGAACGGTTCCAGCACGATCACTTCATCACCGGGATCGACGATGGCCATGAGGACGGCGACGCATGCCTCGGTCGCGCCGCACGTGATCGTGACGTTTGCATCGGGGTCGACATCCATGCCGTACCATTCGCCGTACTTCTCGGCCAGCGCGTCGCGATAGCGCTTCGCCCCCCACGTGACGGCGTACTGGTTCACGTCATCGTAGATGGCGCGGGCCGCCGCGATCTTGAGGGTGTCGGGGCAGGCGAAGTTCGGGAAGCCCTGGGAAAGGTTGATCGCGTCGTGCTCGTTCGCGAGGCGCGTCATCATCCGGATGACGGACTCGGAATACCCGTGGGTTCGGCGTGCCGTATGCATTTTCATGGGCGGGAATCTGGCGACCCGCCCCCGCGGGGGACAGGGCGCCTGCTGCGGTTTACCCGCCCGTGACGAAGGCCCCGCGGCGACGGACGAAGCCGGGTGCAACCCTCGCTCCACTCCCGGCATCAAAGGGTCGGAATACGGTGGTCTCGGAGGGTCCTCGGTCTCCTCGGTCTTCGGTCGAGCGTCTTCCGCAGGGAACTTCGGGGCCGCCAAATCATGGGCGGGGTGGCCAAACCGACCACACGAACCGCACGACCTGGTCACTTTCGCCCGCCTCTACGGAAGCCCGGTGCCGACAGCACCGGGCTTTTCGCGTTCAGGCCTCGGGCGCCTCCGCTGCGGACTCCCCGGCTTCGGCCGGCGCCGGGTTCTTCCGGGTCCATCCGGCGTTCTGAAGGCCCGCCGCGACCGCGTCCATCGAGTCCTCGTGGATGGCGAACCAGATGGTGTCGCCCGATCGGAGTTCGGTGTGGTCGTTCACGGGCTCGACTCGTTTGCCGCGTCCGAGCACCAACGCGAGGACTCCCACTGAGGGATCGGCGAGCACGGGCAACGTGCCGATCCGCCCGCCGTCCGCTCCGGTCAACGTCCACGGCTCGGTGGCCACGCGATCTTGCCGCAGCGCATGGGCCCACCGCTCGAAGTCGATGCCCGACCCGAACAGGACCTGCGCCGCGGACTCGTGCACCTGCTCGGGCGTCACGCCGTGATCGGGATCGATCGCGACGAGGCAGGGCATCTCCCGATGCAGCTCGTGCACTTTTCGCGTCAGAAGCAGGTTC
>JBDHIO010000046.1:0-29799 GCA_039587355.1 Gemmatimonadota bacterium | reverse complement strand
CCAGTTCTCCCGGGCGACGAACGTCCCGGGCCCCGGAGCGACGTCGAGGCTGTGCCGCACGTAGCGCATGCCGAGGAGGAACTCGAGAGCCTGCGCCGTCTCGAAAGACCCGAACTCCACGGCGGCGAACAACTCCGCCATCGTGAACTTGAACTTGTAGTCACCGAACGTGTCGTCGGGGAGATCCGGTCCCTCGATCAGGGAGTTGCCGTTCATGCTCGACGCCTGGAAGGTGCCGATCCCCTTCCACCTTCCCTTGCCGGCCTCGATGCTTCCCTGAAAGCCCGCCTCGAGGACCGTGTCGTGCACCGCGTTCGCGGCCCAGAACGCCGGGTGAATCGCGTAGTGGAATCCGCGGTTGCCACGGTCGGGAAACTCCCGCTCCTGGGCCTCGAGAGGCCCCGTCCCCGCCAACCCGACGAGAAACAGGCAGACCGCTGACCGGAAGGTGAGCTCCAGCATGCGCCGTGCGGGCATCACGACCCTCCGAAGTGGGGGAAGATCAGGCGGACCTTCATGTCGAACGTCGAGTTGTACGAGGTGAGGCCCTCCTTCGCCGGCTCCGGGAAGACGTTCCGCGTACCTCGCGAATACCGGAAGTCGAAGCCGAAGGCCGAGGTGCCGAACACGCGGTCCATCGCGAACCCGACGGAGAAGAGGATGTCGTGCTTCTCCACGGGGCCCGCGGGCGTCGTGGAATCGCACGTGTCGTCGAACGCCGGAAACCCGGCCGCCCTGATTTCGCAGCTGCCGCTCAGACTCGCGGAGACCCCGCCAAAGGGCGCGAACACCCACCGATCATCAGCAAAGTAGATCAGATACTTGAGGCGAAGCGGAATCTGGACGTAGTTCGTTTTCAGGTCCCAGACGCCGTCCTCGCCGGCGACCTTCGCACTGAAGATCCCCTTCTGCACCGAGTTGACGCCGGTCTCGAGAGCCCAGCGCCGGTTGATCTGCAAGTCGATCAGGGCGCCCAGGTAGATTCCGGCGGTAAGGTGCCCCTCCTCCATCAGGCTCCCGGACACGTGCGTGAGCGAAGGTCCGACGTTCAACCCGAACGCGACCTGGGCCCGCGCGACTCCCGCCGTGCCCGCCAGCATGGCGAGGACGAGCAGCGCGCTGCCTGTGGCCCGACGCGACGTCTCGATCGGGTGGCGCTTTCCGGCCGGGTGCGACATGCCGCGACTCTCCTCTGTCGAATCCGTGCTCTGGTAACTCGAATCGATCGAAGTGGAAGCAACGGAGCCAACTAACCAGCCCCCGCACACGGCCGCAAGGGAACCGGGCGGCCGTTGAAGCGAGGCGCACAGTCCCGTAGCTTCGCCTCGTCGAGTGGAATCCACGGCACGAGGGAGTCGAGATGCTCAGGATACAAATCGCGGCGATCGCGATCGCCGGACTGACCCTCGGGTGCCAGTCGCTGCAGTCGGTGGAACCCCATGAGCTCGAGGGCGATTGGGTGGCGAGCCAGGCACGGTTCGTCGAGATCGCGGCCCCCAAGCGGAACAACGTCGACCTGATCGACCTCGGGTACGAGATCGACATGACGCTGGACGCCTCGGGGAACTTTCTACTCGGCGTCCTGCCGCCGGAGTCTTCACCGAACGTGATCCCGGGCAGCCTGGTGATCTCCGGAACGAAGCTCGAGGTCACCACGGACGGCGGCACCGGGGACGGCGAGGTATTCCTCCAGGGTGAACAGGTCGCGTTCCGGCTCGTCGCCGGCTTCACGCACGATTTCGGTGACGGGCGCGGTGAGATCCCGGCACGCCTGCTCCTCGTCCTGGACCGCACCGGCAGCTGATCCGGGGCCCCACGCCCCCGTGGTCCGATTGCGCGATCTCCGCATCTAGCCCACAGTTTCACGTGGCGACGAGGCCGTCCCGGCCGGTATCGCGCAGTGCCGCCCACGAGAATCAGGAGGGGATCATGTCCGTGCAGCTCTCACGACGACGGTTCATGGGCGGAGCGGCAGCCGCGCTCGGCTACGCAGGGCTCAGGCCGAGCGGGGTGTTCGGTCAGCCCTCGGGCGATGAGCTGGTCCGGAGCCGACTCGGGCAACAGGCGAATGAGTACGACGCGTTCGCCAAGCTGTCGTCGAACGAGAATCCGTACGGCCCGTCGGAGAAGATGCTCGAGGCCATGAACTCGGCCTGGAAGTACTCCAATCGCTACGGGTACCCGGACGGGGACATTCAGGAGATGATCGCCGAGCACCACGGTGTCGAGCCCCGAAACATCCTGCTCGGCGCGGGATCGGGCGAGACCCTCGAGGTCGTGGGGCACGCGTTTCTCGGGCACGACAAGAAGGTCATCGGCGTGACACCGACCTACCGAAGTGTCTACGGCACGGCCACGAACATCGATGCCGATGTCATCGAGCTGCCGTTGAACGACGACTACAGTCAGAACATCGATCTGATGATCGAGACGACGCGCCGGAACTACCGCGACGTGGGCCTGGTCTACCTCTGCAACCCGAACAACCCGACCGGGATGATCGTCCCGGCGAGCGACGTCCAGCGGTTGCTCGACGGCATCCCGGAGGACATCCCGGTCCTGATCGACGAAGCGTACCATCACTTCATCGAGGACCCGCGATACGAGACGTCGGTCCCCTACGTCCTCGAGGGAAGAAACGTGATCGTCGCGCGCACGTTCTCGAAGATCTACGGAATGGCCGGCATGCGTCTGGGGTACGGGATTGCGCCGGCGGACATGATCCAGCGGATGCGTCCCTACAGCACCGGCAGCGTGAATGCGCTGGTGAAATGGGGCGGCGTGGCCGCGCTGC
This sequence comes from Gemmatimonadota bacterium, assembly GCA_039587355.1. GTDB lineage: Bacteria > Gemmatimonadota > Gemmatimonadetes > Palauibacterales > Palauibacteraceae > Palauibacter. The sequence goes on along the minus strand of JBDHIO010000046.1, from coordinate 27,005 downwards.
AGGACAACGAGAACGAGGCCTGGGTCCGGAAGATCACGCTGGACCTCCGAAAGCAGACCGTCTCGGAGCTCGAGTCGATGGGGTACGAGTGCCTGCCGTCCGAGTGCAACTTCTTCATGGTGAAGACGGGGCGTCCGGTTCAGGAAGTGCGGAGCGCGTTCCGCGATCGGGGGGTCCTTGTGGGCCGGCCGTTCCCGCCGATGCTCGAGCACCTCAGGGTCTCGATTGGCACCGAAGAAGAGATGAAGCGGTTCATGGCCGCGTGGAAGGACATCTTCCCGGCCTCCGCAGCGACGGACAGCGGCGGCTGACCCCTGCCTGGCGGGTCAGACCGACTGGCCCGCCAGGAATAGCCAGGTCTCCAGGGCCGTGTCCGGATTCAGGGACATGCTCTCGATCCCTTCATCCACGAGCCACCGTGCAAGGTCGGGGTGGTCCGAAGGTCCCTGACCACAGATCCCGATGTATTTGCCCGCGTTCGTGCAGGCCCGGATCGCCAGCGACAGCATGGTCTTCACCGCATCGTCCCGCTCGTCGAAGATGTCCGCGATGACCCCCGAGTCGCGATCGAGCCCCAGGGTCAATTGCGTCATGTCGTTCGAACCGATCGACATGCCGTCGAAGTGCTCCAGGAACTGGTCCGCAAGCACGGCATTCGACGGCAGCTCGCACATCATGATGAGCGGGACACCGTCGTCTCCCCGCTCGAGGCCGTTCTCCGCGAGGAGATCCACGACCGCTTTCGCCTCGCCCACCGTACGAACGAACGGCACCATCACCCACACGTTCTCGAGTCCCATGTCCTCTCGGACGCGCCGCAGCGCGCGACACTCGAGCTCGAAGGCGGGGCGAAAGCTCTCGGAGACGTAGCGGGAGGCGCCCCTGAAGCCGAGCATCGGATTCTCTTCGTGCGGCTCGTAACGGACTCCGCCGATCAGATTGGCGTACTCGTTCGATTTGAAGTCCGAAAGCCGGACGATCACGGGCTCCGGCGCGAACGCGGCGGCAATCGTCGAGATTCCCTCGGTCAGCTTCTCGACGTAGAACTCGATCGGGTCGGAGTACCCCGCGATCTGTCGCCGGATTTGCTCCTGGAGATCACGCGGCAGGTGGTCGAACTCCAGCAAGGCCTGTGGGTGGACGCCGATCATACGGTTGATGATGAACTCGAGCCGGGCAAGACCGACGCCGCTGTTGGGGATTCCCGCGAAATCGAAGGCCCGATCGGGATTCCCGACGTTCAGCATGATCTTCACGGGGATCTCGGGGAGCGAACCGACCTCGATCGTCCGCTCCTCGAAGTCCATCGCGCCGTCGTAGACGTACCCGACATCACCCTCGGCGCAGGAAACCGTGACCTCGGCCCCGTCCGGGATCGACTCCAGCGCATCCCCGCACCCGACGACCGCGGCGATTCCCAGCTCGCGCGCGATGATCGCTGCGTGGCAGGTCCGGCCGCCCCGATTCGTGACGATGGCCGAAGCCTGCTTCATCACGGGCTCCCAGTCCGGATCCGTCATGTCTGTCACGAGAACGTCACCGGGCTGAAAACGGCCGATGTCGTTCACCGAGGCGATCAGTTTCGCGCGACCGCTCCCGATCCGGTGGCCGATGCTCCGCCCCTCGGAGAGAACCCGGCCCCTCGTCTTGAGAGTGAAGCGCTCGATCGCCCCGCCCGTCCGGCTCTGTACCGTCTCGGGTCTCGCCTGGAGAATCCGGATGGGCCCATCCTGGCCTTCCCGAGCCCACTCGATGTCCATGGGCGCGCCATAGTGGCGTTCGATCGCCACCGCCTGTCGGGCCAGCTCTTCGACCTCGACATCGGTCAGCGAGAACCTTCCCCGCTCCTCGGCCGGCACATCGACCGTTTCGACACCGGAGCCCGAGGTCCCCTCGGCCGGATCGGCATAGATCATCTTCATCGCCTTGCCGCCGAGACTGCGACGCAGGATCGCCTTCTTGCCACTCTCCAGTGCCGGTTTGTAGACGTAGAATTCGTCCGGATTCACGGCCCCCTGCACGACGAGCTCACCGAGACCGTACGTGCTCGTGATGAACACGACGTCCCGGAATCCCGTCTCGGTATCGAGCGTGAACAGCACCCCGCTCGCGCCGAGGTCGGCGCGCGCCATGCGCTGGACGCCGACCGACAGGGCGACATCCCGGTGCTCGAACCCGTGGTGCACGCGATACGAGATCGCCCGGTCGGTGAAGAGGGATGCGAATACGTCGTGAACGGCGGCCAGGACGGCATCGATCCCGCGGACGTTGAGGAAGGTCTCCTGCTGGCCAGCGAACGATGCCTCGGGAAGGTCCTCCGCCGTAGCCGACGATCGGACGGCGACCGCGACGTCCTCGCCGTCATCGTCCGCGAGCTCGTGGTACCACTCCGCGATCTCGGACCGGAGTTCGTCCGCCAGCGGCGTCTCCTTGATCCAGCTGCGGATCCGCCCCCCCGCCTCGGCAAGACGAGCAATGTCCCCGACGTCCAGATCGTCGAGAAGCGCGTAGACCCGTTCACCGATCTCGCCCGACATGAACAGGCGGTACGCCTCGGCCGTGATGGCGAATCCGCCGGGAACGTCGACGCCGGCTTCGGCGAGACCGGAGATCATCTCGCCGAGGGAAGCGTTCTTTCCACCGACCAGGTCGAGGTCTCCGAGACCCACGGTTTCGAGCGCGACGATGTTCGGGTTCACGAGGCTTCCCTTGCTACCGTCCGAGCCGGAGCGGACAATCAATCCCGATGAGCCAACGCACCGTCTTCTTCGTCTCCGACCACTCCGGCGTGACTGCCGAGACACTGGGGCACAGCCTGCTGACCCAGTTCGATGGCGTGGCTTTCAAGAAGGTCACCGTACCGTTCGTCTCCACCGCCGACAAGGCGCGCCAGACGGTTCGCATGATCAACCTCACAGCGGAGGCCGATGGGAACCCGCCTATCGTCTTTAGCACGCTCGTGACGACGGCCATCCGGAATGTCGTACGCGAATGCGAGGGCGTGTTCCTCGACTTCTTCGATTCGTTTCTGGGGCCCCTGGAGCGCGAGCTGGGCGTTCCCTCCGCTCATGCGACGGGACGATCTCACGGCATGGGTGACAGCCGCCTGTACGACCGGCGGATCGACGCGGTCAACTTCGCGCTCACGCACGACGACGGGACGAACCTCCAGGGGTACGAGCAGGCGGACGTCATCCTGGTCGGGGTGTCGCGCTCCGGGAAGACCCCTACCTGCCTCTACCTCGCCCTGCAATACGGGGTCTTCGCCGCCAACTTCCCGCTGACCGAGGACGAATTCGAGAGCCGGGGGCTGATCCCCACGCTTCCGACACACCGCCAGAAGCTCTTCGGGCTCACGATCGAGCCGCAGCGGCTCGAGGCCATCCGGCGCGAGCGTCGACCAGACAGCCAGTATGCCTCGTCGCAGCAGGTCGGGTTCGAGATCCGGCAGGGCGAAGCCCTGTTCCGCCGCCTCGGAATCCCGTATCTGGACACCACCCGCGTGTCCGTCGAAGAGATCGCGAGTCGGATCCTCGACGCGACCGGGCTGGAGAGGCTCGCCGTCCCGCCCGGGTCCACCTGACCCGCGGCACGAGCGGGCCCCGGGGCGCGCGCCGAGGCTACGGCACGAGCGGTCGGAGCCTTCCGAACTCGTACTCTGCGGGCGGCTCCGCTCCGAGCAGGTGGCGCACGAAGTAATCCCATCGGCGGCGCATCATGTACGGCTCGTTCCCGAATCCGTGGCCCCGGTTCGGTAGAAGCAGCAGATCGAAGTCCTTGTTGGCGGAGATCAGCGCGTCCACGACGAGCATGGTGTTCGAGGCCGGAACGTTCGAATCCATCGTCCCGTGGGCGATCAGCAGCTTCCCCTTCAGGTTTCCGGCGAGCAGCTGATTCGCCTGGTTGTCGTACGTCGTCGTCCCGTCCGCGTTGGTCCCGAGCAGGCCCTGCCACTTCTCGCCCCAGTCGTCTTCGTAGTTGCGGTTGTCGTGGTTCCCGGCCTGCGAAACCGCGACCTTGTAGAAGTCCGGATACCGCAGGATTCCGGCTGTCGACGCGAACCCCCCGCCGGAATGCCCGTAGATCCCCACGCGGTCGGTGTCGATCCACGGGTACCGCTCGGCGAGCTGCCTGATCCCGGCGATCTGATCCGGAAGTCCGTTGTCCCCCATGTTCCCGTAGTACGCGTCGTGGAACGCCTTCGACCGCATCGGCGTCCCCATCGCGTCGAGCTCGATCACGACGAAACCGAGCTCGGCCAGGGATTGCAGGTCGCGGTGGGAGGAACGGAAGCTCCGGCTCCCGACACTCCCCGATTGGGGTCCGGGATACAGGTAGTTGATTACGGGATACCGCCGCGTCTCGTCAAAGTCCGAGGGGCGGAACATCAGCCCGTGAATGTCCGTCTCCCCGTCCCGCGCCTTCACCACGAACGGGGTCGGCGCCTGCCAGCCCGAAGCGACGAGCCGGGAGATATCCGCCGTCTCGAGCGTCTGCAGCAGTTCGCCCTCGGCATCCCGAAGGACCGAGACCGGCGGTTCGGTCGGTGTGGAATAGCTGTCGACCAGGAAACGCCCATCGGGAGATACGGAGACGACGTGGTTCGCCTCGCCGGGCGTGAGGAGCTCGACATCTCCACCGTCGAGCCCGACCCGGTACAGGTATTGGAAGTACGGGTCGCCGTGCTCGCGGTGGTTGCCGACGAACGTGACCGTCCCGCTCGCCTCGTCCACGTCGCGCACGCGGTGGACGTTCCACTCGCCGCTCGTCACCTGCCGAATCAGATCCCCGTTTACGGCATCGTACAGGTACAGGTGGGCCCAACCGTCGCGCTGCGATCGCCAGAGGATCTGGTCGCGCTCGGAAAGGAAGCGCCAGTTGCCGCCAGATTCGAAGAACGTCTCCTCCACCTCCTCGAAGAGGTCGGAGACCGCACCGGTCGAGGCGTTGGCGATCCGAGCCGCGGCACGCTTGTGGTCGCGCGAGCTCGACACGAACGCCACCCGGGACCCATCGGCGCTCCATTCGACGTCCGCGAACGTACCCCCGCAGTAGATGTGATCGCAGACGGTGGAACGGTGCTGGTCCGGCGGCATGTCGAAGCGGACCACGCGACGATCGGCCGGAGCGTCGACATCGATCACGACCCGCTCGATTCTGAAGATCAGGGAGTCGCCGGGCAGTGGATACTTCCACGCCTCGAGCTCGGGGTGCCCGACGCGGGTGCTTACCTGGTACATCATCCCGACCCCGCGGCCGTCGTGTCGAAACGTCGCGATCCTGCGCGAGTCCGGGGACCACTTCAGAACCGGGCGATCGCTCCGAACCCAGCCCGCGTTGTTCGTCGCGTACCCGAAGTCGTCCTCGCCATCGGATGTGAGTCGCGTCTCGTCACCCGTCGCAAGATCGCGGACCCAGAGGTCGTGGTCGCGGATGAACGCGGCGCGCGAGCCATCCGGAGAAACGACGTCGGTCGATCCCGCGGTCGGACCGGTCGACGTGACGGCGCTGCAGGAGTAGGAAGAGATCGCACAGTCGTACTCCCGGGAGTCCACGCGGAATGTCGCGACCGACCCATCGAAGACGAAGCCGCGGCTCGGGAGGGCGAAGGCCGATTGAGGCGTTCCCGTGGCGTCTCGAAGACCGACGGCCATGAGCTGGTGGTCGAACGCCCGGTCGCGGGACCCGGTACGCGGATCGACGACGAGGATCTCTTCGCCCTGGGCAAACCGATTCCGGTACCAGAACCTGCCGTCTTCCATCCAGGTGGGTGAGACCGCGCCACCGAGGATGAGAGGGCTCGTCGATGGCGAGAGCTGCCGCTCAGCCCGGGCGTAGTCGTCGGCCGTGAGCCGGACGTCCTGCGCAATCAGCGGTGAGGCGGCCGCCGCCACGATCGACAACGCTCCGACCAGACCCACGCGAACCCGCATGCGAATCTCCTGTTTGTCCATGATCTACGGTACCAGCGCTCGCTCGCGCTTCTTCCGGAAAGTAGGGGTAGTTGCTCCAGCTCCCGCCGAACGCCGTCGCATCGTCATCGTCCGGCACCGTGTCGAAGAACGCGACTTCGACCGGGTTCTCCGGGTCACTGATGTCGAGAATCCGCAAGCCGCTCATCAGGTTCGACTGGTACAGATAGTCGCCCTGCACATACATGTTGTGATCGATCGCACGCGTGTCGGCGAAGTACTGCGCGACCAGCACGGGGTCGTCCAGTTCCGCGACGTCCCATACGAGAGTGCGGGTGTTCGAGACGGTGCCCGACTCCTCGTCGAGCTCGTCTCCCATGAAGAAGTAGCGCTGGTCCTCGCTGAGCCACCCCTGGTGGGCCGCGACAACTCCCGGATAGTCCGCGCTGGCGACAGGAACGGGGCTCGCCTTGTCCGTCACGTCGGAGATCCCCAGCGCCGCGATCGACGAGTGAAAGCAGATCTCCCGACCCGCGTAGTCTTCGTCCGGCCCGGAGTAGGTCACGCATTGAGCGTCGTGAGTGTACCCCGCGCCGCCGAAGCCTCCGAGGTCGGGATCGTTGTAGCACCCGGCGAACTGAGGGCTGCGTGGGTCGCGGATGTCGATCATGTGAAGACCACCGCCGCATGGTCCGCCGCCGCTGTTCCCGACCGCGTACGCGAACCCCGACTCCTCGTTGATCACGATGTTGTGCGAGCTGAAGACCCCGTCGTAATGCCCGGTCTCCTCGAAAGTCAGCGGTGGATTCGTGACATCGCGAAGCCGGGTGAGATCGAAGATCTGGATCCCGTGGGCGCCGGCGCCGTCCGCGACGATGAAGGCGTGATTCCGGTACGTCTTCACGTCCCGCCAGAGGTTCTCCTGGGCACCCTCGTGAAGCGGGAGATGCCCGAGGACGATCGGACTCGTCGGGTCGGTGATGTCCACGAAGGACGTGCCGTTCGACTTGCCCATCAACACGTACTCGCGTCCCGTCGCCGGATCGGTCCAGCCCCAGATGTCGTTGGCGATCGAGGCCGGTCCGGCCCCCAGGTCGTCGAGCGGAATGAACGCCACGAGATCCACGTCGCCACAGGGGAAGTCGCCGGCGACTCCATCTTCGCACTCCACCTCCCCACCGGTGATCGCCGCGACCGCGTTGCGGCCCGGGTCGTGGAGCGAGGGCCCCACCGCCCACGTGCCATCGGCCGATCGCGTCAGGATGCCGGCGGCACCCAGCCTGAGGTCGGCCTGGGCCGCGCCGACCGCCGCCACATCATCCGCCACCGCGACGCTCGTCCCGAACATCGCACCGGGACCGAACCCCCCCGGTACGGTCTGAACGTCCTCGAGGTCCGGGCCACTCATGAGATAGACGGCGCCAACTGTGCCATCGGCGACGGGTGCCCCGACGGCCACCGTGCGCCCGTCCGACGCGAGCGCGGTCCCGAAGGCGGCTCGACCCGGATCGTCGGGCGGCGACAGGATCCGGGAGGGCATTTCGTCGGACGGGCCGTACACGGCGACCCCGCCCGTGCCGCCGAACCCCGGAGCCCCCACCAGCAGCTGGCCGTCGTGAACAGCGAGCGCGGTCCCGAAACCGGATGCGGGCGCGTCGGGAATCCCCATCGCACCGACGAGTTCCCAGGAAGTCCCCGACCTTCGGAAACGGTATACCGCGCCTCGCCCCGCGTCCGCGCCCGGGGCGCCGACGAAGAGATCTCCCTCCACGACCGCCATCGACGCCCCGAAGCGATCCCGCCCATCGCCGTCCGGCGCGGTCAGGCGCTGCGCGGGCGTCCAGTCGTCTCCGGAAGGCTCGAACACGTGAACGGCCCCCGGCTGGGGAGGAGCGGGCTGACCGAGGGCGGTGAGGTCCCTCAGCCCTCCGGGGGCCCCGACCGCGATCTGGCTCCCCAGGAACAACACCGACGATCCCGCTCCGGCGTTCCCGATCTCGCGCGGGTCGAGCCTGGCGACCTCGAGCCAGTCCGTACCGGTTCGGCGATACACGTAAGCGACTCCGGCCGCATCGCGAGTCCCGGGCGCACCGATCACCACCATCTCCCGTTCGAATGCCAGCGAGCGGCCGAATTGATCACCCACGGTCCCCGAGGAAGGGGCGAGAGCGGCGGTCACGCTCCATTCTCCTTCTGCCGCCAGTCCGTATCGGCCCGGCCGCGGATAGGTGGCCATTCGGATCTCGGATCCGGTTCGACCCACGACGACGGCGCCGTCCGCGATGGCCACCGATGCGGCGAAGCCGGAGGCTCGCATCGCGGGCGGAGTCACGAGAGTCTGTGCGCCAACCGGCGATGAGAGCAGGGTGGCCAACGCAGCGGGCAGCAGAGCGCGGCAGATCTTCATGGGTCCTCCTGGTACCTGGGGGCAGGAGAACATGGGGCGGTCACGACACGCCGGCGAGACGACCCGCGGAAAGCCTGCTAGCCTGCCAGGGGACGACGACCGCCGAATCACTCGCCTTCGTACCGAAAACGACTCGCTTGCGACACGGCTGAAGCGGATTCAGCTTTCGCGTTCAGCCGTGAACGATACCCGCCTGCCAGGACCGGGCGGCTCCCAGGAGACTCAAGATGGTTCGCACCTCGCTCGCAGTTTCCACAATCGCCCTCAGCGCCTCCCTCGCGGCGCCGGCAAACGCGCAGGAAGTCATGCGTTCCGCCTACCACGACTATCGGGTCGTCCCGGTTGTGGAGGGGCTAGAGAATCCGTGGTCGATCGCCTTTCTCCCGGGTGGCGACATGCTCGTTACGGAGCGGGGCGGGACGCTTCGCATCGTACGAGACGGCGAACTGCTCGAGGCTCCGGTCGCCGGCGTACCCGAGGTCGTCGCGATGGGTCAGGGTGGCCTTCTCGACGTCGTGCCGCACCCCGATTTTGCGTCGAACCGTCTGCTGTACGTCAGCTACTCCAAGCCGAAGCCCGACGCCGAGCGCGGAACGACCGCCGTGTTCCGGGCTCGCTTCGAGAACGACCGCCTGACCGACATGGAAGAGGTATTCGAGGCGGTCAGTGATGGACGCGGCCATTACGGGTCGAGACTCGCGTTCGACGCCGAAGGCTATCTCTACATCACGGTCGGTGATCGTCAGGCGCCGCCACGGGGCGACCTCGAGGCCCACCCGGCGCAGGATCTGTCGAATCACCACGGCACGACGAGCCGCATCCACGACGACGGGTCGATCCCCGCGGACAATCCGTTCGTGAACGACTCGAACGCCCGACCCGAGATCTTCAGCTACGGCCACCGCAATCAGCAGGGTCTCGCGATCGACCCCGAGACCGGAGATATCTGGGCGACGGAGCACGGGCCACAGGGCGGCGATGAGCTCAACCTCCTCCTTCCCGGCGTGAACTACGGCTGGCCTGTTGTCGGATATGGCGTGAACTACGGCAGCGGCGAGGCGATCCACGAGGGGACGATGCGCGAGGGAATGCAGCACCCGACCCACTTCTGGGTGCCCTCGATCGCGACGTCGGGTCTGCTCGTCTACACGGGAGACGCGTTCCCCGAATGGCGTGGGAACGTCATGGTGGGCGGCATGGCCGGCGAACAGCTCGCGCGCCTGACCATGGACGGACAGTCGGTGGTGGCGGAGGAGACCCTTGTCCAGGGTCTCGGACGGATTCGCGACGTACGCCAGGGCCCGGATGGTTACATCTATCTGGCGATCGACGATCGGCGTGGAGGCGAAAGCCCGGTCGTCCGGCTCGAGCCGGTCACGGGCAGGTAGCAGACGATCTCCCGGAGGCCGCGGTGCGCGGTCTCCGGGGAGGTTCAGTTCCCTTCCCCCGCCGACACCTCGTCGGCCACCGGCATCTCCCCCGCCCCCTCGTCGGGGGCCCCCGACGCGATCGGTGCGATCACTCCGTGCAACGCTTCGGCGAGCCACTCGTTGGCCATTCCCGACAGGTGAACGTGACTCGTGAGCTGAGTTCGATCGGCATCGGTCAGGGCGACGTTGTCGACGACCCGCAGTCCGCGGTTCGCCGCGAGCTCGTCGAGTTCCTCGAGTAGTCTCCACTGGTAGATCATTCGCAGCTCGAAGGGGTGTGGAGGGGCTCCTCCTGCGAGCTTCGCCTGCACCGCTCGATACTCCTCTGCAAACGAAAGAGAGTCGATCCCGCGATTAACCGATACGGTCGTCATCGGCTGGCGGATCACGACGAGCTCGGCCCCCCGCTCCTCGACGAGGTCCGCGATCGCCTCGATGTTCCGGCGATACCGGGCGGCGATCGAATCCGCGTCCGCCTCGATCCGACCGAGGTTCGCGCCCTCGCCCGGGGCCTGACGCCGCAACCGGTTCTGCATCTGATAGACGCGGATATCCGGGAACACCGTCTCCTTGATGATCAGCCAGGTGGACGAGTGCTGCTGGATCCAGAACAGTCCTTTCAGGAAGGGGCTCAGTCGCAACGGCCACGACGCGTCGTTGTACGCGGTGTACAGCGTGACCAGATCCGGCTCGTACTCGATGACCTCATCCTCGAGCAGCGATCGGATGCTCGCCGTCGTGTAGTACGGGAATCCGGCGTTGATCACCTCCACTCCGCCGCCACCCGCTTCGGCCTCGAAGCGTTCCTGCAAGAAGTACGGGTAGGTCTCGTCGTCCTCGTTGTGGAAACCGAATGTGGACGACCCGCCAAGGGTGATGACGCGAAACACGTCAGGATCCTTCGCCGGCTCGAAGTCGGCTCCGCGAAACCCCAGCGAGTTCGTCCGCGCCGTCTCCTCGCCCTGCCCCGCGGCGCTCTGGAGAGTGTAGTTGGGCGGGAACTTGAAATGGCTACCGTCATAGACCGACCAGGGGCTGACCCCGAGACGGCCGGCGAGTCCCTGGATGCCGTAGAACAGGTAGTACTCGTTTCCGCCGTGCCACGCCCATGAACCGATGCGGAGCGCGACCTCGAGCCCCAGAAGGACGATGAACGTCGGCGCGACGAGACCGACGAAACGACGCACGCGGCTCCGTTTCCGGGGCGGGGCCTGTGTTTCTTCGGCCTCCGGCGGGTCGGGAGTCTCGCCGCCCGTCGGCTTCTCGCTCACGCCGCTCCCTCCATGGTTTCGTCCATCCGTCCCTTCGGGCGTTCGACCTGCCGATACAACGTGCAGTCATCGCAGACGGACCCGACCGGCGGACCATCGTATTCAGTCTCGTTGAACAGGCTGCGCGAGTACCGGTACCGATCGTTGTTCCAGATCTCGTCGAACGTATGGGTGTTCAGGTCGCCGAAGTTGTGCTTCGCATCGTTTACGAAGCAGCAGGGGGCGACGCTGCCGTCCGAGTTGATCACGGGGTCCTGCCACAGGAACGGGCAGGCATGGTCGAAGAGGGGCAGCCGTCTCGTCTCGAAAGCGAATTCCGTGTGCTTTCTCGGGAGCCACTCCTCCGCCCACTCGTCACGCCGCGGGTCCTCGACCCCGGGCTGCAGGTCGGCCCAGATCGGCGTGAACTGGAGCTTGTCGACCCCGGCGTCACGGGCGAGGTCCTCCGCCGCCCCGAGGTGGTCCTCGTTGTGGCGGTGGACGATGTACTTCCAGATCACCTCCGGGAACCGCTTCCTGGCCTCCCGTCGCTTCTGCATCAGGCGGCGGATGTTGCCGAGCACGACGCCGAAGTCGCCCTTCTTCCGGTAGGCCCCGTACGTCTCGTCATCGGCGCCGTCGACCGACATCACGAGCGTCGTCAGGTTCGATTCCGCGATCCGATCCACGACCTCGGGCTTCAGGTTCATGTTCGAGTGCACGTGACTGAGGCAGCCCGTCGCGTGGATGTCCTCGATAATCGGGAAGATCGCCGGGTTCAGGAACGACTCGCCCCAATTGTACAGGTTCACGAACAACACCCGGTCGGACATCTGCGGGAAGGCTTTCGAGAACACCTCGTAGGACATGAACCGCTGACGCTGCTTCAGAATGCCGGCGCCGGTGGCACAGAGCGGACACCGGAGATTGCACAGATTCGCGAGGTCGAAGATGACCTTCGGGGGATAGCTGGAGAGCCGTGTCCGTCGCGCCCGAAACTCGAGCTTGTTCCGGAGGAAGTTGACGACCCGTTTCGGGGTGACCACGCGCGCGAGGATCACGAGCTTGCGCACACGGCTCCCCCGGCGATTGAAGTCGATCCACCTGTCCACCGGCCACCCACCCTGTCTGTGGAACCGGGGCCACATCGCACCCCCGGGCATGGTACCGGTCAAAACTCCCGATGACCGGTCAAACCACCGGGTTAGCCGGCCACGATCCGCCGCTCCCGTTTCAAGTTCAGTACTGGTGGGGGGTTGGGGGCAAGAGCCGGGCCAACCCCGGGCTCAGGGCGTGGCGCGGGAGACCGCGCGCCTGTACGCCTCGGAGAGCAGCCGGGTCACGGCCCCGGGCGACCCGTCCCCTACCGGTTCTCCGTCCAGAGTTACGGTGGGACGGATCTCCGTCGTCGTCCCGGAGAAGAAGATCTCGTCCGCCGCCCTGAACTCGGCCTCGAGGAGGGGACGCTCCTCGACCGGGATCTCCAGATCGGAGGCCAGATCGAGCACGAACTGCCTGGTCACACCGTGCAGGATCTCGTGATTCGCCGGCGCGGTGACCAGCACGCCGTCGATGACGGCGAAGACGTTGTTGTGAGTTCCTTCCGTAACCCGCCCGTCCCGGATGAACGCCGCGTCGGTCACTCCCGCTTCGACGGCTGCCTGCTGGGCGAGCACGTTGGGGAGGAGCGCGGTGCACTTGATGTCCGCTCGGGCCCAACGTTCGTCGGGGAGGGTGATTGCCGAGTACCCGGCGTCCCATTGCTCGTGCGTCGCCCGCGCCAACGGGGACGCGAAGGCATAGACGGTCGGCGAAACGCGCTCCTTCGGAAACGCGTGCGAACGCGGAGCGACACCCCGGGTGACCTGGGCATAGAACACGGCAAACTCCTCATCACCCAGACCGTTCCGTCCGAGCAGCTCCTGTGCGACGGCACCGAGTGACTCGGGTTCGAAGTCGATCCGCAGTTCGCCGAGCCCGCGACGGAACCGTGCGAAGTGTCGGTGGGCCAGGAACATCGTCCCCCGGTACACGGGGATCGCCTCGTACACCGCATCGGCGAAGAGGAAGGCCCGATCGTTCACGGACACTACCGCGCGGTCGGCATGCGGGTACTCGCCGTTCAGGAACACGATCACCTGTTCCGTCCTCCCCCGTGAAGGTCCGATGATGCGCTCGACGTGGAATATGTCCTTCCGACGTCTCGCGCGCCGCGCGGCCCGATCCCGCCCGCGCGAGCCCGTCGTCGCCCTTCCCTACTCCCCCCGAATTGACGAGAGCGGGTCAACCCGGCTCGCCCTGCGGGCCGGTCCGAAGGCGGACGCCAGGGCGACTCCCACCAGCACGGCCGCGGACGCGGCGAACACCAGCGGATCAAAGACGGAAACCTCGTAGAGGAGACTGCCGAGAAGGCGCGTCGCTCCCACGGCGGCGATCAAGCCGAGACCGACCCCGAGGATCGACAATCGCGCCGCACGCCCGATCTCCGCGCCTAGAATCGCCGGAGCGCTCGCCCCGAGAGCCAGCCGAATACCGATCTCGTCCGTCCGCTCCCGGACGCCGAACGATACGACGCCGTATACGCCGATTGAGCCCAGAAGGAGCGCCAGCAGGGCGAACATCGCGAACAGCGTGCTATAGAAGCGAGGAGTCGCGACGGAGTCGCTGACCACGTCTTCCATCGAGGCCGTGCGGGTGATCGGCACCCTCGGGTCCACCGCCCAGATGATCCGCTCGACCTCGCGCCCGATCGCCGGGGTCAGGCGATTCGCCCGCAGCACCACGGTCATGGCGCTGGCCCACTGCGTTTGAGCGAGAGGAACGTATGCCTCGGGAGCCGCAGGCACCCCGAGAGCCGACTGACGCACGTCCTCGGTGACGCCCACGACGGTGAACCACTCCTGACCGGCCGTCCGGTACAGACGCTTGCCGATGGCACTCTCCCCCGGCCAGAGACGGGCGGCGAGGGCCCGGTTCACGAGGCCCACCCTGGGCCCGGACTCTCCGTCGAGGTCTCGAACGTCGCGACCTTCCGCGACTTGAATCCCGAGAGCCTCGAAGTACCCGGGGGTGACCACCCGGTACCCCGTAGACGCTCGACTCTCGGGATCCGCCGGGTCCAAGAGGAAGTTCAGACCCGGGCCGCCATCGGCGACCGGAAGAAAGTGGATCGCGCCCGCCGCCTCCACTCCCGGCAACGCGCGAACCTCGTCCAGCACGCGGGCGAAGAGCGCCCGGCGAACGTCGGCGTCGGCATACTCCTCCGCCGACGGAGCGATGCGGGCGGTGAGAACGTTCTGTGCGGAGAAGCCGGGCTCGACGTTCGCGAGGCGCGAGAAGCTCTTGATCAACAGGCCCGCGCCTGATGCCAGAACAGCAGCCAATGCCAACTCCGCGACGATAAACGCGTGGTACGCACGTCGCCCGCGCCGACTGGACCCGACTCGAGTGCGCTCCCCGCCCGCGGCGAGCCCGTGCGTACCCCGCATGGCCGGCAGGACTCCGGCAACGAGAAGCGTGATGGAGGTCACACCGGCGGCAACCGCGAGGATGGACCCGCGCACCCGGATCGCCTCGGCGGGAATCCCCAGATCAGGGGGCAGCAGGCGTATGATGAGCGGAAGCAGCAGAAGGGCGGCTCCGACGCCCACGACCGTGGCAGTCACCGCGAGGACGCCCGATTCCGTCACTAGCTGTCTGCCGATTCGCGCACGGGCCGCGCCGAGCGCGGTCCGCACCCCGAGCTCGCCTCGCCGACTCTCGGCGCGTACCAACACGAGGTTGGCGACGTTGGCGCAGGCGATGAGGAGCACGAGGCCGACCGCGCCGAGGGTCACGAGCAGGGCGGATCGGAACTGTCCTGTCAGGGCCTCGTGGAGCCCGACCACCTCGGCCGCCGCGATCGTCTCGAGCGACGAGTCGAGCTGCGGGACGGTGCGCGCGGCGGCGACCAGCTCAGCGCGGAGCTGTCCGGCGCTGACACCGTCACGCAGCCGGCCGATCACGCTCAACTCGCCCATCTCGGAGAACGAGTTCGACGCGGCGTCTGCCACGAGAGGCGTGACCACGTCGACGCGCGCCCCGAAGGGGCGGTACGCGGGAGGCAGAACGCCGACGACGGTATGTCGGGTCCCGGTGAAGGCACCCGAGATCATCGGGATCACCGCCGAGGTATAGAGATCGATCTGTCGCCCGACCACCTCCGGATCACCGCCGAACCGGCTGGTCCACAGCTCGTGGCTGATCAGGGCGATCGGCCCTCGTCCGGGGTCGCCGTCGGATGGCGCCAGGCCCCGCCCGAGCGCTGCGGGTTGGCCCATGACCGCGAAGTGGTCGGGCGTTACCGCGACCCCGACGATCTCGTCGGGACGTTCGCCGCTCAGAAGGGCGAAGGATCGCGATGCGAAGGCGGTTAGATCGGCCGATTCGATCTGCCGTTCGAGCTCGAGGTACGTCGCGTGTGTGAGCGCCAGATCCCCGGACGGCCAGACCCATACGAGCTCGTCCGCCTCGGGAAACGCCGGAGGGGTCAGGACGGCACCCTCGACCACCGAGTAGATCAACGTCGTGGCGGCCACGCCGACGGCGAGCGTCGAGACTGCCGCGAACGTGAACGCCGGCGTCTTTCGGAATCCGCGCAAGGCGAAGCGCACGTCCGCACGGAAGCCGTCGAGCCACTGCGCGAGGAGCGACCGTTCTCGACGGTCGGCGCCGCGGCGCCGACCCCTGGGGTCCAACCACAGCCGCGGCCCGAAGCTCAGGGACTGACCGAGGTACCAGAGCTCGGCCTCGAACCGACCGCGCGATGCCGCCCGTTCCAGATAGAGTTCGTCCAGGTTCGCGAGCGCATCCTGAGCGTCCGACTCCCAGACCGTTCGGGCGATGATCGCCCGCGCGATCCTCGCGGCCACGCCGTACCGGGCGCTCATTCCGCAAAGACGGGATCGAGCCCGTTCCATAGCTGTTCGAGCTCGCGCCGGGCGATCCGGAGTTTCTCGACCGCGGCCGGCTGCACGGTGAACATCCGCTTCCCGCGACCTCCGATTTTCCGTTCGGGCTCCTCGAGAACCGATTCCACGAACCCGCGCTGCTCCATGCGACGCAGCGCGATATAGACGGACGCAGGAGCGACGGGCCGTTCCGTTCGCTCCTCGAGCTCGAGCACGATCGGCGCTGAATACGCCGTGCCCCCGAGCTGCAGCATCGCCAGCAGGACACGTTGTTCGAACTCCCCGAGCGACTCGCGCGCCATATCGACCTCGATTTCCTGATCCACGGGACCGTGACTGCGACCCCCATATTATCATTGCTATTTTGAATCATAACAATGCTATGTAGCTCTACGCAACAACGCGGATCGGGCGGCGAAAGGCGGGTGTTTACGCGGGCGGCGGCGCCATCGTCATGAGGAACACGAGGCGGTCGGGGGTCTCGTTCATCACCCCATGCTCGACCCCGGCAAGCGCACAGATCGCAACCCCGGCCCCACAGGTCCTTCGGTCCGGGCCCACGGTAAACGTGCCCTCGCCCTCGAGGACGAAGTAGAACTTGTCCTGCGTCTCGTGTGTGTGGACGGGTTGTCCCTGCCCCGGCTCGAGGCAGTTCACGCCGAGCATCAGGTGTTCTCCGCGAAACAGGGTCGCCTTGAAGGGCTTGTCGTGGCGGGCGCCGAGGTGGTCGCGATAGTCGACGAAGGTCACGTCTCAGTCTCCTCCGCCCACGATGCGACGAAACTCGGGGTGGCCATGGACGCTCTCGAAGTCGTCGTCGCGCGGCAGCGTGAACTTGCGCCCCGGGTTGAGTTCGACGGCACGCTCGATGGCGACGAACGCATCGGCCTCGCGCCCCATTTCGAGGTAGATCTCGCCGAGCGCGACCCACGCGTTGTCGTTCGCGGGAGATCGGTCGCGAGCCGCGCTCGCAGTCTGCAGCGCCCCCACGAGGTCGCCGTCAGCGCGCAGCCGGCTCGCATCGCGAAGCATCAGGCCCGAGAAATAGACGTTCAGCACACGACGCATCTCGACGAGCGGCTCATCGTGGTCGTCGACACGAATGTCGACGACGCGGTCGCTGTACCCGCCCCCGGCGCGCTCCCGCACGACGAGAATCGCCCCGGACTGCATGCCGCGTACGTCCCCGCCCGCCGCCTGAGCGGCGTCGAGGGCATCCATGAGGCGTTCGGCGAGCGGGCCCCGTGAGCGCTGGAACGACTCGGCCATCGCATCGATGACCTCCGGTCCGGCGATGATGTTCCCCTGGGCGCAGAAGTCGACTCCGCACCGGTGTCCCTTCCAGTCGCTGGCCCCTTCCCCCGTCCAGGCCGCCGTGCGCCCCTCGATATCCAGGATCGCGACCTGCCGACGGTCCCGACCCTCGTCGCTCGCGACCATCATGTCGAGCGCCTCCTGCGGCGTATACCCGGTCTGGAGCAGCTCGATGCCGATCCCGCCGTACATGGGATTCGCGGCCGCCTGGTGCGCGATGATGACGAGTCCGCCCTTCGCGTGCATCGCGCGGTTGCCCGCCCCGAACGCCTTTGATTGCACACCCATCCCGAGCTCACCCGTCTCGGGATCCCGTCCGATGATCGAGAACGTGCCCAGGTAGTTCGGATCGTATTCCGGGCTCAGGTCCCGGCCGCCCCGAGTCGGCGACGCGGGGTCCTGCGCCGCACCCCCGGCGGGTGCCGCCAGGAGCAGGCACGCCAGAGCGGTGACCGCGCGACCGTATTGGCCTGGGGCGAGAGATGTTCCTGTCATTACGCTTCATCTCCGGGTTCGGGCGGAGGCCGGTTCCGACGGGCCTCGGATGGTCTGAATATCCAGCGGACCTTGAGTTTTGGCGAATAACGACTATTTTTAGGCTCGACTAAATTTCATTCTATTCCTCCCGGGTCCGGAGTCCGTCCGACATGGTGGATCCCCTCACCGCTCTGGTGCTGTTCGGCGTGCTCGCCGTCGCCACCGCCCTGGTCTTCTGGCCCGGACGAGGGGTCGTCGCGCGGCTGAGCCGAAGTGCGAAATCAACCGAGCGCATCCTGCTCGAGGATGCCCTCAAGCACGTCTATACGTGTCAGGCCGTTGGACGCGTATGCGATGCGGGGACGATCGCCGACCACCTGAGTATCTCTCACGGACGCGCGGAAGACCTGCTGGAGCGCCTCGTCGAGGCGGATCTCGCCCGTCTACAGGCCGAAGGAGCCCGGCTTACGCCGGGAGGCCGGGAGTCCGCGCTCCGGCTCGTTCGGGCTCACCGCCTCTGGGAGCGCTATCTGGCCGACCGAACCGGGGTCCCCGCGGCGGAGTGGCACGACGAGGCCGAGCGGATGGAGCACGACCTTTCTCCGGAAGCGGCCGACGAACTCTCGGCCCGTCTCGGGCACCCGCGCTGGGACCCGCACGGTGACGCGATCCCGACCGCGGGGGGACAGCTCCCACGTGTCGACCGGCCTTCGCTCTCCGACGTCGAGGCCGGTCAGACGGTCGAAGTCGTGCATCTCGAGGACGAGCCGCGCGAGATCTACGAGGCGCTGATATCGGACGGCATCGAGCTCGGCGCGCGACTCGAGGTGATCGAGACCGCCGAGGACACGGTCCGCGTTCGGGTCCAGGATCTCGACTGGACGATCGAGCGACCGGTCGCCGGCAACGTGACGGTTCGGGCGCTCCCACCCGGCACGCGCGCGGACGGACCGGTCACGACGCTGCTGGACCTGGGGGCCGGAGAGATCGGCCGGGTCACCGGGATCTCGCCCGCCTGTCAGGGCTCGCAGCGCAGACGGCTCCTCGACCTCGGCGTCGTTCGAGGCACCGAGATCGAGGCCGAACTGCACAGCGCGCTCGGGGACCCTGTGGCGTATCTGATCCGTGGCGCCCTCATCGCGCTTCGCCGCGAACAGGCCGAGTGGATCAGGATCGAGCGTGTGCGGCGGCCCACGTCGATCGGGAGCCCCTCCTGATGGCCTTCCCCGCAGTGGACCCCTGCGTGTCGTGCGCACAGCACCGGGCTCAGAGCCTCGTTCGGCTTGGACTGAGCCCGGACCGATGGGACTATCTGGTCGCGCTCGCCGGAAACCCCAACACTGGAAAGAGCACGGTCTTCAACCAGCTCACTGGCCTGCGTCAGCATACCGGAAACTGGCCCGGCAAGACGGTCGTGCGGGCGGAGGGCGTCTTCGGGCACGAAGGGCAGCGCGTGAAGGTCGTCGATCTTCCGGGCACGTACTCTCTGCAGGCCGGGAGCACCGACGAGGAGGTCGCGCGCGATTTCGTCCTCTTCGGCCGTCCCGACGTCACGGTCGTCGTCGTGGACGCGACCCGTCTGGAGCGGAATCTCAACCTGACGCTGCAGATCCTTGAGATCACCGATCGCGTGGTGGTGTTCCTGAACCTGATGGACGAGGCGCGACGCCACGGCATCGCCGTGGATCCGGCGAAGCTAGAGAGAGAGCTCGGCGTACCGGTCGTCCCCGGAGTAGCACGAGATGGCACCGGGGTCGAGGAGCTGGTCGATGTGATCCACGCGGTGGCGACGGGTGAACGAACGACCACGCCCTACCGGCCGGCGCAGCACGCGCCCGCCGTCGAGGAGGCGATCGGCGAGCTCGTTCCGGTGGTCGATGAGGTCTTCCCCGGGATACCTAACGCCCGCTGGGTGGCCCTTCGGCTGCTGAATGCCGACGAGGCCGTTCAGGAGGCCGTACGCTCGGGCGAGCTCGGCCAGCTCACCCGGGACGACTCCGAAGTCATCATCGAGCCACCACCCGTCCCCGATCGCGATCGGCTCCTCGACGCCGCCACCCGTCTGCGTTGGGAACTCCCAACGGACTTCCACGACCTGCTGACGGAACACGCGTACGGGGCGGCCGAGGTCGTCGCGCAGCAGGTGCAGTTGGAAGGAGTGAGAAAGGCCCGCTTCGCCTTCGACCGGAAGCTGGACCGGATCCTCACCAGCAGGGTGTTCGGGTTCCCCCTGATGCTGGCGATTCTCGCCGTCGTGTTCTGGCTCACGATCGAGGGAGCGAACGTCCCGTCGTCCATGCTGGCGACACTGCTGATCGATAACGGCCACACATGGCTGAAGGGCCTCTCCGCAGCGATGGGAGTGCCGTTCTGGATCGACGGATTGCTGCTCGACGGGATCTATCTCGCCACCGCCTGGGTGATCAGCGTGATGCTCCCCCCGATGGCGATCTTCTTCCCGTTGTTCACGCTGCTCGAAGACTTCGGCTACCTGCCGCGGGTCGCGTTCAATCTGGATTCCATGTTCCAGGCCGCGGGGGCGCACGGGAAGCAGGCCCTCACGATGTGCATGGGCTTCGGGTGCAACGCCGCCGGCGTGGTGTCCACGCGCGTGATCGACAGCCCGCGAGAACGGCTGATCGCGATCATCACGAACAATTTCTCTCTCTGCAACGGGCGCTGGCCGACCCAGATCCTCATCGCGTCGATCTTCATCGGAGCCCTCGCGCCGGCGCATCTCGGCGGCATCCTCAGCGCAGCTGCCGTCGTGTCGATCGCGCTCCTCGGCATCGCCCTGATGTTCTTCTCCTCGTGGCTGCTGTCGCGGACAATCCTGCGCGGAGAGAGCACGAGCTTCAGCCTCGAATTGCCGCCCTATCGGCCACCCCGCGTCCTGCAAACTCTCTACACGTCGATCATCGATCGAACGCTGATCGTGCTGTGGCGGGCCGTGATCTTCGCGGTTCCGGCGGGCGCGGCGATCTGGCTGGTCTCGAACGTGTCGATCGGCGGGGCGAGCATAGCGCAGCACGTGGTGGACGGGCTCGAACCGTTCGGGCTCCTGCTCGGCTTGAACGGCGTGATCCTGCTCGCCTACATCGTGGCCATCCCGGCGAACGAGATCGTGATACCGACGATTCTCATGCTCACCGTGCTCACGGCCGGGCTCTCAGGCGGCGCCGGCGCCGGAGTGATGTTCGAGCTCGACTCGTTGGGAGCGACCGAGACGGTGCTGCGGGCCGGCGGCTGGACGCTGCTGACCGCCGTGAACCTCATGCTGTTCAGTCTGCTCCATAACCCCTGTTCGACGACGATCTACACGATCTACAAGGAAACCCGAAGCGCTAAGTGGACGACCATCGCGACGCTGATGCCGCTCGTCATGGGGTTCGTCGTGTGCTTCCTCGTAGCCCAGGTCTGGCGGCTTATCGCCGGGTAGCGGTACCGACGGACCTCGCCACCGCGCCTACCACGGTCGATGCGCCCGCTCCGACCTCAGCTGCTCGTTCTCCTACCTGAGGTACTCGTTGAAGAAGGCGATCGTGCGATCCTGCGCGATCTTCGCCGCCTCCTCGTCGTATCGAGGCGTCGTGTCGTTGTGGAAGCCGTGATTCGCGCCCTCGTACATGTGCATGGTGTACGTCTTCCCGTTCGCGTCGAGCGCTTCCTTGAAGTCGGGCCAACCGGCGTTCACGCGCTCGTCCAGGCCACCGTAGTGGATGAGTAGCGGCGCTTCGATCCGCGGAACGTCCTCGGCCGCGGCAGCCCTCCCGTAGAAGGGCGACCCGGCGGCGAGCCGCGGTCCGAAACGGACGGCGAGCGTATTTACCATGCCGCCACCGAAACAGAACCCGACCGCCCCGACCTTCCCCGTCGACTCCTCGTGTTCCAGAAGAAAATCGACGGCCGCGACGAAGTCCTCGGTGATCTTCTCCCGATCGAGCTCACGCTGCATCGCACGTCCCTCGTCGTCGTTGCCCGGATACCCGCCCAGCGGCGTCAGCGCATCCGGTCCAAACGAGAGAAAGTCCGCCGCGCCGAACCTTCGGACCACGTCTTCGATGTACGGGTTCAGCCCGCGGTTCTCGTGGATGACGAGGACCGCGCCCTTCGGGGCTCCATCGGCGGGACTCGCCATGTAGCCTCGCATCGTCCCGTGACCATCAGGCGACTCGTACTCGACGTACCGCGCCTGAATGCGCGGATCGTCGGGATCGACCTGGCGAGCCCAGGCGTAGCGGGGGCTCAGCGCATCGAGAAAGCCGGCTGCCGTCATGCCGGCGACGGCGAACTTCGCAGCACGGTCGAGAAACGCCCGCCGATCGATGAATCCGTGTACGTACTGATCGAAAAGGCCCAGGACCTCGGGCGGAAACTCCTCGGCGGTTCGTCTCTCGTCTGACATTGCGTCACTCCATGGGCGCGGGTGGGCGGAGGGGCCGTTCGAATACTGGTCCGCAGCCGGCTGGTCCGCCACGGTCCCTCCCCCGAAGACCCGCCACCGGTGGTTTGGTCCGTGGATTGGTCCGCTGCGGGTGCGTCCCTCTTCGCGAAGAATGCGCAGCAGTGCTGCGCATTCTCTCCGGAAGGTATGGTACGCCTAGGCTTCGGACGGCCGGCGGTGCAGATTGGACGGTTCACGACTTGAACCATTGGAGCGAAAATGAGACTCGACCGGGCCATTCGCCGGGGCGCCCAGGCGCTCGCGCTAGGAGCGATTGTAGGCGCGTTGGTCGCGACGCCCGCGATCACGCAGATGCAGGAAACCACCGCCCGCGGGGCGACCGAGGGCGACGGCCCGTACGACCGCCTGATCCTGCGCGGCGTGACGATCATCGATGGCACGGGAGCCCCGCCGATGGGCCCCGTCGACATCGTGATCGAAGGGGATCGGATCGCCGACATCAGCACCGTCGGGTTCCCGGGTCTGGAGATCAACGAGGGACGGCGACCGTCTCTCGAGGACGACGACAACCCGAGCGCGTCCACGCACGAAATCGACATGTCGGGGCACTACGTCATGCCCGGCTTCGTCGACATGCATGCGCACACCGGCGGCGGCGGTAAGGCTCCGCAGCCCGAGTACGTCTACAAGCTCTGGATGGGACACGGCATCACCACGTCCCGCGGCGTCGGACACGGCTCGATGATGTGGTCGTTGAACGAGAAGGCGCGCGCCGCACGAAACGAGATCGTGGCGCCGCGCATGTACACCTACGCCCGGCCGGGCGAGGCCTGGGACCAGGGCCCGATCGATTCGCCCGAGCAGGCCCGCGCGTGGGTCCAGTGGGCCGTCCAGCAGGAGGTCGAAGGCCAGCGGATCGATGGTCTCAAGCTCGGGTCCTACGACCCGCCGATCATGGAAGCGGTGATCGACGAGGCGCACAAGCACGGACTCGGAACCGTCGCGCACCTCGGGCAGATGGGCGTCGGCCGAATGACGGCGCTCGACGCGGCCGAGGTCGGACTCGACATGATGACCCACTACTACGGGCTTTTCGAGTCGATGCTCTCCGAGTACAGCATCCAGGACTGGCCCCTCGACTACAACTACCAGAACGAGCAGCACCGGTTCGGAAACGTCGCGCGCCTCTGGGATCAGATCGAGGGCCCCGGGTCCGAGAGCTGGGACGCGCTGATCGACCGCTTCCTCGAGATCGGTTTTGGGATCGATCCGACGATGACGATCTACGAAGCGAGTCGGGACGTGATGCGTGCCCGTAACGCTGAGTGGCACGATGAGTATACGCTTCCCAGCCAGATGGACTTCTATCAGCCCAGCCGGGCGGCGCACGGATCGTACTGGTTCTACTGGACGTCCGAGGATGAGACGGCGTGGAAGAACTTCTACAAGATCTGGATGGAGTTCCTCAACGAGTACAAGAACCGCGGCGGGATCGTGACGACCGGGTCCGATTCGGGCTTCATCTACAAGCTCTACGGTTTCGACTACATCCGTGAGTTCGAGCTGCTGCGCGAGGCGGGCTTCCACCCGATCGAGGTGATCCGCTCCGCCACCATGTACGGGGCTCAGGAGCTCAACGACCCGAAGGGGATCGCGCCCGACTTCGGGATGATCCGTGAGGGGCTCAAGGCCGACTTCGTCGTGGTCGAGGAGAACCCGCTCGAGAACCTGAAGGTCCTCTACGGGACGGGCGCGGTGAAGCTGGACGACGAGACCGGCGAGGTTACCCGGGTCGGCGGAATCAAATACACGATCAAGGACGGGATCGTATACGACGCGAAGCAGTTGCTCGCGGACGTCCGCGAGATGGTACGCGAAGCGAAAGCAGAGCGCGCGACCACGACTTCGCAGGAACCGCAGAACTGACAGGATACTCGGAACTGAGTCGATCGATTCGGCTCTGAACGCAAGAGGGCCCGCCACCATGTCAGAACAGTGTGGCGGGCCCTCTTTTTGTGCGGAGCGTCTGGGGGGCGTTCAGCCGCGCAGCAGGTTGATCGTCACCGTCGCCAGTTCCGAATCGGGGAACCTGCCTGCGTAGGCCGTCTCGGGGAGCAGACCCGCCTCGGCGGCCACTCTCTCGAACACTTCGATCTCGACGATGTACTGGTCGGAATAGCCGTGCGTCGCGTCGTACGCGGTCACTGGAGTTCTGCCGACGTTCGCGGCAGCAACGTCCGGGGGCAGCGTGTGGAGTTCGATCACGAGAAGACCGAACCGTTCCAGGTACGGCGCCCACCGCTCGAAGTGCTCGCGGAGTGAATCCTCCACGTCCGCGTTCGCGACCCGCCGGCCCAAGCTGGCGAATGCGCCAGTCGACGTACTGACCCGATCGGGAGTGGGCTCGACTGGCGGCTCCCACGGCCGGTTGTGGTCGAGAAATGTCCGGACGTTGAGCAGGTCCTTCAGGTCGATCCCGTAGTCCCCTTTCAGGTCCGTGGCCAGCCGATCCGGCCGACCGATATCGCCCCAGATGACCTTTGCCCAGATATCGGCCTGCGTGAGGTTGGCACGCGTGACCCGGAGCGCCGTCTCGTTGAAGTCGACACCCACGAGGAACAGCGGGTGGTCCTCGAGCATGCGGCCTCGCGCCGTCCTGTTCTCGATCACATCGAACACGTGCTCGAGAAAGGCCCCGTTCCCACACCCCATATCGACGATTCCTCGGGGCTGCTCCTCGATCGGTCGGTCGAATAGATCGACGATGATGTCGTCGATGGCCCTGAAGTAGGCCGCATGCGCGCCGCCGCTCCCCCAGACGTTGGTCTCGCGGTCCACGTGTTGCTCGGGTCCCTCCTCGACGCGGAGGCAGTTCGCGTCCCCGAAGATCAGCTCGTCGAGGCTCCGGAGGGTTGGGAGGTATGAGACCGTGACGCCGTAGGCGCTCGCTCGCCGGGCGAAGAAGAGGCCCTCGTCGGTGAATCGGAACGTCCCGTTACGCTCGACGAACCAACCGAGTTCGGCGAACATCGCGAGTAGGCGCCCGAAACTGTCTTCGTCCTCGTGGAATTCCTCGGGCCGAAACGACGCCTCCATGAAGTACTTGTGGAACATCCCGCTCATCCCGAGGCGCACGATCGTGGGCCCGAAGAGCGCCCCCTCGACGTGAGCGAGCATCTGCTCTTCCACGGCGCGTACCGCCGGGTCCGCGGAAGGCGTCGCACCCGATCGGTCGCGATAGGCCCCGTACACCTCCTCCATTCGTCGGAACGGGGCCACCTCGAATCGTCGCGGGTGAAAGCGGCCGGTGAGCTGCATGAGATCGACGACATCGCCGTACAGATCCACCCGATCGAACGCGATTCGGCCGGCATCCGTCACGGAGTACCACACGTCATCGGCGTCGACCCGGTTGTCGAGCCAACCCTGGGAGGCGAGGACTCGGAGCGCGACGTTGAGGTAGCCGTCGTTCGCGCCAAACTCGTCCGCCAGGTCGCTCAGCGAGGCCCGCCCTCGATCGAGGAAGGCTGTCAGGACACCCGCCGTCTCGAGGGCGCGCGCCGTGGGTGCGGTTACGAGACCGTCGAGGTGCCTGAAGATCGTCGAGCGCAGGGCCCGCTGATGGTCTCTGCTGAGCATTCGGCGGCAGTCGGATCCAGAGTCTGAGACGCGTCGGCGAGCAAGGTATCAGGTTCCGAGAGGAACTGTCGCCGCGCTCCGCCTTCGTCAGGCGATGATGTCGTGCACCACCTCGCCTGCGACATCCGTCAGCCGAAAGTCCCGACCGCTGTAATTGTAGGTAAGCTTCGTGTGGTCGATCCCCATGAGATAGAGGATCGT
This sequence comes from Gemmatimonadota bacterium, assembly GCA_039587355.1. Classification (GTDB taxonomy): domain Bacteria; phylum Gemmatimonadota; class Gemmatimonadetes; order Palauibacterales; family Palauibacteraceae; genus Palauibacter. The sequence continues at coordinate 1,021 of JBDHIO010000046.1, read as the reverse complement.
CGCGTGGAGGTCGTTGATGTGCACGGGATTCTCGACCGCCTTGAACCCGAAGTCATCCGTCGCCCCGTACGTCATGCCGCCCTTCACGCCGCCGCCGGCCAGCCAGATGCTGAAGCCGAACGGGTTATGGTCGCGGCCGTTCACCACGCGACCTCCCGCCGCCCCTCCGCCCGTTTCGAGGACCGGAGTGCGACCGAACTCGGTCCCGCAGACAACGAGCGTCTCGTCCAGAAGCCCCCGTGACTTGAGGTCTTTCACCACAGCGGCAAAGGGCTGGTCGGAGTCCTTCGCGTTCACGCGGTGCCGCTGAATGTCGAAGTGGTGGTCCCAGGGATCGCCCTTGGCATAGTAGACCTGGACCATACGGACACCCTTCTCGATCAGGCGCACGGCCGTCAGACAGCCCCGCGCGGTGCTCCCCGGCCCGTAGAGCTTCTGGGTGGCTTCGGTCTCATTGCGAATGTCGAAGACGTCCGGGGCCTCGGTCTGCATGCGATAGGCCGTCTCCATCGCCTGAATCGCCGCCTCGAGCTCCGACTCGTCGCCGTCCCCCTGTTGCATGTGCATCCGGTTCAATCGCTCGACCAGATCGACTTCGCGTCGCTGGTCGTCGAGGTCGACGTTCTCGCTGTGGATATTCGGGATCAGCTCGTAGGGGTCGAAGTCCTTCTCGCGCCGCGGCACCCGGTCCGAGATGAACGTGCCCTGGTGGATCGCCGGAAGGAATCCGTTGCTCCACAACGGCGGGCCGACAACGGTTGGCTGATCCGGGCACAGCACGACGAACCCGGGCAGGTCCTGGTTCTCCGTCCCCAGACCGTAGGTGAGCCAGGATCCGAGCGACGGACGCCCGGGCTGGATGTGCCCGGTGTTCATCATGAGTAGCGAGGGCTCGTGATTGGGGATCTCCGTGTGCATCGATCTGATCACGCAGATGTCGTCCGCCACCCCGCCCACGTGCGGGAACAGCTCGCTGACCTCGAGGCCCGACTCGCCGTACCGGCTGAACTCGAACGGCGAT
>JBDHIO010000045.1:0-24437 GCA_039587355.1 Gemmatimonadota bacterium | reverse complement strand
TCACCTCTATGCGGCGCCGGTCTTCCGCCGCTACTACGAGATGAAGAGGCTCGACAACCTCTGCGTCGTGGCCACGGATGTGAGCGCGGCGAAGATGGCCCGCGGATACGCGAAGCGCCTGAAGGGCGACCTCGCGATCATCGACAAGCGGCGCCCGGCTCCCAACGTGGCCGAGGTCGCGAACATCGTCGGGGATGTCGCGGGCAAGGACTGCATCGTTCCCGACGACATGGTCGATACGGCCGGGACGATGTGCACGACGATCGACGTCATCCGCGACCAGGGCGCGAAGGACATCTACGTCCTCGCGACCCACCCGCTGTTTTCCGGTCCGGCCGTCGAACGTCTCGCAAAGGCGAACGTGAAGGAGATCACGGTCACCGACACCGTGCCGGTACCGCAGGAGGTGCGTGAGGCGCTTCCGAACCTGACCGTTCTTTCCGTCTCGAGCCTGCTGGCTCAGGCGATCGAGAGCACACACACGAACAGTTCCGTCAGCATGCTGTTCAACTGAGGGTCTAGAGATGAGCAACGACATAGCGACGCTCCGGGCGGAGCCGAGAAACGAGACCGGCAAGAGCGCGGCGCGTCAGCTGCGGCGTCAGGGCGGCCTTCCGGCAGTGGTCTACGGCGACTATTCCGAGCCCGTGGCGCTGACGATCGACACCCACGAGTTCGAGCGCTTGATGGCGCGGATTCACGCCGCGACGACGGTCTTGTCGCTCGAGGTCGAGGGCTCCGAGCCGCAGCAGGTGCTGATCCGTGAGATCCAGCGGCACCCGTTCCGGTCGGACTTCCTGCACGTCGATTTCGTCAAGTTCCGCGCCGGTCAGAAGATCAAGGTCCAGGTTCCGCTGCACCTCGAGGGTCTGGCGGAGGGCGTCGATCTGGGCGGGATCATGCAGCAGATCCGTCACGAGCTCGAGGTCGAGTGCATTCCGAGTGAGATCCCTTCGGAAATCACCGTCGACGTCTCGGCCATGCAGATCGGCGACTCCCTGCACATCGGGGACATCGACGCCGGCGACATCGTGATCCTGGATGACGCGGATCTGACGATCTGCGTCTGCGTCCAGCCGACGGTGATGGCCGTCGAGGAGGAAGAGGGCGAGGAAGGCGAGGAGCTCGAAGGCGTCGAGGGTGCCGAGGGCGAGGCGGATGCGGATGGCGAGGCGGAGTCCGGGGACGACTCGGACTAGTCATCCGGTCGACCGGGGGCGATTCCCACGTGCACCTGATCGTCGCGCTCGGGAACCCCGGCGATCGATACAGGGACACGCGGCACAACGCCGGTTGGTGGCTGGCCGATCGTCTGGCGATTCACTGGAGGTTCGGCGGGTTCGTTCGCGCCGGGAAGACGGCCTGGACGTCCGGGTTCGTGCGCGGTCGTCCGGTGGAGATCCACAAGCCCCTCACGTATATGAACCGCAGCGGACAGGCGGTGAAGGGGCTGGTGGGGAAGAGGGGGATCGACCCGGCCGCCGACATGCTGGTGCTGGTCGATGATGTCTGGTTGCCGCCGGGGCGCCTGCGCGTCCGGGCAAGAGGGTCCGCCGGAGGGCACAACGGGCTGCGATCGCTCTCGGACGCGATAGGTGAGGAGTACGCGAGAATCCGGATTGGAGTGGGGAAGCCCCACGACGACCGAATCGATCTCGCGGATTGGGTACTGGCCCGGATGCCCCGGGCGGATGAGGAAGAGGCGCTGGCGACGTTCCCGCGTGCGATCGACGCGGTCGAGCTCTGGCTCGAGGCCGGCGTGGAGGCGGCGATGGACCGCTTCAATTCGAACTAAGGAGACCCTGTGGTCGAGTACATCGATTTTGCGCTCTGGTTGGGGCTGATCGGGCTGGCGTTCTCGTTCGGTCTGTACGGCTACGTGAAGTCGCAGCCGGTCGGAAACGACGTCATGTCGGATCTCGCGGATCAGATCCACGCTGGGGCGATGGCCTTCCTGCGGAGAGAATACACGATTCTGGTGCCCTTCGTGATCGTGGTGGCTGGACTTCTGTTCTGGCTCGTCGGCCCGCGGACCTCGGTCGCGTACGGGCTCGGCGCCGTGTGTTCGATCCTCGCCGGCTTCTTCGGGATGCAGGCGGCGACGAAGGCGAACGTGCGTACCTCCGAAGCGGCGCGTGCGGAGGGTCAGGCGAAGGCGCTTCGAGTGGCGTTCTCCGGCGGCGCCGTGATGGGCACCGCAGTCGCCGCCCTCGGGCTCGTCGGGATCGGCCTCGTGCTGTTCATCTACGAGCCGTCGGAAGTCGGATTCCGCCCCTTCGGCGAGATCATCTCGGGCTTCGCCATGGGCGCATCGTCGATCGCCCTGTTCGCGCGAGTCGGCGGCGGGATCTACACGAAGGCCGCGGATGTCGGTGCCGACCTGGTCGGAAAGGTCGAAGCCGGCATCCCGGAGGATGACCCCCGGAACCCCGCGACGATCGCCGACAACGTCGGCGACAACGTCGGCGACGTGGCCGGCATGGGCGCGGACATTTTCGAGTCCTACGTCGGCTCGGTGATCGCCACGATCGTGATCGGGATCACGAGCCCGCTCATTCTCGAGGGGGCCCGCCTCGCGGCGATTTCCCTGCCGATCCTCTACATCATGGCGGGCTTTCTCGCGAGCGCGATCGGGGTGCTCTCGATCCGCGTGCTCGAGCAGATGAGTCCGGCCACGGCGCTTCGCTACGCCCCGATCATCGGGGCCGTGATCTTCTGGATCATGGCGTACTTCATCACGACGAACCTCCCGATCTTCGATGCCCAGGCCCAGGGTCTGTGGACGCTGCTCCACCCGGCGGCGGGTCCGTTCTGGGCGATGCTGCTCGGGTCGGTCATCGGGATCGGCATCGGGCTCGTGACCGAGTACTACACGGCCGAGGGGCCGATCAGGAAGATCGCGCAGGCGTCCGAGACGGGTTCGGCGACGAACATCATCACCGGTCTCGCCGTCGGGATGGAGTCGACCGCGATTCCGATGCTCCTGATCTGCGCCGGAATCTTCTTCGCCTTCAACTTCGCCGGCCTCTACGGGATCGGCATCGCGGCGGTCGGCATGCTCGCGACGGTGGGCGTTACGATGTCGGTCGACGCATACGGCCCCGTGGCCGACAACGCCGGCGGGATCTCGGAGATGAGCGAGCTCGGACCCGAGGTTCGGGCGATCACGGATTCGCTCGACGCGCTGGGCAACACCACGGCGGCAATCGGGAAGGGCTTCGCGATCGGCTCGGCGGCGCTGACCGCGCTCGCGCTGTTCTCCGCCTACTCCAACGCGGTCGGGCTCAACGAGACGGGGATCAACCTCGTCAATCCGCTCGTGGTGATGGGGATGTTCATCGGCGGCATGACGCCGTTCTTCATCGCCGCGCTGACGATGACGGCGGTCGGACGAGCCGCTGCGGGCATGGTCGAGGAGGTGCGTCGACAGTTCCGCGAGATCCCCGGGATCATGGAGGGGACGGCGAAGCCCGACTCCGCGCGTTGCGTCGACATCTCCACGGCCGCCGCGCTGAAGGAGATGATCGTCCCCGGCCTGGTCGCGATCATCGTCCCGATCCTCGTCGGTCGGTTTCTGGGAGTCGAGGCCCTCGGGGGAGCGCTCGCGGGCGCGACCGTGACGGGCGTACTGCTGGCGCTCTTCATGTCGAACGCCGGTGGAGCGTGGGACAACGCGAAGAAGTACATCGAGGGCGGCGCGCACGGCGGCAAGGGCTCGGATCCGCATAAGGCGGCCGTCGTCGGAGACACCGTTGGCGACCCGTTCAAGGACACGTCGGGTCCCTCGATGAACATCGTGATCAAGCTGATGAGCGTCGTCTCGCTGGTGCTCGCCCCGTGGTTCGCGAGGGTGCACGGCGTGACCCTGTTCGATGCAGAGATCTCGGACCTGGCGATGGGGCCCGTGACCGACGCGGTCAGGATCCTGTCCGGCCTGTTCTAGGCGTCGGCCCGGAGCGATCCGGGGCTTGGATTCGGCGGCCGCGGGGGGTACCTTCCGCGGCCGTCGTTTCGCCCCTCACGGGGCACCAACAGCGAAGTCGCGGCACAGGCCGCTGAACAGCGTACGACTCCTGCTCCGGGGATGGCCCGGAGCCGAACGAGACCGAAGGAGCGTTCAATGCGCGAATACGAAATCGTCTACATCTTTCGTTCGACCTTCACGCCTGAAGAGATCGAGGCGCGAATCGAGCGATACCACGCCCTCCTCACGGGCGATGGAAAGGGCGAGATCACTGCCGTCGAGCAGTGGGGCAAGCGCCAGCTCGCCTATCCCATCCAGAAGCAGCCGAACGGATACTACGTGGTGGCGCAGTTCACGGCGGATCCCGCCGCGCTGCCCGAGTTCGAGCGCGTGCTCACGCTGGAGGAGGACGTCCTTCGCTATCTGATCGTGCTCTCCGAGGGCGAGCTCCCCGTTGCAGGATCGATGCAGGCGGCGATGGACGACCGCGTCACGCCTCCGACGGCAGCCCCCGCGGGCGCCGTTGCGCCGAATACGGACGAAGCGACCACCGACGCCCCGGAGACGGCGGAGGCTTCGGAGGCTTCGACCGACGAGTCCGCGACCGAGGAAGCCGCCGATAGCGCGTCCGACGACGACGGGGCGGATGAGGAGTCTGCGAGCGAAGGCGACGACGGAGACGAAGCCGGCGAGGAAGCGCCGTCGGCCGACGGCGATGAGACGGGCGAGGAAGACGCGGCTGCCGAAGGTGAGGCCGGCCCCGAGGACGATGGCGGCGATGACGCCGAAGACGACGATGCGGCCGATGACGCCGCCGAGAAGGAGGAGTAGTCATGGCCTTTCGGAAGGCGTGTCGTTTCTGCGAGAACAAGATTGCCCGCGTCGACTACAAGGATGAGCGCACCCTCGATCGATTCATCTCGGACCGCGGGAAGATCCTCCCGCGGCGGGCGACGGGGACCTGCGCGCGGCATCAGCGGCAGATCGCGATGGCGATCAAGCGGGCCCGATACCTGGCGCTGTTACCCTACATCCGGGGCTATCACTCGTAGTACGGAGAGTCGACGTGCACGCGCCGGATACTGAGATATCGGCGCCGAACGATCGACGGCTGAGTTTCTGGCGGGCGGTAGCCCTCGCGGTGCTGGTGGTGGCGCTGCTGCCCCCCGGCGAGACGGCGTTCGGTCGGCTGGCCGTGACAGGGCTCCCGACCGCTGCGTACCTGCTGGCGTTTCAATGGCGTCGGCCGATCAGTCTTCTGCTCGGCCTCGCCATTGTGACGAGTCTGCTTGCAGGCGCGTTCGTGGATCCTCGACCGCTGGAGAACCTCTGGCGTGGATGGGGTATTCTGATCGGTGGCGGATTCGTCGTTGCGACGGCGCTGGCGCCGGGCCGCGGCGTGTTCGTGCGGTCGCTGACCGCCGTCGCGCTGGCCGGGGCCGCGTTCTCGGTGGCTGGTGCGATCCGGCCTGAGATTCTGTCGACGTTCGATGGGCGCGTGACGGCGCAGTACAACCAGTTCTTCTTCCTCGTGGAGATGGGGCTGGAGGGGATGGAAGGAGCGCGGCGAGTCGCGACGGCGATGCGCGGCCTGACGGGCGCCCTTTATCCGGCGCTGATCGGTCTGGCTTCGTTGGGAGCGCTCGGGATCGCGACGTACGTGGCCCGACGTCTGGAAGGCGTGGAATCGGCGCTGGGGCCGCTTCGGGCCTTTCGGTTCACCGACCATCTGGCGTGGGGTCTGGTGATCGGGCTGTTGTTGCTGGTGGTGCCGGTCGGCGCGTGGAGCGTGCGTGCGGGGGGCAACATCGTGATGTTCATGGGCGGGCTTTATGTGTTTCGCGGTCTGGCCGTGCTCGCCTGGCTCGGCACGACGGTCGTGTCGTCGGGCTGGTGGATTGCAGTGTGGATCGTCGCTGCCGTGCTGTTCTACCCGGTGACGCTGGGAACGGCCCTCGTGATGGGGCTCAGTGATACGTGGCTGGATCTCCGCTCCGGTTTGGGGGTGGAAGCGAATGAGAAGTGAACCGCCGGCCCCGAGGGGCCGGAATGGAGGACCTCGATGGTCGAAGTGATTCTGAAGAAGGACGTGGTGGATCTCGGGCACGCGGGTGAACTCGTGAACGTTCGCCCGGGCTTTGCCCGCAACTATTTGGTCCCGCAGGGACTGGCTCTTCTCGCGACCGAAAGCAATCGCCGCCAGTTCGAGTTGGAGCGGCGTCAGATCGAGCAGTCGGCGGAGCGCGAGCGCGAGGCGGCCCGGGCTCTGGCGACGCAGATCGAGGAGCAGTCCCTGACGTTCGCCGTCCGGGCGGGTGAAGAGGGCCGTCTGTTCGGTTCGGTCACCTCGGCGGACATCGCGGAGCGTCTGGAGGAGGCGGGCGTCGCGGTCGATCGTCGGCTGATTCGGCTGGAGGAACCCATCAAGGAGTTGGGCGTGTACGATGTGCCCGTGAGACTGCACGCGGACGTCCAGCCCGAGATCAAGGTGTGGGTGGTCGCGGAGGAGTGAACACCGACAAGGGGACCCCGATTTCGCTCGACGGCGTCTGGGCGCGGCTAGCCGAACGCGGCGAGCCTTCGGCGGAGCTGCGGGTCGTGGTCGAGGCGGCCATCGAGCGGAACGCGCGTGAGCCGATCATCCTCGACCTCCGCGGGATATCGGACGTGACCGACTTCTTCGTGATCGCGAGCGGCGATTCGGACACGCACACGCGCGCGATCTCGGAGAATGTCGCGGATCGAGCGAAACAGGCCGGGTTCCGACCTGTCGGGGTCGAGGGCCAGAACCAGGGTCAATGGGTCCTGATGGACTTCGTGGGACTCGTGGTCCATGTGTTTCTCGGCCCGGTGCGCGATTTCTACAAGCTCGAGAATCTCTGGGGAGACGCACCGAGTATAGAGTTGGAGTGAGTCCGGGGGAGCGCAGCCGTCGAGGGGGCGGACGGGGCAACGGTTTGCTTGCGGGTATTTTCGATCGTCGGCTAAGTTGCTCCGAACCAACAGTTGGGCCGGTGGACGTGGGTGACGTGTCGATCTCAACGCAAGCTCGTTCCCGCCGTTGGGCGCGTTTCGGAGCGCTGGCGGTGGCAGTGTCGGGAGTAGCGCAGGCCGCATGTGGCGGCTCGCCGCCGAGTGACTCCGAACCCCTCGAAGGTGCCCCTCTCGTCGCGGGCACGTCGCTTCCGCGACATGGCCTCCTGGTTATCCCACGCAGTGGCGGTCCCGCCGAGTTGCGCGCGATCGACAACCCTTCCCGGACTCGCTGGGCGGGGACGGCGGAACTCCCGCCGGCCGAAGCGGCGTATCGGCTCGAGCGTTCCGTCGTTCTGCGCGCCCCCGACGGTACCGTCAGCGTCTTCCAGCCATCGGGTGAGATCCTGCGTGAAGCGGGATCCGTACCCGCCGAGGCCCGCTGGATCCAATCCACGGGCGGCGGGGCTTTCGTCTGGGGGACGGAGGCCCTCGTCCTCACGGACGAAGAGGACCGTTCAATCGACTCGGGAGTGACGGTCACGTGGGCGGCTCCCGCCGTCGGCGGCCGTGCGCTCCTCCTCACCGTTGCTGCGACAGGCACCCGATTCGAAGTCTGGGAGCCCGAGGCGACAGAGGCCTCGAGCGTGCATGCGGTCGACGGTCGCGGCCCGGCGATCCTCACCGCGTGGGGCACCGAGGTCGTTCTCGGCGAGGGCGACGGTGGCCGCACACTGGTGGCGCGATCGATCCCCGGCCTGGAGCCCACGGAGAGGACCACGCTCGATGGTCCGCCGGTCGCGTTCGCGTCGTCTCCCTCGCAGCACCGACTGTTCGTGGCCGCTGCGGGCGAGCCGCGTATCGAGGCCATTGACCGCTATGCGTGGCAGTCGGTCGCGCGGACTTCGATCGGAGGGCCCGCGCAGGAGGTTCGGGCGGCGGTAACGGGAGATCTCGTGCTGGCGTTCGATGGTGCGCAGATATGGGCGGTGAAGGCGGGCGATGCCGAGCGGATCGAGATCGGTAGTGACTGGAGGGCGGATCTGCCCGTCGGCCTTCCGGGTCAGGTGGTCCTCGGGGTCATCGGCGGCAGCGTTCGGGTCTTCGACCTCGCCGGGAATACGGTATCCGAAGTCGAAGGGCCCGTGGATGCCTGGTGGCTGCCCGTGCGTTGGACTCCCCGACGGATCGAGCCCACCGTGACCGCGCCGGACTTCGAGGTCGAGACCGACAGCGACCCGGAGGCGGGGGCGGCAGGCGAGCAGGCCCTCAACATCGGGCTCCTGACGGCCGGCCGCGTCGCGGGTCAAGCAGTCGCCACTGCCCCGACCGCGCCGTCGGACTTCGCGCAGTCGGCTGACGCGTCCGACCCGGGCGCATCGCTCGCCGGAGGCGATACCTTCACGTCGATCCCGCGCGGGTTCTACGCAGTCGCGACCTCCTCCCGGCAGCTGGAGAGCCTCGGGAGGCTCCGCCGCTCGCTCGAGGACTCGGGCTACCCGACGCAGGTCCTGAGTCGACGGGACGAAGCGAACGACCTCTGGTACCGGCTGATGGTCGGTCCCTATACGTCGCGCGAGGAAGCGGAGGCGGCAGCCCGCAGCCTGCAACGCGAACGCGGGATCTCGGCCTGGATTCACGAGTCGTTCGGCCCCGGGGAGCTACGGTGAGCGATCCGAGCATGACGGAGAGCGTGCGCGAGCGGGACGAGCGGGACGCCCGTTTCTTCGCCTGGGATGTGCCCGGGGATGCGCACGTCGTGGCGCTCGTCCACGAGGCGGACGAGGCCGAGCGCAGCGCCACGGTGGCGGACGCGATTGCGACCTCCGTTGCCCGGCGTCGAGAGCATACGCTGCTGCTCAGCGCCGAAGCCGGACCGTCGCCGCTCGATGAGCTGCTCGGCGCATCGGCGTCGAAGGGGCTTCCGGCGGCGCTCGAAGGGCGCGCGCGGCTCACGGATGTGGCGGTCCAGCGCGTCGATCGCCCGTTCGTCTACCTGCCCGGCGGCGAGGACGCCACCGCAATGACCGCGCTGCTTCAGGATCAGGTGCTCACGAGTTTCGTGGAGCGTGTCCGCGAGCGAGGTGGCACCCTGTTCATCGTTCTGTCGGACGAGACGCTTCGACTCGATCCGCTCCGTGCGTTGATCGATGGCTACGTCGCCCTCGGCGAGGTCGACCTTCCCGAGGCCGCGGCCGATCTCGTGCAGTTCGGCCGGGTACGATTCGACAACGGCGACGAGTTGACGAGTCAGGATGCGAACGGCGGGGGACCGCGGGTCGCCGACGTCCCCGGGCTACCGCCGCTCCCCGAAGCGGAAGCGCCGGCGCCGGAAGCGCCGGAACCGGAACTCTCCGCCCCGGAGCCGACGTTCGCGATCGAGGCGGAGGGCGTCGTCGCCGAGGAGACGGTCGCGAGTCCGGCCGAGCCGGCTCCTCCCGCCCCGGCTCCGGCCCCCGTAGCCCCGCCAGAGTCGATGGAGCCCGCCGCGGGCGAGACGACGCCGGTATCGGAAGCGGTAGACACGCCCGATGGTCACGAGGTCCAGGACCAGGCCTGGCAACGTCACCGGAAGCCCCCCGGGTTCCCGACCGCGAAGGTCGTGATCGGAGCGGTCGCGATCCTCGCCGCCGGCGCCACCTGGTGGGGAGTCGCGGGCGGCTTCGGGGGTGCCGAACCCGGTGCGGCTTCGGATGCCGAAGCTGCGGCGACGACCCGGGCGTCGGCGACTTCGGGCGGCGCGCCGCCGGCGGCGCCCGCCTTCGATGAGGCGGCCGCCAGGTCTGCGTTCGAGGTTGCTTCGCCCCTCGGGTATTCCGTCATGATAGCCAGTTTTTCCGCCAGGGCCGACGCGGACGACCGGCTGAACGAGCTTCGGCAGGCGGGCCTCGGTTTCTACTTCGTCTCGCCCACTCCGGTCCGCGGGGTCCTATACCACCGTGTTTTCGCGGGAGCGCTGGGATCGCGGGCGGAGGCACAATCCCTGATGGACGCGCTGGTCGAGACAGGCGTGAAGAGCGAGGCGGGAGCGTGGCACCTTCGGCCTTCGACCCTCGCCTTTGATCTGGGCGTCTATCCCGACCGGTCCGCGGCCGACCGGCGTGTAACGGATCTCGAGGGACGGGGCGTTCCGGCGTACGCCCTCTCGGCCGCCGGCGAGGATGGAACCGTCTGGCGGGTGTACGGCGGCGCCTATGTCGATGAGCGCGAATCCGTGCCGATGAGTGAATTGTTGACGGAGGCCGGGGAGCCGGCCGATCTGATCCAGCGACGCGGAGTCGTCCCGTAGACCCGTTGGGGTCTCCCAGAAACCCGGAAGCGAGCGATCATTGCGCATAAAATCCCTCACACTCCACGGCTTCAAGTCCTTCGCGGATCGAACGAAGGTGGAGTTGCACGACGGGATCACGGCCATCGTCGGGCCGAACGGGTGCGGCAAGTCCAACATCTCCGATGCGCTCCGCTGGGTGCTGGGAGAGCAGCGACCGACGGCGATCCGAGGCTCGCGGATGGAAGAAGCGATCTTCGGGGGAACGGAGCAGCGCCGTCCGATCCACAGGGCCGAAGTCACCCTGGAGATCTCGAACGATGATGGGTCTCTGCCGATCCCCTATTCCGAAGTCGCGATCGGCAGGACCGTCTACCGTGGGGGAGAGAGCGAGTACACGCTGAACGGCGCCCCCTGTCGGCTCCGCGACATCCTGGATCTCTGCCGGGACACCGGTCTGGGCGCGAATGCCTATGCCATGATCGAGGGTCGCATGGTCGACGCGATCCTCTCCGATCGGGCGGAGGAGCGCCGCTCGCTTTTCGAAGAGGCCGCGGAGGTCGGTCGGTACAAGGATCGTCGCAGGGTCGCCACGCGCCGCCTCGAGCAGGCGGAGACGGACCTGCAGCGGCTCGACGACGTCCTCGTCGAGGTTCAGTCGAAGGTCCGTTCGCTCGCCCAGCAGCGCGGACGGGCGGAGCGGTACCAGAGGCTCAGGACCCGACTGCTCCAGCTCGAGGTTGCCGCCGCCGATGCCAGGCTGGTGCGCACCGAGGCACGCCTGGAAGAGGCGGGCGGGGAGCTGGCGACTCTCTCGAAGACTACTCCGTCGGAGCAGGCGGATCTCCAGACGGCCGAGGTGGAGACCGAAACGCTCCGCAACGAGTACGCCGAGATGGAGCGCGCGCGTTCAGGGCTGGCCCGTCAGGTCGAACAGGCCCGGGTCTCCGTGGAGGAACAGGAGAGGGCCCGACTCGTGGCGCACGAGAGAGCGGCTGCGGCGCGCGAGCGGCTCACGGCGCTGGGCGAGGAGACCCGGCAGACTCGCGCCCGGATCTCTGGGCTCGCGGACAACCTCGAGGAGGCACGCGCGACGGTGTCGCGGGCGGAACAGGACTATTCGGGCGTGGCCGACGCCGAAGCGGGGCTGCGAGAGGCGGCGGACGCTGCGGTCTCGGTTTCGCGCGAGGCCACGGCCGCCCGCGAGACCGCGCGGGAGGCGCTGGAGATGTGCCGCCGCGAATCGGACCGGCTCACGGCCGAGGTCCGGACCTCACAGGACCGGGCACGGGAGCGGACAGAGGAGCTTGAGCTCCGCCGTCCCATGCTGGACGCTCTCGACCAGCAGGAGCACGATCTCACCGAGGCGCAGCACAGCGCGTCGAAACGCGAGGGCGAGGCGGCCGCTGCGGTGACTGAATTCCGCACCAAGTGGGAGGCCGCCCGGTCCGAGACGGAGAGTGCCGAGGCCGCCATTCGGGAGCTGCGCGAACGAGTCGCGACGCTCGAGGGCGAGTTGTCGACGGCCCGTGCACGGGCATCGAGTCTCGCGGGTCTCGTGGGCTCCAGCGCGCTGTTGCCCGAGGTCGTTGCCGAGCTCGTCGAGGACGGCGTCCCCGGGGTCGAAGGGGTCCTTTCGGAGTTCGTCGATGTGCCGTCCGAGTGGGCAGCGGCGGTGGAGTCGCATCTGGGACCCTACCTGCACGGAGTCGTGGTCGCAGATTGGAAGGCCGTGACCCGGGTGCAGACGTGGCTCGACGCTCGGGACGCGACGGAGGGCGTGCTCATACTTCCGGTCGAGCCGGGTCCTGCCGGACCGACCGACCCCCGGGCCGATTCGCTTCTCGGCCGCGTGACCGCCAGCGGCGCGGGTGAGCCGTGGGTCCGCACGCTGCTGGGTGGTGTTGCCGCCACCGAAGGGGGTCTCGAACCGCGCGAGGGTGCCTGGGTCGGACCCGAGGGGCATCGACAGGATCGCTGGGGGGCCGTCTACCTCGAGCGACCGGGCTCCGGAGACGGGGTCCTGAGCCGGCGCGCCGAGTTGCGGGGCCTGCGGTCGGACGAAGTCGAACTCGCCGCGGAGCTCGAGTCGGTCTCCGCCCGCATCGTCGAGGCCGACGTTCGGGCTCGCGATACGCGTGCGGAGGCGGATCGCCTCGAAAGCGCGGCCGCGGACGCAGAGGCCGCTCGCCGCGAGGCCAGCGCGGATCGCGCGTCGGCCGAGGCCCGTCTCGAACGGTTGGCGCGGGAGCGGGTCGAACTCACGGGCAGGATCGATCAGCTAGAGGCCTTTCACGAATCGGCGGCGGAGCTGTCCGAGAACAGCGGCGAGCGGACGGAGGAACTCGACCGCCGTCTCGCCAAGGCCGAGGAAACGCACGAGACGGCTCGCGCACGCGCGGACGATGCGCGACACGCCGCGGAGGCCCGCCGGACGGAGCTACACGAGGCGCAGCTCGTACTCGCGCGCAGCGAGGCCGATCTGAACAGCCGGCGTGAGGTCCTCGACCGCATCGAGGAGGCCCTCGCCGACGCGGAGTCCCGGTCCGGGGCGCTGAGCGAGGAGAGCGAGCACCTCGACCGAGTGATCGCCGAGTCCGAGCGTGTGACCGTGGAGGCGGAGCAGACGATCGCCGCCGGCATCGACGAACGGGCGCAACGCGAGAAGGAACTCGTCGCGCTCGAGGAGCGGATCGCCGAGCGTCGCGATCTCCTCGAGAGTCGGGAATCGGCGCTTCGCGAGGCGCGAAGGGCCGAACGGGAACACACCGAGCGGCGTCATGCGCTGGAGCTCGAAGTCACCCAGCTTCAAGCGGCGCGCTCGAGCGTGCGCGAACGGCTCGAGGCCGAGTGGGACGCCACGCTCGACGAGCTGCGAGAGCGGGTCGAACCGCCGGAGGAGGGCGATCTCGAGGGCTGGGAGTCCGAGCTCGACGATCTGAGGCGCTCGCTCGCCCGCATCGGTCCCGTGAATCTCCTCGCTCAGCAGGAGTACGAGGAGGAGAAGACCCGCCTCGAGTTCCTCACCGGGCAGCGGGACGACCTCGTGTCCGCGCGGGATGACCTTCGCGCCTCGATTCGGAGGATCAACAAGAACGCGGCCGAGGCGTTCATGACGACCTTCGAGCAGGTCCGCGAGAACTTCCACAAGACATTCCACTCCCTGTTCCAGGGCGGGGAATGCGACGTGTGGCTCGAGGATCCGGACGATCCGCTCGACTCTCCGATCGAGATCTCCGCGAGCCCAAGGGGGAAGAAGACCCAGCGAATCCATCTGCTGTCTGGCGGCGAGCGAGCGCTCACTGCTCTCGCACTCCTCTTCGCGATCTACCTGGCGAAGCCGAGCCCGTTCTGTCTCCTCGATGAGGTGGACGCTCCGCTGGACGAGACGAACGTCATGCGGTTCGTCCACATGCTCGAGGAGTTCAAGGGCCAGACCCAGTTCATCGTGATCACCCATAATCCGCGGACGATGGAAGGTGCGGACTGGATCTACGGGGTCACGATGCAGGAGCCGGGCGTGTCGTCCATCGTGGGCGTCGAGTTCGATCAGGCGAACCAGGTAGCCTGAGCCGAAGCGAACGACGGTGGCCGAGCTCGTTGTCGTCGGGTGCGGGACCGTAGTCCCGGAAGGCGATCGGGGCGCGTCGTGCTTCTACCTGGACGCGCCGGGGTCGCGTATCCTGATGGACTGCGGGCCGGGGGCGGTTCAGACGCTCGCGCGACTCGAGATTCCGTGGGACACGCTGACGGACCTCCTGATCACGCACTTCCATTCTGATCACGTGGGCGCCCTGCCCGGTTTGTTCTTCGCTCTGACGCACGGACGCGCCGCGCCGCGAACCGAACCGCTCGATGTCTGGGGCCCGGCCGGCACGACCGCGCTGTTCGATCGACTCGCGCTGGCGTTGGGCGAGTTCATGCTCGACCCGGGCTTCGATGTCCGAATACACGAGGTCGAGCCCGGAGGGTCGTTCGCTACCACCGGGGGCGTTCGGGTCCTGTCACACAAGACGCCGCACACCGGGGAAAGCATCGCCTATCGGCTGGAGGGTGACTTCGGAGCCGTGGGGTACAGCGGCGACACCGGGCCGAGCGAGACGTTGGGCCCCTTCATGAGGGGCGTGGACGCTTTCGTCTGCGAATGCTCGCTCCGGGACCAGGAGGTCGGGGACAATCACCTCTCTCCGACGAGCCTCGCGTCGATCGCGTCCGCTGCCGCCCCGGGGGTTCTCGTTCTGACTCATATCTACCCGCACTTTCGGCTGTCCGAGGACGTGCTCGCGCTGGTGAAACAGGCCGGGTACGACGGATCCGCACGAATCGCCGTCGAGGGAACGCGCGTAGAGATCTGACGTCGCGCCCCGATTCCACGCACGTTGACGTTTGGGTGATCGTGGTGGACCTTCTGTAGCTACGCCCGGCCCGGCCCCCGCAAACGGGGCACGATCCGCCGGGCGTTTGGCGCGTCAGACCCGCAGTGGTTTCGAGGGATGCCATGCTCGTGGTGATGAAGCACGGAGCGACCGACGACCAGGTCGAAGGCGTTGTACGTGCGATAGAAGATCTTGGGTACCGCGCCCGGCCGATGCCGGGGGCGCAGCGGACGTCTGTCGGCCTCGTGGGCAACGACGGTCGGGTTGACGAGGGGCGTCTCATCGGGCTCGACGGTGTCCTCCGGGTCATTCACGTCTCGCAGCCGTACAAGCAGGTGAGCCGCGAGTGGAGTCCCGACGATACCGTCGTGGAACTCGAGAACGGCGTTCGAATCGGCGGCAACGAGGTCGTGGTGATGGCCGGGCCGTGCGCCGTCGAATCGCGCGAGCAGATCCTCACCACCGCGCGGCGGGTCGCCGCGGCCGGCGCCACGGTCCTTCGCGGAGGCGCATTCAAACCCCGCACATCTCCCTACTCGTTCCAGGGGTTGGGCGAGGAGGGGTTGAAGCTGCTCGCGGAAGCGCGAGAGGAGACGGGACTCGCGATCGTCACGGAAGCCCTCGATCCCGAAGGGGTCGAGCTGGTGGCGCGATATGCCGACATCATCCAGATCGGTGCCCGGAACATGCAGAACTACTCTCTCCTCAGGTCGGCCGGCCGAGCGGGGAAGCCTGTGCTCCTGAAGCGCGGGATGTCGGCGACGATCAAGGAGTGGCTCCTGGCCGCCGAATACATCGTCGTCGAGGGCGAACCGCGCGTCATGCTCTGCGAGCGCGGCGTTCGCAACTTCGACACGCATGCCCGCAATCTCTTCGACCTGACAGCGGTCGTGACGGCCCATGAGTTGTCGCACCTCCCGGTCATCGCGGACCCGAGCCACGGTACCGGAGCCCGATCCAAGGTCGGGCCCATGACGCGCGCGGCGGTGGCCGCGGGCGCGGATGGGGTCATCGTCGAGGTGCACCCCGACCCGGCCAGCGCGGCATCGGACGGGGCTCAGTCGCTCATGCTCGAGCAGTTCGACGAACTGATGGTCGAACTCGAGACGATCGCGCGTGCGCTGGACCGGGACATCGCCCGGCTGCCGGTTCTCGCCGCCGGCTGAGCGAGCAGGCCTCGCCCGCCCATCAGAGCCTCGGTCGTGCCGGCGAACGCCTCGCCGCGCGCTACCTCGAGGGGCTGGGTTACCGCGTCCTGGATCGTAACTGGCGGACGAGGCGTTACGAGCTGGACATCGTCGCGATCCGGGAACCCGTGGTTTCCTTCGTTGAGGTAAAGACGCGCACTACCGGACCGCAGGATGCTGCCGAGTCTCTGACTCCGGCTCAACGTCGCCGAATCCGCCGGGCGGCCGAGGCCTGGATCCACGCCCATCCGGGCGTCGGTCGAGAGTTCCGGTTCGATCTGGCGGTCGTCAGGGCGAGCTGCGGGAAGGGGACGACGGTCGAGTTGATCCCCGACGCGTTCTTCGGAGACGATCTGCGCTGAACTCGTTGCCGAAAAGGCCCGGAAAGCCCCGAATCGCGTACAAAACCAAGGGGTGGCCCCGGTTTGCTCGCCTCCGGAGGGGCCGCTATCATAGGGGTGCCCCAGGCCCGTGGGGCTGGCGCGCGTGAATCCCGTCAGGACCGTGAAGGTAGCAGCGGTAAGCGTGTAAAGGTCGCCACGGTCCGCCTGGGGCTCTCTTGATGGAGGGTCACCCGATCCCGTGTACCGCACGGCGCTAGCGAGAACACACAGACCCCGCCGCTTCGACGAGCTCGTCGGCCAGGATCACGTAGGCGCGACCCTTCGCGCCGCGGTCGAATCGGGTCGCGTCGCTCATGCCTACCTGTTCAGCGGTCCAAGGGGTGTCGGGAAGACGACGGCCGCCCGGATTCTGGCAATGGCGCTCAACTGCCCCGACCGCGACGCAGGTGAACCCTGCGGGGAGTGTGAGTCCTGTGACCGCATCTGGTCGGGCAGGGCCTCGCTGGACGTCGTCGAGATCGACGCGGCGAGCCACCGCGGGGTCGACGACGCGCGGGATCTCCGTGAGCGAGCCATGTACGCGCCCACCAGCGACGAGCGTTACAAGGTCTACATCCTCGACGAAGCGCACATGCTTACCCGGGACGCCTGGAACGCACTGCTCAAGATCCTCGAGGAACCGCCGCCACGGGTCGTGTTCGCGTTCGCGACGACCGAGCCGCAGAAGATCGAGCAGGGGGCCGCACCCGTGATGTCGCGCTGCCAGCGCTTCGATTTCAGACGCGTGTCCGTCGGCGACATCACCGGCAGACTCGAGACGGTCCTGAAGCGCGAGAGCGTCGACTTCGAGGGCGATGCCCTGCGCTCGATCGCGCGTCGCGCGGACGGCGGGGTCCGCGACGCGCTCTCCCTGATGGATCAGGTCCTGTCGTTCCGCGGCGATGCGGTCCGCAGCGATGACGTGCGCCAGATGCTCGGTCTCGTCGATGAGGACCGTTACCTGGACTTCTTCGAGATCGCTGCCGCGGGGGACCGAGCGCGGGTGTTCGCGTTCGTGCAGCAACTGCTGGACGACGGGTACGACCCGGCCGAGTTCATGCGGGGTCTGGGCGACGCGCTCCGGACGCTCCTCGCTCTTCGTCTCGATGCCGAGACGGATGCCGTCGATCTCACACCGGATTCCCGATCGCGATTCGGCGCGATCGCGGAGAGGTTCACGGCGGCCGATCTTCTGCGTCAGCTCGCCGCGGTGAGCGAGTTCGAGGCGGCGGGCGTCCTGAACCGCACGTCGCAGCAGCGAATCCAGCTCGAGGTCCTGCTCCTGCGAATCGCGAGCATGGACTCGACGGTCGAGCTCGAGGAACTTCTCGGAGCGCTCGGAGGCGGACCATCGTCCGGAGCGAGCAGGGCGCCCGCGGGGCCGGTGGAAGGACCCGCACCGGCATCGCCACGTGCCCCCGTTCGCGAGCCGACGGGTCGCTCGGACCCTGAGCCGACGCCCGCGTCCCCCACCCCGACGGGCCCGGGACACCCCGAGGCGGCGGCACCACCGCCCGCCCCGGAACCGGTCGCGGCGCCGGAGCAGACGACGTCTCCGGCAGGCACCGGCCAGCTCTGGATCGACGCGTGGGCCGCCGCCGTTGCGGCGACACCGAACCTTGGCGGGGCGGCGATCGCGCTCAGAGGAGCGCGGGTCGAGGGCTGGGCGGACGGCGAGCTCGCTTTGAAGGTGCCGGCGGGGCTGCGCGAAGAGCTCCAGAAGCTGTTGCAGGACGATCGTCGATCTGCGCCGTTGAAGCAGAATCTCGCCAAGGAACTGGCTGTTGACGCCGCGGCGTTGTCGGTCGTGATCCGCGACGATGGACCGAAACGGATCACCGCGGCCCAGGCCACGCAGCAGCGCATGGACCAATGGATGGCCCGGGATCCCCGGCTCAAAGAGGCGGTAGAAGAGTTGGATTTGACTCTTAAGGAGTGAGGATAGATGGACGCACCCAATCTTCAACAACTGATGCAGCTCAGTCAGCAGATGCAGCAGCGCATGGCCGAGATGCAGGAGCAACTCGAGAACCAGACGATCACCGCTCAGGCGGGCGGTGGCATCGTCGAAGTCACCACGAACGGCAAGGGACAGGTCCAGAACGTGAAGATCGATCCCGGGGTCGTGGATCCGGAGGACGTCGAGATGCTCGAGGACCTCATCGCCGCGGCCGCGTCGGAGGCGTTTCGCCGCGCGCACGAGCAGATGGAGGGCGAGATGCGTAAGGCCGCCGGCGGGCTGCCCATTCCTGGAATGGGGAACCTCTTCGGGTGAACGCGATCGAGACGCTGGTCGGCGAGTTCGGCCGGCTTCCAGGTATCGGGCGCAAGACCGCGCAGCGTCTGACCTATCACCTCCTGAAGGCGTCGCGTGACGACGCGCGACGACTGGCCCGGGCGATCGAGCGGGTGGCGGCCGAGGTCCGGGTGTGCAGCAGGTGCGGCAACCTCAGCGATGTCGACCCGTGCGAGTATTGTCAGAGCCCTCGGCGCGACGGCTCCAAGGTCTGCGTCGTCGAGGAGGCCTCGGACATCGCCGCGATCGAGAAGTCCGGCAACTACACGGGTCTGTATCATGTGCTGGGTGGGCGGCTGTCGCCGCTCGACGGAGTGGGACCGGACGATTTGAACGTGCGGGGGCTGCTCGAGCGTTTAAAGGACGGGGTGGGCGAGTTGATCATCGCCACGAACCCCAGTGTGGAAGGGGAAGCCACGGCAACGTACTTGCACCGCCTGGTTTCCACGACGAGTGATGCGACGGTTACGCGGCTCGCACGAGGTCTCCCCGTGGGTGGGGACCTCGAGTATGCGGACGGCGTGACGATCGCCGAGGCCTTCTCAGGGCGGCGGGAGATGTGACGATGAGTGTGCGAATCGCTTATGAAGAGCCGGACGACCGGCGAATGCAGGCGTGGAGAATCGCCGGTGCGGCTCTTGTCGGGGCGGCGGTCGCGATCGGTGTCGGTGTGTTTCTGGCGCGAGACCAGATGCAGCGTCACCGGCGCGATCTCTTCAGCCCTCACCCGCTGCGCCGCCTGGCGGCCCTCGGGTACTTGAAATCCAATCCGACCGTGGATGACGTCCCGCTTCTGCGGGACTATCTCGCGTGGGAGGAGCGGCCTCTGCTGCAAAAACGCGCCCTGGCGATCCTCACCGGTCTCGAGGACGCGCTCGCGGACGTCATCACCGACGAGCAGGAAGACGCGGAAGGGGCCTGAGAGGCGACCGGAGCGATACCCTGAATCTCCCGAATCTGATCACGTCCGCTCGCATCGTCGCCGCCCCGCTGGTGACGGTCCTGCTGTTGCAGCCCGACTCCGGGTCGCGGATCGCCGCGTTCGCCCTGTTCCTCGTCGCGGCGCTGTCCGATCTGTGGGATGGGCACCTGGCGCGTACGAGGGATCAGATAACGGCGTTCGGGAAGATCGTCGATCCGATCGCCGACAAGCTGCTCCTCGTTGCCACGGTGGTGCCTCTCTATGTGAACATGTCGCGTCAGCTCGAACTCGCGGGACTCCCCCTGTTCGGGGCGATCCCCCTCTGGGCAGTCATCATTCTGCTGGGGAGGGAGCTGCTCATAACGGGGCTCCGATTCATCGCCGCGAGCAAGGGCGACGTCGTATCCGCTCGGAAGCTCGGGAAACGCAAGGCGCTGGCGCAGAACATCTTCATCGGTGCAGCGATCCTGTGGATCGCTTTTCGAACGCCCGACTTCGGTGCCCCCAGCGCTCGGGCCTGGGAATGGTTCAGCGGCTTCCACGGCTGGTTCACCACGGCCTTCCTCGGGATCGCGCTGATACTGACCGTCCTCTCGATGGTGCTCTACCTCGGGACGTTCTCACGAATCCTGTCGCGCGAGCATCCGTAGAACCGTTGGATGCCCGAGCGCTGGACCAGGCCGCGCGGCTCGTCGAACTGCTGCGGCAAGCCGACCAGACCCTCAGTGTCGCGGAGAGCTGCACCGGGGGCTTGATCGGGGCGAGTCTGACCGCGGTTCCAGGCGCCTCCGAGGTGTTCTGGGGCGGTGTGATCAGCTACGATGATGCCGCCAAACGGGGCCTTCTGGGCGTTTCCGGGACGACCTTGGAGACCTTCGGGGCCGTGTCAGAGGTGACGGCGAAGGAGATGGCCCGCGGTGCTCTGGAGGCTTCGGGAACGACGTGGTCGGTCGCAGTTACGGGAATCGCCGGACCCGGCGGCGGGATGCCGGACAAACCCGTCGGAACCGTGTGGATCGCGGTCGACGGCCCGGCCCCCGGGGTCGAGCACCACGTGTTTCGGGGTGACCGAAGCGTGGTGCGAGAGGCAACGGTGTTGGCAGCGATGAAGCTGCTGGCTTCGTGTGTATCCACAGACGCCGCGTCGAGCGGCGCGTGAGCGGAGCATGAGGATTCCGTGGCGCCGTGCGACTCGGGACACGGACCAAACGAGTGAGGGGAATCGAGAAGAGATGAGCGATAGAGACCAGACCGGCGAAGTCGGCGAGATCGACATCGATCTGGACGTGGACCATGATGAGGAGGCTCCGGAGACCGAGCCTGAAGGATCGGGTGCCGATTCGGGCGCCGGGCCCGGGGAAGAGAGCGAGACCCCGGGACACGTGGACGAGATCGGTGCACCGCCGGACGATGATGTGGAACCCGAGAGGAGCTGGAGATCCTGCGGGATCGACACCTGCGTCTGGCGGCCGAGTTCGACAACTACCGGCGCCGCACCCGCAAGGAAATGCTCGAGGCCGGCGAGGCCGCACGGGCGGACCTTTCGAGACGGCTCCTGGAGATCATCGATGATCTCACGCGGGTGGCCGAGGCGCCGTGCGACCCCGAGCAGCACCAGGCCATGCACGACGGTGTCGGGCTCATCGCCCGCAAGCTTCTGAAGACTCTCGGCGAGGTCGGAATGGAGCCGGTGAACCCGGAAGGGGAGCGGTTCGATCCGAACTTCCACGAGGCCCTGACCCTCACGCCGACGGACGACCCCGACCTGGACGAGCACGTCTCCCACGTGATGTTGATTGGCTACCGGCTCGCCGACCGTCTGCTACGGGCGGCGCAGGTGGCGGTTTACCGCTACGAGGAAGGCGAGTAGCGGTGGGCTGCACCGGGGCGAACGACTGACCATGGCGACGCGCACGAAGGATCACTACGACACGCTCGGGGTGGCCGAGAACGCTTCTGCCGACGAGATCAAGAAGGCGTACCGCAAGCTCGCCAAACAGTACCATCCCGATGCCAATCCCGGTAACCCTGCCGCGGCGGAGCGCTTCAAGCAGATCTCCGAGGCGCACGGCGTCCTTTCGGACCCCGAGAAGCGGAAGAAGTACGACCAGATCCGAAAGTACGGCGGGCTCGGCGCCTTTACGTCGCGGCCGGCCGGATCTCAGGGTCCCGACGCGCGGGGGTTCAAGTTCGAGGACCTCGGAGACATCGGCGGGATCGGAGACATCTTTTCGTCGATCTTCGACTTCGGGGGGAAGAAGGGTCAGAAGAAGCCCGGCTCCGGTCCGACCCGGGGTCGCCACGTCGAATACCTGGTCGAGATCCCGTTGAAGACGGCCGTGCGGGGCGGGAAGGTCCGAGTGACCGTCCCGATCAGCGAGGAGTGCTCGACGTGCAACGGATCGGGCGCGAAACCCGGGACAGCGCTCGGCGAGTGTGCCGAGTGCCGTGGAAACGGCGAGGTCATCTTCGGGCAGGGCGGCTTCTCGGTCACCCGCCCCTGTCCAGCGTGTCTGGGCCGCGGACAGGTCCCGGAAGACCCGTGTAGCAAGTGCGCGGGACGCGGCCAGGTACGAATGAAGAAGAAGTTGAGTGTGAATGTGCCCGCCGGAGTCGAGACGGGCTCGAAGCTGCGTCTCACGGGGCAGGGCGAGAGAGGCCCCGGTGGCGGGAAGTCAGGCGACCTGATCATCAAGTTCAGGGTCAAGAAGGACCGCTTCTTTACCCGTGACGGATTGAATCTCTCGTGCGAGGTGCCGATCAACGTCGCTCAGGCCATCCTCGGATCGAAGATCAAGGTCAGGACGATCGATGGGAAGAAGGTCGTTCTCACCATCCCGCCGAACACGCAGAGCGGAACGACCTTCCGCGTTCGAGGGCAGGGAGTCCACAAGGGCGAGCACCAGGGGGACCAGCTGGTGCGGGTCACGGTCGAGACGCCCGAGCTGTCCGACGAAGGTCGAAAGACGCTTGAGGACCTGGCTCACAAAGAGGGCCTGCGTCACTGAAGGGTGCGGGCGGCAACGGGCCGCACCGATCAGTGTATCACCCCTCCGCCTACCACCACGTCGTCCCGATAGAGCACCGCGCTCTGCCCCGGGGTGACTGCCGACTGGGGTAGCGCGAGCTCGAGCGCGAACGTCGTCGCCGAGACCGCAGTGGCCGTCGCCTCGACGATCGGCGCGCCATGTCGGATCCGGACGCCCAGCGTCTCTCCGACGGACGGCGGGGTCGCGAGCCAGTTCGCGGCGCCCGCTTCCACCGTGCCGCGCGCCAGCGCCTCACGGGGGCCAACGACGACCGTCCTCTCGTCCGGCCGAATCTCCAGGACATAGATGGGTTCCGGGAATCCGCCGGGGAGTCCCTTGCGCTGTCCCACGGTGAAATGAGCGTATCCCGGATGCTTGCCGATGACCTCGCCCGACTGGAGTAGAATCGGTCCGGACGAGAGCGATGGGTGGTCGTCGGCCAGATACCGGCGCAGGACCCCCGCGTAGTCGTTGTCGGGGACGAAGCAGATCTCGTAGGACTCGGGCTTGTCCGCGGTGTCCAGTCCCAGCCGCGCGGCCTCCGACCGGACCTCGGGCTTCGTGAGGTCTCCGAGCGGCAACACGAGTCGGGAGAGCGAGGTCCGCGGAATCCCCCACAGAAAATACGTCTGGTCCTTGCGATCGTCCCGCGCTCGAAGCAGCTGGGGTTCGCCGTCGTCGTTCGGTTCGACCCGGCCGTAGTGGCCGGTCGCGACGTGCGAACAGCCGAGTTCGTCCGCCCGGCGGACGAGGTCGCGGAACTTCGTGAAGCTGTTGCAGCGCACGCACGGAATCGGCGTTCTGCCAGCGGCATATTCCGACACGAAGTCGTCGATCACGTCCCGCGTGAACCGCTCCTCGACGTCGAACACGAAGTGCGGCATCTCGAGTTGGGCGGCCACCGACTTCGCGTCCGCGATGCCCTCCAGCCCGCAGCATGTCTTCCCGGGCCCGTCCATGGTCGAGTAGCAGAAGGTCTTCAGCGTCACGCCGATGACCGGGCGGTCCGACGCGGCGAGCAACGCGGCGGCGAGAGACGAGTCGACGCCGCCGGACATGGCAACGAGAACGGGAGCGGCCGATTCGGGCGCGATCATCGAGTAATCAGGCCGTGAGCGTCATGACCCGCCGCGTGACGCGAGCGAGCACATCGACGGCGCGATCGAGATCTTCCCGTGTCGTGTTGTGCCCGAAACTGAATCGCAGCGTCGCGTAGGGCCCGTCGGGCTCGATCCCCATGGCCGTGAGAACCGACGATCCCGTGCCCGTTCCGCTGGCACACGCCGAGCCGCCGGACACCGCGATCCCCTCGAGGTCGAGAGAGACCAGCACGGCGCCCGGGTCGCACCCCTCTATCCCCAGGCTGACGAGCTGCGGAAGTCGGTTCTCGGCCCCGGCTGCGTGGATGCGTGCGCCCGGGATTTCCGACCGCAGGCGTCTTTCGAGATGCTCCCGGAGGGCGAGCCACCGCGGGACTTCCGTCTCACGCTCATCGATGGCGAGCCGCAGTGCCGTGGCAAACCCGGCTGCCCCAATCGGATTCTGCGTCCCCGGCCACATCGACCGCTCCTGCCCTCCACCGAAGCTCAAAGGCTCGAGCCGAACGCCCTTTCGACAGTAAAGGATCCCGATCCCCACCGGCCCTCCCAGCTTGTGGGCGGTCGCGGTCAGCATGTCCACGGGAGTGTCATCCACTCGCACCGGGACCTTTCCGAGAGCCTGCACGGCATCTGTGTGGACTAGCGCCCCGTGCGCGTGAGCGACGCGGACCACGCTGTCCATCGGCTGAATCGTGCCCACTTCGTTGTTTGCCCACATGATCGACACGAGCGTCGGGGCGTCCGGGTCCTCGGCCAGCGCCGAGTCGAGCCAGGCGAGGTCGACGACGCCGTCCGCCGACACCGGCACCACGGACACCCGGGCGCCCGCTTCCGCGCCCCGCTCGGCCGACTCGAGGCAGGCCTTGTGCTCGATCGCAGAAACGAAGACCCGCGGTCGGTTACCGTCCTCGGCCCGCAGGAACCCGAGGATCGCGAGGT
>JBDHIO010000119.1:0-1936 GCA_039587355.1 Gemmatimonadota bacterium | reverse complement strand
CAGACCGTGCCCACGACCGCCGCGTATCGAAGTTGGCCGGGGTCATCGATCGACATGTATCGAGACAGGATATGAGGATTGCCGGGCGATCCGAGGCCGATCCCTACGAACCCGATCGCCACTCCAACCGAGAGTGCGAATGGGTCGACCAGGGCCGGATCCAGGGCTCGTAGCTGTCCGGTCACCACGTCCAGTCCGCCGTGATTCCAGATCGCGAGAACCGGCAGCAGCACCAGCGCGCAGATCATGAAGCAGCCCTGGATCATGTCGGTGAGACTGACCGCGAGGAAACCACCTAGCATCGTGTAGACGAGGACGATGCCCGCGGTGACGAGCACGCCCGCCGTGGGGGTCAGACCAAAGCTCGCGGCGAACGCCTTACCCCCTCCCACGAACTGGCCGGCGACGTAGCCGACCATGAAGAGGAGGATCACGATGACGAGGACGGCGCGGAGCGATCCTCCCTCGTCCCGGAAGCGGGCGGCGAAGAAATCCGGGACAGTGATGCAATCGTAGCGGGCGCTGAAGCGCCGCAGACGCGGGGCATAGAATAGGAAGAGGAGGAGCTCGGCCACGGTGTAGCCGACGACCGCCCACATGGCCGACGGTCCCATGGCGTACGCCATCCCGGTAACACCCAGGACGAGCCACGCGCTCCGTCCCGACACCACCGCGGATAACGCCACGACAAACCGGTTGATCCGACGGCCGCCGATGAAGAACTCGGACACACCGGCCGAAGAGAAGCGGGTGGCGTAGACGCCGATCGCGATGATCAGCAGGAGGTAGGCGATGAATGCCGTGATCGCCCACGGGTCCGCGGCTGCCGCGATCTCGAGACCCGCCGGAGCGGCACCTTCCTGAACGAGCCCGGGCAGGCGAGCGCCGTACGCGGCTATCGCTTCACCTACGATCCGGTCGAGTCGCGGGTGGCACAGAACCGGCCGCTCGCCACCTCCCCCTCCACCTCTCCGCTAGCCCACTCGCCCGCGATTCCGGCGCGCCCCCACTCGCGGACCTTCAGCGACATATAGGTCCCGTCGAAGCGGATCCGACCACGTCGGTTGGCCTCCACCCCCAGACGCATCGTGAGCTGGGGATCCCTCCCCGAGACGTCGCTCGCCTCCGCGTACACCCCTACACCCGGCGCCTCGGGGTCCGTGTCCGGCAACCCGCCCGCCGCCGCGGCGCCGACCCGATCCAGCTCCAGGACGGCAGAGCCGTACAGCGGCATCCACGCACCCGCCATGGGCGTTCCGTCGACGTCGGGCACACCCCTGAGGTCGTCCGATTGTCTGTGGAGTGTCAAACGCCCGGAGGTCGTCCGCGCCACTCTCGGCCCGGAGGTGGCATACAGCGTGAGCTCGTACTCACCGGCGAGATCGGCTGGACTCGTCACGCGGTCGCCCGCCACGCACGCGGCCCAGACGGTGGCCACCGCTCGAACACCGGATCGCCGGACGCACCCGGCGAGCAACACCGAGAGACAGACGACTGGCAGGAGGATTCGGCCCGACCAGCGTAACCTTGCCACTACTCGCGCCCCTACGGATCCCTGATGAGCTCGGCCCGTCCGCTGGCACCGATCCGGTACAGCGGCCCGCGGAGGATGTCATCGCCCAACTCCAGCCCGGGCTCGCGAGACAGACCCACCGTGGAGAAGGGGACCGTGTACTCTTCGGCGGCGGTCAGATCGATCTCGTAGCCCATGTCCCCCAGCGAGGAGATCGTGACGGCGCTGAGGGGGTTTGGCCCATCGTTGATGAAGCCGGTCATCAGCTCCGATCCCATTACGCGATCGCGCCAGTGTACGAAGCGCGTTCCTCCCCCACCCCCGTCCTCGATCGGCACCTTCTTGCCCACGGTAGGACCGCCTCCGACCGCGTCGTACGACGCGCGCGCCTGCGAGCCCGTGAAGTGTGGATCGGCACCCGGC
>JBDHIO010000118.1:0-6336 GCA_039587355.1 Gemmatimonadota bacterium | reverse complement strand
TTCGGGGTCGCGGCTCCACACAACCCAGAGCTCATCGGTCAGCGGCCAGGCGTTTCGTCGGAACCGCTCCAACCGTGGACCGTTCCAGTTGGCCTCGACATGAGCCCGCGTCACGAGATGGTGCGGTTCCGCTTCGAACCGGATGATCCGCTCACCCGGATCGAACGCGCGCACGGCGTAGAGTCCGTAGTCCCCATCGGACCGCGAGCGGACGATCCAACCACGTCGGCGCCGTTCCTGGCCCCTGAAGGCCGCTTCCACGATTTGCCGGGTAAATCCCTCGTGGCCCACGGGATCGTTCAACAGACAGTAGTCCGCGCTTCCTGCGTCCTCGGGCGTGTGGTACACCCCGCAGTTCGGGTTCATCTCGAGCATGAAGGCTCTGCCGTCCGCATCGACCCGCAGGTCGCAGCGCCCGTATCCCACCCCGTTGAGGCCCAGGAAGAACCGGGAGGAGACCTCGCGCAATCGCGCTTCGAGCTCCGGGTCATCGACGGGGAAACACTCCATTTCGTCGTAGTCGACCCACTTCATATCGGAGTGCTTGAAGCTGTCACCCTCTGGGAACCGATACTGGACGGGTGCGTAGGTGGTCGGCTTTTGTGGATCGTCGGGATTCTCGGCGACCAATACCGTGCATTCGATCCCGTCGATGAACTCCTCGATCAGGGCACCGGCGTATTTCTCCAGCATCATGCGAGCTTGCTCGAACAGCGCCTCGGGCGTCTCGACCTTGGAATCCCGCGTCAGCCCGATGCTGGCGTAGCTGCTCGGGTGCTTCACGAACAGCGGGAACGTCAGCGACTCGGCCGCCCTCGCCACATCGGATTCGCTCTCGGCCAGCACGTACGCCGGCGTATCGATGCCTCTCGCCCTACACACCCGTTTCATGGTCTCGCGCGAGGGCTCGT
Organism: Gemmatimonadota bacterium; assembly: GCA_039587355.1. Taxonomy (GTDB): domain Bacteria; phylum Gemmatimonadota; class Gemmatimonadetes; order Palauibacterales; family Palauibacteraceae; genus Palauibacter. The sequence goes on along the minus strand of JBDHIO010000118.1, from coordinate 5,425 downwards.
AGAACCCCGAATCCGCGCCGGTGAACGGCATGTCCAACCGCTCGAGTGCCTGCACGACCTCGATGCCGGGCGTGTCCTCGTCCCACGCGCCATCGCACAGATTGAAGAAGAGATCGAAGCCCTCGCGTGAACGGGCGATCACCCTCTGGACGGCCGTCTCTTTCTCCAGGATTTCCACTTCCCAGGTCGCGTCCAGAATGAATGGGCGCGGGTCACACGGCCAGTCGTCCTCCGCGATGTCCTCGGCATCGAGGTCCTGTGTGGTCAGCAAACAGATGCGCATGTCATCGGTGCATGGGTTCGTCAGAACGATGAAGTCGAACAGCGATTATTAAGACGAAGGTGATCCACCGCTAGCGACACGCTGTCGTATCGAGACCTTACCGTAGTTCGATCTCACCCTTCGGCGTCCGGATCGTCGCGATCAATGCGCAGGTCCAGCGCCTCCAGCATCCACTCGAGGAGCGCGGGGTCGGGGTGCTCCGCACGGAGAGCGAGGAGCGTACAGCCCCGAGGTGCCCCGAGCGCGGGGTGTTCCGAGTCACCCCAGTCGATCAGGAAGGGCACGAGGCCATCACCGAGAGAGACCTCTGGATCGGTGAGGGTCCAGGACAGGATGGTGCCATCGGTCCTTTCCCGGCTCCCGGGGAGTATCTCTCCCAGCTCGACCCCGACCCGGGCGGCCGCCTCGACCCTGGCCTCGAGATCACTCTCCTTTGCGGCCCAACTCACCAACCGTGACCGGTCCAGCCGGTCGAGGCCGAGTATCGTCGGCGTTTCGGGGCTCGGACGATCGGGGTCGGGCGCGAGGATCTCCAAATAGTTCGTCTCCCCCATCGAGATCAACGCGTTTCGCGTTCCCCAGCGCGGATGGCGACCGCCGGCGATCGCACGCACGCCGAGGAGGTGCTCGAGTTCGTTGATGTCGTCGTCGAGGTCGGTGGACAGGTAGATGAGATGATCGAGCCTGTCCATGGCAGTCCTGGCATCCGTGCGTGACATGGGCGGAACATAACAGGCCCCTCGAACGCTTCGTAAAGCGGCTTCCTGAACAGTCCCGGAGCGGAGACGTCCTGACGCCCTTCGGTACGTCCTTGGCGACCGGGACCGGCAACTCGGGCCCGGATCGGAAGGATCGGCGCAGTCGGGCGGACTCCGCCGAGAGTAGCGCGAAACGCCGGCTGACCCGCTGACCTGTCTCTCGGACGCCAGCCACCGGGTATCGGGCTACGGCGCCTCGTCTGCCGAAGGACCGTACAGCGCCGGCACGGGAATGTCGTTCAGGCGCAGGTACAGCCCGAGTTGGGCCCGGTGATGGATCAGGTGATTGATCACCATGCTTCGTATCACCGCAATCCTGGGCATCGCGAAGACCACCTCTCCACCCGCCAGGAACGTCCAGGTCCCGAGCAAGCGTTCATCGCTCGAGTCCGCGATCACGGCTTGTGCCTCAGCTACGTTCTTGTCGAAGGTCTCGAGAGCTTCCTGCACCGAAGCGACGGGTTCGACGTGCGGCGGCTCACCTCCTTCCGGGGCCATGTCGAAGCTGTCCTGCTCGATCGTCATGACGGTCCAGCTGGGGACGTTGGACATGTGTGTCGCTAGTCCCACGAAGGCCATCGACTTGTCGTGGGGCTTCCAGTCGAGCTTGTCCTCGGGGATTCGCTCCAATGTCCTGCGCGTGTTCGCCATCTCGTGCTCGAACTCGGGCAACAGGGCTTCACTGAGTCCCATGGCTCACCCCCTTTCTTCTCGCTTCGCCGTCTTGATCCAGTCTCGTGCAAGCTCGTGATAGACGGCGTATGCGCGCCAGATATCGGCCGCCCACTCCTCCACCCGCCGCTCGTGTTCGGCCGCGTCGGTTGCATCGATGATGTGCGCTATCGTCAGCTCGCCCAGGTCTTCCGGCAGCTCCGGCTTCTCGAGGTCCTCGCGCTTCCCGCTCAGCCAACCCTGCAGGGTTCGGAGCAGGTCGCGGTCGCCACCGTACTCCACGAAGCAACACATGCCGGTCAGGTGCGCCGCGAAAGACTTGGCGGAGAGCATGTACGGATCGGGGTGTTGCAGGGAATACGCGTCGACGGTCAGCCGGTGGATTCTCATGTATCTGAAGTCCGAGAACTCCTTCACCAGGACGGCGTCGAAGTGCTGTTTGCACTCTGCTTCGGACTCCAGACCGCACGAACAGTTCAATGTCTTCAGCCGCCGGATGTGTGCTCGAAGTCCAGATTCGAGGGCATGGGCAGTACTCCCGGGGGGCGGCTGTACCCGCCGCCGAGCTCTACCGGGTCGACCTCGACGGTTACTGACGTGCCGGTCGGTGCCACATCGAGCGATACATCGTCGATCCAGAGCGCTCCGTCTCCGACGATCATGGCGCCGAACAGGATCGTCACGCTCTCGGGCGGTACGTCCACCACGATCTCCTGCAGCGTCCAGTCCTCGGTCCCTTCCAACCGCCGGTCCTCGGTATTGTCGAGCACGATCTGGGCGGCCTGTCCGTTCACGATGCCATCGATCCGCAACCACAGACCTCCCGAGCCCACGTCTTCGCTCCGGAGATAGCCGGCCAGGCGTATGCGCTGACCGCGAAGACGAGTCGCGTCGACCATCTGGACGCTGACCGCCCAATCATCCCTGCGCCGGTTTCGTTTCGCGGCAATCCGCTTGCTGCCGCTCCCCGAACGGACGACGTCCGTATCCAGGGTCAGCCCGTATCGATCCGCGTGCTCGCCGGTCAGAAGCCAGCCCGCGGGCGCTTGCGCGCTCGCCTGCGATGGGATGCACGCGAACACGACGGCCACGAGCGTGGCAAACACGCACGCGACTCGTCGGTCAATCCCTCAGAACGGATTGACGTGATACCCCCTCTCCTGGAGCACGACGAGTGCGGTCATGGCGGACAGCGCCACCGTGACCGGCTCGGCCAGCCCGTCTCTCGGAAGCCCTCGGGATGCCGCCGTCTGACCGCATAGAATGAGCTCCACACCGGCGGCCGCGAGCTCGTGCAGCAACCTCGTGTTCGGGTTGTTCGAACCCAGACGGTCACGGTATGCCGAGTCATCGAGCAGATCCTTACCCGCGGGTCCGTGCACGACGACCGCTACTTGCAGCTGATCCAGAGGCACACCGGCTTGCGTGTGCATGTTCAGGAAGCGCGCGACGGTGTTGAGGCCCGGGTTCAGCTCCTCGCCGGAGGAGGCCGCCTGGGCCACTTCGAACGCGACCCGATAGGTCATGTCGATGGGCGTCTCGAAATCGGGCTCCGTGACCACGAACACGGCGCCCGCGGATCGGATTACCGGGCCATCCTGCCGCGGCGGGTCCTGAGCGTTCAGAGAACCGGCGGCAAGACAAATCGCAATCGGGAGCGTTACGGCACACCCGTATCTCATCAAGCCTCCTCGGGTGCCGCAGCCGGGCCTGCTACGAAGCGATCGATCTTCCAGCTTCCGTCGGGCTGCCTTTCCCAGCGCAAGAAGTAGTTGCTGCTCACGTGCTCGGGTGCCTGCTCTCCCATCTGCCCCGTTTCCTCGTATTGACCGAGCTCGTACGCCGCGTCGCCGTGGACGAAGATGTCGGCCGTGCGGAACTCCACGGACCGGACGACACCACCGGCCGCGAAGAAGTCGTCTATGAACGACATCAGCTCGCTTCCGGTAAGATCGGTCCCGGGCACGAGGACCCGTGCATCCTCGGTCCAGAAGGATTTCACGGGAGCGGCTTGCCCGTTCAGTAGCGCCTGCTCGTACGCATCGAGACGCTCGGCGAGTTCCTCCGCCACTGCGGCTTCCGCTCCAGGGTCGGCTCCGGGATCGGGCTCGCCGCTCGTCTGGCATGCGCCTAAGAACCCGAATAGCGCGATCAGACATGTATTCCGTGCCGTCTTCATGGGATCCTCCGTTCCTCGAAGGTTGTCGTCACCGCCTCACTGCCAGCGATCGGCGATCGCCGGAAGGGGTCCGTCACGCACGAGACGCTCTCAAGCGTGCCCGGCAGTACCCCAGTAGTTGAAGCTCGCGGGTCGCCACCCCGGAATGTACATGGTGTCCATTTCCTCGATCCGGAATCCGCCCCCCTCGATTAGATCGGGAATCGGGCGGTTGAGCTGACAACCGCCGCCGAGCCGTCTCCAGAGGGGGTTCATCCGATCCTGCCATCGGCGCACCCGCTCGTCCGGCGCCGCACCGTGCTCGCAGAAGATCAGGGTCCCTCCAGGCCTCAGGACTCTCGCCATCTGTCTCAGTGCGGGCTCGGTCTCCGGGATCGTACACAGGGTGTACGTGATCACGACCGTGTCCACACTGGCGGACTCGAGCGGTATCTCGTCCCCCGGCAAGCCGATCAGCTCGACGTCGAGGGGCACCGACTCCGCAGCCTTCTCGGTCAGCTTCCGCATCTCCGGCGACGGATCCAGGCCCCATAGCTTCGTCACCCGAGTCGTATCGTAGTGCGGCAGATTCAGGCCGGTGCCGATGCCGATCTCGAGGACGCGGCCCTCCGCCAGCGGGACCACCTTCTGACGCTGGCGCGTCGTCGGGTTCGAGCTGCACGCGAAGTGCGTCGCCCTGGGCAGGATATACTTCTCGTAAAGTCCCATGCCTCGACTACTCGGTTCTCGTTGGATCAGTTACCGGGCAGCCTCTCCCGGTCATCGCATTTTCTCGCTCAGGAGCTTCCGGAACTTGTTGACGCGCATCAACTCGTGAGTGATCAGCCGGCCGCACAGGAAAGCCCCACGCCGACAGGTTCATGAAGACCGGCTCGATGGTCGTCATGTCGCCTCCGAGGTCAACCGCGGATCTCGTTCCCGCCGCCTCCCTCCTCCATCGCGAGGTGTAATTCGTCAGCATCCGGTGGCGGGCTGGTCACCAACGATACCGCCACCGTGGCCACCAGGGCGAGCAAGAACGCCGGCACGAGCTCGTACATGCGCGACTTCAGGGCGGGCACGAAGTACCAGATAACGGTCGTGGCCGTGCCGGTCACGATGCCGGCCATCACTCCGGCCTTCGTGGCCCGCTTCCAGAACAGCGCCAGGATCGACGTGGGGCCCAGCGAGGCTCCCAGTCCCGCCCAGGCGAAGAGCACCAGCCAGAAGACCACCTGCTCGGCCACCAACCCGAAGCCGACGGCCAGGGCGACCAGCAGCACGACGACGCTTCGGCTCAACAGGACGAGCCGACGCTGGGGCACCGTCTCTCCGCGGTGGATCACCTTCTCGTACACGTCCCGCACCACGGCGGAGGCGGCGACCAGGAGCTGCGAGTCGGCGGTAGACATGATCGCGGCGAAGATGGAGGCGACCACGACCCCGAACAGCGCCGGGTGCAGAGTCTGTTGAGCGAGCAGGGGGTAGAGGTTCTCGGTGTCGCCTTGCGGCAGCATCGCGACCGCGGGGAAGTACGCGCGACCCACCTTTTTT
>JBDHIO010000044.1:0-21546 GCA_039587355.1 Gemmatimonadota bacterium | reverse complement strand
CGAGACCTTGTGGAGGGGGTCGAGCCCCGGCACCCGCATCGCGATGACGGCGTGCCCGGCCTCGTGGTATGCCGTCACGCGACGCTCCTCGTCGGAGACGACCAGGCTGCGACGCTCCGTTCCGAGCATCACCTTGTCCTTGGCACGCTCGAAGTCATCCATGTACACGCGGTCCTTGTCGTCCCGCGCCGCGAGTAGCGCCGCCTCGTTCACGACGTTCTCGATGTCCGCGCCGGAGAGCCCCGGCGTGCCCTTCGCGAGAACCGTCACGTCGACGTCCTCCGCGAGCGGGATGTCCTGGACATGGACGCGGAAGATCCCCTCGCGCCCCTTCACGTCCGGGTTGCCGACGACGATCTGACGATCGAAACGTCCGGGTCGGAGCAGTGCCGGGTCGAGCACATCCGGCCGGTTCGTGGCAGCCAGCAGGATGACGCCCTCGTTCGATTCGAACCCGTCCATCTCGACGAGCAGCTGGTTGAGAGTCTGCTCGCGCTCGTCGTGTCCACCGCCGAGACCGGCTCCACGGTGCCGCCCGACCGCATCGATCTCGTCGATGAAGATGATGCACGGAGCGTGTGCCTTGCCCTGCTCGAAAAGGTCGCGAACCCGCGACGCACCGACTCCGACGAACATCTCGACGAAGTCTGATCCCGACATGGAGAAGAACGGCCGACCGGCCTCGCCCGCCACCGCGCGCGCGAGCAGCGTCTTGCCCGTACCGGGAGGACCGACGAGCAGCGCCCCCTTCGGCAGACGTCCACCCAGCCGCGAGAACTTCTGCGGGTCCTTCAGGAACTCGATGATCTCCTGCAGCTCTTCCTTCGCCTCATCGCACCCGGCGACGTCGGCGAACGTGACCTTGGGCGTATCCCCGCTCAGCAACCGCGCCTTGGACTTCCCGAAGCTGAACGCACGGGATCCGCCGGCCTGCATCTGTCTGAACACGAACAGCCAGAGACCGATGATCAGGACCCACGGCAGGAGTTGGACGAGGACGGTGATCCAGCCGTTTCCGGCCGGTCGTGCCGTGATCTCGACGCCCTGAGCCCGAAGCTCGCCGTCCAGTTCCTCCGTCATCTCGGTCGGGAGGAGCGTCTGGAAGTGGTCGATCGATACCTGGTCACGCTGGATCGCCCGCTTCAGCTCGCCCTCGATCCGCACGCCTTCGCGGATCTCGATGGAGCGGATGTTCCCTGACGTCAGCTCCGCACGGAACTCCGTATAGTCGAGCGTCTGCTGCTGTCGACGTCCGGAGTCCATGAGCTGGAGGATGGCGACCGGGATGAGGATGAGGAGCACCCAGAAAGACGCCGTCCGCAGTATGCGGTTCGTGCGCCCCGAGGCGTCGTTCCCGTCCGGGGGCGTGCCCCCATTATCTCCGCGCATATATACCGTCCTCCGCTGTCCTTCTATGCCGGCAAGCTGGCGATGAAAGGCAGGTGCCGAAAATCCTCGGCGTGATCCAGCCCATAGCCTACCAGAAATTCATCCGGCGCGTCGAACCCGATCCAACGCGCCTCGTAGCGGAGATTCTCCGCCACTCGCTTGTGGAGCAACGCACAGATCTCGACCGATGCGGGCTCGCGATCATGGATCGCCCCCACCAGCTGATTCAGCGTCGTTCCGCTATCAATGATGTCTTCTACGATAACGATGTGCCGACCGCGCATCGGCGCACTCGAATCATACAGCAATTTCACATCGCCCGAGGTCGTCGTTCCGCCCCCGTAGCTGGAGGCGACGAGAAAATCCACCTGCAGCGGGTGCCGAATGCACCGCACCAGGTCGCCCAGAAAGACGAATGATCCCTTGAGCAGCCCGAGCAGCAGCAGGTCGTCGTCCGGGCCGTAATTCTCACTGATCTCGCGCCCCATCGCGTCCACCCGATCGGCGATCTCCTTGGCCGAGTAGACGATCCGGCGCAACGCGCGCCCGCCGGTGTACGCGCTGAACGAGCGGGCCGCTTCCTCGCGGCCGGCCGCGTGCCACGTCGACGCTTCAGTCTCCACCGTCACGGACTCCGACTTCGATCGTGAAGGTCGCGCGCGGATCCGATTCCCGCAGAGCCGTCGCGCAACCCGCTACCCACAGAATGTCCCCGTCCGCGGTCTCCAGCACCGGCACCTGCCGCCGGCGCGAACGCGGCACTCGTCTCTCGTTCAACAGCTTCTTCAGCTTCCGGGACCCGGCATCTGTCCGGATCCGGTCACCGGGTCGCGGAGCCCGCAAACGCAGCGGAAACCGCACGCTCCCGGGATCCATCTTCACCGTCCACGCCGGCGATCCGTCGGGCCGACCCCATGACACGTCGTACGACCGACCACCAAGCACGGCCCGGCCGCTTCCCGGCCTCAGGGCCGGAATGGCGACCTCGTCGTCTTCCGGCACGCGATCGCCAGGTTTACTCAGAACGAGGCGGTCGTATTCACGAAACAACCGAAGCCCGCCACCCGGGTCTACCGAGTGACCGCTGAGGCCACGCCTCATAAACTGTACCGCCAGACGGGTTCCGCCCCGGGTGAGGCGAACACCGCACCGACGGGCCAGCAACCGGACCAGCCGGGCCAAAGCCGCGGGATCATAGTCCTGCAGTGCAGACCGAGCAATTTGCGCACCATCGGCGGGTCCATCGGCTGTCCGCGCAACGAGATGCACGTGCGGACCGACGCGCTTCGCGACCCACGCGTCGAGTCGACGGTCGGCGAGGGCCGCACCGGCTGCGAGCCGTCCCAGGGTGGCATCCGGCTCTCCTCCTTTCGAAACGGCCCTCAGCGCCGGCAACATCTCGTGTCTCACCCGCACCCGGGCATGGCGTCGATCACGGTTCGACGGGTCCGACGACCACCCGAGGCCGCGCGTCCTCAGCATTCCTCTCAACTCGTCCCGGCGAAACTCGAGCAGGGGGCGGACATACGCCCCCCGTCGGGCCGGGATGCCCGCCAGACCACGCAGGCCCGTGCCACGCAACAGACGCAGCATCACGGTCTCGAGCTGATCATCGAGCTGGTGTGCGAGCGCGATCCGATCCGAGCCCGTCTCGGCGGCGACGCCGTCAAGGAAGGCGAACCGGGCGGCCCGGCACGCGGCCTGACCGGCCAACGGCTCGCTCGCGCGGCCCACGACGCACGACACGCCCAGACGCTCCGCGGCGGCTCTTGCCCGGTCCGCATCCACTCCCGAGCCGCGGCGGGTTCGGTGGTCGAAGTGTGCGGACACCAGCCTCAATCCGCGGACCCCGGCGACGTCCGAGAGAAGGGCGAGAAGGGCCAGCGAATCGCTTCCGCCCGACAGGGCGACGAGAACCTTCGATTCAGCCGGGATGAGATCCGGATCCCGATCCAGCCGCGCGGCGAACCGGTCCGTCAGAGTCGAACCTACGATGGGCCCCTCAGTCGTCGTGGCCGGCCCCGTCCGCAACCGCCCGACGGCTTCCCGGTCCGCTGTGGAATTCCAGCGAAGAGGCGACCCCGACTCCGATCGACGGCGGCGCCGACACGGCGCCCCATTCGACCTCGGGTGGCGAGTCGTGCGGCGGGGCGCCTCCGCGCATGAGCTCTACCGGCCAGACGCGGTCGTGACCCCGGACGTACGCGGCCATCGCGTGCCGGTAGCGGCTCATACCTCCATCACCTCGGCTTCCTTCTTCGCGAGCATCTCGTCGATGCGCTTCGTGTGGCCATCGGTGATCTCCTGCACCTGATCCTCAGCGCGTCGGCAGTCGTCCTCCCCGATCTCACCGTCCTTCTGCAGCTGATGCAGGGCGTCGCGGGCCTCGTGTCGCGCATGTCGCAGCGAGACCTTCCCTTCCTCCGCCATTCGGTGGAGGACCTTCGCGAGGTCACGGCGCCGTTCCTCGGTCAACGGCGGAATCGGAACCCGAACGATGCCACCATCCGCCGCGGGGTTGAGCCCCAGGTCGGCGTTCTGGATGGCGTTGGCGATCACGCCCGCGATGTTGGGGTCGTAGGGCTGGACCACCAGCAACTGGGGCTCGGGCGCTCCGACGTTCGCGACCTGCTTCAGCGCCACGAGCGATCCGTAGGCCTCCACCTTCACGGAATCGAGGATCGCCGGACTGGCCTTTCCGGTGCGTACCGTCGAGAACTCCCGGCCGACCGCTTCGAGCGTGCGGTCCATCGCTTCCTGCGTGGCCTTGAGCGTCTGTTCGGGCATTTCGTACCTCCCGTACGTCGGCGGGTTTTCGGCGACGGCGGAGAGCCGTCTGGCTACCGGTGGTCGCGCCCTTACGCCACCAGCGTTCCGATTCGTTCTCCCTCGAGAGCCGCCGTGATCGCGCCCTTCTGCTTGATGTTCAGGACAACGATCGGGAGATCGTTCTCCTTGCAAAGCGAGATCGCGGCCGCGTCCATCACGCCGAGTTCCCGGGTCATGACCTCGAGATACGAGATCCGCTCGATGAACTCGGCCTCCGGATCGGCTTCGGGGTCCGACGTATACACTCCGTCGACCCGCGTGGCCTTGAGGATGATGTCGGCCTCCATTTCGATCGCGCGCAGCACCGCGGCTGTGTCGGTCGAAAAGTAGGGATTCCCGGTGCCACCCGCGAAGAGGACGACGCGCCCTCTTTCCAGGTGACGGAGCGCGCGGCGTCTGATGTACGGCTCGGCGAGCTGTTCCATCCTGATCGCGGTCATGACGCGCGTACTGACGCCATGCTGCTCGAGCATGTCCTGGAGGGCCAGCGCGTTGATGACCGTGCTGAGCATCCCCATGTAGTCCGCCGTGACCCGATCCATCCCCCTGCGGCTCGCGACGGTACCGCGAACGATGTTTCCGCCACCGACAACAAGGCCGAGCTTCACGCCCGTCTCGTACACGGACTTTATCTCTCTGGTGAGCTCCTCGATCACGGGCGGATCGATGCCGAAGCCCCGCTCTCCGGCGAGAGACTCGCCGGAGAGCTTCACCAGGGCTCGACCGTATTTCAGTGACACGTTCGCGGCTCCCCGCTCTTGCTAGGCTCCGACTTCGAAACGCGCGAAGCGGCGGACACTGGCATCATTCCCTGCCTCCGCCACGAGATCCTTGATCTTCTTGTCGGGGTCCCGCACGAAAGTCTGCCAGAGGAGCGCGTTCTCCTCGAAGAACTTGCGCATCCTGCCGTCCACCATCTTCTCGGCGATCTCCTGCGGTTTCCCGGACTCCTTCGCCTGCTCGATGAGCACCGTGCGCTCGCGCTCGACGATGTCGGCCGGGATATCGTCGGGGGAGAGCCCCGCCGGGTTCGTCGCGGCGGCATGCATCGCGATCCCCCGGGCCGTCTCCACGCCGGCGTCCCCGCCTCCGTCGACCTCGACGAGTACGCCGATTCGATTGCCGAAGTGGAGATAACTTCCGACGACCGCGGAATCGCCCGCGTCGTATCGAACCGCGCGCCCCACCTGCACGTTCTCGCCGACCTTCACGCGAAGCTCGTTGAGGGCTGCCTCGAGCGCATCGCCACCCGGCACGGCGAACACCGCCTCGCCCGTCAAAACCTCGCCATCCGGCACGGGAAGGTCGAACAGGGCCTCCGCCATCTTCTCGGCGAACTGCTCGAAGTCGTCGCTCCGGGCGACGAAATCAGTCTCGGTCAGTACCTCGACCATGGCCGTGCGTCCGTCGCGTTCCACGATGTGGACCGTTCCCTCGGACGCGGTCTTCGCGGCCCGCTTCGCCGCCTTCGCCGCGCCCCGCTGACGCAACAGATCGATCGCCGACTCCTCGTTGCCTCCGGCCTCCACAAGCGCCTTCTTGCAGTCCATCATCCCGGCGCCGGTTCGCTCGCGAAGCGACTTGACCGCCGCAGCCGTGATCTCCGCCATCTCTATCACTCCGTGTCTTCGTAGTTCCTTCAACTCCGCGGGCGTTCCGCCGGCGGACCCGCCACGTGGGCGGATACCAAAAAAAAGGGGCCACCGAAGTGGCCCCCCGGTGCTACGCTTCCTTCCCTGCCCCGTCCTCGGCGTCCTCGCCAGGCGAGGCTTCAGCGACAACGGCCGGCTCCTCGGCCACGGGCTCCGCCGCGGCGGGCTCTGCTGCCACCTCGGCCGGCTTCGACTTCGCGGCAACCTCGACCGGCTGCGGGGGCTTAACCTCCGTCCCGGCTTCCTGCTCCGGGTGGTGAAGCCGCTGAGCGATCGCCTCGGGCGACGGACGTCGCCGCGGTCGCTTCCTCGAAGCGCCTCCGCGATCCTCGACGTCGCCGGCGTCGCTCGAGTACGTGTACGCCTCGCCGCTCTCGTCGTCCGCCTTCAGGTCGGGCATCTCGTTGCGCGCCGCCTCGACGACATCCGCGATGGCGCCCGTGATCAGCGAGACCGAACGGATCGCATCATCGTTGCCCGCGATCGCGATCGTCAGGAGGTCGGGATCCGCGTTCGTGTCCGCGATGGCGACCACGGGGATCCCGAGCCGGTTCGCTTCCTTGACCGCGATCTCTTCCTTCTTGGCGTCGACGACGAACACGAGGCCCGGCAGCTTCGTCATGTCCTTGATGCCCGACAGATAGCGCTCGAGCTTCAGCCTCTCCCGCGAGAGAAGGAGCTGCTCCTTCTTCGTGTAGAACTCGAACGCGCCCTCTTCGGCGCCCCTCTCGAGGTCCTTCAACCGCCGGATGTTCTTCTTGATCGTCTGGAAGTTCGTGAGCATCCCGCCCAGCCAGCGCTCCGTCACGTAGAACGAACCGCTGCGCTCGGCCTGTGCCCGAACCTCGGGCGCCAGCTGCTGCTTCGTGCAGACGAAGAGCACCGACTTCCCTTCACTGACGGTCTTCCGAACGAGTTCCTGCGCCCGTTCCAGATCCCGAAGCGTCTTCTTGAGATCGATGAGGTAGATTCCGCCGCGCTCGGCGAAGATGTACTTGCGCATCTTCGGGTTCCACCGGTGCGTCTGGTGTCCGAAGTGCACGCCCGCTCTCAAGAGGTCCTTCAAACCGACATCCATTCGAGTACTAGTCCGCCTTCCGACTTATCGTTTCGAGAACTGGAAGCGCTTCCGCGCCTTGGGTCGACCCGGCTTCTTGCGCTCGACGATCCGCGCATCCCTGGTCAGCAGTCCCTCGGCTCGCAGGAGCGAACGACGCTCCTCATCGGCCGCCAGGAGAGCGCGGGCGATGCCCAGCCGGGTCGCCTCGGCCTGACCGGTGATTCCGCCCCCGCGCACCCGAATCTGGATATCGTAGGCGCCCTCGGTCTCCGTTGCTCTCAGGGGCTGCTCGACTGCCGAGCGGTGGCGCGAGATCCGGAAGTACTCCTCGAACTCACGACCATTCACCGACATGTTGCCGCTGCCGGGGCGCATGGTGACTCGTGCCACCGATCGCTTCCGACGTCCAACCGTCTGTACCATATCGCTACCAGTCAACTGTCCGTCCTGTAGTTCTTGGAGTCTCAGCTAGCGATCGCATCGAACGACTGCGGCAGCTGCGGCCCATGAGGATGCTCCGGTCCGGCGTACACCTTGAGCTTCTTCGACATGTGCCGGCCCAGCGTGTTCTTGGGGAGCATGCCCTTCACCGCGAGTTCTATCACTCGCTCGGGGTGGCGCTCCTGCATGCGTCGGAACGGGATGAGCTGTTCACCGCCCATGAAGCCGGAGTGGCGGAAGTACTCCTTCTGATCCGCCTTCTTCCCCGTCAGCCGGACTTTCTCCGCGTTGATCACGACCACGTAGTCGCCCGTGTCGAGGTGCGGGCTGTAGATCGGCTTGTGCTTCCCGCGCAGGACGCGGGCGATTTCGGTGGCGAGACGACCGAGGATCTGATCCGTGGCATCGACCACGTACCAGTTCCGTTCGATTTCGCCCGCCTTCACCGAGTAGGTCTTCATTCAACACTTCCGTAGGAAAAAGCCGCCCGGACGGGGCGGCAGCCAAGCGCGTGACAGCCGGTGAAGCTATTCGTGGTTTCCGGCAAAGTCAATCAGCGATTCTGCCGCGCGCAGGGCCCTCAAACGGGCGATTCGGACGTCCGCGAAAGCCCCCCAGATCGTGCCGGTTCGCTCGACTTCGCAGGCGGGACAACGCTCGTTCCTTGAGCTGTCTCGCCCTCTCCCGGCTCACCCCGAGCGAGCGTCCGATCTCACCGAGATCTTCGGCCGCATCCGTCCCGACACCAAAGTAACGGCGGAGCACCGCCGCCTCGCGCTCCGGCAGGTCTGCGAGGCTGGCTTCGACCGCGTTTCGCAGGTCTGCCTGGACGAGGCGGCCTTCGGGCGGGGCGGCCGTCGCATCCGGTAGGACGTCCTGCAACGTGCCGTTGCCCTCGGTCAACGGTTCATCGAGCGAGATCCGCGTGCCACCGCCGCGCGGAAATCCTCGGTGACGGTCAATCGCATCGACGATCGCGCGCCGAACCCACCAGTGGGCGTAGCTCACGAACCGGACGCCGCGAGACTCGTCGAAGCGCTCGGCGGCGCGAAGGAGTCCGATGTTCCCCTCGTTCACGAGATCGGCCAGCGGCACGCCGTTCCCCTGATAGCGCCGCGCGACCGAAACCACGAAGCGCAGGTTCGCGCTTGCGAGTCTGTGCAGGGCAGCGCGGTCCCCTGCCCGGGCGCGCGCGGCCAGCTCGATCTCCTCTTCGGGCGCAAGGAGGGGCAGCCGACCGATATCGTGCAGATAGCGTTCGATGATTCTGACCAAGGCTGTTCTGGTGTTTCGGGTGAGGCGGAGTCCGCGTCAGTGGATGCCGTGAAGGATTCGATCCCAACGGATCTCGGTGACCCAGGGCATCGAGGTCTCGGGCTGCTTCCGGTCGTACGAGTAGTACACGATCATCGGCCGTCCGCGTATCGCGTCGCGGGGGACGAAGCCCCAATACCGGGAGTCCTCGGAATTGGATCGATTGTCGCCGAGAACGAAGAAGTGGTCTTCCGGTATCTCGAGCGGACCCCAGTTGTCCCGCGTGGGCCGATACGGCCGCCGGATGGGGTGGTCCACGAGGTGTTCGCGCTGCCAGGCGAAGTTCGAGTGTGGAACGTCACCGAAGCGCCGCGTGCTCTTGACGTACGGCTCCTCGATCTCGACACCGTTCACGTGGAGGTTGCCACGTCTCATCGAGAGCGTGTCGCCACCCACTCCAACGATCCGCTTCACGTAATTGGTGCCTTCCGGCTGGTTGGCCGAAGGAGGCGGGCCGAAGACGATGATCTCGCCGCGGGACGGCTGATCGAATGCCGGGAACTGCAGGTCGGTCCCGGGAATCTCCGCCCCGTACACCATCTTGTTCACCAGCAGGAAGTCACCGACGAGGAGGGTGTTCTCCATCGACGCCGTTGGAATCTGGAAGGCCTCGATCATGAACGTGCGGACGAACAGAAAGAGGAGCAGGGCGATGAAAATCGACTTCGTCCACTCCCACATCCACCTCCCGACCGACTGACGCTGCCGGGCGTCATAGGCGTGCGTTGCCGTGTCCGTCTGCGGCTCGGGCCCGGTCTCGTGAGGCGTCTGCTCGTTCATCGGCTATGCCCTGGTGTTGTCGTCCCTATCTACAACGATAGGATCGCCCTGCGGTTTCATGCCACCCCACAATACGCCCCCCGATCATCCCGCTCTCACCACTCGACGTCGATTTGCGCCCGCTGCAGCTTCCCGCTGTAGTCGAGGTAGGCGACCTTCGTCTCGGTGTAGAACTCGTATACCTCCCAGCCCCCCTCCCTGTGCCCGTTTCCGGTGCCCTTCACCCCACCGAAAGGCAGATGGGCCTCGGCCCCGATCGTCGGGGCGTTCACGTACGTGATCCCGTTGTCGAGTTCCTGAATGGCCCGGAACGAGACGTTGACATCACGCGTGTAGATGGATGAGGACAGGCCGTACTCGACCTCGTTGTTGATCGAGAAGGCTTCGTCCAGATCGTCGAAGGCGATCACCGAGAGTACCGGCCCGAAGATCTCCTCGACCGCGGTCCGGTGCTCGCGCGTCACGCCCGTGAGAACGGTCGGCTCGAAGAACCAGCCCTCGTCCAGGTCGGGTCCCGACGCGCGCGAGCCACCGCACGCGATCGTGGCGCCCTGCTCCCGAGCGATGTCCACGTAGCGCTCGCACTTACGAAGCGCCTCCTCGTGAATCAGTGGTCCGACGTCGTTCCGGTCGTCGAGCCCGTCGCCCAGCTGAAGCGCATTTGCTTCGTACACGAGCTTCTCGACGAATGCGTCGTGCACGTCGCGGTGGACCAGCAGCCGGCTGGTCGCGGTGCACCGCTGTCCGGTCGTACCGAAGGCGCCCCACAGCACGCCCTCGATCGCGAGATCCATGTCGGCATCCGGCATCACGATCTGCGCGTTCTTCCCGCCCATCTCCAGCGAGAGGCGCTTGTGCATGCGACCGGCCACCTCACCGATCAGGCTCCCCGTCTGGGTGGAACCCGTGAACGAGAGGCCCGGGACCCCCGGGTGCTCGACGATCGCCTTGCCGACCGTCTCGCCGCGTCCGTGCAGCACCTGGACGCAGTCGGGCGGGACTCCTGCTTCGAGAAGGATCTCGACGAACCGGTGCGCCGCGTGCGGTACGTCCTCGGAGGGCTTGTAGATCACGCTGTTCCCGCAAACCAGCGCCGGGAAGATCTTCCAGCTCGGCACCGCGACCGGGAAGTTGAACGGCGTGATGATGCCGAACACGCCAATCGGACGGCGGAACGACATCGCCCACTTGTTTCGGAGTTCCGACGGAACCGTGTGACCGAAGAGCCGGCGCCCCTCGACGGCCGCGTAGTACGCGGTGTCGATCGCTTCCTGAACGTCTCCCCGAGTCTCCTCGAGAACCTTCCCCATCTCGCGGGTCATGATCCTCGAGAGCTCTTCCTTGTGCTCCGTCAGCAGGTCTCCTGCCCGCTTCAGCACGAGCCCGCGCTCAGGCGCGGGCGTCCTGGACCACGCCTCGAATCCACGCTGAGCGGAGGCGACGGCGGCGTCGACTTCGTCCGCTCCCGTGTCGGGGAAGAGCCCGATCAGGTCCGACGTCCGGGCCGGGTTTCGGTTCTCGATGTATTCGCCGCTCGCCGGCGCGACCCACTCTCCGGCGATGAAGTTGGAAAAGCGATCGGACATGCTCGGGGTCTCCGTGCGTTCTGGATGAGGTGGGTTGTTGGCGGTCGCGGGCGATGGCCCGTCAGCCGCGCCGTCGGACAGTCTTCAATTGAACAGGCTTCGGTCGTGGGTCGGTCAACGGTCCCGTATGAGAACGAGAACCTCGTCCTCGATTCTGAATTCGAGCACATCGGCCGGAATATCGAGCAGCACCGCGTCGCCCTCGGTGACGAGGCCGGTTTGCTGGAGTGCCATTCCGATCATCATCGGGGGCACGGGGAACACCCCGGCCTGCAGGCTCAGGACCTGTACCCGCGCCCTCCCCTGACCCGCCACCGCCGGCAGCAGCTCGGTGGTTACGAGCGCGGAGTCGCCGATAACCCGCCGGAGGTTCTCCACAGCGTCGCCCCCGACGTCGAGGACAGTGAGATCGAGGCCCGCGCTGACGGCGAGCGTCGAATCCCGGATATCGACCGCCGGGTTGTTCACGCCCGCGGGGAGGCGTTCGATGCTCCGGTACTGCACGTAGCTCTGCAGCTCCGCCTCGGTGAGCCGCGTCTCGCGACCTCCCTCGCCGTCGATGAGCTCCTGGATCTTCTCCTCGGCCACGCCGGCGAGCTCGGGGCTCGGCTCGGTCATGACGATCTCGTTGCGGCTGTTCACCCAGGCGGTGATCTCGGCCCGAAAGAACCACGCGGAGAACCCGCCGACCACGAAGACCGTGAAGAACCCGATCGCCGCGAACGTGTTTTTAACCACCGCCATCTTTTCTTCCTCTTCCCCCCGGCCTCCTGACTGATCGGCAAGGTATCACGCCGAGCCGTCGTTCACAGCCGACCGTCGGCGGACACGCCCAATGCGAACCGCCCGAGGTCTCGATGCCGCGCGCCGCCCGGCCCGAGCACGCTCTCGACGAGCGCGATGTCCCCGACCTTGCAACGCGCCTCGAAAGGGCTCGCGGAGAAGCTCTCGATGAGCCCCGCCGCGGCCTCGCGGCCCCTCCTGATGCGGCCGACAGTCACGTGCGGGCGGAAGGGCCGGTCCTCCGGATCGAACCCGACGGTCGCCAGGGCGTCTCGCACCCGAGCGTGGAGCGCACCGAGCCCTGGATGGGGCCGGACGCCGATCCAAAGGACCCGCGGCCGCGAGAAGCTCGGGAACGCCCCGGTCCCGCTCAGGACGAGCGGAAAGCGCCCGCTGCGGGCCGCCGCGTCCTCGAGCGCCACCGAAAGAGAGGCGATCCCCGACCGTTCGACCGACCCGAGAAACCTGAGCGTTAGATGCGTCTGCTCCGGATTCACCCAGCGCACGTCGGCGTCGTTTCGACGGAACGCCGACAGCTCCTCGGCGATGCTCGACTTCAGAGCGTCGGAGAACGGAATCGCGACGAACGCGCGGATCGGGCCGCTCACGCCCTCCTCCGGTTCGCCGCGGCCTCCCCGGCCGGGTATGGTCTCCCGTCGGTCATGCGCCCCGAATCGAGGATCTCACCGTGGTTCTCCTCATCGACAATTACGACTCGTTCGTATTCAATCTCGCGCGCTACTTCGAGGAGCTCGGCGAGGAAGTGGTCGTCGCTCGGAACGATGCCATCGACGTCGAGGGGATTCGGGAGTTCGCCCCCTCTCACATCGTGCTCTCGCCAGGCCCGTGTACGCCGACCGAGGCCGGCGTCTCCGTAGCGGTCCTGCGCGAGCTTGGCGAGTCGACGCCCGTTCTCGGTGTCTGTCTCGGGCATCAGTGTCTCGCCTCGGCGTTCGGCGGTGAGCTGGTGCGGGCGTCCCGACCCATGCACGGCATCGTTGATGAGATCGCCCATGATGGAACAGGCCTGTTCGCGGGACTCCCCACTCCGCTCGCCGTGACCCGGTACCACTCGCTCGTCGTACCTCCCCATGCGTGCGGCGAAGGCGTCGTGGTCACGGCGGCCAGCGGATCGGGCGAGGTCATGGCGCTGGCCCACCTGGCGCACCCGATGTGGGGGGTCCAGTTCCACCCGGAGGCGGTGCTCACGTTCGGAGGGCACCGCCTGCTAGCGAACTTCCTGGCTTTGGGTCGCGGCTCGGATCCAGCGACCGTCCCGGTTGAGGCCGGCAGGTCCCCAGAAATCGCCCCGTAGACCGACGGGTTGGACATCCGGACTAATTGAACGTCCAGCCCAGCGATGTCGTCACCCCGAAATCGCTGCGCCGCGTCGCCCCTTCGGTCGGGGGTCGACTATCGAAACTGGAGAAGACCCTCAACCGGATGAAGAAATCCGCCAGGATCTCGTGCCGTCCATCGAGGTCTCCCTCGAATCGGAGTCGGTCGCTCTCGGATACCACCGGAAGCAGATCCAGACCCAGCGAGATGTCGGTGTCTCGCGCCCCGTAGTTGAAGAAGTCCAGCCGGTTGATGAGGATCGCTGTCGTGGAACTCCTCGCGGGACGGTCGGAGTAGCGTTCCCGACTGTAGCCCAGCCCGATCCCGGTCGACAACCGCCAGCGGTTCGTGTTCACGAAGTAGCGTCCGGCACCACCCGCCAGGGTATTTCGCAGATCGAGGTTGAGCTCCGAGTTCGCCTGTGTCGCGACCCATGCACTCCAGAACCAGCGAGTTCCGAAGTTCTGCCGGTACGCGAGACTCAAGTCCTGACGGTTCACGTTCGATGAATTGTCCTGCAGGCGGAGGAGCGAGTTCGCCGTGAGCATGACGTTGTAGTTGGCTCCTCGATACTCCGCCTTGCCTCCCAGCGTGTAATCGAGCCGGGTGTTCTGCGAAAGGAAACTCACTCCGACGTCCACAGACCCACGAAGCCGAGACCAGAAGCTCGGACGGAGAGGGACGAGACGCACCACCGATAGCCGCGGGACGTCTTCGGGCCCGGACCCGCGGTCGATCATGACGAGGCCGTCCGTTTCCGATGCCCCGATGGTTGAAAGGAATCGTTCCCCACTCGACAACTCGACCTCGAACAGCAGGTCAGTGCGCACCGACGCCACTCGACGCCAGTTGATAGACACGATTCCCACGAACCGCGTATCGACCCTCAGGCGCCCGCGTTCGAGTTCCTCGATCTTGCCGGTCACCCGATCGCCGTTGATCAGCACGATGACGTCGGTCTTCTGAGCAACGGCTGGCGCCACGGAGAGCAGGAGCAGCACCCCCACCCCGGCCAACGACGGTGGACGAGGGGAACGCATCACTTGAACTGCCAGCCGAGCGACGTCGTTATGCCGAAATCGCTTTGCTTCGTCGTACCGTCGGTGGGTGGCCGACTGTCGAGGCTCGCGAAGACTCGGAGTTTGATGAAGAAGTCCTTGACGATCTCGTGCCGCCCCTCGATGTCGCCCTCCATTCGAATTCGGCCGGACTGATTCAGCACGGGAAGGAAGTCCATCGAAACCGAGACGTCCGTCTGCCAGAGGCGCTCGGTGAAGTACTCGAAGAGCAGACTGACAACGCCAAGACTCAGGTCGCGCGCGGCCTGCTGCGAGTATCGTTCAATGCTGTACGCAGGTCCCGCGGAACCTGCGAATCGCAGCTGGTTAGACCGGGCGAAGAACCGGCCGACACCCGTACCGATCGTTGCACGCAAATCGAGGTTCAACTCGGCGTTGGAGTCACCCGAAGCATTGACCTTCCAGAACCAGCGCGGACCGATGAAGCGTCGATAAAGGGCGGACGCATCCTGGCGGATCACATTAGATCCGGAGGACTGCAGGCGGACGAGCGAATTCAGGTTGAGGGTGACATCGTTGAGGGTGACATCGAAGTTTTTCGCGGGTGTACAGGGCGCGTGCGCCGAGCGATGTGTCGAACTGGTTGTTCTGCTGCAGGTAGCTCACCCCCGCATCGATCGACCCGGTGAACCTCCTCCAGAACGATTCGCGAATCGGGACCATCCTGACGATCGACGCGAGCGGAACATCGAGGATGTCCTCATCCCGCTCCAGGGCGACGGCACCTTCGATACCAGAGAACCGAAGCGACGCCAGATAGCGCTGACCGCTCGCCAGCTCGACTTCGAACCGCTGGTCGCTGTCCACACGCACGACCTCGTGCCACTTCACGTCTACCGTTCTCATCGGGGTCGTGCTGATGGTCAGCTTCGCGCGGTCGAGCTGCCTGATCTCGACCGTCATCTGGTCCCCGTTCGCGAACACCACGGTGTCCGTCTTCTGCCCGAAGACGGGGGTCGCGGTGCAGGCGAGGACGAGAACGGCTGTCGACAGGCGACATGTCACTCTGTTGGGGCACAATGACATTGCGCGGGCTCTCCCGACGAGGAAGCGAGAGCGGAAGATACCGGCTCTCTCCGGCCGTGGCACAAGCCCCGGGTTCGCCACCCGCCGGCTATCCGGCGGCGGGGGCGCGGTACCGAATGGCCTCGGCGATGTGCTCGCCGGCGATCCCGTCGCTCCCGTCGAGGCAGGCGATCGTCCGTGCCACCCTTACCGCGCGGTGCACACCGCGGGCGGAGAGACCGAGCCGATCGGTCGCGACGCGAAGAAGCTCGATGGACGAGCGGCCCAGCATCGCGTCGTTCAGGGGGTCGGTCGTGCCGGGAGCACAGCCATCCCGATGCCGTTCGCGCGCAGCCAACACTCGTTCACGCACGACCACGCTCGACTCCGCCTTTGGAGAGGCGAGCTCCCCCCAGGTGACCGGTGGGACAGTGACGTGCAGGTCGATCCGGTCCAGAAGCGGGCCACTGATACGGCGTTGATAATTCAAGATCGTGGCGTCCGAGCAGGTGCACTCCGGGTCGCGGTCGAGCCGGCGCCCGCACGGACAGGGGTTCATGGCGGCCACGAGAGCGAACCTCGCGGGGAACCGCGCCTGCGCCCGGGCGCGCACGATGTTGACCACCCCCTCCTCCAGCGGCTGGCGCAGGGATTCGAGCGCGCCACGGTCGAACTCGGGCAACTCGTCCAGAAACAGCACCCCGCGGTGAGCGAGAGATGCTTCACCCGGGCGCGGGATCCCACCACCGCCGATGAGACCGGCCTGGCTGATCGAATGGTGCGGAGCCCGAAACGGTCGCTCGGTGAGCAACCCGGAACCCGCCGCGAGCGCCCCCGCCACGCTGTGGACCGCCGTCACCTCGACGGCTTCGGTTTGACCAAGCACGGGGAGTATTCCCGGGAGACACCTCGCCAGGCTGGTCTTGCCCGCGCCCGGCGGACCGCAGAGGAGGAGGTTGTGTCCGCCCGCGGCGGCAATCTCCAGTGCACGCCTCGCCGCCGCCTGCCCCCGGACCGTCGAGAGATCCGGCGCTCGGCGGCCGGCGGCTCGCAGCTCGGGTGAAGGTCGCATCGTCCCACGGTTCGGAATCACACCGTCTCTAAGGAACTCCACGACCTCCCCCAGTGACGCCACCCCCAACACCTCGAGCTCCTGGGCCGCGCGGGCCTCGGCGGCATTGTCCTCGGGAACGATGAGGCGTCGAACGTCGGAAGCGTTCGCGGCATGCAGGGCCACCGGAAGGACGCCCCTCACCGACCTGAGCGTGCCGTCGAGCCCCAACTCTCCGACGACGACCGTCCGTTCGAGACGCTCGCGCGGCACCTCCCCGGCAGCCGCCAGAATGCCCAGGGTGATCGGAAGGTCGAAGGCGGAGCCTTCCTTTGGGATGTCGGCTGGCGCCAGGTTTACCGTGATCCGCAGACCCGGCACGTGGAGTCCAAGTTGGGAAACGGCCGCCCGAATCCGTTCGCGTCCCTCCCGGATCGCTCCGTGCGCCAGCCCGACGATCTGGATCATCGGCGTGCCGCGTGTGATGGACACCTCGACTCTGACCCGCCACACGTCGAGCCCGGTGACGGCCGCGGTCTCGACAATCTGGATCATATACCCTCTCCTCTCGCGATGACGGCACAGAGTGCGGTGGGATCTCAAGGCGTCGTCAATCGGCTCGGGTTGCCGTGGAGGTTCGGGCGCCTCACCGTGGCCCGTGAGGTGGCCCATGAAGACGAAGCGGACGGGAGGCGAATGAAGCGACGCGAAGTTCCGCGACTCGGCGACCTGACGTGGCCCGAGGCCGCCGCACGTTTCCGGCGCGACCCCCGGCTTATCTGGCCGGTCGGGTCCCTGATGCAGCACGGCCCGCACCTTCCGCTTGATACCGATGTCCGCATCACGACGGCACTGGCCGAGGCCATCGGGGCCCGACACGACGTCCTCGTCGCGCCCACGCTCCAATTCGGAGCGGGGTCCGACGTGGACAGGACCTACGCGGGCAGCGGCATTCTCGCCCACAAGACGCTGCACCGGGCCGTCAACGATATCGTCGCCGACTGGGTGGATCAGGGCCTCGATGACCTGGTGCTCCTCACGTCGAACGGTTTCGGGCCTCACTACCGCTCGCTCGTCGGGGTGATGAGCGGCGATCTGCGCATCCGCGCGGTCGATGCGAACGTCGTCGATACGTCTCCGGCGCTTCGAACTCCGCGTGTTCCGGAGCGGGCGGGCGAGATCGAAACGTCCCTGATGATGTATCTTTTTCCGGACTCGGTTCGTCTTGAGGCGATCGAGGATGCCGAAGTGGACCGGTCAGTGCTGCTCTCACGGCTCGAAGGCACGGAACCCGTGCCACTTCCGGGCTCGAGCGGTGTCATCGGTCGACCGACGGCCGCGACGGCCGCGAAGGGAAAGCGAATCTATGAATACCTGGTCGATTACATCGGGGAGCGGCTCTTCGGACCGAATGCGCCTGGTGGCACGGAGTAGGCGGCTACCCGCGTCGGCTCTGGCGGCCTTCGGGCTCGCCATCTGCGGAGCGGACGCGTCCGCCCAGCAAGTGGACGCGGGCAGGCTGGCCATCCGGGACGGCGGCCAGCGCATCGGGATCGAGAGCTTCCGGGTGTGGGAGGCCGGCGCGAACCTCAATTCCGTGGCGAGTGTGGAACCGTCCGGAAACCGGGGCGGCGATTTCCAGGTCGGATTCTCGCTCGACGGGCAGTTTCGTGGGACCGAGTTTCGGCTCCGCGGCCCAGACGGACGTGCCCTCGACGGCGTCTGGTCGGTGGACCGCATCCGGATCCACACGGTCGCCCGGGAGGGCGAGCGGTGGCGAGAGCTCCCTTCGCGAGGGGCATGCACGGTACTCGAAGAGGGCGTCGCGCATCACTACCTCGTGCTCGTCCACGTGCTGCGCGAGACCGGCGGCCGCGTAACGGCCGTCATCCCGCTGCGAAGCGCGACGGTCGAGGCCGAACTCGTCGGCTCGCAGGATTCCCAGGTCACGCTCGAAGGCCTCTCGATCGCGGCGACCCGGTACGACCTGCGCGTCGATGGCCAGGAGCGACGCGTGTGGATCGACGCCGACGGACGGCTTCTGCGGGTGCTCGATCCGGTGAGCGGCCGGGAGGCGCTCCGACTGCCCGAGAGATAGTCGGCCGCGGGTCCGCCCGTTCGGGCTGGACTTTGGGCCCGCGAACGGGTTGTTTCGATATGGCCCGGGCGACGCGCCCCCCGACCCCTCTTCGGAGCGAACAGCATGTACGACAGCACGACGGCCGGAGCGCCGGACGAGCCGAAGGCCCCAAATCTCTTCGTGCGGATCGGTCAGGTCTTCTTCTCTCCGGGCAAGCTGTTCGAGGCGCTCAGGGATCGGCCGGTCTGGTTGGATGTCGCCATCCTGCTCATCGTGCTCTCGGCGGCGTCCCAACTCCTGATCCCGGAGGAACGGTATCGGGAAATCTTCCTCTCCCAGATGCCACCCGAGACGGACCCCGCCGATGCCGAGCGCCTGATGGGCTTCTTCAGGAAATGGGGGATCGCCTTCGCGATCATCTGGCTCCCCATCGCCATCGCGTTCGTCGCCGGGCTTCTCAGCCTGGCCTACAACGTCATGATGGGCGGCGAGGCGAGATTCAGGCAGCTGTTCAGCGCCGTGACGCACTCGTTCGTGATCCTGACGGCCGGGGGCTTCGTCGTGCTCGCGCTGATCCTCATGGGCGGTGAGCAGGCGGTGATCTCGCCGGCCCTCCTGTTCCCCGATCTAGGAGACGGGTATCTCGCGCGGCTTGCATACCGGGTCAACGTGTTCGCGATCTGGACCTCGATCGTCCTCGGGATCGCCGTGAGCAAGATGTACCCGAAGCGATCGGCGTTCGGCGCGACCGTCTATCTCCTCGTGCTCTACACGATCATGATCGGCCTGACGGTGATCCCTGCGGGCTGAACCGGTCGTCTCACGGCCTGCAGGGTCGAACGCCGGGGCCCGAATAGGTGTTCCTGTGCGTGGGTATCAGGACCGTGCCCGGAACGCCAGATTCGGGGCGCTCGAAACGCCGATGCACCACGAAACATCGGGTGTTTACGGGTCGTACCGTCGTTAGCGGATTAGCGTGTGGTTCTGGCGCAGCCGGGTTCTGATAAAGGTTCGTGCGGAATGAAGAAGGTATTGATCGCGGTTATCGTCGTCGCCGGCATCGCCGCGATGGCCGCCGGGGCGCTGAGACGCCCGGCCGGCGAGGTCATCGAGGTGCGTACCGAAGCGGTGAGTGTCCGCGACCTCGTGGCCCGTGTTTCGGCCACCGGGCACATCGAGCCCGAGACACAGGTGGACATCACAACCGACGTGGCGGGGAGGATCATCCAGCTTCCCGTGGAGGAAGGACAGGACGTCAGTGAAGGCGACCTCCTCCTCCAGATCGACCCTGCCCAATTCCAGGCCTCGGTCAACCGGTCACGTGCAGCGCTCGCGCAGGCTCAAGCCTCCGAGGCACAGCAGCGGGCCGCGTGGGAACAGGCCGATCGCGACGCGAAACGATTCGTGGCGCTGCAGGAGCGCGGAACCGACTTCGTCACCGAGGCCGAGGTCGAGCAGGCGGTAACCCAGGCCCAGGTCCAGCGTCGGTTGCTCGAGGCCACGGAGCACCAGGTCGACCAGGCCGAGGCGAATCTGGACCAGGCGCTCGATCAGCTCGCGAAGACAACGATCCGGGCGCCAATGTCCGGGCGCGTCACACGGCTGAACGTCGAGCGTGGTGAGACGGCGGTCGTCGGGACCATGAACAACCCGGGCAGCCTCTTGCTGACGGTCGCGGACCTGTCTGTCATGGAGGCCGTGATCGAGGTCGATGAGACCGACATTCCGGAGATCGTGATCGGCGACTCCGCCTCCGTGGAGATCGACGCCTTCGGCGACCGTCGCTTCAGCGGGATCGTTACCGAGATCGGCAACAGTTCGATCGTGCCGATCAACCCGTCCGCGGGCGGCACCGGCAATCAGGCCATCGACTTCGAGGTCCGGATCAAGCTCGATACGCCGCCGGACGGCATTCGGCCGGATCTTTCCGCTACCGCCGACGTAATCACGGATACGCGGGCCCAGGTGACGGCCGTCCCGATCACGAGCCTCAAGCTGATGGACGCGTCAGAGATCGAGGACGTCCCCAACGAGAACCTCCCGGCGGAGGGCGAGGGACTACGCAGAAGGGACGTCGAAGGTGTCTTCGTCGTGGAAGGCGACATCGTGCGCTTCCGGCCGGTGGAGATCGGGATCGCCGGTGACAACTACTTCGAGGTCCTCTCGGGAATCGAGGCCGGCGCCGAGGTCGTATCCGGCTCGTTCCAGGCCATTCGACAGCTCGTGGATGGGTCTCGAATCGAAATCAACAATCGGACGACGGGTAGCGATGACTCGTCCGGTGGATCGGACTGATATGACGACGAGCGCCCAGAACGAAGCGGTCATCTCGACCCGCAACCTTCACAAGCACTACGCGATGGGGTCCGAGACCGTGAAGGCCCTCAACGGCGTGGACGTGGAGATTCGCCGCAACGAGTACGTGGCGATCATGGGCCCATCCGGGTCCGGGAAGTCTACTCTCATGAACCTCATCGGCTGCCTCGACACACCGACGGAGGGGGAGTACGTGCTCAACGGTCAGGCCGTCCAGGTTCTCGATGACGATGAGCTCGCGCGAATCCGGAACCGCGAGATCGGGTTCGTCTTCCAGACGTTCAACCTCCTTCCGCGCGCGACGGCTCTGCACAACGTGGAGTTGCCGCTGATCTATGCAGGGGTGAGTTCCAAGGAGCGCCAGCGCCGGGCGGCCGCAGCCCTCGAGCGCGTCGCCCTCGGGGACCGCATGGACCACCGTCCGAACGAGCTCTCCGGGGGCCAGCGTCAGCGTGTCGCGATCGCGCGCGCGCTGGTGAACGACCCGTCCATCGTCCTGGCGGACGAGCCGACCGGAAACCTCGACTCGTCCACGTCCGACGAGATCATGGAGGTCTTCGACAGCCTCCACGCGGCGGGGCAGACGATCATCATGGTCACCCACGAGTTCGACATCGCCTCGCACGCCCAGCGCGTCATCACTCTGGTCGATGGCAAGATCTCGTCTCACAACGCCGAGATCCCGACATACGTGGGCGCCGCCGGTCACGACTTCCACGCGCCGTAGCACGCGATGAGATTCTGGGAGGGGATCCGGCTCGCGCTCCAGCAGATCTGGGCGCAGAAGCTGAAGTCGTTCTTCTCGCTGATCGGCGTGATCATCGGCATCACGTTTCTGATCGC
>JBDHIO010000004.1:2500-224488 GCA_039587355.1 Gemmatimonadota bacterium | reverse complement strand
GTACGACGGCGACGTGGAGGGCATTCGCCACAGGATCTTCGTCGGCCACGAGAGCGAAATGCCGAACTGGGGCCTGCACGGTCTCAAACCCCGCGACATCGACGCGGTCGCGAAATACATCCTGGGTCGCCTGCGCGCAGAGTAACCCTCGCCGTAGGGCCAGCAGTCGCTGACGCGGGTCGCTCGGCGGCGTACCTTGGTGGAGATGGTCGGCCCGCACCGGGCCGAGAGAACGTCGTGGTTCCAGCCAGGAGTCGTATTCAATGGGCCCCATGCGCCAGGCATTCGTCCGGACGCTGCTGTTCGTGTCGGTCACGTCCATCGTCGCGCTGCCGCTCGCCGCGCAGGACGCGGCCGTGTTCGAGCCGGCGGATGTATTCGAGCTAGAGTTCGCCGCAGATCCTCAGATCTCTCCGGACGGGGACGAGATCGTGTATGTCCGGTCGTTCATGGACATCATGACGGACCGCCCCCGCCAGAATCTGTGGATCGTGGATTCGGACGGCTCCGACCACCGCCCGCTGATGACCGGGCAGCAGAACTTCTCGTCGCCGCGCTGGTCGCCGGACGGTTCGATGCTCCTCTACATCGCGAGCGACGAGAACGAGCAACGGCAGCTCTTTCTCCGCTGGATGGACACCGGCCAGACGGCGATGCTGACTCATCTGCAGCGTTCACCGGGTGGGCTGTCCTGGTCACCCGACGGGCGTTCGATCGCCTTCACCATGTTCGTGCCGGAGTCGGGCGAGCCGATGGCGCAGATGCCGGCGAAGCCCGCGGGCGCGGAGTGGGCCCCTCCCGCGCGCACGTTCGAGAAGCTCCTCTATCGCGCGGACGGCGCCGGCTTTCTTCCGCTCGGGTACACGCAGGTGTTCGTCCTGCCCGCCGAAGGCGGAACGCCGCGACAGCTGACGAGCGGGTCGTTCAATCACGGCGGCACCCCTGAGTGGACGCCCGATTCCCGGCACCTGCTCATCTCGGCGAATCGGCGCGACGACTGGGAATACCAGATGTCGAACTCCGAGATCTACGAGATCTCCGTCGACGACGGTGCCGTCACGCAGCTGACTAATCGGGAGGGTCCCGATGGGGGTCCCCGCGTCTCGCCGGACGGCGGTCTGATCGCTTACACCGGGTACGACGATCGCTACCTCGGTTATCAGGTTTCGAAGCTCTACGTCATGAATCGGGACGGGACCGGCTCGCGGATGATCGCCGACGATCTTGACCGCAGCGTCGGCAACGTCCAGTGGGCCTCCGATGGCCGGAGCGTCTTCGTCCAGTACGACACGGAGGGGAACACCCGAATCGCGTCGATCGACCTCGACGGAAACGTCACCGACCACGTCGGCGACGTCGGAGGCCTTTCTCTCGGGCGACCCTATGGGGGCGGCACGTTCTCGACCGCCCGGGATGGGAGGTTCGCGTATACGCTCGGACCGGCGGAACACCCCGCGGACCTGGCGATCGCGGGGCCGGGGCAGGAGTCGCGTCGCCTCACCCGTCTGAACGATGACCTCTTCGGCCAGATGGAGCTCGGCGAGGTCGAGGAGGTCTGGTACGCGTCGTCGCACGACGGGCTCGACATCCAGGGGTGGATCGTGAAGCCGCCGGGTTTCGACCCGAGCCGCAAGTACCCTCTCATGCTCGAGATCCACGGTGGCCCCTTCGCGAACTACGGGAACCGTTTCAGCGCGGAGATACAGCTCTACGCGTCAGCCGGGTACGTCGTGCTGTACACGAACCCGCGTGGAAGTACGAGCTACGGCGAGGACTTCGGGAACGAGATCCACCACAACTATCCGAGCAATGACTTCGACGACCTCATCTCCGGCGTCGATGAGGTCATCTCGCGCGGGTACATCGACGAGGACCAGCTGTTCGTGACCGGCGGATCGGGCGGTGGAGTGTTGACGGCATGGATCGTCGGACACACCGACCGGTTCGCTGCGGCCGCTTCTCAGAAGCCCGTCATCAACTGGTACAGCTGGGTTCTCACCGCCGACATGGGTGGAACGGGGGGCCTGAACTACTGGTTCCCCGGTACGCCGTGGGAGAATCTGGATCACTACATGGACCGTTCGCCGATCCACCACGTCGGCAACGTCACCACCCCGACGATGCTGATCACGGGCGAGGTCGACTGGCGTACCCCGATGTCCGAGTCGGAGCAGTTCTATCAGGCGCTCAAGATCAGGAAGGTCCCCTCGGCGCTCGTGAGGATCCCCGAGGCGTCGCACGGCATCGCCGCCCGGCCGAGCCACCTGATCACCAAGGTCCAGCACATCCTCGGGTGGTTCGAGCGATACCGGAAGACATCGCCGACGACGACCCAATGACGGACTGGCACGAGAGCGGCGACTTCTGGTCGTCGTTCGGCGGGTCGATGTTCGACGAGGCTTCCTGGGAACAGGCGGTGGGTCAGGTCGATGACCTGATCGCTCTGCTCGGGCTGGATCCCGGCGTACGGGTTCTCGACCTCTGCTGCGGACCGGGGCGCCACACGATCGAACTCGCGCGGCGCGGCTATCGCGTCACGGGGGTCGACCGCACGGAGGAGTTTCTGGAAGAGGCCCGGCGCCGGGCCGATGCGGAGGGCCTCGACGTCGATCTCGCGCATTCGGACATGCGCGAGTTCGTGGCGCCCGGTGAGTTCGACGCCGCGGTCAATCTGTTCACGTCCTTCGGTTACTTCGAAGATCAGAAGGACGATCGCCGTGTCATCGACAACCTCTTCGATTCGCTCGTTCCGGGCGGCGCCCTCCTGCTCGAGATGGCTGGGAAGGAAGTGCTCGCCAGGATCTTCGAGCGCAAGCAATGGCATGAGAGGGACGGGGACTTCTACCTCTACGAGCGCAAGATTGCGGACGGGTGGGACTGGATCGAGAACCGCTGGATTCGCATCACGTCGTCCGGACGACAGGAGTACACCGTCGGCCACCGGCTGTATTCGGCGGTGGAGCTCCGCTCGCTGGTACGAGGCGCCGGGTTCGAGGAGATCCGCGTGTTCGGCGGCCTGGACGGCCGTCCGTACGATACGGAAGCCGAGCTTCTGGTCCTCGCGGCCAGAAAGCCGGGGCCTGCCAGCTGAACGTTCCGCACCGCGCGGTCGGAGTGAACCGGGTGGACCAGGTCTCCCGGATCCTCTTCTGGATCTGCGCCGCCGGCATCGTGGCGGAGATCATCGAGGGTCTGACCGGTGTCATCGGCATCCGCGACTTCGGCCAGTACCTCGCGATGGCGCGCGAGGTACTGGCGGGAGGCGACATCTACAGGGATGTCGCATATACGTGGCCACCCGCCTATCCGATCGTCTTCGTCCCGTTTGCCCTGTTGAGCGACTGGAGCCCTCGGACCACGATGGCTCTGTGGGCGGGAGTCAGCCTGTTCGCCTTCTACTGGACGTTCCGGGAATCCGCGTGGCTCGTTTGCCGTGAGCGGTTGACTCGGCCGTGGTCGCGCTCCGGGCTTCCGATCGATTCGCCCCGTGTGGTCGCGGTCCTCGTCGTGCTGCTGCCCGCGCTGCTCGACCACGTCAGCTGGTATCAGGTCGGGCTCGTCATGACCGCGCTGACGCTCATCGGGGTGCGCTGGATCTCCGAGGGGCGGACCTGGAGGGGAGGGCTCCTCGTCGGGGTCGTCGCGGGGCTCAAGGTGCTTCCCGTTCTTCTGCTCCCGTACTACGCCGTTCGGCGCCAGTGGCGAACCGCCGGTGGGATCTTCGTCGGCGGCCTCGCCACGTCCGTGGCACCCATACTCGTATACGGCCCCGAGCGCTGGCTGGAGTTCTCGCTCCGCTGGCTCGAGGTCGCCCGCTCGATACCGGGAACGGCCTCTCTCAAGAGCGTTTCCATCTTCTCCGTCTTCGAGCGACACGTCGGGGCGGGACTGCAGGCGTTTTCAGGGGCGAACTATCTGCATGCCCCCTGGGGCCCGACCGGAGTCCCCGCCGTGACCTGGTGGACCCTCGGGACCCTGCTGCTTCTCTTTCTCGTCGCGCTTCGAGCGTGCAGGGAAATGCCGGCCGCCGCGTTGGGGCGACTCAGGGAACTCGAGGTCATGCTGGTGCTCGCGGCGATCCCGCTCGTGGCATCGCTGGGGTGGGTGCACTACATGGTGTTCCAGATCCCGCTCGTACTGTGGTTGGCACACGCGGCGAGCGGCCGGACAGGTCTCTCCGAGGCCCGGGCGCGCGCGCTGCGACGCGCACTGCTTCTGGCCACGATCCTGTGGTTTCCGGCCGCCTGGTTCGCGCTGCCCTCGCGGGTCGCGGCGGTTGCGCAGGCGGTCTCCACCCTGACAATCAGCGCCCTGACCATACTCTTCGCCGGTCTCTATCTGCGCGCGATCGCGGCTCGAGAACCGGGGTGGATCGCGACGGACTGACGGGCGAGTCGATCAGTCTTCAGCTTCCTGGATGCGGGCATGCAGCCTCTCCAGCGCGCTGATCAGATCGGGCTTCTCCGAGAGGACAGGCAGGAGAGGATCTCCCTTCATGCGGGCCACCCGGGCCGGCATCGACTTGATCGTGAACTTCTCGATCGTGAGCCCCTTCTTCACTTCGGTCCACCGGAGCGGGGCCGATACCGGGGCCGTGCTCCGGGGCCGCACGCAGAACGGAGAGACGACCAGGCGGCCGCGGCCGTTCTGGACGCAATCGATGTACACCCGGCCGCCTCGATCGCCGGGGTTCCTGGTGACCGTCGCGATGTCGGGCAGCTCCGCCACGACCAGCTTTGCCAGGAGCTGGGCCAGGGCGCGGGATCCGTCGTAGTCCAGCTGACCGCCGAGCGGGATCATCACGTGCAGCCCGGAGGATCCGCTCGTCTTCACGTAATTGGGCAGTCCGATGTCCTCGCACAGCCGGTGGATCGCGCGCGCCACCGCGATCACGTCGTTGAACGGCGCGAACGTCTCCTCACCGTTTACCTTGTGCTTCGGGTCCAGATCCAGCAGACACCAGTCGGGGTGGTCGAGGTCCGACAGACGGCTGGCCCATACGTGAAGGGGTATGGTCCCGAGGTTCGCGAGATACACCAGAGCCGCCTGTGAATCCGCCACGAAGTACTCGATGTCCCGCTCGGACCCCCCGCTGTAGATCTTCTCCGTGCGGATCCAGTCGGGTTGGAACCCCGGGGCGTTTTTCTGGAAGAAGTTCTTCCCGTGGATGCCGTCCGGGTAACGCGTGAGCACGAGCGGACGGTCCTCGAGGTAGGGAAGGATCATCGGGGCGATTGTCCCGTAGTACTCGATGAGATCGCCCTTCGTGTACCCTTCCTCGGGCCAGAAGACCTTGTCGAGGTTTGAGAGGCTCAGCTCCTCCACCGGAGGCGGCCCGAAGTCGACGGGGACCGGTTCCTCCAGGCGGCCGCGAGGGCCGCGCGGCCGGTAGCACTCCTCGGGGAGCATCTCGACGAACCCCTGAAACGAGGGCTGGCGAAGCAATCCCTCGTCCGTGAGCTCCTTGTAGCGAACGTCGATCACCAGTTCGGGTGTGGCCCACCGGTGCTGTTTACCCGAGGGGGCGGGGCCGTCCAGGGGCGGCGTATCGGTCGCGATATCGTCCAGCTGCGTCCGGATATCGTCCAGCTGGGCGGAGTCGAACCCGGTGCCGACGCGACCGGCATACGTCAGGGGGCCAGGCGGGCCTCCCGGCGTTTCCGGCGGGTCGTACGCGGCCACATGCAGGGCTCCGAATCCCGTGCGCGACTTCTTCGGCATGGTATACCCGATCACGACGAAGGGGTGCTGCTGGGCGGCGTGGATCTTCAGCCAACTGGCCGATCGGTCGCCCACGTAAATCGAGTCGGCACGCTTCGCCATCACGCCCTCCAGCCCCATCTGCTGGATCTGATCGAACAGCGCCTTGCCGGCCCCGACGAAGTGCTCGCTGCGCCGGATGGGGCCCGCCTCAGGCAACAGGGGGCGGAGTACCCGCAAGCGGTCCACGAGAGGGAGCCCCCGCAGGTCGAAGTCATCGAGACCGATCAGGTCGAACGCGTAGAAATGGGCCGGGCTGCGGACCGAAGCCTTCTGAACGTCGAGTGGCTTCGACAGACGCGCACGCTTCTGCAGGGCCTGGAAGCTCGGGAAGCCCGCGTTGTCCGGTACGACGATCTCCCCGTCGAGGACGATGTGCTCGTACGGCAGCTTTCGTAGCGAGCGGGCGACGTCCGGGAAGCTCGCGGTGGCGTCATGACCGTTGCGGGTGAGCAGGAGGGCCTGTCCGCCTCCGCCCGCGCCGAGCATGCGGTACCCGTCGAGCTTGAGCTCGAACAACCAATCTGGATCGTCGAACGCGTCCTCCCGCTGGTTGGCGAGCATGAACTTCACGGATTCGGGATCGACCCGCTCCGGGGTCGCCCCAAGGTCCTCGAGTTCGGCGACCGCGGCTTCGCCCGGATACCAGCCCTCGGCGACGTCCTTCAGTTGCTCCACCGTGAGCCCCGAGAGAATCGAGGTCTCGGGAAGCGACCCGTCGGGCAGGATGGGGTGGCCGCCCCGCTTCTCGCGGATGAGAAGCCACTCCTTGCCGGTCTCCCCCTT
This sequence comes from Gemmatimonadota bacterium, assembly GCA_039587355.1. Lineage (GTDB taxonomy): Bacteria > Gemmatimonadota > Gemmatimonadetes > Palauibacterales > Palauibacteraceae > Palauibacter. The sequence continues at coordinate 217,942 of JBDHIO010000004.1, read as the reverse complement.
CTTCAGGTGAATGAGGGTCCAGACTCCGCGAAGCTTGTGACCGCGTAGCTCGAAGAGGAGCTTGCCGTTCACGAGACCGTCAGCGGGATCTTCCAGCGGGATCCACCGGCCGATGTCCCAGACGATCATCTCGCCGCCACCGTACTCGTCCTTCGGGATCACGCCTTCGAACTCGACGTACTCTACCGGGTGGTCTTCCACGTGCATCGCGAGCTTCTTGTCCGCGGGGTCCGGCGAGATGCCCCTGGGGACTGCCCACGAGAGGAGGGTGCCGCCGAACTCGAGCCGCAGATCGTAGTGGAGCCGCGAGGCCGCGTGCTTCTGCACAACGAAGATGCCGGCGCCCGTGCCTCGCCGCCGGCGGCGCTCCTTGGCTTCGGTGGCATCCCTCAAACTATTATCTTCCGGGCTCCACCGGGATCGCGAAGGCGCCGAACCAGGGCGCGGGCGCGATCGCACCCGATTCAGGACCGGAGGCGGTACACCATGGCAGCACGACCGATCTCGTCGGCGACGATCTCGCTGGCACTCGTCAATATCCCGATCCAGCTCTACTCGTCCTCGGAGAACTCGCAGAAGGTGCGCTTCAACTTCCTCGCACCCGATGGCGCGCGCGTGAAGCAGCAATACGTGCATTCGAAGACGGGAGAGCCCGTGGAACGGAGCCAGCTGATCAAGGGGTACCAGTTCGCCAAGGAGAAGTACGTCACGTTCACCAGCGACGAGCTGAAGGCTCTCGAGGCCGAGGCCACTCAGTCGATCGACATCGTGGAGTTCGTTCCGGTCGATCAGGTCGAGCGCGCGTTCATCGGCAAGACGTACTACCTGGGACCCGACAAGGGGGGCGCGAAGGCGTACAACCTGCTGGCCGTCGCGATGAAGGAAACGGGGAAGGCGGCTCTCGCGAAGTACGGCGCGAGGGGGAAGCAGTACCTCGTCCTCATTCGACCCGTCGGCGACCACCTCGTGATGGAGCAGCTGCACTACGCCCACGAGGTGCGCGACATGTCGGAGGTTCCGACCGGCGAGGGCGACGTCATGGACGCCGAGCTCGAGATGGCGATTCAGATCATCAATTCGAAGGCGACGGACGAATTCGACCCCTCGCAGTACGAGGACGAGGTTGGACAGCGCATGCTTTCGGCGATCGAGAAGAAGATCCAGGACGGCGCGGAGATCGAGTCCCCGACCGAGGAAGAGCCGGCGACCCAGGTCATCGACCTGATGGCGGCGCTGAAGGCGAGCGTCGGGGCCAAGGACGAAGGGGAGGGCGAGAAGAAGGCGGCCAGCGCCTGAGCGTCCCCTGCCGATCCGGCCTGAACGCGAAAACGCCCGTCCTCCGTGATCGAAGGACAGGCGTTCTTCGTCGGTCCGGACCCGCTGTTCGAGCAGGTCCGGCAGCCTGGATCTAGTAGCCTCTTCCGATCCTCGGCGCGAAACGATTGATCGCTTCGGCCGTCGGCGGGCGAGCGCCGATGATGCCGCGCCCCTTGCCACCCATCGGGATGCCGCCGAGTCCGGTGCTCGGGCCGATCAGAGGGACGCCACCCCACGTGGGGCAGTGGCCACCACCGCCCTGGATCGAGATCCCCGGACCGCCGATCCCACCCATGCCACCGCCGCCGCGCTTGCGCTCGGCATCGCGCGCGGCATCGCTCGTCGCGATGAAGTCGAAGCCGGAGGGCCCGGAAGCTCCGCCGCTGGACGTGCGCTGGATCACCCCTCTGTTGGATCGGGTGAGCGCGACTTCCATGACAGGTGCCGGTGCAGCCTCGGCCAGCGCGAGAGTCATCGCGGGGGCTTCGGGGGCAGCGCTCGGAAGGTCCGCCAGCGACTCGAAGGCAGTGACGGCCGCATCGGCTCCGGCAGCGCCCGGCTCCGGCAGCTCGACCGCGGCCGACGTCGCGGCCGCGCCCGTCGTCTCGCCCGTGGGGGCGTCCGCGAACGCCGTCTCGAGCTGTACGACATCGATCGCCTGCTCGTCCCAGTCGTTGGAAAGCTCGACGATCTGCAGCGACCGCCCGGGCTCGGCGTCGTCGAAAGACGGTACCTCGAGCTTGAGCCAGGCCAGCGCCACGAGGTGGATGCCGATGGACACGCCAATCGCTGCGGTGAGCGTCTTCTGATAGGTCCGGTAGCGCTGTCCTCGATCCATCCCCGTTGTCCTTCCTTGCACCAGTAAACCGGTGTCGACTCCAACATAACACCCCGGGCGTCCGTCGGGATCCCCCGGGGCCTCTCACCGCGGTCGTGAGAATCAGACGGTGTGCGTGGCCGCGGGGTCACGCGGACCGGTCAGCCGCCGTTGGCGACCACGGCGATCTGCGTGCCGTCGGGGCTGATCGCGAGCCGAGTGATGCCGTCGATGCCGGCTCCGGACAGGTCGACGAGTTCCCTCCACGTCGAGTCCGTCAGGGGATCGAAGGCGTACAGAACGGATCCGGACCCCATGACCATGACTCCATTCGGGGTCCACGCGTAGTCCTGCGAACCATCGATCGGCGCGATGAGCGCGGCACTCGCGCCCGTCGCCGGTTCGAGGGTCCGAATCATCGACGCGCCCCCGTCGCGGTGCAGGAAGCTGACCGCGGTGCGCCCGGGGACGCGGTGCAGCGACCGACCGATGGCGTGCCCCGCGACCCGTGCGGAACCCGTTTCGGCGTCCGCGATCTGAAGGGTGGCCGGGCGTCCGAGCACGAACAGCCCGAGTGTGGTGTCGGTCAGCCATGCGTGATACCCGACCGGCGCGATGTCCGTGAGGACGAGCTCAGGCGCGGATCCGTCCAGTCGGAAGCTCCACAGACGCTGTGTCGAATCGGCCTCGACGCGGATGGCGGAGAAGCGATCGCCGCCGGGCATCATGGTCGCGGAGTATTCGCTCTCCGGAGTCGCGGTGACCTGCTCGTTGCGCCCGCTATCGAGGTCGTGCCGGTAGATGTCGGTCTGTCCGCTCTCCTGCACGGTATAGAAGACCGCTCGGGAATCCGCGGAGAACCCGGGCTGGTTGTCGTATCCGGCCCGTCGCGTGACGTTTCGCCAGCCGGAGAACGACGGCGACGATGCCGTGCCGGAGATCTCGGCAACGAAGATGTCCGTGTCCGGGGATTGGGCTGACGCGGCCCCATGAGTGAGGGCTGCGAGCGGGATCAATGCGGCCACCGCGAGCCGGATGTTGCGCATTCGGTTCTCCTGGTCGGTTGGATTCAAGCATGAGGTTGGGGATAGGCGATGGCACCCACAAGCGCTGGATACTCCGGGACGCCGCTGGCGAAGAAACTCGGCATCAAGGAAGGCTTCCGGATCGCCCTTTGGAATCCGCCGGACAATTACGCGGATCTTCTCGGGCCACTACCGGCGGAGGCAGAGGAAGTGGACGCTGGGGAGTCGGGAGTCGAGTTCTCTCACGTCTTCGCGAAGACCCGGCGCGAGTTGGAGGCCGGACTCGACGCCGCGCGAGCGGGAATGGTCGAGACGGGCATGATCTGGCTGTCGTGGCCGAAGAAGAGCTCCGGAGTCGAGACGGAGCTGGACGGCAACATCGTGCGGGAGACGGGCCTCGAGGTCGGACTGGTGGACATCAAGGTGTGCGCGGTGGATGAAATCTGGTCCGGGCTCAAATTCGTGATCCGGGTGGTCGATCGCGCATAATGCACGTTCGAAGGCCACGTGGATACCTGTGACGACACATGCGTATGATAGCATAAGTCGTTGAAATAAAATCGGTTGCTGGCCTGTATGATTGGCCTTTGACGCGGGCAGGGAGGTTGCGGCTGTCGGGGCGTTCATAGCCGGAAGGGTTGATGCCTGACCAACGACTCATACGCGCGGCACAACGGAGCGCCGTCCTGTTCGCCGTCCTGGCCGGATCGAGCGTGGGCTTCGTCGCGTGCGGACCGGCCTCCGACACCCCCGAACGGGCGGCCGCGAGCGCGGTCGGATATCGACCGCTGATCCAGCCCTCGGTGCGCCTGAGTATCGAGCCGGGCGAGACGCTCGACGAGTTCTTGGCGCGCGGCGGGGTTTCGGCGCCCGACGTTCGACGGCTGCTCGACGTGGTACGGCCCTATTCGGACTGGACCGAGCCGGACGCGGCGGTGGAGGCGAGGTTCCATCGGTGGCCGGGGGAGTCGCCCGAGAGGATCGAACTGAAGGTCGATCGTGATCTCACCCTGGACCTCGACGTTCGTGGGGCGCACTGGGAGATGTCCCTCGACAGCGTCGTGGCCACGCTCGACACTGTCGTCGTATCGGGAACTCTGGAGTCGAGTCTGTATGCCGCCGAGCTCTCCGGGGACGACGAGAGCCTGTCGGTGGCCGAGATGGCCGCTCTCCCCGGGCTGCTGGCCGAGGTGTACGCGTGGCAGATCGACTTCTACCGGGACCCTGGACCGGGTGACGCGTTCCGTCTGGCGATCGAGCGCGAGATTCGCTCGGACGGGTCGCTCCGCGGGTCCACGGTCATCGCGGCCGAATACGCGACCGCGGAGCGCTTGCTTCAGGCGTACCGTTTCGCCCCGACCGAGGGCGGCACGCGACTCTACTTCGACGAACGGGGCGTCGGTCTTCGCGGCGCGTTTCTCCGCGCCCCACTGGATCTCGTGCGGGTCACGAGTCGCTTCGCCACGGGCCGGTATCACCCGGTGCTCGGCTCGTACCGATCCCACAATGGACTCGACTACGGGGCCCCGTCCGGGACTCCCGTCCGGACTACCGGCGACGGAAGGGTCGTCCGCGCGGGGTGGGCCGGTGACTTCGGCCTGATGATCGAGGTGGACCACGGCAGCGGAATCCGAACGCGCTACGCGCACCTGAGCGGTGTGGCCGACGAGATCCACCTCGGGGCCACGGTGGTTCAGGGGCAGGTCATTGGCGCGGTGGGATCGACCGGGCTGTCGACCGCCTCGCACCTTCATTACGAGTTCCGACGGCATGGAAGGGCTCTCGACCCATCCTCTGTGGATCTCCCCGTGGAACGCCCGATCTCGCAGACCGAGGAACCGCGGTTCGCGGAGGCGCGGGGCGTCGCGCGGGCGGTTCTGGGCCGGTCGCGCTGGCCGGCCGGCATTCCCGACGCGAGACACGGGAGCACTGACAGCCCCTGAGTCGCGCCGTAGCTTCGAAGTCGACGACCGTCGCCACCGCCCGGGTGGCGCCACTCACGACCGTTGGCTCCGGAGGTCCGATGCGCGCGCGTTCCATCCTCTCCACCCTCGCGCTTCTCAGCCTGCCCGCGTTCGCGCTCGTCTTCGCGCCCGCGGATCGCCCCGCCCTCGTTGCGGGCGAGCTCACGCCCCCAGAACGGACGTCGCTCGCCGTCCCCGGGCTGCAACGTCCGGTCGAGATCCTCAAGGATCTCTGGGGGATCTCTCACATATACGCGGAGACCGAGCACGACCTCTTCTTCGCGCAGGGCTACAGCGCCGCACGGGATCGCCTGTTCCAGTTCGAGATCTGGCGGAGACAGGCCACGGGAACGGTGGCGGAGATTCTGGGGCCGCGGGAGATCGAGCGGGATCGAGGCGCCCGGTTGTTCCAGTTCCGCGGGGACATCGAGGCGGAACTCAACTACTACCACCCGCGGGGCGCCGAGATCATCCGCGCCTTCGTGGCGGGGGTGAACGCGCGGATTGCCGAGACTCGCGCGGACCCCTCGCTGCTCCCGATCGAGTTCGAGATGCTCGGGATCACTCCGGGCGATTGGACGCCCGAGGTGGTCATCTCCCGACACCAGGGACTCCTGTCGAACATCAACCAGGAGCTCGATCTCGGGATGGCGGTCGCGGCGGCCGGTGCCGAGGTGGTCAAGAAGGTCTCGTACTTCCACCCCGGCGAGCCCGACATCGATCTCGACCCGTCGATCGATGGTTCGCTGCTGCGGCCGGAGATTCTCGACGTGTACAACGCGTTTCGAGAGAGGATCCGTTTCCGTGCCGAGGACGTCGCCCCTCGTTATCGGGCGAGTGAGGGCTCCGGGGAGGACGCGGAAGTGCTCTCGATGCCGGGGCTCAACGAGCCGTTCGGCGCCCGCGAGCGGACGGCGATCGGCAGCAACAACTGGGTCGTTGCAGGGTCCCGGACGCTCAGCGGGAACCCGATCATGGCGAACGATCCCCACCGGGTTCAGGCGGCCCCGTCGCTTCGGTATCTCGTCCATCTCGTCGGACCGGGTTGGGATGTGATCGGCGGCGGCGAGCCCGTACTCCCCGGCGTGTCGATCGGCCACAACGAATACGGTGCCTGGGGGCTCACCGTATTCCAGACCGACGCGGAGGACCTCTACGTCTACCGAACGGACCCCGCGGACTCGAACCGATACTGGTATCGCGGTGGGTGGGAGGAGATGCGGGTCATCGAGGATCGGATTCTCGTAGAGGGCGGTGGGAGCGTGGACGTGACCCATCGCTACACGCGCCACGGTCCCGTCGTGTTCGAGGACGCCGAGAACGACCTCGCGTATGCGGTTCGGGCAGGCTGGATGGATATCGGCGGAGCGCCATACCTCGCGAGTCTCCGAATGGACCAGGCCCGGACGTGGGAGGAGTTCCGCGAGGCCTGCAACTACAGCCACATCCCGGGCGAGAACATGATCTGGGCGGACATCGAGGGGAACATCGGGTGGCAGGCCGTCGGGATCGCGCCGATCCGTCGCAACTGGACCGGGCTCGTGCCTGTCCCGGGCGATGGACGGTACGAGTGGGATGGCTACCTCGAGATCAAGCAGAAGCCGCACGTGTTCAACCCGGAGAAGGGGTTCTGGGCGACCGCCAACGAGAATCTCGTCCCGCCGAACTACGAGCACCGGGACGCGGTCGGCTGGTCGTGGAGCGACCCGTTCAGGGCGGCCCGGATCGGCGAGGTCCTGAGCACGGGGCGCAGGTTCACGCTGGCGGAGATGATGCAGCTTCAGACCGACTACGTGTCGCTGCCGGCCAGGTCGTTGGTCCCGATGCTGCGCGGTCTGCGGATCCCCGACCCGGCGCTCCGGGTGCACCGGGATGCCTTGCTACAGTGGGACTACGATCTGCGACCCGAGTCGCGCGAGGCCGCGATCTACGTCGCATGGGAACGCCAGATCCAGCGGCGTATCGAACCCCTCGCGTTTCCGCGCGAAGTGTGGGGCCTGGTCAGCGCGGCCTCGATGAAGAAGATCATCGATTGGCTGGCGGCGCCCCCGACCTGGTTCGCTCAGCTGGCTTCGGAGGCGCAGGCCGGCGATCCGGTCGCCGGGCGCGACCAGTTTCTACTCGAGACGCTCGTCGCGGCGATCGACGATGTCGCCGAACGGTTCGGACCCGACCCCGCCGGCTGGCGCTACGGCGATGAGCGGTTCAAGCACGTTCTGTTGCGCCATCCCCTTTCGGGTGCAGTGAACGATGAGACCCGGGAGATCCTCGAGGTCGGGCCCGCCGTTCGGGGCGGCAACGGATATACCGTCGGCCAGACCGGCTTCGACGACAACCAGTCCTCGGGAGCCTCCTTCCGATTGATCACGGAGGCCGGTGATTGGGATGCGGCCGTCTTCGCGAACACGCCCGGACAGAGCGGCGACCCCGAAGAGTTCATGTACCGGAATCTGTTCGATGGATGGGCGCGCGATGGGTTCTTCCCGCTTTACTACACGCGCGAGAAGATCGAGAGCGCCCTCGCGGAACGGATCGACCTGGAACCGGCTCCGCGCTAACAGGGTCCTTCCGTCGCCCGCGGGGCGGCGGTGAGATTCGGACACGTTGTAATCGACGGCCTCGCCGCGTAATTTCACGCGCTCGAAAGTCCACGGTCGCGCGCCAGGTCGCCCGCGGCCGTATTTGCTGATGGGGAGAACTATGAAATCCGGGATCCATCCCAAATACGAAGACGCGAAGATCACCTGCGCTTGCGGTCGGGCTACCACGACTCGCACCACCGTCGGTGAGATTCACGTCGAGATCTGCTCTCACTGCCACCCGTTCTTCACGGGTCGGCAGAAGCTGGTCGATACCGCCGGTCGTGTTGAGCGCTTCAAGGCCAAGTACGGCGGTGCCGGGGTGCCGGCGGCCGACGAGTCCGGGGAAGCCCAGGCAGAGGAAGCCGCTCCCGAGGCGGAGCCGACCGAGGAACCGGCGGCCGAGGCCGCCGACGAGCCGGTCGCGGAAGAGCCGGTCGCGGAAGCGGCTGAAGAGCCTGCGGCCGAGGCGTCTGCCGAGGAGGCGGAGGAAGCCGAGGACGACGAGGCCGAGGTGTCCGCCTAACGCGGTCACCAGGGTCCTCCCCGGTGGCCGGCGACCCCGGATGCACATCCGATGACTGAAGCGAACCACGTGATCTCGCGTCTTCGCGAAGCGGTGGGACGCTATGAGGAGTTGGGCCGGCTCATGGCCGAGCCCGAAGTCTTCGGCGATATGGAGCGCCTGAAGGAACTCGCCCGCGAGCACTCCGATCTCGAACCTCTCGCCCGCGCCGCGACCACCCACCTCAAGTTGCTCGACGACCTGCAGCAGGCCCGCGAGGTCGTCGCCGCATCTGCGGATGATCCGGAGATGGCGGAACTCGCGCAGGCGGAGGTCGACGAGCTCGAGGAAGGACAGGTCGAGGCCGAGGCGGCGCTGAGGCACCTCCTCGTTCCGAAGGATCCGCTCGACAACCGTCCGGCCGTGGTCGAGATCCGCGCCGGGACGGGCGGAGACGAGGCCGCGCTCTTCGCAGCGGACCTCTACCGCATGTATACCCGGTTCGCGGCCGAGGGCGGGTGGGACATCGAGGTGATCAACTCGAACGAGGGGTCGCTGGGCGGGCTCAAGGAGGTCGTGTTTACGGTCCGCGGCCCCGAGGCATACGGCCGTCTGCGCTACGAAAGCGGGGTCCACCGTGTGCAGCGAGTTCCGGAGACCGAGAGCCAGGGGCGGATCCATACCTCCGCGGCGACGGTCGCGGTGCTTCCCGAGGCCGAGGACGTGGATGTCGAGATCGACCCGAACGATCTGAAGATCGACGTCTTTCGATCGTCGGGACCCGGTGGCCAATCGGTCAACACGACCGATTCCGCCGTCCGGATCACGCACGAGCCGACCGGGCTCGTGGTCTCTTGTCAGGACGAGAAGTCTCAGCACAAGAACAAGGCGAAGGCGCTCAAGGTGCTCAGGAGCCGGTTGCTCGACCGCATGGTGGCCGAGCAGGAGTCGGCGCGGGCGCGAGAGCGCAAGACCCAGGTCGGGACCGGCGACCGGTCCGCCAAGATCCGCACGTACAACTTCCCGCAGAACCGGGTGACGGATCACCGTATCGGACTGACGACACATCGACTTGATGCGATTCTCGACGGCGACCTCGGCGAAGTCGTGGAAGCGCTCAGGCTGGCGGGCATCGAAGAGCGCATCGCGGCGGGCGGTGGAGATGGAGAGGGCTGAGCCCGGGAACCGTCGACCCTCGGGTCCCACTCGAGGGGAGATCGTCGACGGGATCGCGTCCGAGCTGGAGTTGGCGGGGCTCGGATCCGCGAGAGCCGAGGCGGAGCGGCTCGTGTCGTCGACCCTCGGAATCCCGCGCGCCGAGATGATCACCGGCAGGGCCGAGAGGGTCTCCGCCGCGGAGGCCGTGGAGATCGCGCGAGCGACGTCGCGCCGCCTCGAGGGAGAGCCTCTCCAGCACATCGAGGGGTCCACGGATTTCCGCACGCTGGTTCTGGTCTCCGACGGCCGGGCTCTCGTGCCACGACCCGAGACGGAGCAACTCGTGGACCTGGTCGCCTCACGGCTCCCGACGAACCGTCCCGTGCCTCGGGCCCTGGAGATCGGCGTGGGGTCGGGAGCGATCGCGCTCTCGCTTCTCACCGAGGACATCGTGGAGTACGTCCTTGCGGTGGACGTGTCCGCCGCGGCGCTCGACCAGGCCCGCGAGAACGCCGCTCGCGCCGGGGTAGGCGAGGGGCTGGAATTGCGGAGATGCGTGCCGGAGATCTGGCCGGGTCTGGAGGATGAGCGACCGTTCGACCTCGTCGTCTCGAATCCCCCTTACGTCGCCACGACGGACATCGACGGCCTTTCGGTGGAGGTGCGTGATCACGACCCCCGGATCGCCCTCGATGGGGGACCCGACGGTCTCGCCGTCGTTCGGTCGATCATCCGGGGCGCGCCGGACCTCCTCCACCCGGGTGGTCGGATAATCCTCGAGATCGGATCGGACCAGGGCCCGGCGGTGTTGGACCTGCTGACCGCGGACGGAAGGCTGGAGGCGTGTGAGATCGCCCCCGATCTGACCGGCCGCGACCGGTTCGCCACGGCCCTCCGGAGGGCGTCGGAAGCGTCTCCGAAGTAGTCGCGCCGTGGGTGGGTGCAGGTTATACTCCCAAGCCCGAAACCCCCTCCGCAGGCCACCATACAGGACCCGATGGATACGCGAGATCGCATCTTCGAAAAGGCGGAAGAACTGGGACGCGTCATTTCCCAGGTTCCGGAGTATGCCTACCTCCAGGCCGCGCATCGGGAGATCGCCGACGACCGCGAGGCGACGGAGATGTTGAATCGCCTCCGCGATCTGCAGGAATCCCTGCTCGAGCTCGTCTCCAGGGGCGAACAGCCGACGGAGGAGCAGGAGCAGGAGTACGCGGACCTGCAGGAGAAGATCCAGGTCAGCGCCGGCTACCAGTCGTTGATCGCCTCCCAGGCGAACTTCGACAAGCTGATGGAGCAGGTGCATCGGCACATCGGGGAGGGGATCCGCAAGGGCGAGGAGAGCAGGATCATTCTGCCCTCGTGAGCGTCTGAATGAGCGTGCGGGATCTCGCGGAGAAGGGCCTCCGCGCCACGTTCGAGCCCGTCATGGGGTTCATGACGCGCAAACGCGTCCACCCGAACGTGATCAGCACGCTCGGGTTCATCATCACGTGCAGCTCGGGGTACTTCTTCCACCAGCATCGAGTGGGCACGGCCGGGTTCCTCATCCTGCTCGGCGGCCTGTTCGATCTCTTCGACGGCACCGTGGCTCGCCGGACGGGTTTGGCTTCGTCGTTCGGGGCCTTCTACGACTCGACGCTCGACCGCCTGTCGGAGATCGTCGTCTATCTCGGCCTGCTGTCGCTCTACAACGACTACCGGCTGGAACTCGGCGATGTGGGGATGATCTACTGGATCGTTCTCGCGATGGCCGGCTCGCTGATGATCAGCTACACGCGTGCCCGGGCCGAGGGCCTCGGAATCGATTGCTACGTCGGGCTGATGCAGCGCCCGGAGCGTGTGATCCTCATCGGCTTCGCCGCGCTGATCTTCGGCGAGACGACGATGCTCGGTCAGCAGGGCCTCGTGCTCAAGGTCGTGATCATCATGCTTGCCGTGCTGACGAACCTCACCGCAATCCAGCGGATCTGGTGGGTGTACCGCGAAACCCGGCCGGATGGGGAGCCGGGTCCCCGCGCCAGTCTCGATCGCGACGAGCCGGATACTGGCGATCGCGAGAACGAGTCGAACGACTAACGACCAGACGGAGTGAACTCATATCGTGACTACTGACAGACCCGAGTCCATCGTTCCGGCCGAAGGGAAGCTGGGCGTGCTGCTTGTCGGGTTGGGCGCCGTTTCGACGACGTTCATCGCCGGAGTGGAGGCGGCCCGGCGCGGCCTGAACAAGCCGATCGGTTCGCTGACGCAGATGAACACGATCCGCCTGGGCAAGCGGACGGACCAGCGTGCCCCGCTCATCAAGGACTTCATCCCCCTCGCCGAGCTCGATGACCTCGTCTTCGGCGCCTGGGATCCCATCCCCGACGACGCGTACAAGTCGGCGAAGGTCTGTGGAGTCCTTCGGCCGGAGGACATCGACCCGATCGCGGACTTCATGCGATCTATCCAGCCGATGACCGCCGCGTTCGACCCGCACTACGTGAAGAAGCTCGAGGGATCGAACGTGAAGACCGGGGCCAACAAGCGGGAGCTGGCCGACCAGCTTCGCGAGGATATCCGCACCTTCAAGGAGGCCAACGGCTGTGACCGACTGGTCATGGTCTGGGCGGCGTCGACCGAGATCTTCATGCGGCCGCAGCCTGTCCACGACACGCTCGAGGCCTTTGAGCGTGCGATGGCGGACAACGACGAGGCGATCGCCCCTTCGATGCTCTACGCCTGGGCCGCGATCCAGGAGGGCGTGCCGTTCGCGAATGGGGCCCCGAACCTGACGTGCGATATCCCTGCGTTGCTCGATCTCGCATCGGAGCGAGGCGTCCCGATCGGCGGCAAGGACTTCAAGACCGGGCAGACGTTGATGAAGACGATCCTCGCCCCCGGCCTCAAGTCCAGGATGTTGGGCCTCAACGGGTGGTTCTCGACGAACATCCTCGGCAATCGGGACGGCGAGGTCCTCGACGATCCGGAGAGTTTCAAGACGAAGGAGGAGTCGAAGCTCGGGGCGCTGGAGTACATCCTGCAGCCCGAGATGTACCCGGACCTCTACGGCGACATGTACCACAAGGTGAGGATCAACTACTACCCGCCGCGCGGCGACAACAAGGAGGGGTGGGACAACCTCGACATCTTCGGATGGATGGGGTACGGCATGCAGATCAAGATCGACTTCCTGTGCCGCGACTCCATTCTCGCCGCCCCGATCGTGCTGGATCTCGCGTTGTTCCTCGACCTGGCGTCACGCTCTGGTCTTTCGGGGGTTCAGGAGTGGTTGTCTTTCTACTTCAAGGCTCCGCAGACGGCCCCTGATCTGTATCCCGAGCACGACATCTTCATCCAGCACTGGAAGTTGAAGAACACGCTGCGGTGGCTGGCGGGTGAAGAGCAGATCACGCACCTCGGCGTCGAGTACTACGACTGAGGACGGCCGGAGAATGGCTGCGCTCCGCGTAACGCTCCTTGCGGTGACCCCCGACGTACGATGAGGGCTCCTTTCGTTGTCTTCGAAGGGCCGGAAGGGGCGGGGAAATCCGGGCAGATCGCCCGGCTGGCCGGAGAGCTCCGGTCGGCCGGGCGTCGCTTCATCGTCACGAGAGAGCCGGGCGGCACGCCGATCGGCGAGAAGATCCGCGATCAGTTGCTCTCGCCTGAGCATGAGGTGCCACCACTTACGGAACTCCTCCTTTTCGCGGCGCAGCGCTCGGCGCACGTCGAACTGGTCGTGCGCCCGTCGATCGAGGCGGGCACGCTGGTCCTCTGCGATCGGTACGCCTTGTCGACCCGGATCTACCAGGGCCTGGCGAGGGGGCTCGATGAGGCTCTGATCGACGACACCACGGCGATCGCCACCGGCGGTCTCGAGCCTGACCTGTATCTCATTCTGGATGTGGCGCCCGAGGTGGGCCGGGCCCGGCAGACGGCTACGGGGGCGGTGCCCGACCGAATCGAGCAGGAGGACCTCGAGTTCATGCGACGCGTCCGTGCGGGCTACCGGGCATACGCGTCGGCGAACGACCACGCAGTGCTCGTGGATGCGGGCGCTACGCCGGACGAGGTGGCCCGCTCGGTTCACGCCATGCTCTCGGAACGGTTCGGGGCCTGGTTTCCCACGGCGGGATGAAACTTTCGCCATTGGCGTGGGGTTACGACATTACGGCATGAGACGTTGATCTCGAGTGGTCCTGATCCTGCTACCGTGTGGTGCGGGACCCGGTGAACTGTGCGAGCGCGCGGGGCGCGTTCGCGAACGGAGGGCGAATGAGAGCCGAGCGATCGTGGACGACGGCACTGGTCGTGGGAGTCATCTCGCTGACGAGCGGTGGGTGGCTTCTGAACCAGGGCGTCCCGGGGGGTGTTGTGGAGAGTCGGCGGCTCTTCGAAGAGGTCCACCATCTCATCCAGAGCCAGTTCGTCGATGAGGTTGCCGCGGAGGACCTCTATCAGATGGCCATCGACGGGCTCCTCACGGAGTTGGGTGACCCCCACACGAACTTCCTGAATCCGGAGGATTGGGAGGACGTTCGGTACACCACGACGGGCAACTACGGTGGTCTCGGCGTGCGGATCGACGAGAAGGATGGTTGGATCACGGTCGTTTCCGTGCTGCCGAACACGCCGGCCCAGCGCCAGGGACTGGTGGTGGGAGATCGGATCATCCAGGTCGAGGGCGAGAGCGCCGAGGGCTGGACGCCGGACAAGGCGATTCAGGTCCTTCGCGGGCCCAAGGGCGCGCCGGTCGACATCCTGATCGCGAGAGTCGGGGCCGAGAGGCCGCTGGCCTATACGATCGTCCGCGATGAGATCCAGGTCGTCCAGGCCCAAGCGTTCATGCTCGGTGAGGAGATCGGGTTCGTTCACCTGCGCGGCTTCAGTCGTCAGGCCCAGGAGGAGCTGGTCGAGGGCGTCGATCGGCTGCTCGAGCAGGGCGCGACGTCTCTCATTCTCGATCTCCGCACGAACCCGGGCGGATTGCTGGAGGAAGGCATCCAGGTGACGGATCTGTTCCTGGATCGCGGCGACGAGGTCGTTGAGACCCGCTCGCGTCTCGCCAACCAGAACTTCGTCTACCGGGCCCCCTCCGCGGAGAAATACGAGGGGCTCCCGGTCGTCGTTCTGCAGAACCAGTGGTCGGCCAGTGCGTCGGAGATCGTTGCCGGTGCCCTGCAGGATCACGATCGGGCCGTTGTCGTCGGGGTCACCTCGTTCGGCAAGGGCTCGGTCCAGACGCTCTATCGTCTGTCGGGCGACAATCACATGAAGGTCACGACGGCCCGCTGGTATACGCCGGTCGGTCGGTCGATCCAGAAGGAGTTCGATCGTGAAGCGGCCATGCGGAGCCTCACCGCTTCGGCGGTCTCGATCAGCGGTGAGCCGGTCGCCGTGGCAGATGAGGTCGAGGAGCGCGAGGAGTTCCAGACCGACGGCGGACGCGTCGTGTTCGGTGGGGGTGGAATCACGCCGGACCTCACGGTTCGCGTGGATACGCTCAGCACCACCGAGCAGGAGCTGCGGAGGGTCGCGATGAGGAACGGCGTAGTCGTTCGGGATGCCGCCTTCCGCTGGGCGGTCCAGTACGTCGAGCAGGGGGGGGAGGTGAGCGACGGGTTCACGCCAACCTCGGCGATGCGCGACGGCGTGTTCTCAGAGCTCGATAGCGCGGGGGCCGAGGTGCCACGAGATCTCTTCGACGGGTCGCGTCGGTACGTCGACTGGCTGATCGCCGGCGAGCTCACGGGTGTCGCGCTGGGCGAGACTCCGCAGATGAAGCGGCGGGCCCAGGAGGACGCTCAGGTGAAGGCCGCCGTCGATCTTCTGAGGCAGGCGGATTCGCCGGACGCGCTGATCGCGGTAGCGATGGCCGAGGCTGCGGCGAGAGAGGGATCGGAGGACACCGGGGGAGAGCCCGAGAGTCACTAACCGGGCGCTAGCCCGCCAGACGACGACTGGAGAAGGATGTCGAGAATGCGTTTCCCAAGCTCGAGACTCGTCGCACCGTCGATGCTGTTGTTCCTGGGGGTGGTCGTGGGGTGCGCCAGTACGCCGCGGGCGGGTACGTACACGAGGCTGGTGATCACCGGTGACGAGATCCGTCAGGACGGGTATGCGACGGCGTACGAGGCGCTGACGAACCATCGCGAGATCGTACTGTTCGAAGACCGCATCGCCTTCGAGGGAGGCGACGATCGGTCGGGGCGCGGCCGTGATCGCCTCGACTTCTACGTCCCGCTGCTCGTGGTGAACGGGAACTACAATCTGAACGACGCGATCACGACGCTGCGTCAGATTCCCGCGAGGGACATCGTGACGATCCGGCTCTACTACTCGAGCATGCTTCCGGCCGAGTATCGGCGTCCGGGAGCCGAAGGCGGCGTCATCGAAGTTACGACCAGGTAGGTGCCTGACATCCGACGCAACCCCTCGGGGCTCTCGGCCCCGGGGGGTTTTTTCATCCCCGGCCACCTTTCAACGCGACGGTGACCGCCACGGAGCGGCTGATCCTCTTCGGGCGTCTGCCGGAGGCCGGCCGCACCAAGACCCGCCTCGAACCGGCACTCGGGCCCGAAGGTGCGGCCCGGTTGTACAGGGCGTTCCTTCACGATGCCGTCCGCCTGGCGTTCGCGTGTCGTGTCACCGAGCGGGAGATCTGGGTGCCCGATCGACCGGATGCGATAGAGAAGCTCGAGGTGGCGTTCCCGCGGATCCCCGTTCGCCTGCAATCGTCCGGTGACCTCGGGGAGCGTCTTCGCGCAGCGTTCCAGACGGCGTTCGACGAGGGTGCGGAGGCGGTGGTAATCGTCGGAACGGATCATCCCACCCTGCCGCCGGGGCGCATCGACGACGCCTTCGGGGCCCTCCGGACCGCCGACGTGGCCGTCGGTCCGACGGAGGATGGTGGCTATTATGCGATCGGCCTTCGAAGATACTGCTGGCCGGTGGCAGCGGGTCTCTTCGTCGGCGCTCCATGGTCGCGCCCGAATCTGACCCCGTGGACACGACGTCGAGCGCGGCAACTCGATCTCGCGTATGTCGACCTACCGGAGTGGTACGACGTGGATGGGCCCGAAGACATCGAACGACTGAGGCGTGACGTCGATCCGGAATCCCGGACGGCCGCCGTTCTTTCCCGACTGTCATGAGGTACGATATGGAGCGACGCGGTTCGTGAATCGGATCGAAGTGTGTCTCACGCGCGCGGGCGCGGTCGAATCGACCCACATGGTGCACGCTGTCGTCACGGGCGGTGGGGCACCGGACCTCGTTCGGGGAGACCCCGAAATGCCGGCGTTCTGGCGTTCTTCGATGAAGCCGTTCCAGGCGTTGCCGGTCGCGCGGCACGGCGTCCTCAGCGCACTCGGGCTCGGGGAGAGCGAGCTCGCGATCGCGTGCGCCTCGCATCACGGAACGGCGAGTCACCTCGACGCTGCCGGCCGGATACTCGATGCGGCGGGGGCGACGCAGACGGACCTGGCCTGTGGTCCCCATCGGCCGGTCGATGTCGACGCAGCGCGAGCGCTCGATCTCGCGGGGAGGCTGCCTGAGCGGATACACAACAACTGCTCTGGGAAGCACGCCTCGATGATTGCGTCCGCGCTGGCGGAGGGCTGGGAGATAGAGGGATATCACGAACCGGCACACCCGGTTCAGCAGCGAATCCGGTCGACGCTGGCGCCATGGATCGACATGGACCCCGAATCCCTGACCTGGGGGGTCGACGGGTGCGGTGTCCCGACGCCCCGACTCTCGGTCGCGGAGATGGCGCAGGCTTACGCCCGCTTCGGCGGCTCGAAGGAGTCCGATGCCCGGATGATTGCGAGCGCGATGACGAAGCACCCGAACATGATCTCGGGCGCGGAGGCCCTGTCCGCATCGATCATGAACGTCACCGGAGGCCGGTTGCTCGCGAAGGAGGGTGCCGAGGGAGTGTTCTGCCTGACGAAGCCGGGCGAGGCATGGGGCGCCGCGTTCAAGGTCGCCGACGGCGCCTCGCGCGCGGTGGACCCGGCAGTAGTGCACACGCTGGCCGGGCTCGGACTGCTCACGGACGAGGAGAGGTCCCGACTCGCGCACTTCGAGCGCGTCGCCGTCGCGAACACGCGGCAGGAGCCGGTGGCGGCTCTGGGAATCGCATCCACGTGACCGCCGAAGGCACCGCGGTGAACCGCCTGGGTGCGCTCCTGCGCCTCTCGGCGGCCCTCGGGTCGGTCGGGCGGGACGACTGGGCCGAGGTTCTCGCCGAGACGGCGGCGGTGGCGGAGCCCGGGGCGATCGATGAGGTCATCCTACAGGCACATCTGTTCGCCGGCTTTCCGACCGTGCTGAACGTCTTCACGGTCTGGAGACGCCTGCACCCCGAAACGACCTCGACCGCGGATCCTTCGCTCGAGGAGAGACGGAGCGCGGGTGAGGACCTGTGCAGGGAGATCTATGGGGCGGCGTACGAGCGACTGCGCGCTCACGTCGCCGGACTACACCCGGATCTGGATCGGTGGGCGATCGAGGAGGGGTACGGCAAGACGCTTTCAAGGCCGGGTCTCTCGCCGGTGGAGCGCGAGCTTTGCGTCGTGGCGCTTCTCACGGCCGCGGGCCAGGAGCCGCAGCTTCGCTCGCACCTGCGGGGCGCGTTGAACGTCGGAGCCATGCCCGTGCAGATCGAGCGGGCGTTGTCGATCGGGATCGACACCCGCTCCGAGGCGCGCGCCGCCGAGCCGGTTCCGCAGCGTCTGCGCGGAGTATGGGACGACATCAAGACGCGCACGGGAGTCGAATAATGTTCGTCGACCACGCGACAATCCGAGTCACGGGTGGTGCCGGGGGTGCCGGTGCTTCGGCCTTTCGCCGGGAGACAGGCGTACCTCGTGGAGGGCCGGCAGGGGGTAACGGCGGACGGGGTGGCGACGTGATTCTCGTCGCGGACGACTCCCTCGACACGCTGCTCGATTTCTCCTACCGCGAGCACTACAAGGCCGGCCGCGCCGGCCATGGGGAGGGGAAGAAGAAGGACGGCGCGAATGGCGAGGACCTGGTCCTCCCCGTGCCCCTCGGAACTCTCGTACGCGATCACGAGACGGGGGAACGGATCGGAGAGCTGCTCGAGACCGGGGATCGGCTGGTCGTGGCGCGGGGTGGCCGCGGGGGACGCGGGAACGCGAGCTTTGCCTCTCCGACGAATCAGGCCCCTCGGAACTGGGAGCCGGGAGAGTGGGGCGAGGAGGGGAGGATCGATCTCGAGCTCAAGCTTATCGGGGACGTGGGCCTCGTCGGCGAGCCCAACGCCGGGAAGTCCACGCTTCTTTCACGCGTGACCGCCGCGCGACCCAAAGTCGCGGACTATCCGTTCACGACGCTCAAGCCCAATCTGGGAGTGGTTCGAGTGGGGGACGGACGCTCGTTCGTCATCGCGGACATCCCGGGGCTCGTCGAGGGTGCCCACGAGGGCAGAGGGCTCGGTACCAGGTTCCTGCGCCACATCGAGAGGACGCGGACCCTCGCCGTCATGATCCCGTTCGATGATCCCGATCCGCAGGAGAGCTACGATCTGCTGCGAAACGAGCTTACCTCTCACGACCGGGCGCTCGGTTCGCTCCCTCACTGCGTGCTCCGCACGAAGAGCGATCTCGTTCCCGAAGAGGATCGAGGACCGGGTATCGTCGCGCCGGATTCGTGGGGAGAGTTTCACGTGTCATCCGTTAGCGGCGAGGGCCTCGACCATACCATCGAGGCCCTGTGGAAGCGGGTGCGGGAGGAGAAGGCGCGACTGGAGGCAACCGGGACGGACCCGTTCGAGGGCGTGGAGGAATGGCGGCCTTGATCCCCGAGCCGGACGCGGGGCTGGATTACGCGACGCGGGAGAGCCTCGCGTTTCTGTCATTGATGCAGGTGGATGGGCTGGGGCCGGCCGGAATCCGGGCACTCTGGGAGGAGCACGGGTCGGGCGAGGCCGCCTCGGCGGCGGTCGGGGCCGGGGCACACGAGTCCATGGGGCGTGAGATCCTCGCGCATGCCCGTCGACTGGGTCTGCGCACGCTTCCTCTCGGTGGGGCCGGATATCCGCAGCCCCTCATGGACCTGAACGATCCGCCACCGGTTCTTCACGTCCTCGGATCGGGCTGGCCCGATCCTGCACGCTGCGTCGCCGTCGTCGGAACTCGACGGGCCACGCCCTATGGGCTCGAGATCGCGCGGTCCCTCGGCCGGGATCTGGCTCGGTGGGGCTGGACCGTCGTCAGCGGGATGGCCAGCGGCGTCGACGCGGCAGCGCACGCGGGGGCGCTCGACGGCGGCGGGAACACGATCGGGGTGCTTGGGACCGGGCACGTCCACGAATACCCCAGGACGAACCGCCGGCTCTACGCGCGGATGCGCGAACACGGCTGGCTCGTCAGCGAATTCGATCCGGCGGCCGGCCCACTTCGACACACGTTCCCGCAGCGCAACCGCATCATCGCCGCCCTCAGCCGGGCCGTCGTGATCGTCGAGGCCGGTCACAAGAGCGGAGCGTTGATCACGGCACGATGCGCGCTGGATGCCGGCCGCGAGGTTCTCGTGGTCCCTTCCCGCATCGGCGACCCCGCCGGGCGAGGATCCTTGCGCTTGCTCCGTCAGGGAGCGGCCGTCCTCACGGGCGTCCGGGATGTGTTCGATGCGATCGGGTGGGTGCACGACCACGAGCCTCCGCCGAAGAGCTCGTCCGGCGGAGCCGCCGATACCGCCGATGCCGACGGCCCCGACGGTTGGCTCATGCGATGCCTCGGTGTCGATGAGCTGTCGGCCGAGGAAATCGCGGCTCTGTCGGGACGCGGGATCGCCGATGCGCTGGCCGCGCTCGGCAGGTTGGAGATCGACGGCAGGGTCGGGCAGTCGAGAGGGGGCAGGTTCGGCGTCAAGGAACGGCCCCGGCCCTATGCGCGTGACGCAGGCCGTGAAGCCTGTGCCCCGAACGCCCCGTGGTGATCGCGGGCGCTCCGGCTCCGCGCGCGTTGTACCTGCACTATCCGTTCTGCGAGCACCGATGCCACTACTGCGACTTCTCCGTGAAACGTGCGTCGGTCCCACCCGTCGAGGAGTGGATCGAAGCGATCCGCGCGGAGCTGGACTGGTGGTTCGAGGCCTGCGGGTGGTCCGCGCCGCTCGAGCTCGACACGGTCTTCGTCGGTGGAGGTACGCCTTCTTTTCTCGGCCCTGAGGGGCCTCAGAGGATCGGCGAGCTCCTTCGAGAGAGGTTTCTCATCGACCCGGAAACCGTCGAGTGGACCGTCGAAGCGAATCCCAAGACGTTCACCCGCGAGGTGGCGGGGGCGTGGCGCGCCGCGGGTGCAAACCGGGCGAGCCTGGGGGTGCAGGCGTTCGATGATGGCGTGCTCGCATGGCTTGGGCGCCTGCACGACGCTCGGAAGGCGAGCGCGGCAGTGGGGGTCGCGCGGGAGACCGGGTTCGAGAGCGTCAACATCGACTTCATGTTCGGTCTGCCCAAGGAGGTGCCTCGAGAAGTCGAGGCCGAGATCGATCGGGCCCTCGCCCTGGGTATCGATCATGTCAGCGCATACGGGCTGACGATCGAGCCGAGAACGCCCCTCGCTCGACGGGTCGAAGCGGGGCGCGTCCGGCCCGCGCGCGGCGAGGCCTATGCGGACGAGTATCGCCGGATCGCGACCGCGTTCCGTGCGGCCGGCCTGCTCCACTACGAGGTGTCGAACTTCGCGCGCCCCGGACATGAATGTCGACATAACTGGTACTACTGGAACCGATCGCCGTATCTTGGGGTCGGCCCGTCCGCTCACGGGTTTCTTCCGCCATCCAGAGTATGGAACGCGTTCCGGTGGGACCGGTACAGCGAGGCGGTGCGGACGGGTGTCGGACCGGTGGAGGGGCGCGAAGTCCTCGAGCCGGCCGACGTCGTGCTGGAACGGCTCTGGCTCGGCCTTCGTACGCGTGAAGGGATCGATGTCTCCGCCGAGGAATGGCGGGACGCCCTTGGCGAACGGCTGAACGCATGGGTCGAGCAAGCGTGGGTTACCCGGGAGGGGAACCGGGTGACCGCGACGCTCGAAGGGTGGTTGAGGCTGGACGAACTGGTAGCGGATATCGGGCGCGACGCCGGGATCGGCGGAGGCGCGCTCGCGGGAGGCAACACTGTCCAATCGTAACGTCGAACGGCTCAGCGCTCCGGCGCTAAGCGAACGTGAGACCGCCGTCCTCGCGGCGGTGATCGATTCGTTCGTCCGTACGGCTTCTCCGGCCGGGTCGCGTAAGATCGGGCGGGAATACGGACTCGGCGTCTCCGCCGCCACGATCCGCAATACGATGGCGGATCTGGAGGCGAAGGGCTTCCTGTCTCACCCGCATACCTCCGCGGGTCGCATGCCCACGGATCTCGCCTACCGCTACTACGTCGATGGGTTGATGCAGTGGGGGCAGCCACGGCCCGCGGATCGCGCCAAGATCGAGCGCGAGCTCGCGGGGATCGAGGTGGCGGCCGTCGAAGAGTTGATCTCCAGGGCGGCGCGGGTCCTCAGCGCGCTCACCGGCGAGCTGGGGCTCGCCGTCGGGCCGACCCTGGCGTCGGCGACTCTGGAGCGACTCGAGCTAGTACCCGTGTCGTCCGAGAAGGCCCTGCTGATCCTGACCGTCGAGTCCGGTGTCGTACGCACCGTGTACGTCGATCTGTTTTCGAGCGTGCCGCGAACCACGCTCGAAGCGGTCTCCGGGGCGCTCAACGAGCGTCTCGCGGGCAACACGCTGCAGGAGATCAGGGAGACGGTGAGCCAGCGTCTTCGAGATCTCACGTTCAATGATCCGGGTGCCGACGAGCTGGTCAACATCTTCGTTCACAGCGGCCCGGATGTCTTCGACTGGGCCCTCGAGGAGAAGCGCGTCCATCTCGGAAGCGCGGCCGTACTCGCGGAGCAGCCCGAATTCACGACGAGCGATCGACTGAGAGAGTTGATACAGTTGACCGAGCGGCGGGAGCTTCTCGCGAGCGTACTGGGCGACCGGAGTGGAACCGGACCACAGGTTACGATCGGCGGCGAGAACGGCCAGCCGGAGCTCGAGGACCTGACGATCGTTACCGCGAACTACGCGGTAGGCAGTCTGCAGGGGACTCTCGGCGTCATCGGTCCGACTCGCATGCCGTACGAGAAGGTCGTGTCGATCGTCGACTGGACCTCCGGACTGCTCACCCGTCTTGCTCGATCCTGATAGATAGCCGAACGGCATAAGGGGAAATGGCGAAGGACTACTACGAATTGCTCGGGGTCCCGCGCGATGCGGACGCCGACCAGATAAAGAAGGCCTACCGGGTGGTGGCGATGAAGTACCACCCGGATCGCAACCAGGCGCCCGACGCCGAAGAGCGGTTCAAGGAAGTCACCGAGGCCTACGAGGTGCTCCGTGAGCCGCAGCGCCGGGACATGTACGACCGGTATGGGGAGGCCGGGGTTCGGCGCGGGGCAGGCGGGGCGGAGGCTCCGTTCGGGGGCTTCGGCAGCTTCGCGGATGCCGTCGAGGTCTTCATGCGCGAGTTCGGCGGAGGCGGGTTCGGCGATCTGTTCGGCGGGGGCGGAAGGCCTCGAGCGGGACCGCGACGCGGATCCACCCTCAAGGTGTCCGTATCGGTCACCCTCGAGGAGGCGGCCGCGGGCGTGACCCGGAAGCTCCGCGTGTCGGCGATGGATCGGTGCAAGCGTTGCTCCGGTGCGGGATCCGAGCCGGGCAGCGGGGTCGTCACATGCCCGACGTGCGGCGGGGCGGGCGAGGTCCGCGAGGTTCAGCGGTCGATGCTCGGACAGTTCGTCTCGGTGCGCCCCTGTCACGAATGCGGGGGTCGGGGGCAGCGGATCGACGACCCGTGCAAGGATTGCAGCGCGACGGGACGGATCTCGGCGGAGCGCACCGTCGACATCGAGATCCCCGCGGGCATCTCCGCGGAGGACTATCTGAAGCTGAAGGGCCGGGGCAACGTCGGCCCCCTCGGCGGTCCGCCGGGGGACCTGATCGTCGCGGTCGACATCGTCCCCCACGACCGCTTCGAGCGACGCGGTGACGATCTGATTCTGGATGCACCGATCACGTTCTCCCAGGCAGCGATCGGGGCGGACATCGAGGTACCCACGATTACGGGCGAGGCACGGCTCTCCGTCCCGGCCGGGATTCAGTCCGGGCAGGTCCTTCGACTGCGAGGGCAGGGAATGCCTCGCCTGCGAGCGGCGGGCCAGGGCGACCAGCTCGTCCGGATCCACGTCTGGACGCCAACGGATCTGAACCGCGACCAGCGGGAGGCACTCGAGGCTCTCGCCGGGGTCGAGGACGCGCCACCCGAACCTCGGCGTGGTGACGACCCGAGCTTCTGGGAGCGGGTGAAGGCGGCGTTTACGGCCTGACGGCGGACGTCGGGCGCCGAACTCCAGTCGGCCGGCGCATCGCGTCTGCGTCGATGATCCAGACGCCACCGGCGGCCATGCGTCCCGGGACATCCTTGATGGGACCCGGGCTCAGCGCGGCTTCAACCGCATCTGCCTTCGAGGAGCCGGCAACAAGGACGACGACGACCCGCGCGCCCGAGATCAGTGCGGGCGCCAGGGTCAGGCGCTCGAGGGGTGGGGATGGCGCGACCGTCGGGAACACGCGACGCGACCCGGCCGGGTCGAGGTCGGTGCCGGGGAAGATCGATGCGGTGTGGCCATCCCCGCCGAGCCCGAGCACGACGACGTCGAATCGCTCCGGCAGCGCTTGTTCGTATGCGAGCGCGGCCGCCTCGAGCCCCTCCGGTGTCGATGCGACGAACCCCTCGGGGATCATCGGGAAGACTCTTTCGGGCGAGATGCCCGCGGGCTCGACAAGCGTCTCGAGGGCGAGCCGGTAGTTGCTCTGCGGTTGGTCCCGCGGCACAGCTCGTTCATCGACGAAAAAGATGCGTGCCCGCTCCCAGACCGGAGAACCGGCTTCCGCCAGGCGCTGGTAGACCGGACCCGGCGTCGTCCCCCCTGAGATCGCGATGTGGATCTGTCGATCCGGAGGGAACTTCGCGAGAACGCGTCCGAGAAAGGCCGCCGCCGTGACCGCGAAGGACTCCGGGCGGACGACTACTCGATAGCCACCCCCGGGTCCGTGCGCGTTCAGTAGCTCAGCCGACTACCGCCGCCCCGAGTCGTTGCTCCAGACTCTCGAGGAGTCGGTCGAACGGGACGACGAACTTCTCGACGCCTTCCTCGAGGAGCGTGTCGGTCACGTCGCCGAAGTCGATTCCCGAGTCGGATAGGCGCTGCATGACATCCCGCGCCTCGTCCATGCCGGTACCGACGGTGTCGGCGACGACGCCGTGATCCATGAACGCCTCGATCGTCGACTCCGGCATGGTGTTGATCGTCAGGTCTCCGATCAGCGGCTCGACGTACTTCGTGTCCGGGTAGTCGGGGTTCTTCGTGCTCGTGCTCGCCCAGAGCATCCGCTGCGGAGTCGCTCCGGCCTCCGCGAGGCGCGCCCAGCGATCACTGCCGATTCGGTTCTGGAAGCTCTCGTAAGCCAGCTTCGCATTTGCCACGGCGGCTTCGCCCATCATGTCCCTGAAGTCATCGGCCCGATCCGGGTGGGCACCGGCGAGTTCCTCCAGCCGCGAGTCCGTGAGCGAATCGATCCTGCTCAGGAAGAAGCTCGCGACCGACGCCACGTCGTCCACGCTGCGCCCCGCGTCCAGACGCTGCTCGAGGGCCTCTACGTACGCGTCCGCGATCGCATCGTAGGCACCGATGGCGAAGAGCAGCGTCACGTTCACGCTGACGCCCTCGAAGACCGCCTGCCGGATCGCGGGTACGCCGGCCGGGGTCCCGGGGATCTTAATGAGGACATTGGGTCGATCGACCGCCAAGTTCAGGCGGACCGCCTCGGCGAGCGTTCCCTCCGTGTCGTTCGCGAGGTGTGGGGACACCTCGAGCGAGACGTATCCGTCCACTCCGCCGGATTCGGCCCACACGGGTCGAAGGACATCGCACGCCGCCTGCACGTCGGCCACGACCAGGCGTTCGTATACGTCTTCGACGGACAGGTTCGCGGCTCCGAAGCGCGCGATGTCGTCATCGTAGTCGTCGCCCTCCGTGATCGCCTTGTGGAAGATCGCGGGGTTCGACGTAACGCCGCGCAGACCTTCCTCGGCGACTCGTCTCGCCAATTCGCCGTCGCGGATCATCCCGCGGGAGAGATTGTCGAGCCAGAAGCTCTGACCGGCGTTCCAGAGTCGAAGCAGAGGGTTCATCCGGGTTCCTTCCAGGAGTAGGAGCGCCGTCAGCCCGACGACGCTGTCTTGTTGTAAAGAGCCGTCACGGCCCGAACGTCAGTCCGACGTTGACTTCATGTAACGGGCCTCGAGGGCTCGAACCTTGTCGAGCCTGCGCTCGAACCGTTCTTCCGGGTGGTACTCGGCGGCGAGAAACGAGGCGACCACCTCTCTCGCCACCTCGATGCCCACGACGCGCTCGCCCATGCAGAGGACGTTCATGTCGTCGTGCTCGACGCCCTGATGGGCGGAATACGTGTCGTGGCAGACGCCGGCCCGGATGTCCGGGACCTTGTTGGCCGTGACGCATACGCCCACCGCCGATCCGCAAACGAGGATCCCGCGGTCGGCAGAGCCCGAGGCGACGGATTCGGCCACCGCCGCCGCGAAGTCCGGATAATCGACGGACTCGGGGCCGTGCGTTCCGACGTCCTGGATCTCGTAGCCGAGCGCGTGGAGCTCCTCGGCGAGCAGGGCCTTGTAAGTGTACCCCGCGTGGTCCGCTCCGATGGCGATCCGCATCGTCAGCCTGCTCGCCCGGTCACGGCGTGTGCGGCCCGGACCAGGTCGTCCGTCGTCAGTCCGTACTCCCGGTAGTTGTCGGCCAGGGAGCCCGACTGACCGAAGCGATCGACGCCGAGGGAGGCACCGTCGCTACCCACCCATTCGGACCATCCGAACGTGGCCCCCGCCTCGATCGAGACGCGTGGAACCCCGGTAGGGAGGACAGACTCGCGGTACTCGGGCGTCTGAGCCCTGAAACGTTCCCACGAAGGGAAGGACACCACCCGTGCATCGACTCCATCCGCCGCCAGGCGGTCCCGGGCTTCGAGGGCGATGTGCACCTCGGAGCCCGACGACAGGATCACCGCTTCCGGCCGGTCACCCGTCTCGCGCGCCAGGACGTAGGCACCGTGCCGGAGTCCGGCGGCCTCGCCCAGCTGCGATCGATCCAGGATCGGGATCCCCTGACGAGTCAGGACGAGGATCGTGGGCCCGTCCGACCGTTCGAGCGCCATCTTCCACGCCTCGGCCGTCTCGTTCGCGTCGGAGGGGCGGAACATCTGCATCCCCGGCATCGCCCGGAACGAGGCAAGGTGTTCGACGGGCTGGTGTGTCGGCCCGTCAGCTCCGAGCCCGATCGAGTCGTGGGTCATCACGAAGATGACGGGCTGGTGCATCAGGGACGCGAGGCGGATCGACGGGCGCGCGTAGTCGGTGAATATGAAGAACGTCGCCGCGTACGGACGGAGCCCGCCGTGGAGCGCGATGCCATTGCTGATCCCGCACATCGCGTGCTCGCGAACTCCCCAGCGCAGGTTCCGGCCTGCCGGCGTCGAGGCCGAGAAGTCGTGGCTGTCGAGAAGAGTCTTGTTCGATCCGGAGAGGTCCGCGCTCCCCCCGACCATGTTTCGCACGCGCGCGGCGAGCGCGGCGAGCACCTTCCCCGAGGCGGCCCGCGTCGCGATGGAACCGTCCGCGGGATCGAAGACAGGGACATCGTCGGCCCACCCCTCGGGCAGGTCCCCCGCGATCCAACCCTCGAGCTCGGCGGCGAGCTCCGGGTGGTCCGCACGATAGCGTTGGAATCGTTCGCTCCAGTCCGCGACGATCTCGCGTCCGACCCGGACCCTGTCTCCCATGTGGGCGGCGACGGGCTCGGGCACGAGGAAACGCGCCTCTTCCGGCCAGCCGTACGATCGCTTGGCGAGGACGATCTCGTCGTCGCCGAGAGGCTCGCCGTGGGCGGACGCGGTGTCCTGTTTGTTCGGGGCGCCGAATCCGATGTGTGACTGCACGATGATCAGCGACGGTTTGTCCGTGACCTCGCGTGCCATACCGATGGCGGCGTCGATCGTGTCGAGGTCGTTCGCACTGTCACCGATGTCCTGTACGTGCCAGCCCATCGACTCGAAGCGAGCGACCACGTCCTCGGTGAACGTGAGGTCGACGGCGCCGTCGATCGTGATTTTGTTGTCGTCGTATATCCAGGTGAGCTTCCCCAGCCCGAGGTGCCCGGCCATCGAGGCCGCCTCGTAGGAGATGCCCTCCATGAGGTCACCATCTCCGCACAGGACGTAGGTACTGTGGTCGATGATTTCGTGGCCCGGCCGATTGAAGACGGCGGCGAGGTGGGCTTCCGCGGCCGCCATGCCGACGGAGTTCGCGACGCCCTGTCCGAGCGGGCCGGTCGTCGTCTCGACTCCCGGCGTCATCCCGACCTCCGGGTGCCCCGGCGTAATGCTGCCCGCCTGTCGGAACGTCTCGATCTGCTCGATCGGGAGGTCGTAGCCCGTCAGGTGCAGCATCGCGTACTGGAGGATCGACGCATGCCCCGCCGAGAGGACGAAGCGGTCCCGATCGAACCACCCGGGGTCGCCCGGACTGTAGCGCATGTGGCGCATCCAGAGGCTGTATGCGATCGGCGCCAGCGCCATAGCCGTACCGGGGTGGCCGGATCCGGCCTGCTGGACCGCGTCCATGGCGAGTGTGCGCACGGTGTCGATCGATAGAGTCTCGATCGAGGGCTCCGCGGCGGTGATCTCCACGGCGTCGCTTGGCTCTCGCGTCATTGTTCCGTCGTTCAAGGCGTCCTCGAGGATGGTGTTGGAGACGTTTCAGTCACTCACCGTCCGCGTCCGTCCCCGCCTCATCCCCGTCATCGTCCCCGTCGTCCGCATTCGGTATCGCTTCGACGACCCGGTTCGTCGCATGCAGAATCGCCCGCGCGACAGCGAGCACCGGATCTTCGTCAATCGGGACACAACCGATCAGTTTCCTGGGCCGACCCCCCACGGTGCGTACGCAGGCCAGAATCACTGCGGCGTCGAACGCGAGAACCCGCTTGGCTCCCACGAGCGCGAACCGTTCCGCCCCGCCCAGGATCTCGTGGAGGGCATCGAGCGTCGTCTCCGCCGCACAGCGGAGAAGCACGATCTCTTCGCCGATCGCATCCTGCCTCTTCTCGGCCGTTCGTCCTCCCCGTTCGAGCACGACGTGCACTACGGACTTCCATCCGCGATCCCGCGAGATCTCCGCGGTAATGACGCGTGGACGGCCGGGCGTGTCCTTCGGAAAGGCGAGATCGTCGAGCGAGGTTTCAGGGGAGGGTGAGTCGTTCGCGCCGTCGGCGCTCGAGCTGGAGTCTGAAGATGACCTCTGCTCCGGTGTCGTCATCCCCTCACAGTCCCACGGTCGGTTGTGTCATCGGTCATCCGGCGCCGGACGGCGGTCGGTACCGGGTCAGGGGTCGAACATAGAACGCGGGGCGGCGCCGGAAAACCCTGCGTCCGGGGAAGCGCCTCCAGTGCTCGTGGCGGGGCGTCGGAAGTACCCCATACGTTGCCGACATGACACGCACGAATGACCCGACGACGATCCCGACGTTGTTTCACGAGGGGCTACCGTATGCGGACGAGGACCTCGTCATCGAAGGCGACGAACTCGGACACCTGCGTTCGCTGCGGCTTCGTGTGGGAGACCGGGTGGAGGTCACTGACGGACTCGGTCTCCGGCGCTCGGGGCGCGTAACCGCGCTGGACCGCAGGTCCGGCGCAGTAGCACTGGCGGAGGAAGTGCCCCTTGTACGCCCGCCTCCGATCGACGTCCTGGCTCCAGTGGGCAACCGCGATCGATGTCTGTGGCTCGTCGAGAAAGCGGTCGAGCTCGGTGTCCAGTCGATCCGGTTCGTGGAGTTCGAGCGTTCTCGGTCCGTATCGGACGGCAGTCGAACGGCGGCGTTCGTTGCGCGGGCCCGCCGCCGGTCCATCGCCGCGTTGAAGCAGTCGGGAGGCAGCGTGCTCCCGGAGATCGACGTCGTGCCCGACCTCGTCGAAGCACTGGAGGGCGTGCCTTCGACCTCGATCGGCTGGATCGCGGACGCCTCGGGCACCCCGATCGCTCGCGCCGCGGAATCGCTCCCGCGTGAGGGGCGGCTCACGCTAATCGTCGGGCCCGAGGGCGGGGTGACGCCGGAGGAGGTCGAGGCTTGTATCGCCGCGGGGTTCACGCCGGTTGGCCTCGGACCCAGGACGCTCCGATTCGAGACGGCCGCGGTAGCGGGACTGGCGGTGGCGTCGGCGCGCATGGAGTGCGACCGGATCGGGCCGGCCGGGTCTCCCGCTGATACCTTCGACAACCCCAACGAGTGATTCCCGATGACGACTGAACAAGACTGCATCTTCTGTCGGATCGCGTCTGGCGAGATTCCGGCGGACGTGGTGGCCGAGGGGCTCGAGTGGCTGGCCTTTCGCGACCTGAGTCCTCAGGCCCCGACACACGTGCTCGTGATTCCCCGCGGGCACGTCACGAGCCTGGACGACCCGGGGGCCGGAGTCATCGGGTTCGGAGATGCCCTTCTCGCGGGGTGTAGGAAAGCGGCCGAGGCGACAGGAGTCGCGGGGGGGTACCGGGTCGTGACGAACACGGGGCCGGAAGGGGGGCAGGAAGTCATGCATCTCCACCTGCACGTGCTCGGCGGACGCCAGATGGGCTGGCCCCCCGGGTGACCTCTCGCAGCTCCGCCCGCGAGCACGCCCTCGAGGTCATCGAGTTCCCGGAAGTGCTCGACCGGGTTGCCGCCTCGGCGGGAGGACCGGAGGGTCGCCGACGAGTGCTGGCACTTCGACCGCTCTCCGATCCGGATCGAGCCCGCGAACAGCTCGTGGCCGTCGGTGTCGTCAGGGAGATGCTCGCGTCCGTGGACGGGTTCGAGCTCGGCAGCCTTCCCGATGCTCGACCTGCTCTGGAGCGACTCCGAATCGAGGGGGCAGTGCTCGACGCGGAAGCTCTGGTACAGTGTGCGTCGCTGCTCGCGACCGCGCGGCGGGCCGCGGGACGACTCCAGGCGGACCGACCGGAGTCGGCGATCGTGGACGCTCTGGCAGGTCGGCTCTGGTACGACCGTGCGATCGAGGAGCGCATCGAGCGCTGCTTCGACGAGTCGGGCGAGGTGGCCGACTCCGCGTCGTCCGAACTCCGTCGGCTTCGGAGGCAGCTCCTCGGGAGCCGCGGGAAGCTCGTCGACCGATTGGAGGAGTATGCCAGGGGTCTGCCCGAGCGAATCCGCGTCTCCGACGGGTCGGTGACGCTGCGCGGCGGCCGATACTGCATTCCGATTCGGCGGGAGGGGAAGTCCAGCGTCGGGGGCCTCGTGCACGACGCCTCGGGCAGCCGGCAGACGCTCTTCGTCGAGCCGGCCATGGCGATCGACTCGATGAACGACATCCGCGAGCTGGAGATCTCGATCCACCGGGAGATCGATCGGATCCTCCGGGAGCTGACGGGGCTCGTCGCGGCGCACCAGGGCGACCTCGCGGATGGCTACGACGCGCTCTGCGACCTGGACGCCCTGCGGGCGCGAGCCGCTTTCGCGGGTCGTTTGGACTGCGCCTTGCCCGAACTCGTCGACGCGCAGGAACCGATTCGGATCTCCGCCGGCAGGCATCCGCTGCTTGCGCTCGAAGGCGATCGCGTCGTGCCGTTCGACCTCGAGCTCGACCCGGACGAACGGGTGTTGCTCATATCGGGGCCGAACGCCGGCGGGAAGACCGTGTTGCTCAAATCGGTCGGTCTTCTCATCGCTCTGGCGAGAAGCGTGATCATTCCGCCGGTCGGAAAGGGCACGCGCCTTCCGTATCTGGGTGGTCCCTACGCGATCATCGGCGATGAGCAGTCGATCGCGGCTTCTCTCTCGACCTTCGGGGCGCAGACGCGGAATCTGGCGGAGATACTCGCGGAGGCCGGGGCGGACGACCTCGTGCTCATCGACGAGATCGGCAGTGCGACGGACCCGACGGAGGGAGGGGCGCTCGCGGCGGCGACGCTGGCCGCGCTGGCGCGACAGGTCAGGCTCACCATCGCGACGACCCACCTGGGTGACCTTAAGGGTTTGGCCGAGGAGAGCGCCGGGACCGTGAACGCGTCGCTGCAGTTCGACGGCGACCGCCTCGAGCCCACGTACCGGCTCGAGAAGAACCTCCCGGGACGGAGCTACGCGCTCGAGATCGCCGCGAGGCTGGGCATCCCCGCCGAGGTTCTGAATGATGCGAGAAGCCGGTTGGACTCGGATCACCGATCGCTCGATGAGCTTCTGGCGCGTCTTGAGGGCGAGCAGGCACAAGTCGCCGCGGTCCGAGAAGAACTCGAGGCGCAGGGTGCGGATCTGGCGGGTCGATCCGCCGAGCTCGATCGGGAGCGAGCCGACCTCGAGGCCCGGTCGGCCGCGAGCGAGCGAGACGCCGCCGCCCGGGTGGAGGCGGCCCTGAGGGAGGCCAGGGCCGAGGTAGAGAGCGCGATCGCCGGCCTCGAAGAGGCCTATCGGGAAGAGGGCGGCGGTGCCGAGGCTCGTCGGGAGGCTCGCCGCGCCGCCCGTGACGTGGTGGAGCGGGGGATCCGCGAATCACGCGAGCGGAAGACCGCCCTCGACTCCAGGTCGGACGTCCCCGCGCCCGAGGGCCTCATCGTCGGGGGGGCAGTCGGGTGGGGCAGCGGCCGGTCGGGGGTACTCGTCGAGCTGCGCGCGGACCGGGGGATCGTCGAGGTCGACGGCGTCCGACTCACGATGCCGGCATCGGAACTGGTCCCGATCGCCGAGTCCGCCGCGAGTCGGTCGCGGAAGGGCGGGCCGGGGGGTGGCCGGCGTCCGATGCAGGAGAGACGGGAGCGACGGCCCGGCTTCGAGGTCAAGACGGAAATCGACCTGCGGGGCCTCCGGGTAGAGGAGGTCGAAGCTGCCCTGATCCCGGCCGTGGACGCTGCGGTGGTGGCGGAGTTGCCCTGGCTGCGCATCATACATGGGAAGGGAACCGGCGCCCTCCGAGAGGTCGTGGGCGATCTTCTCGCCCGGGATCCACGGATTGCGGGGTACAAGACGGGAGATCCGAGGGAAGGCGGGACCGGAGTCACCATCGTGGAATTCGAATGAGTCAGTCGTGGTAAGCGACCATCTGATCGAAGAGATCCGAGCGCGCGCCGACATCGTCGAGATCGTCGGCGAGTACGTGTCGCTGAAGAGAAGCGGTAAGAGCTACCGCGGACCGTGTCCCCTCCACGGCGGAGACGGCCCGAACTTTTCCGTCGATCCGGACCGCGGGTTGTTCAAGTGCTTCGTTTGCCACGAGGGCGGGGACGTCTTCGGGTTCATGATGAAGCACCTCGGGCTCGAGTTCCCCACGGCGGTTCGGCAGATCGGCGCGCGGGTGGGTATCGAGGTGCCGGACCGGGACGAGCAACGCGAGGACCCTTACGCGGGCCTTCGTTCGACGCTCGCCTTCGCGGCCGAGTGGTTCGAGGCGCAGCTCGCGACGCCGGCCGGGACCGGGGCGCGGGAGTACCTAGATAGCCGCGGTTTCTCGGCCGAGATGGTGGAACAGTTCGGGATGGGGTTCGCGCCGGACGAATGGCGAGCCCTCCGCAGCGCGGCCAACGGGCACGGCATCGATGACGCCGCGCTTCTCGAGCTCGGGCTTCTCGCCACGAGCGAGCGGGCCGAAGAACCATACGATCGGTTCCGTGGCCGGCTCATGTTCACGATTCTCGATCTGCGCGATCGCCCGATCGGGTTCGGAGGGAGGATCCTCGATCCCTCCTCCGATGCCCCGAAGTATATCAACTCCCCCGAGTCCCCCGTCTTCCACAAGGGAGAAGAGCTCTATGGGCTCAACTGGGCGCGTCATCACATCCGGCGAGAGGGCTTCGCGGCGCTCGCCGAAGGGTTCACCGACGTGCTGGCGCTGCACCGCGCTGGCATTCAGGTAGCCGTCGCAGGACTCGGCACGGCGTTCACCCGACAGCAGGCGGAGCGTTTGAGGAAGTATGCCGACCGCGTCTTTCTGCTATACGACAGCGACTCGGCGGGTCTCAAGGCGACGTTTCGGACGGCCGACGTCCTGCTGGCGGGCGGCGTTCACCCGATGGTCGTGACGCTGCCGCCGGGCGAAGATCCCGATTCGCTGATCCGATCGAAGGGCCCCGGCGCGATTCGGGAATTGATGGATGATGCGGTGGACGTCCTCGAGCGGAAGCTGCAGATGCTGAGGCTGAAGGGGCTGCTGGACAGCGTGGACGGACGACGTCGGGCCGTGGACAAGCTGCTGCCCACCCTGAGGGCGGTGAGGGATCCGGCGCTTCGCGACATCTATCTCGATCGGGCCGTAGAGGGACTCGGGGTGCGCAGGGACACCCTGGTGCACGAGGTCGCGCGAGCGGACAAGAGTCGGATCTCGCCGCCTCGCCGGGTACCGCAAACGCGAGAGCCGGACACGCTGCCTCGCGCAGGAACGGCCCGTGAGGAGGCCGCGCATCGGGCGGAGCACGATCTAGCGCTGTTGATCGTCCGCGACCCGACCCTGATCGAACGCGCGGAGCGGCTGGGTCTGGCCGGTGCGAACTTTTTGAACGCTTCGTGGCGCGAAGTGTTCGAGTACGTAGAGGGGCGTCACGAAGCCGGCGAAGATGATGCCGATTGGTCAGGGCTGAGTTCGGCGACGCGGGAGCGCGTGGCGGCGCTTCTCGAGGACCCGTCGGATCTCGGTCATCCGAACGACATGTTCGAGGCGGCCGCGCGTCGATTGATCTTCCGGCAACTGCACGAGCGACGCCGGGAGATCGATCGAGAACTGGCGCTTGCGGATGCGGAGCAGCAGCGTCGATTGTTGGGTGAGAAGCAGGAGATCGCCGATCGCCTGAGAGAGGTCGGGGAGGCGGGGACCTTCATGCCGCAGGTCGGAGCAGATGCCCTGAAGCCCGGTGCATCGGGGTGGACGCCCGATGCTCCGGATGATCTTGAATATTGGAGCAGGAGCGAGAATGGAAGCGACTGATACCGTCGGAGAACTTCTAACTCTCCAAGAGATTGATCTGGAGATCCTCAGGATTACCACACAGCTCAACCAGTACGACAGCGAGCTCGAGGGGTTGCGCGAGACCCGGGACGAGCTCGAGGAGAAGGCCGCCGGGATCACCGGGCAGAAAGAGGAGGCGGAGGAACGAGTACGTCGCTTCCAGCGCTCCGTGCAGGCGGGCCGAGCCACCCTCAAGCGTCTCGAGACGCGATCCGCCGCCGTCGAGAATATGCAGCAGCACTTCGCGGTCCGAACCGAGACCGACACCGCCCGCAGAAACCTCCGTGTCGCCGAAGAGGATGCTCTGGACGCGATGCAGGATGTCGAGACGCTCGGCGAGAGGCTCGACGAGACGAACGCGGCTCTGACGGAGGCGATGGAGACCCTTGCGACGCGGGAGTCCGAGATCGGCGGCGCCCGCGCCGAGCTCGAGGTGGAGCTCTCCACCCACAGCAGCAGTAAGCAGAACCAGGAAGAACGACTGGATCGCCGGTCTCTGAGACTCTATGAGTCGGTGAGTGGCGGCCGCGCGGCGTCGGCCCTCGCGTCGCTCACGCCCGACGGCGCGTGCGGGCATTGTTTCACCGCGATTCCGAAGCAGCGGCAGGCGGATATCCGTGCAGGTCGCGAGCTCGCGGTGTGCGAGGGCTGCGGCGTGATTCTCTACGCGGACTCGGCCGGAGACTGACCTCCGGTGGCCGCCGGCGTCGAATCCGCCGCGTCCGCGGCCCGGTGGCGGCTTCCGGCTCCCGTTGATGACGCGGCGGCGGAAGATCTCCGCCGCCTCACCGATTTTCCGCCGACACTCTGTGCCTTCCTCGTGCGCCGCGGGCTCGTCGCCGGACCGACGGCCCGCGCCTTTCTACGCCCCTCGCTCGATCAACTCCACCCCCCCGAGCTACTCCCGGATCTGACGGTCGCCGCCGATCGCGTCGAACGCGCGATCCGGGACGGCGAAGGGATTCTGGTCCACGGCGACTACGACGTGGACGGCATGACCGGTGCGGCGCTGCTCGCCGGGGCGATCAACGAGTTGGGAGGGGAGGCGACGCCCTTCGTCCCTCACCGTACGCGCGACGGATACGATCTGGGTACAGCCGGCGTCGAAGCCGCGGAGGCCGCGGGCGCCCGCCTGATCATCACGGTGGATTGCGGCGTCACGGCCGTACAGGCGGTCGGTCTCGCGGGCGGACGCGGCATCGATGTGATCGTCACGGATCACCATCGGCCGGGTCCCGAGTTGCCTGAGGCCCTTGCCGTGGTGAACCCGAATCGACCCGACCACGAGTATCCATTCAAGGGACTCGCGGGTGTTGGCGTGGCGTTCAAGCTCGTACAGGAACTCTTTGCGAGGGCACGACTTACATCCGGACAACTGAACCGATATCTTGACCTCGTGGCCCTCGGGACCATCGCGGATCAGGCGCCTCTCGTAGACGAGAACCGCGTGCTCGCCCGCTTCGGTCTCCGCGTGCTGGACCAGACCCGCCGTCCGGGGCTCGCCGCCCTCATGCGGGAATCCGGCGTGGGGCGCTGGTCCACGGTGAGATCCTCGGATGTGGCCTTCCGGTTGGCGCCGCGTCTCAACTCGGCGGGGCGGATCGGGGAGGCTGCCGACGGGCTGGCCCTGCTCGTCACTTCCGATCCCGCCCGGAGTGACGCGCTCGCGCGCTCGGTCGAGGCGGTGAACCTCGAGCGTCGGGAAGCCGATCGCGCGATCCTGGTCGAGGCGAAGACCCTGTTGGAGACCGAGTACGACGCGGAGGTGGATCGAATCGTCGTTCTGTGGTCCGAGGGCTGGCACCCCGGGGTTCTCGGCATCGCCGCCTCGCGTCTCGTGGACGACCTCGGCCGGCCTGCCGTGCTCGTTTCGGTCAATGGCGATCGAGCGAGAGGGTCGGCCCGGTCGATCCCCGCCTTCCATCTGTACGACGCCCTCGCTTCGTGCCGGGATCTGTTCGACCGTTTTGGCGGCCACTCGGTGGCGGCGGGCTTCGATATCCCCGTGGAGCGCCTCCCCGAACTGCGGGAGCGGCTCAGGACGTACGCGGTCGAAGCGCTTCCCCCCGAGTCGCTCGGGCGGGAGACGTCGATCGACATGGAGATCGCGCTTTCCGAGGTGACCGCCGCTTTCGTGAAGGGGTTCGGTCACGTGGAGCCCTTCGGGGCCGGGAATCCGGTGCCCACGTTCGTGTCTCGTGGAGTGCGGTTCGAGCGCCTTTCGACCGTCGGGGCGGGGGGCGACCACCTCAAGGCCGTTTTGCACCAGGACGGGGGCACGCTCGAATCGATCTTCTTCTGGCAGGGGGATCGGCTCGCCGAATTGACGGCGGAGCCATGTCGGGACGTCGTCTTCGAACTGCAGGTGGAGGAACAGGCCCGCGGCCCACGCGTGCAGGCGCACATCGTGGACATCGCTCCTTGCGCCTGAGGATCGTCGCGGGGCAGCTAGGGGGGCGGTTCATTCAGGCCCCGGCTGGGCGGCTCACGCGTCCGACCACCGGTCGCGTCAGGGAGGCGTGGTTCTCGGCCATCGGGCGCGAGGTCGTGAATGCCCGCGTGCTCGACCTATTCGCGGGCTCGGGAGCGCTGGGGATCGAGGCGTTGTCGCGCGGTGCCCGGCACGCTCACTTTGTGGAAACCGACAGGCGGGCCCTGTCGATCCTGAGATCGAACCTCGAAGCCCTCGGGATCCTCGAGTCGGCGACCATCGTGCGCGGCGACGTCTTCCGGTGGCTCGACTCGGTCGACACGAACTGGGATCTGGCACTCGCGGACCCGCCTTACGGCGGCGACACGGCGCGTCGCCTGGTGTCGGTCTGGGAGCAGGACCCGTTCGCCCGTTGCCTCTGGGTCGAACACGAGGATCGGGGAGCGAACCTCGCGGTGGAGCCATCGTGGTCGCGCAGATACGGTGACACGCGCATCAGCCGTTTCTGTGTGAACGAAGAGTCTCGAGAGAGGACTGATCCGGTATGACACAGGGCGTCGCGGTGTATCCAGGGTCGTTCGACCCGCTCACGCTCGGACACGACGACATCATCCGAAGGGGACTGCGCCTCTTCGATCGACTCGTGGTCGGGGTGGCGAGGACGGCGACTCAGTCGAAGTCCGCGCTGTTCGACATCGACGAGCGGGTCGAGTTGATCCGTCAGGTCTACGCCGACGAGCCCCGGGTCGAGGCCGTTTCGTTCTCCGGTCTGACTGTCGAGTTCGCGGAGGAACGGGGTGCTCGGGTGATCATCCGTGGCCTGCGGGCGGTCAGCGACTTCGAATACGAGTTCCAGATGGCGCTCATGAACAGATCGCTCGCGCCCGAGATCGAGGTGCTCTTCATGGCGCCCGACACGGCCCACACCTTCCTGAGTTCGTCTCTGGTGCGAGAGGTCGGACGGTTGGGCGGCGATGTGTCGCGCTTCGTCCACCCCGTGGTTCTCGAACGGATGACGCGACACTTCGCGGGCGCGCGCGCCGATTGAGCGAGTCCGTTGGGCATGCTCCCGCGGGCTTCATTGCCCGGCTACGTTCGCGTGCCTCGGCCACGAACGCCCGGATCGGGTTCCCCGAGGTGTCGGATCCCCGAACGCGCACGGCGATCCGCTACCTGAGGGAGAATGACGTCATCCTTCCCGTGGCTTTCGAGGGCGACGGCGCGCTGGAGGCATCAGTAGAAGCCCTTCGCGCCGGCGAGCTGGAGGGCGTGGTCGCCGGCGCAGTGACGTCAACGGCCGACGTGATTCGAGCCGGGCTGCGGATTCTCGGCGTGGCCGAGGGGTTCGATACGGTATCCTCCGCCTTCTACATGATCGTCGGGGCCGGCGACGCCGAACGGGTGCTAACCTTCACCGATGCCGGCGTCGTCCCCGAGCCGACCCCGCATCAGCTGGCGGAGAGCGCGGACGCGGCGGCCACGGCGCGCGGGCTCATCGTGGGGGACTCTCCGAAGGTGGCGTTTCTCTCGTATTCGACGAAGGGGTCCGCAGGGGGCGGACGGGTCGAGCACGTTCGAAATGGTCTGGACGAGTTCCACGAGAGACGTCCAGATGTCCCCGCGGACGGCGAGCTTCAGGCGGACGCCGCCCTCGTGCCGGCGATCGGCGCGCGCAAAGCCCCAGACTCGGACGTGGCAGGGTGCGCGAACGTGCTCGTGTTTCCAGATCTCGCGTCGGGCAACATCGCATACAAGCTCGTCGAGCGTCTTGCGGGGGCTCGGGCGCTCGGTCCGATCCTCCAGGGGCTCGCCGCTCCACTCAACGACCTCTCCCGCGGGGCGTCGGCCGCCGATATCGTTGATGTCGCTTGTGTCACTGCAATCATGTCGGAGGGAGAACGGTCGGGATGACTTTCAACATCGAGCAGACGGGTGCGGTGACCATCGTCGGAGTGGATGGCGAACTGACGGTGGGGAATCGAGGTGAGTTGAAGGAGTCGGTCCTTGCCCGACTCGCCGAAGGAGACGGTGCGTTCGTCATCGACTTCGCGCAGACCGGGTACATCGATTCGTCCGGCCTGGGCGTGCTGGTGAGCCTCTCGAAGCGCATTCGAGAGAACGGAGGCAAGCTGCGGATCGCCGGTCTCAACCAGGACCTCCGTACGCTGTTCGAGCTGACCAAGCTCGATTCGCTCTTCCAGATCTCGGACAACCGCGCGGCCGCACTGGCCGACATCTGAGCCGGTTCGTCTGAACCCGATGCAGGGCGCCGTCCCGCGCCTCCTCGTGCTCTCGAGCCGCCCGAACGTGGTGGCGGCGATCTCCTCGGCGGCGGCGGAGCTCGACCCGCTTCCTGTCATCACGAATCTGCTCGGCGCGCCGGACGCCCTTCAGGATGAGGATCTCGTCATCGTCGATGTCGGCGAGCCCGCTGCGACTTCGGGATTCCTCCGTGCCCGCCTGGGTACCGAGCGGCGCTTCGTCGCGCTGCTCGACGGTCTCTCCGTCGATCGCTTCGGGGACGCGCTGTCCGGAGACTGGTACGACTACCTCTTCTTTCCGATCAACCCGCCGGAACTAGGACTCGTCTGGCGCCGCCACCTGAATACGGACACCGGGAGTCACATCGAGCTGGACGTGAGCGAAGACGGCGAGATTCGCTTGTCGTTCCCGTCGGACATCCGCCATCAGCGACCGGCGGTGGAACGGATCGTGGAGGCGGGACGCCATCTCGCCGGGCTCGACACGGATGCGGCGTTTCGTCTGCGCGTCTCGGTCGGAGAGGCCATCGCGAACGCGATCCTCTACGGTAGCGGGGATTCGGGCGGTCGGCTGGTTCACCTTCGACTCGCGGCGGCCGAGGACTCATTCGAGGTTTCCGTGCGAGACGAAGGCGAGGGTTTCGACCCCTCGGCCGTCCCCGACCCGACCAGCGCGGAGGGGGTCGGACGGGCGTCCGGACGGGGCCTCCTCATGATGCGCCGCGTATCCGACACCATGAATTTCAACGAGACCGGCAACGAGGTAACGCTCGGTTTCAAGGGTTCGATGCACCCCGTCCGGCGGCTGGTTCCGGTGCTCTCGACGTTCGAGGCTGCCACGGGCCGGCGATGCCGTGTCGAACACCGGCGTTCCGGCTCGGTCGACATCCTGCACGACTCGCTGACGGGCGTGGGCGCCGAGGGCGACGAGCTTGCCCGGCACGACCACGAGATCGGCGGCGGTGAGACGCTCAGGCTGCTGATGCCGCGGTCGCAAGCTGAACTGGAGACGGGGGACCCCGCGGCGAACCTGTTCGAGTCTCTGCTCGGTGCGATAATCGACACAGACGAGGCCCGCGAACGGTGGATCCACCGGCGCCTCCGCCGTGAGCGGGTGCTGGCGGAGCTCGAGGTGGCGCGTGACCTCCAGCTTCGCCTGCTCCCGCAGGCCGAGGCGTTTCGTGATCTGGCGGATGTCGCGGCGCGGTGTGAGCCCGCGCTCTCTCTCGGAGGAGACTTCTACTTCCTGAGCCGGCTGTCCGGAGGGCGGTTGGGCGTAATGCTGGGGGACGTGAGTTCCCACGGTCCGTCGGCGGCGCTGATCATGGCTCTCACGATCAGTGCCGCTGCGCTTGCCGCGCGCGGAGAGGCCGGGGCCGCGGATGTGCTCGACGCGATGCGCGGGCAACTGCTCAGCGCCCTGGAGTCGACCGAGATGTACATGACGCTCTTCTATGCCGTGGCAGATCCCGGTCGCTCGACCGTCACCTATGCGAATGCGGGGCACCCGTTCGCCTATCGCATCGCCGCGGATGGACCCGAGCGGCTCGAGGCGCTGGACACCCCGATCGGGATGGGCTCCGCCGCCGGTTATCGCGAGCGGGTCGTGCCATGGGAGCCGGACACGGGGACGCTCCTCGCTTTCACGGACGGACTCACCGTCGATCTCGCTGATCCGATAGAGCGCCCCGGGCGGGCACTTGCCGCGGCGTTGGACGGGGGAGATCTCGCTCCCGGGCGCCTGGTGGACGCGTTGTTTGCGGATACGCCGTCCGGCATGCGGCTAGACGACCGGACTGCGCTCGCGGTCCGCCCGTGAGGGCGCGCGCGAAGAAGGCGCTCGGACAGAATTTCCTGGTGGATCCCAACCTTCAGAGAAAAACGGTGGCCGAGCTCGAGGCGCTCGCGGAAGACGTGGTACTCGAGGTGGGCCCCGGCCACGGCGAGCTGAGTCGCCATCTCGTAGGCCGGGTCCACCGGCTGGTGCTCGTCGAGAAGGACACTGACCTCGCAGCGGAGCTACAGACACGGTGGGGAGGGGCCGGGTCGGTTCAGGTCGTCGAGGGAGACGCGCTCGAGGTCGATCTGTCGTCGTTCGTCGTGGAAGGGCGAGACTTGAGGGTGTTGTCCAACGTCCCGTACAACGTGACGTCACCCCTGATATTCGCGTTCCTGGACATCCGTCCGCTTCCGCGCCGGATAGTGCTAACAGTCCAGCGCGAGGTCGCGGAACGCGTGGTGGCACGCCCCGGATCGAAGACCTACGGGGCACTGTCGGTCGGAGTCCAGGTGGTCGCGGATGCGTCGATCGCCTTCGGGGTCGGGCGACAGGCGTTCCGGCCGGTCCCGCGAGTGGAGTCTGCCGTCATCCGCATCGAGCCGCGGGCCGACCAGCCCCGCCCGTCGACTCTGACCGCAATCCGGGCCGTGACCCGGATCATGTTCGGACAGCGTCGAAAACAGATTCAGAAGATCCTGAGGACATCTCCGGACGTGCCATCCGCGGACGCGGCCCTGGCAGCGATCGAGCGCCTGGAGATCGACCCGACCGCCCGGCCGGAGACGCTCTCTCCGACAGAGTTCGTGCGATTGGCGGAGGCTCTCGGGCCCATCGGAACTGAACGTTGAGTTGGTCGGGTGGGGCGGCTATCTTCGCTTGTGAATACTTTCACAAGCAA
Source organism: Gemmatimonadota bacterium (assembly GCA_039587355.1). Taxonomy (GTDB): domain Bacteria; phylum Gemmatimonadota; class Gemmatimonadetes; order Palauibacterales; family Palauibacteraceae; genus Palauibacter. The sequence goes on along the minus strand of JBDHIO010000004.1, from coordinate 176,094 downwards.
GGGCATGACTGTCAGAATCTCCGAATCGACCGTTCGCCGACTGTCACTCTATCTCCGCATGCTGCGGGACCTGAGAGAGCGCAGAGTCGCACTCGTATCGAGCAGCGAGCTCGCCGAGCGGACGGGTGCGACCTCCGCCCAGGTGCGAAAGGACCTGAGCCTGTTCGGGTCCTTCGGAAAACGAGGCCGCGGATACGAAGTCGACGCGCTCACGACCACGATCGAAGGCATTCTGGGGCTGGGTCGGGTCTGGCGCGTGTGCCTGGTCGGGGTAGGGAAGATCGGCGCCGCGCTGCTCGGGTATCAGGACATGTTCCGACGGGGATTCGAGGTCGTCGCGGCCTTCGACATCGAGCCCACGAAGATCGGGCGCGAGGTGTTCGGCGTGCCGGTCTCGCCGTTTGATGAGCTCGAGGCAATCGTCGCGCGTGAGTCGGTCGAGATCGCGATTGTGGCCACTCCGCCGGAGGCCGCCGGGGACGTGGCGCAGAAGCTCGCCGATGCGGGAGTCGGCGCGATCCTGAACTTCGCGCCTCGCGAGCTGCAGGACATCGACGGGGTGCCGGTACGCACAGTGGATGTTGTGCTCGAACTCGAGGGGTTGAGCTATCTTCTGAGCGGTCGCGGTCGCAACGGAGCCGATTGACGGAGAGGGACGGGGGATGACGATACGGATCACGAGCGAAATCGGAGTGCTCGAGCACGTGATCTGTCACGAGCCGGGCCCCGAACTCTCGGTGGTCACTCCTCGCAACGCGGCCTCTTACCTGTTCGACGATCTCCTCGATGAGGAGAATTCACGCGCGGAGCACCGCGTCTTCCGCTCGGTCCTCGAACGTTTCTGCAAGGTCTCCGAAGTCTCGGGTCTCCTGTCCGACGTGCTCGCGATTCCCGAGGCGCGGGACTTCGTGCTGGCGCGGGCCGAGGAGGGAGTTCGGCGGTTCGCGGAGGGTGCACCGCCGGAAGCGCTTGCTCGCCTCTTCGTCGAGGGAAAGCGGGCCGAAGTGTACCCCGCGAGAGGCGAGGCGCTGTCACGGCTTCTGAACGAACGGGGCTACCTGCTCCCCCCCTTGCCGAACCTCTTCTTCACTCGCGACGCCGCGTGCGTAATCGGCGATCGTGCGGTCATCGCCGCGATGGCGCACGAAGTGAGATGGACAGAGGAACTAATCATGAGGACGCTCTTTCGGTACCACCCCGACCTGGAGAACTCGGGTCTGGTTCACGACGAGGTCGAACGTCGCCGGATGAACACGAGCTTCGAGGGAGGGGACGTCCACGTCCTCCGAGAGGACCTGCTTCTCGTCGGCCTCAGCGAGCGGACCTCGGCTGCCGGAATCGGGATCCTCGCGGAGGTGCTTTTCGAGGAGACAGAGGTTCGCGACGTCCTGGTGGTTCTCTTGCCGAGGGAACGGGCGACGATCCACCTCGACATGATCTTCACGATGATCGACAGGGAGCTGTGCTGCGTCTTCCCGCCTTATTTCTCCGGTCCCACGCGGCTCCCGGTCATCCACCTGAGCCGTGGGCGCGAGACGGCGAGCGAGCGGGACGGGCTGTTTCAAGCGCTTCGGGATGTCGACTGCCCGCTCGAACCGATCCTCTGCGGAGGACCGCGACGGACCCAGCAGGACCGTGAGCAGTGGGGATCGGGGTGCAACATGGTTGCTCTCGCCCCGGGGCAGGTGGTCGCATACGCGCGGAACGACGAAACCCTGAGGGCTCTCGAGCGGGATGGGGGGTTCAGACTGATCGAGGCCGAGACCCTGCTGGCATCCGAGACGAAGCCGGAAGGGCGTACCGTCATCACGTTCAGAGGCGCCGAGCTCGTGCGTGGCGGCGGGGGGCCTCGCTGCATGACTCTCCCCGTGCGCCGGAGGGATGTCGACTGGTGAGCCGGCCAGGCGTCGCGTTTCGCGATGAGAGCGCCCTGTTCGACCGCGCTCTCGCGCTGATCCGGGAGGAGCCGCGTCGGAGCGAAGACCTCGCGGCGACCGTCCTGGGAATCAAGAACGGTCCTCCCGCCGTCACGCATCGCCTGGTCCGCGAGCTTCTCAAGCCCGAGCCGCGCCTGAGGCACGATGACGGACTTTGGCGTCTGACCAACGCCCCGGCGACCGCCGACGGGGTGGGTTTCGACGGCATGCGTTTCGTCGTCGTCGATGTCGAGACCACGGGAGGCGTGGCGGGGCAGGGTGGGCACATCATCGAGTTCGCCGCGGTTCGAATCGAACGTCGTCAGATCGTCGACTCCTTCACGTCGCTCGTCGACCCGGGGGTCTCGGTTTCCCCGTGGATCACGCGACTGACGGGGATTCGAAACGGCATGATCCGTGGGGCGCCGACGTTCGCCGAGATCCTTCCGCAGGTCCGTCGGCAACTCGACGGATCCGTGTTCGTGGCCCACAGCGTCGGATACGATTGGGGTTTCATCCGCGAAGAGCTCCGCAGGTTGGGCGAGCCGGTGCCGCGCGGCTCCAGGCTTTGCACCGTGCAGTTCGCCCGGAGGCTTCTTCCGGGCCTGGAGCGTCGCGGACTGGATTCCCTCGCGCGCTACTACGGGGTCGAGATCCAGGAGCGGCATCGGGCGCGGGGTGATGCCATCGCCACTGCCCGTTGCTTCCTGAAGATGCTCGACGACGCGGAGCGGAAGGGGTGGTCGACGTGGGAAGACCTGCAGCGCGAGATGACGACTGCTCGCAAAGAGGCGAAGAAGAAGGGGAAGAAGGACGTGAAGCGGAAGACCGAATCCGAGTCTGAACGAGAAGCTGCGCGACAGGCGAGGCTGGACAAGGCCGCCAGGCTCGAGGGGAGGGACCCGAATGCTGATCGGTGAGGGCCGAGGGATTCGCGTTCACGCGATCGACGCCGGTGACGTTCGACTCGACGGCGGCTCGATGTTCGGTGTCGTGCCGAAGGTGATGTGGAGTCGACACTTCGAGGCGGATGATCGCAACCGGATGGTAATGGCCATGCGCTGTCTGCTGATCGAGGCAGACGGGCGACGGATCCTCGTCGACTCGGGTGCGGGCAACAAGCTCGACGCGAAGCTGCGGAGTATCTACGGGATCGAAAACGAGGGCGACCCGACCCGGCTCGAGACATCGCTGTACGAGCGGGCCGGGGTGAAGCCGGAGGACATCGATCTCGTGGTCGCGACGCATCTACACTTCGACCACGCGGGAGGGCAGACGACGTTCCGCGACGACGGAGAGATCGTCCCGTCTTTCCCGAACGCGCGATATCTGATCCGCCGCGGCGAGTGGGAGGCCGGGCACTCCGACAACCGGCGGATCCGTTCGAGTTATACGCGAGACGACTTCGAGCCGTTGCAGGGTGCCGGGGTACTGGAACTCACCGAGGGGGACATGGATGTCGTCCCCGGCGTGCGCGTAGTGGGCCACCCGGGTCATACGGCCGACCACCAGGGGGTGCTCGTCGACCTCGGCGGGGAGACGGTGTGGTTCCCGTGCGATCTGGCGCCGACGTCGGCGCACCTGCGCCTCTCGTGGATCATGGCCTACGATCTCGAGCCGCTCGTGACCCTGGCCTCGAAGGAAGCCTGGCTGACGCGCGCCGCGGAGCACGGCTGGCGGATCGTGTTCGCCCACGACCGCGGGGTCGTCGCCGGTCGTGCGACGCCCACGAAGTCGGGGGTCGGTTGCGAACTGGATGATCTCCTGCACGAATGACGGTCGGCTCCGACCGATTGGGAATGATCCGAACGAGACAACGAGAACGAATCGAGGAAACTCATGAGCGATAAAGAACGAACTGCCGTAATCGTCGGCGCCGCCAGGCTCCCGACCGGACGCTTCCTCGGCGGACTCTCTTCGCTGGGCGCTCCCGACCTTGGAGCGAAGGCGATCGAGGGCGTGCTGGAGCGGTCGGGGATCGATCGAGACGACATCGACGACGTGATCATGGGCAACGTCGTTCAGGCCGGCGTGGGGCAGGCGCCCGCGCGGCAGGCGGCCGTCCGCGGCGGAGTGCCCGAGAACGTCCCGGCCCTCACGATCAACAAGGTCTGCGGCTCCGGCTTGAAGGCCGTGATGCTCGCGGCGCAGGCGATCAAGGCCGGCGACGCGCGAGTCGTCGTGGCGGGCGGCATGGAGTCCATGTCGAACGCCCCCTATCTACTGCGAGGCCATCGGAACGGCGTGAAGTTCGGGGATCGTCAGTTGATCGACGGCCTCGTCCACGACGGGCTGTGGTGCTCGTTCGGCACGTGCCACATGGGTGGGCACGCGGAGTACACCGCATACAAGGCCGATGTGAGCCGCGAGGACCAGGATCAGTTCGCCTACGAGAGCCACATGAAGGCGATCCGCGCGATCGACGGGGGCGAGTTCGACGCGGAGATCGTCCCGGTCACGATTCCCGGGCGAAAGGGCGACACCGTTGTCGAGGTCGACGAGCCACCCCGCCGAGAGACGTCGGTCGAGGCCCTCGCGAGGCTGCGTCCCGCCTTCGCCGGGGACGCTCCGCCCGAGGTCACCGACCCGAGCGTGACGGCGGGCAACGCCCCCGGTCTCAACGACGGCGCGGCCGCGACCGTGGTGACGTCCGAGGCCTACGCCGAGGCGCACGGGCTCGATGTCATGGCACGAGTCACGGGCTATTCGGTTGGTGCCACGGCACCGCGCGACCTCTTCTTCGCGCCCGTGTTCGCGGTGCAGCGCCTGATGGAATTGGAGGGCACGACCGCGGATGACTACGGCCTGGTCGAGATGAACGAGGCATTCGCCGTACAGGCACTCGCCGACGCCCGCGAGCTCGGACTCGACCTGGACCGGGTGAACGTCCGGGGAGGCGCAATCGCCCTCGGACATCCGATCGGGGCCTCCGGCGCCAAGATCCTGACCACCCTCGTTCACGCGATGGCGGACCGTGACGTCGAGCGCGGGATGGCGACGCTCTGCCTGGGTGGTGGGAACGCGGTGGCCCTGGCGGTCGAGCGGGCGTGAACGACACGCCCTCCGGGGAGGCGCCCCCCGAAGACCCGGCCTCGGGCTGGCTCTGGCTCGCCCGAATCGCGGTCTTCTCGGGCGTCTTCCTGATCGCGTTCGTCGCGTTCATACAGGTGTCGGCGCTCCTCGGCGTCTCTCAGCCCGAGACGGCCGAAGTGGGCCAGCTCCTCAACGCCTGGAATGTTCTCGCGATGGTCGCGGCCGCGCTCCTGACGAGCTGGGTGGCCCAGGTGCGATTGAGTCGCCTCCGGTTCGTCGACCTGGGGCTGCCGGGTGGCGTCCCGGCCCTGCGGCAGCTGACGACCGGGGGCCTGGTCGGGGTCGGAGTCCTCGGCGCGGTCGTGCTGACGCTGGTGGCTTTCGGCTGGTTGACCTGGGAGGCCGACGGGACTCAGGGGTCGGCGGTTCTCGCCGCAATGCGGCTCGTGGGCGTGCTACTGGGCGCTGCGTTCGTTGAGGAGCTCCTGTTCCGCGGCTATCCGTTTCAGGTGCTCGAGCGCCGGTTCGGGACGATTGCCGCTCTCCTCGTCACGTCCGTGGCGTTTTCCGTCGCCCACCTCCTGAATCCGGCTGCGGCGCTCCTCCCGCTCATCAACATCGGGCTGGCCGGACTACTTCTCGGTGTGGCGTACGTGAAGACCCGGAGCCTGTGGTTCGCCACGGGAGTCCACACCGGCTGGAACTGGATCATGGCCGTGAGCGAGTTGTCCGTGAGCGGGCTCGACTTCGGGATGCCGGGTTTCGAGCCGGTGTTGAACGGCCCGCATCTCGCGACGGGTGGGGCCTTTGGCCCGGAAGGCAGCCTGCTCGTAACGCTCGCGAGCGTCGCGACCATCGTGTGGATGTGGCGATGGGGGACGAAAGACGAGAGTTTGTCGCGCCGAACTGGGTGACCGAGAAAGAGGAGAGGCGACGGTTGAAGGCAGCAGGCGAGGTTTCCGGCGCGGGAGTCGTGGGCGCCGGCACGATGGGGAACGGGATCGCGCACGTGTTCGCGCTGGCCGGCGTGACAGTCGATCTGATCGACGTAGACGCGGGTGCCCTCGACCGGGCGCGGGCGACGATCGAGAAGAATCTCGATCGTCAGGTCGCGAAGGAACGGATATCGGCCGGTGATGCGACCGCCGCACTCGATCGTCTCTCTACCCACACTGACCTGGGTGCCCTGGCAGGCGCCGACGTGATCGTGGAAGCGGCAACGGAGAACCCCGACCTCAAATTCGATCTCTTCAAGGCGATCTCGGACGTGGCCCGGTCCGACGCGCTCCTCGCCACGAATACGAGCTCCATCTCGATCACGGAGATCGCGGCCTGCGCCACGTCGCCGGATCGGGTCATCGGGATGCACTTCATGAATCCGGTCCCCGTCATGAAGCTGGTCGAGGTCATTCGCGGGCTGGAGACGTCCGATGAAGCGGCCGTTCTGACGACGGAGTTGTGCGAACGGCTCGGGAAGACGCCGGTCCTCGCGAACGATTATCCGGGGTTCGTCGCCAATCGGATACTGATGCCCATGATCAACGAGGCCGTGGTCTGCCTCATGGAAGGTGTCGCCGAGCCGGAAGCGATCGACTCGATCATGAAGCTCGGGATGAACCACCCGATGGGCCCGCTGGCACTGGCGGATCTCATCGGGCTCGACACGTGCCTGGCCATCATGGAAGTCCTTCACCGGGATCTGGGCGACTCCAAGTACCGGCCGTGTCCGCTGCTTCGGAAGTATGTTGCGGCGGGCCGCTTGGGTCGGAAGTCGGGCCGAGGGTTCTACATCTACGGGGAAGGCTGAGCGTGGCCCGTCAGTCCCTCAGCGGAATCGATCTCCCGGATGAGTCGGCGCAGATCATCCGACTGGCCCGGCAGTTCGCCGAGGATCGACTGCGGCCGACGGCGGAGGCCCGCGACGAAGAAGAGGCCTTCGACGCCGAGGTGCACGCCGAGCTGGGCGAGCTGGGCTTTCTGGGCATGCGGGTGCCGGAGCAATACGGCGGGCTGGGTCTCGACCTGCTGACCTACCTCTACGTGCTCGAGGAGCTGGCCTGGGGTGACGGGGGGGTCGCGGTTTCGGTCAGCGTCCATAACTCGCTCCCTGTATCCATTCTCTGCAACCGGGGGTCCGACGAGCAGCGCGAGCGCTGGCTTCCGCAGATGGCTTCGGGCGCGCTGGCGGCGTTCTCGCTCTCGGAAGCGGGAGCCGGCACGGACGCCGCGGCGCTGCGAGCGCAGGCCACGCGGGTCGACGGCGGCTGGGAGATCGCGGGCGAGAAGATGTGGGTGACGAACGGCGCGTCCGCCGATCTCATCTTCCTGTTCGCGCGGACCGACACCCCCGACGATCGGAAGGGCTCGCGAGGGATCGGAGCCTTCGTCCTTCCGAAGGGGACGCCTGGGCTCGCGGCCGGCAAGAAGGAGCTCAAGATGGGACAGCGGGGCTCGGAGACGGTCTCGCTGACGCTCGACGCGACGTTTCTGAGTGATGAGCATTTGATCGGCGAGCCCGACCGCGGATTCGGCTATGCGCTCGAGGCTCTGGAGAGCGGCCGGTTGGGGATCGCGGCCCAGGCGATCGGGATCGCCTCGGCCGCGATGGACCACGCGTTCGACTACGCGGCCGAACGGCATCAGTTTGGGCGAGCCATCAAGGACTTTCAGGGGCTCGAGTTCAAGCTCGGGGACATGGGGGCCCGTCTCGAGGCGGCCCGCGGGATCCTCGAGCGCGCCGCCCGGGCCCAGATGGCGAATGACCCGCGTCGCCGCCGGTTGTCGAGCGCCGCGAAGCTCTTTGCGAGCGAGGCCGCGATGGACATTACGCGGCAGGCCGTTCAGGTGTTCGGAGGCTATGGGTACTCACGGGAGTATCCGGTGGAACGCCTGTTCCGTGACGCGAAGGTCACGGAGATTTACGAGGGAACGAACGAGATCCACCGCGTGATCGCAGCGCGGCAACTATACAGAGAAAGGGGGGGCGAGACGTGACTCGTCCTGGGTTGGAAGTGCCGGAGGTCGGTCTCGAGTCGCTCGAGGATTCGACGCCCGAGCTGTTTGAAATGCTGTCGGAGATGGGGCACGAGCAGGTCGTGATCAACTACGATCCGTCCTGCAATTATCGGAGCATCATCGCCATCCACGACACGACGCTGGGTCCGGCCCTCGGGGGTACGCGGTTCTGGCAGTACGAGTCGGATACCGCAGCGATCATCGACGTGCTCCGTCTGTCGCGCGGCATGACCTACAAGGCGGCCGTGGCTGGTCTGAATCTCGGGGGCGGCAAGGCCGTGATCATCGGGGACAACAAGGTCCGCGATCGCGAGATGCTGATGCGGGCCCATGGACGGGCCATCGACAGCCTCGGCGGACGTTACATCACGGCCGAGGACGTCGGCGTCTCGGTCGAGGACATGGACTTCGTCCACATGGAGACCGAGTTCGTCGTCGGGATCCAGGGCCGGTCCGGCGACCCGTCGCCTGTCACCGCCTACGGCGTGTACCGGGGGATCAAGGCCTGCGCCCTCAAGAAGTACGGGGATGATTCGCTTTCGGACCATTCGGTGGCGGTACAGGGTGCGGGGCACGTCGGGTACTATCTCTGCCAGCTCCTGGCGGAAGAGGGGGCAAAGCTCTTCGTCACCGATATCGATGAGGCCAAGGTGGGCAGGGTCGCCGAGGATCTCGGGGCCGAGGCCGTCGCTCCGGAGGAGATCTATGATGTGGAGGCCGACATCTTCGCGCCGTGCGCGCTCGGCGCGATCATCAACGACGACACGTTGCCTCGGCTGAACGTGGACATCGTCGCCGGTGCCGCGAACAACCAGCTCGCGAGCCAGGCCCACGACAACGAGCTCGAGGAGCGCGGGATCATGTACGCGCCGGACTACGTGATCAACGCCGGCGGTCTGATCAACGTGTACTCCGAGTTGGCGGGTTGGAGCCTCGAGCGCTCGAAGCGTAAGGCGGGCGAGATCTACAACGTCCTGCTGGACATCTTCGACCTGGCCGCTTCCGCCGGGATCACTAGCGGAGAGGCCGCCGATCGCGTTGCCGAGCAACGTCTCGAGCGAGTGGGACGTTTGCACAGAGGCCCTTTTTGAACCCGAACGCACCTGACCCGGATCCCCGATGAACACAGTGCCCATTCCCGGTACCCGTCACGGCTCGGCGCACATCTCCGAGACTGATCCAGACGTCTTCGGAGCGATCGACCGTGAGCTCGGGCGGCAGCGCTCGGGGCTCGAGTTGATCGCCAGTGAGAACTTCGTCTCGCGCGCCGTCATGCAGGCAGTCGGCTGCGTGATGACGAACAAGTACGCCGAGGGGTATCCCGGAAAGCGCTACTACGGCGGCTGTCAGCATGTCGACGAGGTCGAAGATCTGGCGCGGGAGCGCGCGAGACAGGTGTTCGGAGCCGACCATGCGAACGTTCAGCCGCATAGTGGGGCGCAGGCGAACATGGCGGCATTGTTTGCGCTGATCGAGAACGGCGACACGATCCTCGGCATGGACCTGTCTCATGGCGGCCACCTGACGCATGGCTCATCCGTGAACTTCTCCGGCCGCTGGTACCATGTCGCCGCCTACGGCGTCAGCGAGACTGATCGATGCGTCGACTACGATGCGCTGGCCGAGCTGGCGGAGCGGGAGCGGCCCGCGTTGATCATCGCGGGTGCGAGCGCGTATCCGCGCGAGCTCGACTTCGAGCGTTTCGGTGAGATTGCGCGGTCCGTGGACGCGAAGCTGATGGTCGACATGGCGCATATCGCGGGTCTGGTCGCGACAGGTGCGCATCCCTCACCGGTACCTCACGCGGACATCGTGACGTCGACGACGCACAAGACGCTCAGAGGGCCGCGAGGTGGCCTGATCCTCTGCCGTGAGGAGTATGCGAAAGCGGTCGACAAGGCGGTGTTCCCGGGGCTCCAGGGCGGACCGCTGATGCACGTTATCGCGGCGAAGGCCGTCGCGTTCGGGGAAGCTCTCCGGGACGAGTTCGGGGCCTACATCGACCAGGTCGTCGCCAACGCACGCGCTCTCGGCGGGCGGCTCATCGAGCACGGGTACGATCTCGTCGGTGGTGGCACGGACACCCACCTGCTGCTCATCGACCTGCGAACCGGCGAACTGACCGGCAAGGACGCGGAAGCGCTGCTGGGCAGGGCCGAGATCACGGTCAACAAGAACACTGTCCCCTTCGAGACTCGCTCGCCCTTCGTCGCCTCCGGCGTCCGCATCGGAACGCCGGCGGTCACCACGCGCGGTATGCGGGAGGCGGAGATGGTCCGGATCGCGGACATGATGCATGCGTCCCTCGAATCCGGAGGAGACGACGCAGTTCTGGATGGGATTCGGAGCAAAGTAAGCGATCTTTGCGACGAGTTCCCCCTGTACGAAGGGCTCGAGTCGGGGTTCGGCCCGGCCTGACGACCGCGACTCTGATTCCTTCCCGACTTGACGCCAACTTTTTGCGCTGTCTAACTTTTCGTGCTGGCAGTCCGTTTGTCGGGGACGATGGTGTCCATGCGACGGACGCAACGCTTGGTCGAGCGAGGGGATGACAGAGAACGCACTGGCAGGCCTGCAGAAGAAGAACCTCAGGTACGCGGAACCCGCGTACGTGTTCGTTCTCTCTGCGCTTCATCAGCGGCTCGCTCGACTCCCGGCGCCGAGACACGTCTCGGGCGCGGAAGTGGCGGACGCGGTGCGGGACCTGGCCCTCGATCGATTCGGACCCCTGGCTCGGACCGTGCTCGAGCACTGGGGAATCCACTCGACCGCGGACATGGGTGAGGTCGTGTTCGCCCTTGTGGACTATGGGATCCTGATCAAGCAGCCCGAGGATAGTCGGGAGGACTTCGAAGGACTGTTCAGTTTCGAGGAGGCATTCGAGGAGAGTTATCCCTGGCAGGGGTGATCCTCGGATCCGCCACGCAGCCAAAATGGGGCGGGTGGCGATTCACAAAGGGGAGGGGGTGAACGCGTGGAAGATACGGTACAGTTCACGAAGTGTCTGAGTTGCAGTGAGGGGGTGCTGCTCCCGCTTTCGGACTACGGGCGAGATGGTGCGCCGATCCGATACAAGGCGTGGGTGTGTTCGAAGCCTGATTGTGGATTCAACATTCGAATCGACAACGGAGAGATCAGCTTCGGGCGCAACGTCCAGCAGTCCTACAAGTAGCCGGCCCGGGGACGGGGGCCCGTCGACCATGTCGGGCCCCTGCCTCCCCCGAGTCACCTGATGTCCTCCTCCAGTGACTGGTGGCGCTTCGCCACCGCGCAGGTCTGGCTGCCCACGGCGGCGGAGATGGAGGCCCTCGATCGACGCGCAATCGAGCGCTCGATTCCCGAACGAGCGCTGATCGAGAACGCCGGTCGCGCGCTTGCCACACGACTCCACCAGCGTTGGCCCGATGGCCGTGTCGTCGCACTCGCGGGCAGCGGTCATAACGGCGCAGACGCCCTCGTCGCGCTTCGCACCCTCCGCGCGTGGGGGAGAGACGTCCTCGCGGTCCGTTGCGGTTCGAGCCGCCCCGACCCCGACGTGCTCATCGATTGGGACATAGAGCTGGCGGAGCCGGACTCCCTTCACGCGGCGCTCGCGGCGAGCGCGGTCGCGATCGACGGGATCCTGGGAACGGGAGTCCGGGACGCGCCCCGCGAGCCGCAGTCGACCTGCATCGACGCCCTGAACGCGAGCGGTGTTGCGGTGGTCGCGGTAGATGGTCCGAGCGGCATCGACTTCACCACGGGCGCCGTGCCGGGCTCGGCCGTTCGGGCGGACCTCACGGTCACCTTCGGATGGCCCAAGCTGGGGATCACGCGTTTCCCGGCCCGCGGCCTGTGCGGCGACATCGAAGCGGTGGAGATCGGCTTTCCTCCACCAGTGCCCGAGCCCTCCGCGCGCCTGATCACTGCGGCTGGCGTCGCGGATGCACTGGGGCGGCGAGGGGAGGACGCTCACAAGGGCCGGGCCGGATACGTGACGGTGGTGGGCGGACAGCCCGGGATGGCGGGTGCCGTATCGCTGGCCGCCCGAGCCGCGATTCGAGCGGGCGCCGGTGTCGTGCGAGTCGTGTCAGCGCCGGAGAATCGAGAGGTGATACAGACCGGTGTACCTGCCGCGGTCTTCGTGGACTGGGATGACCCCGGGGCCGTCACCGAGGCGGTGCGGTCGTCGGCCGCAGTCGCCGTCGGGCCCGGCATGGGACAGGGCGAAGGGACGAGAGCCCGGGTTCTAAGATGCCTCCGCGAGGCCGGGCCGTCGCCGTGTGTACTCGACGCAGACGCCCTGAACGCGTTCGCCGGCGATCCAGAGGCGCTGTCGGATGCACTCGGGGAGGCCACGGTGCTGACCCCCCACCCGGGCGAGATGCGCCGCCTGGTGGACGACGAGATCGATGTCCTCGGCGACCCCCCCGGGGCGGCCCGACACCTGGCCGCATCCACGGGGGCGACGGTCGTGCTCAAGGGGGCGCCTACCTTCGTGGCCGAGCCATCGGGTTCGATCCTTGTATCGTCGTTGGTCAGCCCGGCGTTCGCCGCGGGGGGCATGGGCGACGTGCTGGCGGGACTCATCGCGGCGTACGGAGCGGCGGGGCTCCCACCACGCGAGGCCGCTGCTGCGGCCCTCATGATCTCGGGGATCGCGACGGTGTCGGGATCCGGCGCCGTGGGCCTGTCCGCGGACGACATCCCGGATCGCATTCCGGGAGCGCGAGAAGCACTCGAGGGCATCGACCCCGGTCGGATCCCGGGTGTCGTGGTCGCGTTGCCGGCCGCCAACGCGTCGACCTGATGGTTGGCGGTGAGTCGGTCCGCGGTCTGGCGGAGGGGCCCGAGTCGATGTGGATCGGAGCACTGCTGGACGGGGCCGAGGCTGGCAGGGAGTCCGCTCGAGATCGGGATGAAAGCGAGGCCGACGCCTCCGTGATCGCCGTCGGCCCCGGCGATGACGCCGCGGTCATCGAGATGCCTGCGGGCGCCCGCCTGGTCGTCAGCTCCGACGCGAGCGTCGAGGGAATCCACTTTCGGCGCGCCTGGATGACGTGGGAAGTCGTCGGGTACCGAGCCGCGGCGTCGGCGCTCAGCGACCTCGCGGCCATGGGCGCCCGGCCGATCGGTCTGACCGTTTCCGTTGCCCTGCCGCCGGAACTCGACGCCGGAGCCGCTGCTGCGATCGGGCGTGGCATCGGCGAGGCGCTTGGGTACACGGGAGGGGAGATCCTCGGGGGCGATCTGGTGGCGTCTCCCGGACCCGTGATGCTCGACGTTACGGTGCTGGGGGAGGTGGCCCGCCCGCTGCCGCGGTCGGGGGCGCGTCCCGGTGATGAACTCTGGGTCACGGGGTCCCTCGGTGGGGCCGCCTCCGCCGTCGCGGACCTGCAGGCCGGACTCGAGCCGCTGCCCGAGGCGCGGCAGTCGTTCGAGCGGCCGAGGCCGCGGATACGCGAAGCCCGCTGGATTGCGGACCATGCGGACATTGTCGCTCTGATCGATGTCTCTGACGGTCTCGGGCGCGACGCCCGACACATCGCCGCGGCGTCGTCGGTTCGGATCGACATCGAGTTCGAGCACCTCCCGGCCCATCCCGCGGTCGAGGCACACGTCGGGTCCGACGTCGGTCGCCGACTCGTTCTCGGCGGAGGCGAGGACTACGAGCTCCTGATCGTCGCTGCGCCGGGATCCCTGGAGACGTTGTGTCCGGCATTCGTGGAGCGCTTCGGTCTCCCGCTCACGAGGATCGGCTCGTGCGCGGAGGGGCGGGGCGTCCACGTCAGCCATCCCGCCCCGGGCGACGCGGAGTCCGGGTCCGATGGCTTCGATCACTTCCAATCCCCGAACGTGTGATCGGCACGGCGGGGTGATGGCGGGGTTGATCCCGATGGTCGGCTCGACCATGTTTCGGCCGGGAAGTGGGGATGCGGCCGCCCGGCCGTGCGGGAGGGGCCCGCCATGTTGATTTCTATCCGATACAGGAAGTGATCCGATGACGTCCATCGTCGGCGTGAGCGGCCGTGAGATCATCGACTCTCGTGGCAACCCCACGGTCGAAGCCGAGGTCATGGTGGCGGGTGGCGTGAGCGGTGTGGCCGCGGTCCCGAGCGGAGCGTCCACGGGCGAGCACGAAGCGGTCGAACTGCGTGACGGCGACCCCGCCCGCTACGGCGGCAAAGGAGTGCGCACCGCGGTGTCTCACGTGAACGGCGAGATTGCGGAGCGGGTTACGGGTCTCGATGCCGCCGATCAGCGCGGCCTGGATGATGCTTTGATCGCCCTCGACGGTACCCCGAACAAGGGCCGGCTGGGAGCGAACGCCCTCCTCGCGGTCTCGATGGCGGCGGCGCGCGCCGCGGCGGCCGCGGGCGGGGTGCCGCTGTTTCGCCATCTCGGAGCGGGGCAGGTCCTCCCGGTTCCGATGCTCAATATCCTCAATGGCGGCGCACACGCGAACAACACGGTCGACATCCAGGAGTTCATGATCTCGCCCGTCGGCGCACCATCGTTCTCCGAGGGTCTCCGGATGGGCGTCGAGGTGTTCCACGCCCTGCGCAGGCGGCTCGCGGACGGCGGTCACAGCACCGCGGTCGGGGACGAAGGTGGGGTTGCGCCGAACCTGGGGTCGAATCGTGAAGCCCTCGACCTCATCGTCGCCGCGATCGAGGACGCGGGGTACGCCCCGGGTGATGACATCGGGTTGACCCTGGACTGCGCCGCTTCCGAGTTCTTCGACCGCCAGGCGGGGACCTATCGGCTCGAGAGTGCGGGGGAAGCCGGCGATCACCCACCGGGCGCCATGGTCGACCTGTACGAGGAGTGGATGGGCGCCTACCCGATCGTGTCGATCGAAGACGGGCTCGACGAAGACGACTGGGACGGGTGGGCGGAGATGACGCGGCGCCTGGGTGATCGCCTTCAACTCGTGGGCGACGACCTCTTCGTGACGAACGTCGACCGCCTGGGCCGCGGAATCGAGACCGGTGTGGGCAACGCCATTCTGATCAAGCTGAACCAGATCGGTACCGTCAGCGAGACGCTCGACGCGATCTCCCTCGCCGCCGACAACGACTACGGCGTCGTGATCTCGCATCGGTCGGGCGAGACCTCGGACACGTTCATCTCCGACCTCGCGGTCGCGACGGCTGCCGGTCAGATCAAGACGGGTTCCGCCTGCCGATCGGAGCGCGTGGCCAAGTACAACCAGCTCCTGCGGATCGAGAGCCAGCTGGGCGACGCCGCCAGCTACCCCGGCCGCTCGATCTACGCCTGAGCGAGTGATGTCCGAGAAGGTCAGCCGCCGATCGAGCTGGGCCCTCGCGGCCCTCGGGATCGTTCTCGCCGCGCACTTCTGGATCTGGGGCGGTGCCTACGACCTGGAGGATATCGGCGAGCTGCGAACGGCGCGTTCCCTCGTCGCCGCTCGGGTGGACTCGTTGGGCGCCGCATTGGATTCGGTGCGGACATGGGCCGACAGCCTCCAGCACGATCCCGAGGTGATCGAACGGGTCGCCCGCGAGAGGCACGCGTTCATCCGACCGGGGGAACAGCTGTTCCTGTTCGTGGAGGACGTGGCCACCGACGAATCCGAACCTTGACCGAATCTCGAATTCGTGTACCATTTGTCCGCCCGGCAGGGTAGCTCAGCCTGGTAGAGCAAGGGACTCATAAGCCCTGGGTCGCGGGTTCAAATCCCGCCCCTGCCACTAGAAGTACTTCCCACCACCGTCGCTTGTCTGGCTTCCGAAGCTTGGGGCGACGCAGGCGCCATGATGATGACGGGTTCAACCGAGCGAGCCTGCGAGCGAGTTCGCCGGGTCGCGAAGCGATCGTAGGCAAATCCCGTCCCTGCCATGAGTGAGGAAGGTAGGCACGGTGCGGCTTTTCGTGCGGTGCCTTCTTCTTTGGTTTTCCAACGGTCTGCCCAACTGTGACAAGAACTGTGACATAGGCATCGGGGACGGGCCGTCATACCGGCCGTCCCTGCGTCCGCTGGCGGGCCTTCAGCTTCGCGGTCCGTTCCTCCCGCTTGGCAGCCCGCTCGGATCGCCTCCGGTGGATCTCGTCCTTGTCGAGCCTGCCGCTCGCAGACGCCGCGAAGGTCCACAGGACGCCGCAACCGGCGACCGAGTCGGACCCCGTCCCAGCCCATCGCGTAGCGGTCCGTATGACGATTCGTCCCAGGTCGGAGCCACCTCGTGGGATGCACTGCCGCGTTCGTCGCCGGTCGTCACGGACCGGCATCTGCTCGCAAACCGTATGTGGCAAGGGCGTCTGAACGACGAGCACCGCAGGCACGGAAGTTGATGGTACGGAGGGCGGCCAGGAGAAGCAGATGCTGACCCAATTCCGGCGTGCCCGATTCGTCAGATACGTGGTAGTTCCCACGCTGCTGGTTCTCGTGTCCGGCTGCCAGAAGTGGGTCGATATCGAGCTTGGTCCGCAGCTTCCCGACCGAGTTCGCGTGACCCAAGGCCCGACGGGTGTCGAATGCAGCCGGGAAGCGCCCCGCTTCGAGGTCTACACGCCTACCGTCGTCGGAGACACGCTCACCGGCCGTGCGACGAAAGAGACCATCACCGTTCAGCCGTTAGTCGCGGTATCTGACATTTGCGGACTCGAGGGCCGGGGGGGCGACACCTTCGCTACCGTCGCCGTGACAATCCTGCTCCTGGGCGTCGTAGCAGTCGGCGCCATGGCCATAGCGGTATGCGCCGACGACTTCTTCGACTGTTAGCGGGGGAACGGCCGAGGCTTGGAGCCGGAATCTAAAGCTATTCTAACCCGCCCACCCCATAGTGCGGCCCATCAGCCGGTCGTACCGGAGAAGAAGCAGTACGCGTTTCATTCCGGGATCTCCTTCGTGGGTCGCGAAGTGCCAGTCGGCTCCGATATGCACTCGAGACTCTCGACCCGCACGACGTCGTCTATCGGCATGAGAGTGAACGGCCGTTCCCGCCGGGAGTCCTCCGAGTCCCAGCCGATGATCGAACCCTCGCGCAGGAATGGGTCTTCGAGAACCACGGGCTCGTTCAGACCGTAGATGGCCATGCTCGGACGCCAGCCCGGGGGCGGACCACGAGTGACGCGGAGTCGACGCGGCGCGGTCCCGTCGGCCGGAAGGAGGTCGCCGAGATCGCGCCCCTCCTCGACCCACCCCACGTCGGGGCATGCCAGTTCCATCACGGCGGCGGTTGCACCCAGGCCCACGGCGGCGGCGAGGAGGGCTTCGGATGGCCCCTGCACCAGGGACGGCAACAGGGTCGGATTCGCCGTGAAGCAAGCGCTCGTGGAAAGGGCGACCGCGATGATCAGGATCCTGTGCATGATCTCCTCCTCTCTGGGTGGCACGAAGGTGAGGGACGCGAATCAGGAGGGAGTCAAGCGGCGACGTGAAGCGGCGATCTCCGCCACCGGCGTGTAGTTTCCCGGCATGACGGATGTAATCCACGCCATGGTTCGCTTCTCCGGCGAGCTGTCGACGAAAGCCAAGCGCACCCGGGGTCGTTTTCAGAAGCGACTCGCGCGCAACCTCCGGGACGCCTTCGAGTCCGAGGGCGTGGACGCGACGGTGCGTCAGGAGTGGAGCCGGTTCTTCATCGACGCGCCGGACACGAGCTTCCTCGGACCGCTCGAGCGGACGTTCGGGGTCAGCAGCTACTCGCTGCTCGCCGGCACGTGCGATGCGGATCTCGAGACGATCGTGTCGCTCGGAACCGAGCTGTTCGGAGACCGGGTGAAGGGGCGCACGTACGCCGTCCGCGCACGGCGCTCGGGCACGACGGGATTCTCATCGGGCGACATTCAGCGGCAACTCGGTGCGGCCCTCAACCCGGGCGCGACCGTTGACCTCGGCTCGCCCGATGTAACGGTCTCGGTCGAGGTGCGGGATGGGAAGGCGTTCTTCTACGACGATTCCAGCCCGGGGGCCGGGGGTCTGCCGCTCGGGGTACAGGGAAGGGCACTCGCCCTGATCTCGGGAGGGTTCGACTCGTCCGTGGCCGCGTGGATGGCCCTCCGCAGGGGGGTCACGCTGGACTACATCTTCTGCAACCTCGGCGGCAGCGCGTACCAGCGCATGGTCGTCGAGGTCACGAAGATCCTCTCCGACCGCTGGAGCTACGGGACGTATCCGCGTCTGCACGTCCTGGAGTTCGGGCCGGTCGTGGACGCGATGCGCGAGCGGGCCAAACCCGCGTACCTGCAGGTGGTCCTGAAACGGATGATGTACCGGGCGGCGGCGACGGTGGCCGGGGAGATCGGAGCCGAAGCGCTCGTTACCGGCGAATCGATCGGACAGGTGTCGTCGCAGACGCTCACGAACCTGGCCGCGATAGAGGATGCCTCATCGCTTCCGGTGCTGCGGCCGCTGCTCGGGTTCCATAAGGAGGAGATCATCGAGCGCTGCCAGCACATCGGTACGCACGATATCTCGGCCCGGATCCGCGAGTACTGTGAGGTCTCCCCGGCGAAGCCCGTGACGGCGGCGAGCCGCGCGGATGCGACGACCCAGGAGTTCGCGGTAGGTCACGAAGAGCTCGACGCGGCGGTGGCGGCCCGGAAGGTCCTGGACCTGAGACGCGTGCGACCGGAAGAAATGGCCGGAGCGTCGCTGTACGTCACCGAGATCCCGGAGGATGCACGGGTCATCGATACGCGGCCGGCGGCGGCTTTCGAAGCCTGGCATTGGCCCGGCTCCACGCGGCGCGATCTCACGGAATTGGAGGTGGATTACGGCGCGCTGGACCGCACCTGCACCTACGTGCTGCTCTGCGCAGAGGGGATCCGCACCGCGTATGTCGCCGAGTTGATGCAGAAGGACGGATACGAGGCGTACTCCTTTCTGGGCGGGGCCCCGCGACTGCGGCGAGCATCCGGAGCGACGGAGCTTTGACAGCCCCATCACGCGGCGGCAGCTTCCCCGGATGAGCAATCCGGAAACGGCTGGAGACAACAAAGACCTCCTCGCCGAGGTCCTGGCGCACGGGCCGCCGACGCACATCGCCGTCATCATGGATGGCAACGGACGATGGGCCGGGGAACGAGGCCTTCCGCGCTGGAAGGGCCACCGGGCGGGCATGTCAGCCGTTCGCGAGGTGATCAAGGGGGCCGCGGAGGCCGGGGTCGAGCACCTCACGCTCTACGCGTTCTCGAACGAGAACTGGGATCGGCCGGCGGACGAGGTCGGCGCCCTCATGGCGCTTCTGGAGGAATACGCCCAGTCCGATCGCGATGAGCTCGCGCGAAGCGGGATCCGCGTGACCGTCTTCGGCGATCGCGCCCGTCTCTCCATGACGGCCAGAGGCGCGATCGAGGAGCTCGAGGCCGCGACGAGCGACGGGACGACGCTGCATGTCCACCTCGCGATCAGTTACGGGGCGCGAGGGGAGATCACCGAAGCATGTCGCGAGATTGCCGCGGCCTGCGTGTCCGGACAGCTGTCGCCTGACGCGATCCAGCCCGAAGACGTGAGCGCCCGGCTGATGACGGCGGCATGGCCCGACCCAGATCTCCTGATTAGGACGTCCGGCGAATACCGTATCTCCAACTTCCTGCTCTGGCAGTTGGCGTATGCGGAGCTGTTCGTCACCGACGTTCTGTGGCCGGACTTCACTCGACGCCATCTTTTCGAGGCGATCCGCGACTACCAGGGACGCGACCGGCGGTTCGGCCTGGTGTCGACATGAAGGGTCGCCCCGAGGGACGGATCGCGCAGTCCCGGTGAACGTAGAGCTCCGTAACCGGCTCGCCGTTGCCGGCGCCGGCGTCCCGCTGTGCGTGCTCGTCGTCTACATCGGGGGACCGGTCCTGCCGTTGGGTCTGGGGCTCGTGGCTGCGCTGGGGTTCCTTGAATACCAGCGGATGATGAAGACGCCGGCACAGGATGTGTTCGGGCCGGTCGGCGCGATGGCTGCCTTCCTCTACCCGACCGTCGTTTTCTTTGGCGGCTTTTGGGCGGGCGGTTTGTACGGTGGCGCCCTTCTGATGGGCTTTGCGGGAGTCGCCATCGCCCGCATTCCGCTCGAAGAGCGTCCGGTCATGTCGGCGGCGATCATGACGTTCGGCGTGCTCTACCTCGGCGGACTGCTGAGCTTCGGCGTGCCGCTCCGCGAGGGCTGGCTCTGGGAACCGCCAGTCCGAACGGGGACGGCGGAGCGGCTCTCGAATACCCTGTTCTTCTTCTATCCGATCGTCATCACGTGGATCGCGGACACCGCCGCATACTTCGGCGGTCGCACCTTCGGGAAACGGAAGCTGGCCCCGAAGATCAGTCCGAACAAAACGATCGAGGGAGCGATCTCGGCGCTGGTCACGGCCACGATCGTCGCCCCGATCTACTCCCGGTGGGTTCTACCGGGAGGTTGGGAGTTCGATCTCGTCCCGTCCATCGGCTTCGGGCTCGTGGTTGGCGCGTTTGCCATCGTAGGCGACCTCGTGGAGTCCGCGCTCAAACGGGAGTGCGGCGTGAAGGACTCGGGTACGATCCTGCCCGGACACGGCGGGGTGCTCGATCGGCTCGATTCTCTGGTCTGGGCGATTCCCACCGCGTTCTTCTGGATGGCGCTGTTCAAGTGACGGCGCTGCGCGGCGTCGCTGTTCTCGGCGCCACCGGATCGATCGGTGCCTCGGCGCTCAACGTGGTTCGCCGCCATCCCGATCGCTTCAGGATTACGTCCCTGACGGCCCACTCCAATGTCGAGGCGCTCGATGACCTGGCGTGCGAGTTCGAGCCCGAGTTCGTGTGCCTGACCGGGATCGAGGGGCTGCTGGACGATGTGCGGTGGAGAGGTGAGTGGCGCGTCGGGCCCGATGCAGCGCTCGACGCCGTGGAGGCGGACGGCACCTCGATCGTACTCAACGCGCTCGTCGGCATCGCGGGCCTCGCGCCGACGCTGCGATCGCTCGAGTTGGGGCATCGCCTGGCGCTGGCCAACAAGGAGTCCCTCGTCGCCGGGGGAGACCTCGTGTTGCGGGCGCTCGAGCGGGGAGGTGGCGAGCTGCTTCCGGTGGACAGCGAACACTCGGCGGTGCACCAGTGCATCGCCGGCCGGCCCCTGGAGGAGGTTTCCCATATCACGCTGACCGCCTCGGGTGGTCCGTTCAGAGAATGGCCACTGGAGCGTCTGGCTCAGGTGAAGCCCGAGGATGCGCTGGCGCACCCCACGTGGGACATGGGCGCCAAGATCACGATCGATTCGGCGACGCTGGCCAACAAGGCGCTCGAGGTGATCGAGGCGTTTGTGCTGTTCGGGTTCAGCCCCGACCAGGTCGACGTCGTCGTTCATCCCACGTCCATTGTTCACTCCATGGTGGAGTTCAGGGACGGATCCTGTGTCGCGCAGCTCGGTCGCCCGACGATGGAGATCCCGATCCTCTATGCGCTCGGCTACCCCGAGCGATTGGACGAGGCGAGGACGGAACCCGGGTTTTCGCCGCTGCGGGACGGGCCGCTCGAGTTCCACCCGGTTCGCGAGGATGCCTTCCCGCTATTCTCGGCGGGCGTGCAAGCCGGAAGACAGGGCGGCCAGCTTCCCGTAGTCTTCAATGCTGCAAACGAGGTCGCGGTCGCGGCGTTCCTGCAACACCGCGTCGGCTTCCTGGAACTCGCGGACGTCGTGATAAGTACTCTGGAGCAGTTCGCTCCG
The DNA here is from genome assembly GCA_039587355.1 of Gemmatimonadota bacterium. Lineage (GTDB taxonomy): Bacteria > Gemmatimonadota > Gemmatimonadetes > Palauibacterales > Palauibacteraceae > Palauibacter. The sequence goes on along the minus strand of JBDHIO010000004.1, from coordinate 154,496 downwards.
GCACCGGTGACGAATACGGAACAGATCTGGCAGGTCGACGCGTGCGCGCGGCGAATCGCGGAGGATGCGATCGCGGGGCGTGCGAGAGCGAAGGACGATGCTGCCTCACAGGTTACGATTTCGGGAGATGTCTGAGTGCTCCTTACCATAGCAGTAACGATCCTCGTCCTCGGCGTGCTCATCTTCGTACATGAGCTCGGGCATTTCATGGCGGCCAAGAGCGTCGATATCGAGGTCCCGCGTTTCTCGATCGGTCTGGGGCCGAAGATGTTCGGCTTCCGACGGGGTGAGACGGAGTACGTCATCGCGTGGATTCCGCTCGGCGGCTACGTGAAGATGGCCGGCATGGCCGACGAAGAGGTCACGTCGAAGCTCGAGGGACCCGACATCGGACCGACCGGAGATCCGGCCGTGGCCGGTCCGCGTGACTTCGACGGCAAGCCGCTCTGGGCGCGGACGCTCGTGATCGTCGCGGGCGTGCTCATGAACTGGCTCTTCGCGATCATCGCCTTCAGCGCGATCGCGATGGGTGAGGGGATCGCCGAACCGCGCGTCTCGGAGGTCCGTGCGGATACGCCCGCCGAAGAGGCGGGATTGCTGGCCGGGGACCTGATCACCCGGATCGATGGTCAAAAGGTACGCGACCCGCTCCAGGTCATTCTACTGATCGAGCGGAAGCCCAACGAGGAAGTTCGGCTCGATGTCGATCGGGATGGCGAATCCCTCACGATGTACGCGACGCCGATTGCGGAGGATCAGTTCAACGAGATCGCGCAGGAGTCCCGCGAGGTCGGGCGGATCGGGGTCAGCATCGCGACCGAGCGCGGCCAGGTCGGAGTGGGCCGCGCGGTCCAGCATGGGTGGGGAAGCACCGTCTACTGGAGTCGAGCCATCGTCCAGTTTCTGGGAGACTTCGCGACCCGTCGGGCGTCACCCCGCGAGGTCGGCGGACCGATCATGATTGGTCAGATTTCGGGACAAGCGGCCCGGGCCGGGTTCTGGAGGTTGTTGAGCTTCATGGCGATCATCAGCATCAACCTGGCCGTGTTCAACCTGCTCCCGATCCCGGTTCTCGATGGTGGCCACCTGGTCTTCCTCGGGGTCGAGGCGATTCAGGGACGGCCCGTGAGCATCAATACACGGCTGCGGTTCACGACGGTCGGGATGGTGTTCGTGGTCGGTCTGATGTTGTGGGCGGTGGGGAACGACTTCCTGAGACTCCTGGGGATCTAGCGACCCTCAGTCGAACAGGGACAGCTGGGGGCCGTCCGACACCTTCGCCAGCTGCTCGACGTCGAATCGCTCGCTCGGTTCGTCCTGGAGCGCGCTGGCGAGCATCCCTCCCCAGGGGGTCGGCATCAGCCCCTGCGCCACCTGATCGACCGCGAGGTCGGGATCGTTGCACTCCGAGCTCAGGTGAGCTAGCAGGATTCCACCGAGACCCGGGTGTGCCACCTCGCGGGCGAGCTGCCCGGCAAGCCGGTTCGACAGATGGCCCCGGCTTCCGCCGATTCTCTGCTTCACTCCCCAGGGGTAGGGTCCGTCGCGCAGGAGGCGCTCGTCGTGGTTCGCCTCCAGCACCAGGAACGCGCAGTTGCGAAGGGCCTGACGGACGGGAACGGTCGCGCGGCCCAGATCCGTAGCGATGCCGACCCGCAGGCCCGAGCGCTGGTGGCGGATGACGATCGCGACGGGGTCGGCGGCATCGTGGCACGTAGACACGGGCTCGACCGTAAGTGATCCGATCCGAAGCCCCGTCACGGGCAGTTCTCTCGTCCGCTCTTCCCCGCGGAGAAGTGAATCGCACGCCCGGCGCGTGGCGGAGTTCATCGCCAGAGGCCAACCCCACCGGCGAGCGCCGACGCCCATCCCGCTCGTGTGATCCCGATGTTCGTGGGTCACTACCACCAGGTCGATGGACTCGGCGTCCACTTCGAGCTGATCGAGCCGCCGCGCCAGCTGCGCGCCGCTGAAGCCCGCATCGATCAGCAGTCGAACATCTTCAGCCTCGACCAGAAACGCGTTTCCCCGGCTGCCGCTGCCGAGAGAGGCGACGGACAGACTCACCGGCGGGCCTCGTCCCAGACCGCTCCGAGCCACTCCATGACCTGGTCACCGGACGGTTGGCCGCGACGGGGCATCACCGTAGCCGCGGTAGCCAGGAACGCATCGCGTCGGTACTCCGAGAGTTCCACGCCCTCGCCCCACGAGAAGGGGGGGATCCACTTGGGCGGCAGCTCGGCACCGTAGATGTTCGAACCCGCCCCCACGATGGTGCCGGTGTTCAGTAGGACCCCGATCCCCGTCTTCACATGGTCGCCGATGAGACAGCCGACCTTCACGAGGCCCGTGTCGACCATCCCGTCCGGCGGCCCCATGCGGACCGACCCGTAGTTGTTCTTGAGGTCGCTGTTCGTCGTCATCGCACCGAGGTTGACCCAGCGGCCGAGGACCGCATGGCCTAGGAACCCATCGTGCGCCTTGTTGCAGTAGCCGAACGTCGTAACCTCCTCGATCTCGCCGCGGAGGTAGGAGAACGGGCCGGCGGAAAGCACCGAGACGGCGCCGCCGAGCAGCTTCGAATGGTCGCCCGCGTAGAGCGGCCCCTCGAGTCGGGCGCCGGCCCGGACTTCGACTCCGTCGCCGAGGACGATCGGGCCATGCCTGACGTCGAGGAGGACACCGGGTTCGATCGTGGCGCCGTCCCCCAGGTGGATCGCCGCGTCGCCCAGGTGGTGAACACCGGCGGGGACGCCTCCGGGCGAGGCGTTTGTCGACTCGAGATCGCGCAGAAGGCGAGCGGGGCCCCCGGACACCAGATCCCAGGGAGCATCGACCCATGAGCCGGCGACCTCGACCTGCGGTATATCGGGAACTGCGGTGGGGGATCGGAACCAGTCCTCATCCGGACCTTCGTCTCCCGCCTCCAGCAGCACCCCGGCGAACCTTCCTTCGATCAGGACATTCGTCCGGGGGCCCTCGGGGAGGGGGGCATCGAGGATCGCCCGGGAAGACCACAGTACTCGCGGCGTGCCGGCCCCGGTCGCCTCCCGAGGGACGACGGGCGGCGCGCCGGGCTCGTGAAACGACGCGAGCCAGGGGCGGGTCACGTGACCGGCGACTGAACCTCCGATCGCCCGTTCCAGCCGCTCGCGCGCGGACCAGCGGCCGAACCGGATCTCGCCGGTCGGGCGCGTGAGCGAGAACGGCGCGAATCCGTCCGCTGTCTCGTCATCGAAGACGACAGCGACGAGATGCTCCGACATCAGTCTTCCCCGTCCAGAGCGTCCAGTTTCCCGCGCGCCTGGCGAAGGTTGGCCGACTCGGCGCGAGGCATCACCAGGAGCTCGCCGTTCGCCTCGACGATCACGAGATCCGAGACCCCGACGACGTTGGCTCGCACGGTCTCGGTCCATACGACGTTGTTCTCCGCCTCTACCAGGCGGACTGCACCGACCGCGGCGTTCCCGGCGCCGTCGTTCTCCCGGGTCCGCGCCACGGCGTCCCAGACACCCACGTCGTCCCAGTCGAAACGCGCCTCGACCGTCGCGACGCGGTCGGTCCGCTCCATGACGGCCACGTCGATCGCGATGTTCTCGCAGCCCTCGAAGAAGCCTCCCACGTCACCCGCATCCAGGGGAGCGAGCGGAAGCTCGGGCGCCAGTCGCGAGATCGCCTCGAGAAGATCGGAGCACCTCCAGACGAAGATGCCCGTGTTCCAGAGGTGCTCGCCGCCCCGCACGTAATCGGCGGCCGTCTCGGCATCGGGCTTCTCCACGAACGCTTCGACCTCGTACCCACCGTCCCCGAGGTCTGCGCCGAGGTGCACGTACCCGTATCCGGTCTCCGGACGATCGGGTCGAGCGCCGATGCAAACGAGGTAGCCTTGCGCGGCGAGGTCGATCGCCCGCTCGAGCGACTCCCGCAGACCCTCGGTCGGTTCGATTCGGTGATCCGCGTGCATCGACACCATCACGGCGCCGGGTGCGTCCCGTTCTATGTGGTGAGCCGCCCAGGCCAGCGCGGGGGCGGTCCCGCTGGCCATCGGCTCGGCCAGTACCTCCACATCGCTCAGAACCCTCATCCGGCCGAACGTCTCCGCCAGATGCTCGGACGTAACGAGCACCACACGGTGAGGGCCGAAGAGATCGTCGGCACGCTGGAGGGTGTCCTCGATCAGCGGTTTGTGGCCGGCGAGGGGCAGGAGTTGCTTCGGTCTGTGGGGAGTCGAGGCAGGCCAGAAGCGGGAACCGATACCCCCGGCAAGGATCACCGCAAAGGCGTTGAGATCCGTCGTCATCCGTCCCTCCCCCTGCTTCCGGCGCACCGGCCCATCCCGGGCCCCGACGGCTGGCAAGCTATGCCCGGGTACCGGTCTTCGCCACGTTGCGGCACGAACCGGACACATCCGGGGTATGTGCCGTGGTTCAAGGGTTTTCGGGTTCCGCAGGTTGCTTGCCGGTAGGCGAAAGGGACGACAGTTTCCGCGCCATGATCAGGATACCACGTTGGACTCGTCGGGGCCCCGCGTCCCTCGCGCTCGCGCTCGCGCTCGTCGTCGTCGCCTGTGACGATCCGTTCAATGAATTCCTTCTGAACGTCCCCGACGAGCCGTCGGAGACTGTTCTGTTCGACTTCTCGACAGGCCGCCTCCAGGATCCCTCCGCGTTCGATGCCATCGGCAACGCGTCGGTTCGCGTCGACCAGACGACTCAGTGGGATTTCATGTTTCGAGTCGAGGGCGGGACGCCCCAGCTGCTCCCGTTCAGCGCGATCGCCGACAGCGTCAGCGAGGCCGGGCTCCAACGGAGTGCGGAGACCTTCGAGGAGATCACGGTCGCGCCCGAGTTCGGGTACGAAACCTCGACGCCGTTCGGGGTCGAGGTCGGGGACATCATCGTGGTGAAGAGCCGTCGTGACCGGACGCAGTTCCTCATCTGCAATCAGTACGTGAAACTCGAGGTGCTCGAGATCGACCTCGATGACAACACGATTCTCTTCCGGTATCTGAGAAACCCGAATTGCGGGGATCGCGTGCTCGAGCCGGGAACACATGGGAAGCTGTGATGTCGAACCCTCGCTTCGCGGCGCACCCGCGGGCCGTGCATGCTTGATCTGAAGACGATTCGATCGGATCCGGATGGCGTGATCTCCGGGCTCGCGGCCCGAGGGGACGGTACGCTCGGGGAAATCGTGCGGGCGATCGTCTCGGAGGACGAATCCAGGCGTGACATCATCGCCGACGTCGAGGCCCTCAAGGCCGAGCGGAACGCTGCATCGAAGGCGATCGGCGAGGCGCGAGGGCGGGGTGAAGACGCGAGCGGCGCGATCGAAGCGATGCAGGCGGTGGCCGCCCGCATCAAGGAGCTCGACTCGGAGCTGGCGGGTGTCGAGGCCCGGATCCGTGAGAACCTCCTGATCGTACCGAACATCCCGGACCAGCGGGTTCCGCCGGGAGAGGAAGGGGAGGGGCCGGTCCTCGCGGAATGGGGTACGCCGCGAGAGGACGACGTTCCGCCCCACTGGGAGCTCGGGGCCACACACGGCCTGGGCCGTTCACCCGCACAGGCGAACTATCCGGGCGGAGCATCGCCCGCTCTGGATCTCGAACGCGGAGCCAAGATCGCGGGGTCGGGGTTTCCGCTTCTCGTGGGCGCCGGGGCCCGGCTGAGTCGGGCGCTGATACAGTTCATGTTGGATCTCCACTCGCGCGAGCATGGCTACCTCGAGGTGGCGCCGCCGCTCATGGTCAATCGGGACTCGATGACGGCGACCGGCCACATTCCGAAGTTCGAGGAGGACGCCTACAGGACCGACCCGGACGATCTGTTTCTGGTCCCCACGGCCGAAGTCCCGCTCACGAACCTGCATCGGGATGAGATCTTGGATGGATCGGACCTGCCGCTCGCCTACGTCGCCCACACGCCCTGTTTCAGGCGGGAGGCGGGGGCCGCAGGGAAGGACACCCGCGGGATGCTGCGGGTCCATCAGTTCGACAAGGTCGAACTCGTTCGCATCTGCAGGCCCGAAGATTCGGTCGAGCAGCACGAGTTGCTGACCCGGCACGCCGAGCGGGTGCTGGAGCTCCTCGAAGTGCCGTACCGTCGCGTCTTGCTGCCGGGTGGCGATCTCGGGTTCGCGAACGCGATCACGTATGATCTCGAGATCTGGGCACCCGGCGTGGGCGCGTGGCTCGAGGTGTCGAGCTGCTCGTCCTACACGGACTATCAGGCACGACGTGGGAACATCCGGTTCCGCCCGGCGGTCGGAGAGAAGCCCGAATTCGCCCACACGCTCAATGGCTCGGCGCTCGCCCTGGCTCGACTTGTCGTGGTTCTGCTCGAGATCGGGTACCGGGAAGGAGAGGGCATCCACCTCCCGGAAGCTCTCCACTCGTACGTCGGGTTCGAGCGCCTAGAGCCGATCACGTGACGCGGCGCGTGACGGCGCTCATTGTCGCCGTCCTGATTACGGCTGTCCTGACGTCCTTCATCGTTTTCACCCGCCAGCAGGCGCAGTTCCTCCAGCGTGACGCTCGGGTCTTCGAGCAGTTCAATTCGCTCATGTTCGCCCTGACGGCGACGACCGATCCGGCCAGTCAGGACAGCCTCGCGGGGCTCGCCCAGGGGCAATTGCTGGGTGAGATGCAGCGGATGAGAATCCCGGTAGTCACGACGGATACGCTGGGGAACCTCTTCACATGGGCGCATCTGCCGGACCGGGTGGCGGGCGGAGGCACGACCGCGGAGACGCCGGAGGGGCGGGCGGAGATCGCGGCGTATGTGGTGGAGCTGGATCGACAGCGTGAGCATCTCGACTTCCCCGAGATGAACCTCCGTGTACACTACGGCGAGCCTGCCGTGTTGCGTCGGCTCCGTTGGATTCCGTGGCTGCAGATCGGCGCATTGCTGGCCATCCTGTCCGGCGGTGCGTGGTTCCTCGTGACGTCCTTCCGAAGCGAGCGGGAACGGGTCTGGTCTGCGATGGCACGCGAGTCTGCCCACCAGATGGGGACACCGTTGAGTTCGCTGGTGGGGTGGCTCGAAGTGCTGGAGGCACGCGAGCGGCCGGCCTCGGAGATCCCCGGCGAGCTCGACCTGGTGGATGAGATGGCGGCGGACGTTCAGCGACTGCAGAAGGTGTCGCGACGCTTCGAGTTGATCGGGCACAAGCCGACCCTCGAGCCTGTTTCGGTCCGCGACATCGTGGAGCATCTCCGACGATACTTCGAGGCGCGGCTCCCATCGATGAGTTCGCGCTCCTCGATCCAGATCCAGATCGACGTGGACGCCGATGCGCCGCCCGTGACGGGGAACGTCACGCTGTTGGAGTGGGCGTTCGAGAACCTGATCAAGAACGCGATCGATGCCATGACCGGGACCGGCGGGAGGATCTCGATCAAGTACCTCGGACCGAACGGCAAGCAGCTCGGATTCCGTGTGTCCGATTCGGGGCCGGGGGTCCCGCCCAAGGTGCGCGACAAGCTGTTCGATATCGGAGTCACGACGAAGGAGAGCGGATGGGGCGTGGGGCTTTCGCTGACGAAGCGGATCGTGGAAGACATGCACGGCGGCTCGATTCATCTGGAGGATGCGGCCGAGGGTGCGAGCTTCCGGATCGAGTTGCCGCGGGCGCGGAGCAATTAGACCGGCAATGCTGACGCTGAATCCGGAGCAGCACGAGGCGGTAACGCACGGCGAGGGTCCCCTCCTCGTTCTGGCGGGCGCGGGGTCCGGAAAGACGCGCGTGCTTACGGCCCGCGTCGCGCGGCTGATGGACTCGGGGGTCCCGGCGGATCGGATCCTCGCGGTGACGTTCACGAACAAGGCCGCCGGCCAGATGCGCGAGCGGATCGAGGGGTTGATCGGCAACTCGACGCGAGGCCTCTGGATCGGGACGTTCCACTCGATCGCCGCTCGCCTCCTGCGCCGCGAGGCATCGCACACGACGCGCGATCGCTCCTTCACGATCTACGATGAAGACGATTCGATCCGGGCGCTGAAGGATGTGATGGAGGCCGCCGGCTTCGACGCGAAGCGGTGGTCACCGAAGGCGGTGAGGAATCGGATCTCGGCGTCCAAGAACCAGCTGATCGGACCGTCGGACTACTCGCCTCCTCCGTTCGACCTGATCGCGGGCATCGTGGCCGAGGTGTATCCCGGCTATGAGCGGATCCTCTCGCGCCGGAACGCCTACGACTTCGACGACCTTCTGTTCGAGTCGGTGAAGCTGCTCGAAAACCCGGACGGAGTCGGAGGACGGTACTCCGATCGATTCCTGCACGTCCTGGTCGATGAGTATCAGGACACGAACCACGCCCAGTATCGCATGGTAAAGGCGCTGGCCTCCGTGCACCGCAACATCTGTGTCGTCGGGGACGACGATCAGTCTATCTACGCGTGGCGAGGGGCCGACGTTCGCAACATCCTCGACTTCGAGCGCGATTTCGACGGCGCCCACGTCGTCCGGCTCGAGCAGAACTATCGGTCGACAGCGTCGATCCTCGAGGTGGCCAACGCCGTCATCGAGTGCAACGTCGACAGGAAGCCGAAGCGACTGAGGACGGATCGCGAGAAGGGGCAACCGATCCGGGTCGTGCGTTGCGGAGACGAGCGTCGAGAAGCGAGTTGGGTCGCCGGCCAGGTGGAGGAGGCGCGGCCTCTTCATGGCTACGCCGACTGCGCTGTGCTGTACCGCACGAACTCCCAGTCACGGGCGTTCGAGGAGGCATTTCGACGCGCCGGTATCCCGTACCGCATCGTGGGCGGGGTCCCGTTCTACGACCGTCGCGAGATCAAGGACGTCCTCGCGTACCTCCGGCTTGCCGTGAATCCCGCCGATGACGCGGCGTTCCAACGGGCGATCGGTTGGCCTCGACGTGGCGTCGGGCAGGTGAGTCTCGAGAAGGTCGCGGCCGCGGCATCCCTGGCGGATGAACCGCTGTTCGCGACGGCCGCCCGGGCAAGCGACATCGCGGGGCTCGCGCCGAAGGCGGTCCGGGGTCTGACGGAGTTCGCGTCCGGGATCGATGCCGTGCGGTCGGTGCTTCCGGAGAAGTCCGCCCGCGAAGCTCTCGAGACGTGCGTCGCGACGTTCGCGCTCGCGACGGCGCTGGCCGAGGAGGAAGATGGGGCGGACCGGCTGGACAACGTCAGCGAGTTGTTCGCCACGGCGGAGTCCTTCGATCGGGACGAGGTCGACGACGCGGACGAGGCGGCCAACGATCTGGAGCTGTTCCTTCAGACGGTCGCGTTGCGCTCGGATCTCGACGACGCAGACTTCGACGGCGAGGCCGTCACTCTGATGACCCTCCACAACGCGAAGGGTCTCGAGTTCCCGATCGTGTTCCTGGCGGGGATGGAAGAGGGGCTGTTTCCGCTCTCTCGGGCCACCGAGTCCGAGGGCGGACTGGAAGAGGAGCGGCGGCTGTTCTACGTCGGTGTCACCCGAGCCATGGATCGCCTCAACCTGACGTACGCGGACCGGCGCTGGCGCGCCGGCATGGAGAGCCACTCGCCGTCATCCAGCTTCCTCGACGAGCTCCCTCCCGACTACGTCGAGCAGGTGCGGGGGCCGGGTTTGAGATCTTCCGGTGGGTATCGATCCGGCTCCGGGTCCTCTTACGGATCCGGCGGCAGCAGCAGAAAGGCCGCGAAGGGAACCGGCGGTCTCGAGTTCACTGTCTCGACCCCCGCGACCGCCGCCCCAGGCGGTAGTTCCTTCTCCTGGCACAGGGAAGCGGAGAAGCCGAAACCGGACGCCGGAGCCGAGGGCGAACTGAAGTACGACTACGCGGACTCCCAGGAAGCGCTCGAGCTCCAGCCCGGGACCAGAGTCGTCCACCCGAAATTCGGAACGGGAGAGATCATCACGATCTCGGGACTTGGCCGGGACGCGAAGGCGGAGATCGAGTTCGAAGAGGCGGGACGGAAGAAGGTCCTGGTCGCGTACGCCGGACTGCTCCCGGGCTAACCGCGGCTCTACCGCGGCATTCAACGGCGGCCTACCGGCGGAGGTTGCCGATCGCTCGCGTAACCCTGCCTCCCCTGGAGACCTTCTTCTTCCCGCGCCGGAACCCGCGAAGCAGCGACGCGGTGCTGAGGAACGTCTCTTCCGCCTCTTCCTGCACGACCTCGAGGAGTGCTGCCACCTCCGCCACGCGATCCTCGACGAGCTCGACCATGCGTTCCGTCGATTCACCCGCGTTCCGGAGGGCCCGGCCGACGTCCTCCGCATCGTGAACGAGCCGGCCCGCGACACGCGAAGCAGCCTCGGAGGCCTGCTCGATGTTGCCCATCACCGGCTCGAGGCGCGTGTTCAGGTCTCCCACGGTGGAGGAGATCTGCGTGAGGGGCTCGTGCGCTGCGCGCAGTAGCCGAACGCCGCTGAGCAGCACCAGCAGGATGGAAATCGCGACGACGATCCAGACCGCCATACCCGCGATGATCATGATTTCGTATGTGCTCACATAGCCTCCGATCCGGGGCAAAGTATAGGCGACTGCAATTTCGGGCTCAACCGCGGGTTGCCGGTGTATCGCCGGGGACTACTTTCCGCGCGGCCGGAGACGGCGTCTTCCGACGGCAGACGTGAACGCAGAAACCGCACCAGCATCGAGGATACGTCTCGACAATGAGCTACTTCCGCATCGAGGGTCGGGCGTCACTGTCCGGGACGTTTACCCCGGCGGGGAACAAGAACGCCGCCCTGCCGATCCTGGCGGGGTGTCTCCTCACGCCGGAGCCGGTCCGCATCGAGAACATCCCCGATATCATCGATGTGAGGACGTTACTCGAGATTATCGAATCGCTGGGGGTCACCGTCGACTGGGTGGAGCCCAACACGGTGGTCCTGTGCGCGCGGGACGCGGATGGCGCCCGTCTCGATCCGGAGCTCGCGGGCGTGATTCGGGGATCGGTCCTTCTGGCCGGCCCCATGCTGGCGCGCTTCGGTTCGGTCGAACTTCCCGAGCCTGGTGGAGACTTCATCGGCCGCCGCCGGCTCGACACTCACCTGCTCGCGCTGCGCGCCCTGGGGGCCGAGGTAGAGGTGGGGCAGGGGTTCATCCTGCGGACCCGTGGTCTTCAGGGAACGACGATCTTCCTGGATGAACCGTCCGTGACCGGTACCGAGAACGCGGTTCTCGCCGCCGTCACGGCATCCGGGACGACCGTTCTGCTGAATGCCGCCAGCGAGCCGCACGTGCAGGACGTATGCAACTTTCTCGTCACGCTGGGCGCGACGATCGACGGCATCGGGACGAACACGCTGACGATCGAGGGTGTGGGCAGCCTTGGGGGGGGCACGTTTCGCCTCGGGTCCGACCACATCGAAGTCGGGAGCATCATCGGGCTGGCGGCCGCGACCTCCTCGAATCTTCGCATCAGCGATGTCGACCGGGTGGGCTTCGACCCGCTGCGCGTCGGTTTTCAGCGTCTCGGGATCGACTTCGAGTGGAGAGGGGACGAGCTCGAGGTGCTTGGCGAGGGATCGCTGGAGATCCAGCCGGACGTCGGGGATCAGATTCCGAAGATCGACGACGGTCCGTGGCCCGCGTTTCCTGCGGACCTCATCAGCATCGCGCTCGTGACGGCGACCCAATGTCGAGGCACGGTGCTGATGCACGAGAAGATGTTCGAGTCGAGGATGTTCTTCGTGGACAAGCTCGTGGCGATGGGAGCTCAGATCGTCCTGTGCGACCCGCACCGCGCGGTCGTCGTGGGGCCGGCGAAGCTGCGCGGCCGGCGGCTCGAGAGCCCGGACATCAGGGCCGGCATGGCCATGCTCATTGCCGCGCTCGCCGCGGAAGGCGAGAGCCGCATTCACAACATCCGGCAGATCGAACGCGGCTACGAGCGGATCGACGATCGACTGAACGCCCTGGGCGCCTCCATCGAGCGGGTCTCCAACTGACGTCCCCTCTGTTCTCGCTGGAGCTGGAAGGCCGAGGGGTCACGGAGGTCCCCGATGGCCTCCTTCTGCGGAACCGCGTCTGGGAGGACGCCGCGCCCGGTCTCGTGTCCGGGATCACCACCTCCGAGGCCGGGACGTTCTCGGTCTCGATGGCTTCGGGAGACGAGCTGCTTGATGCCTATGGCGGTCTCGCCGCCGACCTAGGGTTCTCCGCGATCGGCGTTCCCCGTCAGATCCACGGCGCCGAAGTGAGAACGATCGGTCGGGCCGCGAGCGACGGGGCCCGCGTGATGCTCGCGGGTCGGGTCGACGGTCTCGTGACCATGGACAGGGGGCTCCTGCTCGCGTCGACCGCCGCGGACTGTGTTCCCGTACACCTGCTCGACGTCCGGCGGCGAGCGGTCGGGCTAGTGCATGCCGGGTGGCGCGGTGTCGCGGGCGAGATTCTGGCCCGTGGTCTGGACGCCTTGATCGGCCCGGACGGACGGACCGCAGATGTTAGGGTCCACATGGGTCCTGCGATCTGCGGGGCGTGCTACGAGGTGGATCGGCCCGTCCTGGCGCAGTTCGGCTCGAGCGCCGAGCGGGAGCAGCTGGATCTTCGCGGGGCGCTCGTCAGGCAGGCTCTGGACCTCGGAATGTCGAGCTCGAACGTGACCGTATCGACGCATTGCACGAGTTGTGGGGTCGTCGACCTCCATTCTCACAGAGCGAGCGGAGGGGAAGCCGGTCGCATGGCTGCGTTTACGGGCTTCATGGACCGTTGAGGCCCGTACGGCGGGCCCCGGGGCTCGATTTGGTTGCCCTGCGGAGACCGAATTAGTATAGTCGTCAGTCGTGGTTCACAGAGGGTCCGCCAAGGGCTGGCGGACGATGTCAACGTTACCTGGAGTGGGGAAGCTGTTCTTGACCCCACTTTTTTGTTGCGGTATGGGTCCGTCCCGCCGCGCGGAGGCCGGGTTGGACGCGGCGAAGATCGAGGAAGCGATCGAGACCCTCGGGTTCGAGGTTGTCACGCTGGAGCGGGGCGGGGGGCGCAGGCGCCCGCTGCTCAGGATCCGCATCGACCGCCCCGATTCGGAGCCAGGCAGATCGGCGATCGACGTCGAGGACTGCGCCGCCGTTTCCAGGGCGTTGCGAGAGGTACTGGAGGAAGAAGGAGGGGCCGAGCAGGACTGGGTCCTCGAGGTGTCTTCACCGGGCGTTGAACGCCCCCTTACGAAGGCGCGGGATTTCGAGCGGTTCAGCGGAGAACGTGTCCGCGTGCGCGGTTACCAGCCGCTGGTGGATCGGTCGAAGGAACTCGAGGGAACGTTGTTGGGGATGGTCGATGACGGTTCGGAGACGTTCGCTCTCCAGATCGACGATCGGCGCGTCGAAATCGCGCTGAACGCCGTGGCGAGCGCCCGTCTCGTGTATTCATGGGATTCGGGCCCGGCTGCGCGGCCCGCCGGCAGACGAGAGACATGAGCGATCAGATTCCGGTCGTTGAAGCGTTCCGCATGATGGCGGCTAATAAGTCGTTGTCTGAGAGCGAGTTACACGACCTCATCCGTGAGGGGATTCACGCCGCGCTGGCGAGGCGTTTCGGTGGTCCCGTGGATGCCGAGATCGAGGTCGATGACGTCGGCGACATCGCGATCACCGTTCTGAAAGAGGTGGTCGAGGATGTGGAGGATCCGGCCCGTCAGGTGACGCTCGAGCACGCGCGCTGGGACGACCCCGACTTCCAGGTCGGCGATCTCATGGAGATCCCCGTTTCCTTCAAGGACTTTGGCCGGTCGGCCGTCATGGCGGCGAAGCAGCGGATCATCCAGCGCGTCCGCGAGGGCGAGCGCGAGCGGATCCGCGAGGAGTTCAACGACCGTGTCGGCGACCTGGTTTCGGGTGAGATACAGGCGATCGAGCGCGGCAAGCTCGTCGTCATGCTCAACCGGTCCCGCGAGGCGGAAGCGATCATCCCGTGGCGCGAGCAGAATCCGCGTGAACGGTTTCGGCAGGGCGACCCGATTCGGGCGGTACTCAAGGTGCTCGAAGAGACGCCGAGAGGCCCGCGTCTTATCCTCTCCCGGGCGGACCCGCAGTTTGTCGCGTCCCTGTTCGGACTCGAAGTGCCTGAGATCTACCAGGGCATCGTCGAGATCAAGGAGATCGTCCGCGAGGCGGGCGGTCGGACCAAGGTCGCTGTTTCTTCGCGCGACGAGTCGGTCGATCCGGTCGGGGCCTGCGTCGGGCTGAAGGGCTCGCGGGTGCAGGCGGTCGTGTCGGAGTTGAGCGGCGAGCGCATTGACATCGTCCCGTGGCACGCGGATCCCGAGGTGTTCGCGCGTCGCGCGCTCGCGCCGGCCCGCGTCGCCAAGGTGATCACCGATCAGACGAGTCACGTGATCACGGCGATCGTGGATGACGACCAGCTGTCCTTAGCGATCGGAAGGAACGGTCAGAACGTCCGACTGGCTTCGCAGCTGATCGGCTGGCAGATCGACCTGTATTCGAGTCGCGACTGGACGGAGCGTGGGAACCAGGGCGGACTGTTTGCCGGCGACGAAGAGTACGAGATGGCGGACTTCCCACTTTCCGAGTTGGAGGGGATCGCCCCGGCGACCCTATCGGCTTTGGAAGCTGCCGGTATCAGCATGTTCTACGGCGTACTCGACATGGATCGAAACGACTTCCTCCAGGTGCCCGGCATCGGGCCAGAGGAAGCCGATGTCCTCGAGGCGTTGATCGACGAGTTGACGGTCGTCGAAGACGTGCAGGAGACCCCGGCGGAGGCGGATGCCGAGACGCCGGAGGGCGCGGAGGCCGAGGCAGCGGCCGAGGATACGCCGGCGGACGAGGATGCACCCGCGGCCGACGAGGCTCCAGCTGCGGAGGAAACCGAGGTGGAAGCCGCAGTCGAGTCAGAGGCCGAGTCGGAGCCGGAGACGGAAACAGCCTGACGGGGGACCGTGCCCCGGACCGCGAGGTCCTCGGGCTCCTCGGGATCGCGCGTCGGGCCGGACGTGTGGTGGTCGGCGCGGATGCGATCCGTTCGGCCATGGAGAGGAAGCCGGTATCGGCGATCGTCGTCGCGCGCGATGCCGGCCGAAACGCCCGGGCGCGGTTGGGCGAGATACTTGAGGAGGTCCCGACGGTGACCGTTGGGACGAAAGATGAACTCGGCAGTGCGCTGGGGCGCGGTGTGGCGGCCCTCGTGGCAGTGACGGACCGGGAGTTGGGTTCTCGGATCGTCGATCTGGCCGGAGGACCGGAAGTCTCTGGCCGACGGGATGACGTTGGGTGACACGAAACGCTCGGGTAATCCGAGGAGGTAGGGTCCTTGTCGAAGTTGCGCGTATACGAAGTCGCTGAAGAGCTGGGCGTGGAAACCGGCCAGCTCATTCAGATGCTGCGGGAAATGGACGTCCTCGTTCGAAGCCACATGTCTTCGGTCGACCCGGCATCCATTGCCCGGCTGCACGCGCGGCTCGAGCGCGAGCGCCGTGGTGACGCCCCGAATACGTCGACGGCCACCCGCACGCCGCGTCGTCGCCGCCGTCGTCGAGTCGCGCCCTCGCAGATCGAAACGCCGGTCGAAGGTCTCGATGAACTGGTGGACGAGGCCGCCGAGGATCTCGACACCCCCGTCGAGGAAGTGGTCGACGAGGCGGAAGCGGTGGTGGAGGTCGAGGAGTTCGTCGAGGAGACGGTGGCCGAGGTCGAGGCGGAGCTCGAGACGGCCGAGATCGAAATCGAAGAAGTAGTCGAGGAAGCTCAGAGCGACGAGCCGGTAGAGGTCGTTGCGGAGGAGCCCGAGCCGCCGGTCGAGACGGTCGTGGAAGAAGTCGTCGAACCGGAATCCGTCGTCGAGACGCCGGAGCCCTCGGCCGAGGTGCCGGAAGCGCCACCGACTGCGACGCCGGAAACGCCGGTCGAGGCTGCCCCGAAGAAGAAGCGGCGGCCGAAGCCTGTGAGGCGGGACATGCCTGCGCCGGCCGCGCCGACCGCGTCTGCGGCGCCGGGAGGCACGGTACGGATTTCCGCCGAGGGGTACACGGTGGACGGCCGGAAGAAGTCCCCGCGTGCCGAGCGAAGGAAGCGCCGCCGCGTTGACAGCGACGCCGTCCAGGAGAACGTCAAGAAGACGCTCGCGGCCATGGGTGGCCCGGCCCCGCGGAAGCGGCGCCGTGCGGAACGTGGCGAGCAGCGCGAGGCGGAGCAGGAGCAGCGCGTCATCGAGGAGGAGAAGGAGAAGACGACGGTTCGGGTCAACGAGTACCTGACCGTCGCCGAACTCGCCGACCTCATCGGGACATCGGCTCCCGCGATCATCACCTCCGCGTTCAAGAACCTCGGGTTGATGGTGACGATCAATCAGCGTCTGGACTTCGACCAGATCGAGCTGATCTGTGAGGAGGCCGGGTTCAACGCGATCCGCGAGGAGGCGTTCGAGGCCGACATCTCCGAGGAGGACACGGAGGTCGAGGACGAGGGCGAGGGTGTTCCGCGTCCGCCGGTCGTCACCGTGATGGGTCACGTCGACCACGGGAAGACGTCGCTGCTCGACCATATCCGCAGCGCGAATGTCATCGCTGGCGAGGCGGGCGGGATCACGCAGCATATCGGCGCCTATCACGTCGATCTGCCGGACGGTCGGACGATCACGTTCCTCGACACTCCGGGTCACGAAGCGTTTACCGCGATGCGGGCTCGTGGAGCGGACCTGACGGATCTGGTGATCCTCGTCGTGGCGGCGGATGACTCGGTCATGCCTCAGACGATCGAGGCAATCAGTCACGCCAAGAATGCCGCCGTGCCGATGGTTGTCGCGGTGAACAAGACCGACCTCCCGTCCGCGAACATCGACAAGGTCAAGCAGGAGTTGCTCGGCCACGAGGTCGTCCTCGAGGAATACGGTGGCGACGTGCTGTCTGCGGAGGTCTCGGCGAAGACCGGCGCCGGAATGGACGACCTGCTCGAGAAGGTCCTTCTCCAGGCCGAGCTGCTCGAGGTGAAGGCGAACCCCGATCGCGACGGGCGGGGGACGGTGGTCGAGGCCCAGCTCGACAAGGGAATGGGCCCGGTGGCGACCGTGCTGGTTCAGTCGGGCACGTTGCGGGTCGGTGACGACTTCGTGTGCGGCCTCTTCGGCGGCCGGGTTCGCGCGCTGCTGGACGAGCGCGGTCGTAACGTCGATCACGCGACGCCGGGCATCCCGGTTCGTGTGCTGGGGCTCGAGGGAGTGCCACAGGCAGGTGATTCGCTCGTGGTTCTCGAGCCCGATCGGGTTCGAGACATCGTCACGCGGCGTCAGCAGCTGGAGCGTGAGAAAGACTTCCGTCGGAGGGCCACGGGAACGCGCCTCGAGGACGTGTTCGAGGCGGTCAAGGCCGGACAGCAGGCGCGTCTCAACGTGGTGATCAAGGGTGATACGGACGGGTCGGTGCAGGCCCTGTCCGACAGCCTCGAACGTTTGAGCACATCGGAGGTCGCTGTCGAGGTCGTCCACCGGGCGGTCGGCGGAATCAACGAGTCGGACGTCCTGCTCGCATCGACATCGCAGGCTCTGATCATCGGCTTCCACGTACGGCCGGATGGCGGGGCCCTCGCGACTGCCGAGCGCGACGGAATCGAGATTCGGATCTACAACGTGATCTACGAAGCCGTGGACGAGATCCGGAATGCGCTCGAGGGTCTGCTCGCGCCGGAGGAACGCGAGATTTCGGTGGGGATGGCCGAGGTCCGGGAGCTCTTCAGGGTGCCGAAGGTCGGGACCATCGCCGGCTGCTACATCACCCACGGGGTGATGAAGCGCAACCTGCCGATTCGCCTTCTCAGGGATCAAATCCAGATCTACGAGGGGCAGATCGACAGCCTGAAGCGCTTCAAGGAAGACGTGCGCGAGGTGCGCGATGGGTACGAGTGCGGGATCTCGATCGAGAACTACAACGACGTGAAGGTCGGCGACATCATCGAGTGCTTCGATGTCGAGGAGATCGCGCGGACCCTATCCAGCGAACCGCTCAGCTGACCGGACGCACGGGGTAGAGCGAGACTCATGGCCGCTGTTGGGGTGGGGCGCTGGGTGCTTCACCTGCCCGGATGTCGCTCGCTCAAGGAGAAGCGCTCGGTCGTACGCGGTCTGCGAGATCGAATGATCAG
The DNA here is from genome assembly GCA_039587355.1 of Gemmatimonadota bacterium. GTDB lineage: Bacteria > Gemmatimonadota > Gemmatimonadetes > Palauibacterales > Palauibacteraceae > Palauibacter. The sequence goes on along the minus strand of JBDHIO010000004.1, from coordinate 136,439 downwards.
CCGGTTCAAGGTCTCCGCCGCCGAGACCGATCATCAGGACCGCCCCTCTATGGCCGAGCTGACCGCGGCGGTCGCGGCGGCCGACCGTCACTTCGCGGAGCTCGTGATCGGCAAGCTCGACGCGTTCGTGAGATCCGACCCGCGCGCCCAGGTCGTCGAGTCGGAAACCGCGTACTTCTAGCAGCTCCAGGGAGACTCTCCAGCCCAGTGACCGGACGCCACCGTAGCAGACGACTGAACGAGATGTTCAGACGAGAGTTGTCTCGTCTCCTTCTCTCGGAGATCAAGGACCCCCGCGTGAACGGGGTGACGGTGACCGAGGTGCGCGTGACGTCGGACCTTTCCTACGCCACGGTCTTCGTGACCGTCGATGGATCTGAGAACCGTGAGGCCGCTCTCGAGGGTCTCGAGCGGGCGAGCGGGTTCATTCGACGGGAGATGGGTCAGATCCTCCACCTCCGGAAGATCCCGGAGTTCAGATTCGAGGTCGACACGACGCTGGCGAACGCGACCCGGATCGAACAGCTGCTCCGTGCGGCGAAGGAATCCGACCGGGCGGCACACGCGGATCCAGATGTCGATGCCGTCACCGAAGACTGAGATCGGTCTCCTGCTCGTGGACAAACCCGCGGGAGTAACGTCCCACGCAGTGGTCGCGGCGGCTCGGCGGGCGCTCGACGAGCGCCGGATCGGCCACACCGGCACGCTGGATCCTTTCGCCACCGGGCTGTTACTCCTCCTCGTGGGAGCCTTCACGCGTGCGACGGAGCACTTCCACGTTCTTCCCAAGACGTATGCTGCGGTGATGCGGCTCGGGGTAGAGACCGACACCGAGGATCCGAGCGGCGCGGTCGTATCGAGTAGCGAGGCATGGCGCGACCTGGATCCGGCGGCCGTCGCGAGCGAGGTGGCCGGGCTGGTGGGGGACCACGAGCAGGTGCTGCCCGCGTTCTCGGCCAAGAGGGTGGGGGGGGCGAGGGCCTACGATCTCGCGCGATCCGGCGAAGCCGTAGAACTGCCCGCCGCGTCCATTACGGTGCACGCCGCCCGGGTGACGGACGTGAGCCTGCCGGAAGTCTCCTTCGAGGTCCAGGTCTCGACCGGGACCTACATCCGCTCGCTGGCTCGGGACCTGGGTCGTGCCTTGGGATGCGGTGCCCACCTGTCGTCCCTGCGACGAACGGCCATCGGTCCCTTCGCAGTGGCCGAGGCCGTCGCACCGGAGGCGATCGGGCCGGCGACCGTGAACGGGCCGGCGTGGCGATCCGCCGCGGCCGCTCTCGAGTGGCTCCCACGACGCGCCCTCGACGAGTCGGAAGCCTCGGACGTTCGACACGGCCGCTTCCTTCCGACCCGGAGCGAGCAGGAAGGGCCGATCGTCCTCGTACACGAGGGGCGCCTCGTCGCGATCGCCGAAGCGGTCGAGGGGAATATCCGTCCTCGCAAGGTGTTCGCGTGACGCCGAGCGGTCTGCCCCCCACGGTCCAGGGCACGGTGGTCACCGTCGGCACGTTCGATGGCGTCCATCTCGGGCACCGCGCGATCCTCGAAGAGATCGGTCATCGTGCCCGGGCGCGGGATCTCCGCTCCGTCCTGCTGACGTTCGATCGACACCCTCTTCGCGTCGTACGACCCGACGACGCGCCGAAGCTGCTTACGACTCCGAACGAGAAGAAGGAGATCCTGGCCCAGTACGGGCTGGACTACGTCGCGTTCGTCTCGTTCACCGTTCAGTTCTCCCGCTACACGCCGGAGGAGTTCGTCCGGGAAGTCCTCGTTCGACGACTTCGCGCCCGCGAACTGGTGATCGGACACGACCACGGGTTCGGGCGCGGACGAGCGGGGGACGTGGACGTGCTCGAGGCGCTGGGGCGGAGGCACGGTTTCGAGGTCGATGTGGTGTCGGGGATTGAGGCCGGCGGTGGTGTCGTTTCCTCGACGAAGATCCGGGCGGCGGTGGCCGAAGGAAGAGTCGAGGATGCCACTGCCCAGCTGGGGCGCCCGTATTCGCTTAGAGGCACGGTCGTCCACGGTATGGGCCGGGGCCGGACCCTGGGTTTCCCGACCGCCAACATCTCCGCGCCGCCGCCCGACAAGCTGCTCCCGGCGGAAGGGATCTATGCGGTTCGGGCGAGCATGGGCTCTGATCTGCGGTCGGGTCTGTTGCACCTCGGTCCGCGACCCACGTTTGCGGGTTCTCCCCCGACGATCGAGCTCTACGTGCTCGATTTCGAGCGGGACATCTACGGGGAACGGGTCGTCGTCGAGTTTCTCAAGAAGTTGCGCGACGTTCGTCCCTTCGGTTCCGCGGCGGAATTGGTCGATCAGATGCGGGAGGATCGGGAGGAGGCCATCCGCTACTTCGCGAGGCCCGGCGGGGCCGGATGATGACGGGCCGGTTCCGCCACGCACTCACTCTGAAACGGCGGCTTTACAGAAACTAGCCTAAAATCTATAATTCACGTCTTGTAGACGGATCGAATGTACGTCATCGGCCCGGCGAAATACGGTCGCCGAACAGAAGGCCGATGCTCGAGGATCGAAGGTAATTGGAAAAGGTCAAGAAGCAGGAAATCATAGAGAAGTTCTCGCGTCACGAGAACGACCAGGGAGCCCCGTCGGTACAGGTCGCATTGCTGACCGCCCGCATCGAGGAGCTCACCGACCATTTCCGCAGCAACCCCAAGGATCATCACAGTCGACGGGGTCTGCTCAAGATGGTCGGCCGTCGGCGTCGACTGCTGAACTATCTGCGTCGAACCGACCTGGAACGGTATCGGTCGGTGATCGAGGAGCTCGGACTGCGCCACTAGGCGTCCGGCTCTCGTGACCCTGCCAACCGGCTTCGCGTGCCAGGAAGGCACGTGCCCGCCTCGAACCCGCCGCCGACTCGTCGAGTCGGTCGGAACTCCGATGGGATCAATGCGACCCGGAGGGGCCATCGCGTCGTCGTTTACTCGACGTCGTGGCCCCTGCGCGGGCGTGCGTTCGATCCATCGGTGCGAGGCCTGAAGGCCGGGTAATCGCTGCGCCCGCACAAGGCGCGTGCAGACGAAAAGAAGGACCGACGTGAATGGCACGTCGAAGAAACCGATGAAAGAAGACAGAAGAATGCACAGAATCGAACGCGAGTTCCACGGACGCCCGCTCATCATCGAGACGGGCCGGATGGCGAAGCAGGCCGATGCGTCGGTCTACGTCCAGTTCGGCGAGACCGCCGTGCTGGTCGCCGCCACGGCGGAACGCAAGCCGACACACCTCCCGTTCTTTCCCCTGACGGTCGAGTATCGGGAGAAGACGTATGCGGCCGGGAAGTTTCCCGGCGGCTTCATCAAGAGAGAGACGCGGCCGGGCGAGAAAGAGATCGTCTCCGCACGTCAGATCGACCGGCCCCTGCGGCCTCTGTTCCCGGAGGACTACCGGAACGAAACGCAGGTGGCGTGCTTCATCATCTCCGCCGATCAGGAGAACGATGCCGACGTGATCGGGCTGCTCGGTGCCTCGGCGGCGCTCAGCATCTCGCCGATCCCGTGGGGCGGTCCGGTCGCCGGGGTTCGAGTCGGACGTATGGATGGCGAGTGGCTCGTCAATCCGACGTTCGCCGACCTCGAGATGTGCGACATGGAGATCGTGGTCGCGGGCTCGAAGGACGCGATCGTCATGGTCGAGGGCGCGTGTCTCGAGATCTCCGAGGAGGAGTTCCTCGAGGCGATGAGCGTTGGACACGATGCGATCCGTGAGCTCATCGATCTGCAGGAAGAGCTGATCGGGCTCGTCGGCGGCGTCGAGAAGTTCGAGTACGAGTCGCAGGCTCCGGATTCGGAAGTCGCCGAGCGGGTGAAGGCCGCCGCGACCGACGGGATCAGCGATGCGCTGCGGATCGCTGACAAGGAAGAGCGCGGCCGGACGCTGTCCGCGCTCCGGACCGAGGTCAAGGAAGCGCTGGCCGAGGAGTTCCCCGATGCTCACAACGACATCGGGAACGTCTTCCGCAAGATCGAGAAGCAGGTCATGCGGCAGCGTATTCTGGACGACGGTGAGCGGATCGACGGTCGTGGCGTGAACGACATTCGCGACATCGACTGCGACGTGTCCATCCTGCCGCGCACACACGGCTCCGCGCTGTTCACGCGTGGACAAACGCAGGCGCTCGTCGTCACGACCCTGGGTACCGTGCGGGATGAGCAGCGCATGGACTCCCTGGATACGGCCGAGGAGACCACCAAGTCGTTCATGCTGCACTACAACTTCCCGGGCTTCGCCACGGGTGAGGTCCGCATGTTCCGCGGCACGAGCCGGCGTGAGATCGGGCACGGACAGCTGGCCGAGCGGGCTCTTCAGCCGCTGCTCCCGGCATACGAAGAGTTCCCGTACACGATTCGCGTCGTGTCGGAGGTGCTCGAGTCGAACGGATCGAGCTCGATGGCTTCGGTGTGCGGCGGGTCGCTCGCGCTGATGGATGCCGGCGTGCCGATGCGCGCTCCGTGTGCGGGCATCGCGATGGGACTGATCAAGGAAGGCGATCAGGTCGCAATCCTCACCGACATCCTCGGTGTCGAGGATGCCCTCGGCGACATGGACTTCAAGATCGCCGGAACGGCCGACGGAATCACGTCTGTCCAGATGGATATCAAGGCGGAAGGCCTGTCGGCGGACACCATGAGCGAGGCGCTCGAGCGGGCGCGTGAGGCGCGCCTCCACATCCTCGAGAAGATGAACGCCTCGTTGTCGACGGCTCGGGAGGAGATGTCGGAGTGGGCGCCCAGGATCATCACCGTGAAGATCAACCCGGAGAAGATCGGGGAGATCATCGGGCCGAAGGGGAAGACGATCCGGATGATCCAGGACGAGACCGGTGCCAGCATCAACGTCGAGGACGACGGCACGGTCACCGTCTCGTCGGTCTCGGGCGAAGGCGGCCAGCGGGCGAAGGAGATGATCGAGGCGATCGTCGAAGAGCCCGAGGTCGGCCGCGTGTACCGCGGCGTCGTGAAGAACACCACGACCTTCGGCGCGTTCGTCGAGATCATTCCGGGGGTAGAGGGTCTCTGCCACATCTCGGAGCTCGAGGAGGGTCGCACGGAGAACACCGAGGACGTCGTGAAGCCCGGCGACGAGGTGAAGGTCAAGCTGCTCGCAGTCGACGAGCGGGGCCGGCTCAAGCTGTCCCGTCGCGCGGCGATGGAGACGGCCTCGGCCGACTAGTCCTGATTCCCGGGACTCAAGAGCTGTGAAGACGGACCGGTCGGAGGCCGTCGCGTGACCGCGGCGGCCTCCACCGAGCGTCTCGACGAGCATGCGTTTCTCACCGCCCTCCCGGACGGGCCGACGATACTGTCGGAACGCATGGAGTCGATCCATTCCCTGTCCATAGGCTTCTGGTTTCGCCAGGGCCGACTGCATGAGCCGGGCGACTTGCTTGGAGCCTCGCATCTCCTCGAGCACATGGTGTTCAAGGGCACCGAGCGTCGGAGTGCGCGGGACATCGCGTGGGAGATCGAACGAGTGGGCGGCGTGATCGATGCCTACACGACCCACGAGACGACGTCGTATCAGGCGCGCGTTCCCGCGGAGTACATGGACCTCGCGATCGACGTGCTCAGCGACATCGTGTTTCATCCCGCTCTCCGATCGTCGGACCTCGAGCTCGAACGACAGGTCGTGCTGGAGGAGATCGCGGAGATCGAGGAGGCGCCGGAGGAAGTGGCGTTCGAAGCACATGCCTCCTTTCTTTACGGGGGGCACCCCTACGGCGAGCCGATCACGGGGACGCTGGAGAGTGTGGCCCAGATCGGTCGTGACGATCTCGAGCGATTGCACGCCGCGGCGTATCTCCCGTCGAACCTCGTGATCGCGGCCGTCGGCGCCGTGGACCACGAAGAACTGGTCGAGACGGTATCCAGGCGGTTGCCGGCCCGCGTGGCCGAGGCCTCCACGGCGGCTGTCAGCGCCGTGGGTGCAGGCAGCGGGCTCCGGCACGTGAGTCGACCAGGCGGGCGGCAGACGCACATCCTCGCGGGGGCGCTGACGGTCCCGTACCGGGATCCGCGGCGTTATGCCGTGGTTGTGACCTCGACGGCGTTGGGTGCCGGAATGAGCTCGCGTCTGTTTCAGCGGATTCGAGAGGAGCTGGGACTCGCGTACAGCGTGTACAGCTTCCATTGTTTCTTCGCGTCGGCCGGGCACCTGGGTGCATACGTCGGAACGAGACCCGAAGTGGCCGATCGTGCGCGTGAAGTTTTGACGTCGGAGTTGTCGGCTCTGGCCCGGGAGGGGCTGCGGCCGGCGGAACTCGAGGATACGCGGACGCAGTTGAAGGGACAGATCACGATTTCGTTGGAGTCGCCGGCGACCCGCATGAACCGGCTCGCCGGGGTCGCGCTGCTCGACCAGCCGTTCCGGTCTGTAGAAGAGGTGGCTGCGCGAATCGATGCGGTAGATGAAGAGCAGTGTGCCGAGGTCTCGGCGATGTTCGCCCCGGATCGCTCGGCATTTCTGGTGCTTTCTCCGGAGGAGGAAGTCACCGCGATGACGAACGCTAACGTTACGAACGAACCCCTCACTCAGGAGCGATCAGAATGATCGTCGGAGTCCCCAGGGAGATCAAAGCGGAAGAGAACCGGGTCGCGCTCGTTCCCGCCGGTGCGGAAGCGCTGGTCGCGAACGGACACGAGGTGCTCATCGAGGCCAGTGCCGGCGAGGGAAGCGGGTTCACCGATGACGCCTATGCGTCGGTGGGCGCGAAGATCATCGCCGACGTCGAAGATGTCTGGGCGACCGCCGAGATGATCGTGAAGGTGAAGGAGCCCATCGAGCCCGAGTACGCGCGGATGCGCGAGGATCAGGTGCTGTTCACCTACTTCCACTTCGCGGCCGACGAGCGACTCACCCAGGAGGTCATCGACAGCCGCGCCGTCGCGATCGCCTACGAGACCGTCGAGCTCCCGAGCGGCGAACTCCCCCTGTTGACTCCCATGTCCGAAGTCGCCGGCCGGATGGCCGTGCAGGAAGGCGCCAAGTACCTGGAGAAGAACGCCGGCGGTTACGGGATACTGCTCGGTGGTGTCCCCGGAGTCCTGCCCGCTGAAGTCGTGATTCTCGGCGGTGGTGTGGTCGGGACTCAGGCCGCAACGATCGCGGCCGGGTTCGGAGCACACGTCACCATCCTGGATGTGAGCCTGGAGCGGCTTCGCTACCTGTCGGAAGTGATGCCGGCGAACGTCGATACCCTCTATTCGAACCGCCACACGATTCTCGAGCAGATCGAGCGAGCCGACGTGCTCGTCGGGGCGGTTCTCGTAACGGGTGGCAAGGCGCCGAAGCTCGTGCGGGAGGACGACCTGGTTCGAATGAAGGACGGCTCGGTCATCGTCGACGTCGCCGTGGACCAGGGCGGGTGCGTGGAATCCGCGAGACCGACGACTCACAACAACCCGACATACACGGTTCACGGCGTCATCCATTACTGCGTGGCGAACATGCCCGGAGCGGTGCCACGGACCTCGACGCTCGCGCTCACCAACGCGACGTTCCCGTATCTGATGAGGCTGGCGAACCAGGGTTGGAAGGCCGCATGCAGGGCCGACAAACCCCTGTCGCTGGGCGTGAACGCGGTCGGCGGCAAGGTGACCTACGCGGCGGTAGCGGACGCTTTCGGACTCGAATACACGCCGCTCGAGGAGGTTCTTCCGGCCTGAGGTCGAACCTCCTTTCGTCCGTAGTAGCCCGTACTTACATTGCGGGCGCACGCGTCTTGCGAGCAGGGTGTGGGAGGAGGAGGGGGACGACGATGATGGACTGCCGGTCTGAGACGCCGGGCCGTTCGGCCCCCGCCCACGCGCACACCACCCTCAGACATCCGTGGGCCCGCTAATGGCAAACTGGTCGTTGCGCGGCAGTTTTCTGCCGATCAACAAGATCGGTGTCGATCTCGGCACCGCGAATACGCTCGTCTACGTCGAGGGCGAGGGGATCGTCCTGAACGAGCCCTCCGTCGTCGCGGTCGAGAAGGACACCGGTCGCATCAAGGGGATCGGGCTCGAGGCGAAGCGCATGCTCGGGCGAACACCCGCGGGTATCGAGGCGGTTCGTCCCCTCAAGGACGGCGTTATCGCGGATGTGGATGTCACCGAGATCATGCTGCGGTACTTCCTCAAGACCGTCACCGCCGCCCGGTTCTTCAAGATCCGGCCGTTGATCGTCGTCGGGGTGCCGTCCGGTATCACGGAGCTCGAGCGGCGCGCCGTTCGTTCGAGCGCGCATGCCGCCGGGGCGAAGGAAGTCTACATGGTGTCGGAGCCGATGGCGGCCGCCGTCGGCGTCGGGCTTCCCGTGGAGACTCCCACCGGCAACATGGTGATCGATGTCGGGGGCGGAACTACCGAGATCGCGGTGATCGCTCTGTCGGGTTCGGTCGCCGATACGTCGATTCGCGTCGGCGGAGATGAGCTCGATGCGGCGATCGTCACGTTCCTGCGGAAGAACTACAATCTGCTGATCGGGGAGCCGACAGCGGAGGCCATCAAGATTCAGATCGGCTCCGCTTATCCGATTGATGAAGAGAAGGAGATGATGGTCAAGGGCCGCGACCTCGTGTCGGGGATTCCAAAGACCGTCCGAGTGCATTCCGCGGAGATCCGGGAGTGCCTGCAGGAACCGATTCAGGCGATCGTCGGGGCCGTTCGACGCGCCCTCGAGATCACGCCGCCCGAGCTGGCGTCCGACATCGTGGACCGAGGGATCGTGATGACGGGCGGCGGGGCCATGGTTCGCGGGCTGGATACTCTCCTGCGTGAGGAGACCGGACTCCCGATCCACGTGGACGAAGAACCCCTGACGTGCGTCGTCCGCGGCTGTGGGAAGATTCTCGACGATATCGAGCGCTACCGTGGGGTACTGGCAACGTAACAGTCGGTTCGGCCGGGTGACGGCCGAGCGCGCGGCACGATCCCGAACGGGCTCCCAAGGGACCCGTCGCGGGTGACCCTCCCCGGTGGACGTCGCTCGGGCCGCAGGCGGGGCGATCTGGCACTGATCATCACGCTTCTCCTCCTCGGAAGCCTTGCCTCGTCGCTGTCCCGCGCTCGCCAGAGCCAGGTAGAGGCGGTCGTACGCGCCACCATCCTGTTTCCCGTCATTCAACTGCATCGGGCTTCGGCGGAACGCTCCGCGGTGGGACGACGCGCCGCGGCTCTTCAGGAGGAACGCGACAGCCTCGTGACCGCGATGGCTCGCTTCCGCGCCGTCGCCGAGCAGTCGAGCGAGCTCAGAGACCTGTCCGGCCTCGCGGATCCCGAGCTGGGGACGGTCCGGGCCGCCGAGGTCTACGCCGGGCGTCCGCGGATTGGTGACCCGGACGTCTTCGTCCTGCGGGGCACCCGGCTGGCGGATCTGGACTTCCCGGTGGGAGTGTTCACGGGACGCGGACTGGTCGGAGTGGCGCGCGCTCCACACGGTTCCGGCGCGCGGGGCGAGTTCTGGAGCCACACGGACTTCCGGGTGAGCGTGGTCACCCAGGACGGGTCGGTGTCGGGGATCGCGCGACCCGTGATCCGCGACGAGGGGCAGACGATCCTGCTTCTCGAAGGGGCGCCGTTTCAGGGCGATATCCCCGCCGGCACCGGGCTGGTGACGACGGGCATCGCGGGCGTATATCCGCCGGGGATCCCGGTCGGCGTCGTACGTGAGCTCGCGTCGGAGGAAGCCGGGTGGATGAAGAGCTACTACGTCGAACCCGCGGTGCTTCCGGCCGAGACCAGCGTCGTGCTCGCCTGGGACCGGCCGTCGCTCGACAGCCTCATGTCGGTCGCCACGTACGAGCCCCCGCCTCCGGTCGCCGATTCGGTCGACGAGATACCTGCGCCGGCCGCGGTTGAGACGCCGCCGGATTCGACCGGCGCGGGGCCCGACGCATGAGGAGCCGCCGCGGCTGGGTGGTGATCGGACTGCTGCTTCTCTTTCACTTCGCGCTTCACCCGCTATGGACGGGCTGGGTCGCGGGCCCGGACCTCTTGCTCGGCGGGCTCCTCCTGGGCTCGCTCGGGCTACGGGCAAGCCGCGCGGCGGCGCTGGGGTTCGTGCTCGGTCTTCTCGAGGCGTCGATGTCGCTGGGGCCGCTCGGACCGACGATGTTGCTCCTCGCGGCGACGGGGTATGCGGGATCGTGGCTGCGCGACGTGTTCTACTCCGATTCCGCCCGGTTCATTCCGGCGTTCCTCGTCGTCGGAGTCTTCGTGGTGCAGATCCTCCTCGGCCTGATCGGTGGAGGCGTCTCCATCGAGAGCGCCCTGATCTACTCTCCGATATCGGCGGGTCTGACGGCCGTGCTCTGCTGGGCGTCCGAGAAGTTCGTAGCTTTCTTCGTTGCCTGATCCGCGAGGTACGCCACGATGCTGATGGACAGCCAGAAGGTCCAGTTGCGACGCGAGCGCGGGCGCATCGCCCTCATGCTCGTGCTCGGGACGCTCGCCATCCTCGCTGGTGCGTTCTTTCGGCTTCAGATCATCTCCGGTGACCAGTACGTCCTCCGGTCGGAAGAGAACCGACTGCGGGCCATCACGGTGCCGGCCCCCCGCGGGACGATCTACGATCGCAACGGCCTGGTCGTGGCGGAGAACGTGCCCGGATACGTCATCTCGATCCTCCCCGGGCCGAGGGACACGATCGAGGCGACGATCGATCGACTGTCGGGGCCACTCGCTATCTCCCCGGAGCGGCGCGAGCGGCTCCTGGTCCAGCAGCGGCAACGGCCCAACGAACCCCTGGTGGTCCGGGACAACGCCGCGTTCGAGCAAGTGTCGTTCGTCGAGGAACGCCGACCCGAATTCCGGCGAGTCGTCGTCGAGTCCCGCCCGCGCCGACACTATCCCATGGGACCGGCCACCGCGCACTTCATCGGATACGTGAGCCAGATCTCGGAGCAGGAACTCCTTCAGGAGCGCTGGGAGGGCTACGAGTCGGGCCGGGTCATCGGCAAGTCGGGCCTCGAGCTCCAGTACGAAGCGTCGCTCGCGGGCACGCCCGGAGTGAGGTACGTGGAGGTGAATGCGCTCGGGTCGATCATCCGCGACTTCGACATCGGACGCGGTCAGCCGGCGATCCCCGGAGAGGATCTCTACCTTGGGATCGATCTCGAGTTGCAGGCGCTGGCCCGCGAGACGTTCCCCGATTCGATGCGGGGCGGGGTGGTGGCGCTGGACCCGGCGACCGGCGAGGTACTGACTTTCTACAGCCACCCCACGTTCGACCCGAACGAGTTCATCGGCGGGATTCCGTTCGATCTCTGGAACGAGCTTCAAGCGGACCCCGATCAGCCGATGTTCAACCGGGTCAGCACCGCGTCCTACCCGCCGGGGTCGACCTGGAAGCTCGTCATGTCGGCGATCGGGATGCGTACCGGGGCCCTCTCGATCGGTACGTACATGCAGCATTCCTGCTCTGGCGGCCTGACGTATGGAAACCGCTTCTTCGCATGCTGGAATGCCGCGGGACATCGCTCCACGGATCTCGCGGGTGCGATCAAGGGGTCCTGCAACGTCTACTTCTATCAAGCGGGCGACCGGATCGGGCTCGACGCGATGATGTCGCAGGTTCCGGACCTCGGTTTCGGGGAGCGCACGGGGATCGATCTGCCGTTCGAGATCGGAGGCCGTTTTCCCGAATCCCGCGAGTACTTCGATGCCCGGTATGGTCGACGTGGCTGGACCGAGTCTGTCGTGTGGAATCTGTCGATCGGGCAGGGAGAGAACTCGCAGAGTCTCCTCCGGATGGCCTCGTTTTATTCGGCTCTCGCGAACGGCGAACCGCCGGTCCGTCCGCATCTCGCGAGAGATGAGAATCTCTCCGGGCAACGGATGGATTGGGCGCTGGGCATCTCCGAAGGCCAGCGCAAAGAACTCGTCGAAGCGATGCGGACGGTGGTAAACGAGGAGCGCGGGACCGCCTATCCGTATCGGATCGAGCGCTGGGACGCCGCCGGCAAGACCGGGACGGCTCAGAACAGCATGGGGGCCCCACACTCGTGGTTCGTGGGCTTCGCTCCCGCGCACGACCCGAAGATCGTCATCGCGGCGATCGTCGAGGAGGGGCACCCGGACGGGACCGTGTCCCTGGCGGTGCCGTACGCCCTCGGGATCATGGAGAGGCACCTGACAGGGATCGGTCAGCCGACGGACCCCGGACGGGAGCCGATAGTCGCCTCCGCTCCGTCCAGCGGAACGGGGGCCGGCGGTGGATGAGCGGCTGAACTGGATCCGACGTATCCCGGGGCTCGGTGACCCCGCGCTGCTGGGGCTCGTGTTTCTGATGACCGGCCTGGGCATCGCGATGATCTATTCCGCCGGTCAGGTCGAGGTCCGATCCGTCGCGACCGGAATCTGGGTGCGACAACTCGTTTGGCTGGGGGTGGCGCTCGTCGCGTTCGCCACCGCTTCGCGGGTGCCCCCCCGCTTCATCGAATGGGTGGCACCATGGTTGTACGGGGCCTCCCTCGTTCTACTGGTCGTCGTCCTCTTCATCGGGACCGGGCCGAATGGCAGCTGGCTGGAACTCGGGCCCGGTCGCCTTCAACCGGCCGAGGTCGCGAAGCTCGGAACGATCTTCATGCTCGCCAGATCTCTCGGCGGGAAGGACCAGGAGTTCCAGGGGCTGTCGCAGCTGTGGAGACCCGTCGCGATAGTGCTCGTTCCCTTCGCGCTCGTGTTGCGCCAGCCGGACCTGGGGAGCGCACTCATCTTCGGCGTGATCCTCATTGCGGCGCTCTTTTGGGCGGGGGTCCCGCACATGAAGATCTTCCTCCTCGTGAGCCCGGCCGTCTCGCTGATCCTGGGCTTCAACGGATTCGTCTGGGGCGCCTGGTTCATCGTGATTGCGGTGGTGCTGTACTTCCACCGTCCGTTCATCGTCGAGTCCGTCGGCGTCATCCTCGCGAACTTCGCGGCGGGAGCGCTCACGATCCCGTTATGGAACAGTCTGGCTCCGTACCAGCAGAACCGGCTCGTGGTGTTCCTCGATCCGGAGATCGACCCGCGGGGGGCCGGCTGGCACATGATCCAGTCGAAGGTCTCGATCGGGTCCGGCGGCATGTTCGGGCAGGGGTTCGCGGGCGGGCCGCAGAAGCGGCTCGCGTTTCTCCCCGAGCAGCACACGGACTTCATCTTCTCCGTCGTCGGCGAGGAACTGGGGTTCCTGGGCGTCGGGGTCTTCCTCGCCCTTTTCGGATTGCTGTTGTGGAGGGTGCTGAAGATCGCGATCGAATCCGCCGACGACTTCGGCAGCACGGTGACGTTCTGCATCTTCGCCGTGCTGTTTGCCCACCTCGTAGTGAACCTCGGCATGACCGTCGGCCTCATGCCTATCACGGGGCTCCCCCTTCCCCTGATCAGTTATGGCGGCAGCTTCCTGCTCCTGCTGTATGCCGGATTCGGCGTGGTCCAGCGAGTCGCAGCCGAACCCTGACCCCGCCGTCCGAACGCCGTATATTCACGGCTTCGTGACGGGCGGGGTACCGGTCGAATTCGGAGGGTATGTGTCCTGGTTCAAGAAGCCGAAGCAGAAACTCGTCTCGCAGAAGCGGGATCTTCCCGGCGACATGTGGGACAAGTGCGATGGCTGCGGGGAGATCCTCTATAGCGGACGGCTGGAAGAGAACTTCCACGTCTGCCCTGATTGCGGGCACCACTTCAGGATCACCGCGGAGTCGTACGAGGCCCTGCTGCTCGATTCCGGGCAGCCGGACGAGCACTTCGATGAGACCCTCCGTTCCACCGACCCGCTGAATTTCACGGACTCGAAGCGGTACGCCGACCGGATTGCCCAGGCCGAGGCGCGTGGGGGTACGCGCGATGCAATCCGGACCTGTCGCGGCCGAATCGCGGGCCAGCCGGTCCACCTGGGTACGATGGACTTTCGGTTCATCGGCGGCTCCATGGGTTCCGTGGTCGGAGAGAAGATCCGGCGTCTCGCCGAACGGGCGATCGTGGCACAGACCCCGCTCATTCTGATCTCGGCATCGGGCGGCGCGCGCATGCAGGAGGGGATCCTCTCGCTCATGCAGATGGCGAAAACGTCCGCGGCTCTCGAGCAGTTGTCCGAGGCCAGGCTACCGTACATCTCCATCCTCACGAACCCGACCACGGGCGGGGTGACCGCGTCGTACGCGATGCTGGGCGACATCATCCTCGCCGAGCCGGGGGCGCTCGTCGGTTTCGCAGGGCCGCGCGTGATCAAGGAGACGATTCGCCAGGACCTCCCCGAGGGGTTCCAGCGGGCAGAGTTCCTCGAGGCGCACGGGATGGTCGATCGCATCGTCCCCCGTCCCCAGCTCCGCGGGGCCGTCGCGAGCCTGCTCTCGCACATGTCCTGACCCGGGCGTGCCTGAAAGAGACGCTCTGGAAAGGCTCTTCGACGACCGACCGATGGGGGCGATGAAGTGGGGGTTCGAACGCATCGAGGCCCTCCTCGAGGCGCTCGGAAACCCACAGGACTCGTTCGAGTCCGTCCACATCGCCGGAACGAATGGAAAAGGGTCGACGGCCGCCTTCCTGAGCGCATTGCTCGTGGAGTCGGGGCATCGGGTCGGGATGTACACGTCACCGCACCTCGATGACATCCGTGAACGCTTCGTTGTCGACGGCGCGCCAGCAGGCGAAGACGTCATTCAGGCCGTCGCGGCGGAGATGCTCGCACTGACGGAGGCCCGGCCGGCGACCTACTTCGAGTGCGCGACCGCGCTGGCATTCGCCGTCTTCCGGGCGGCTGGCGTCGACTGGGCGGTCGTCGAGACGGGCCTGGGGGGGCGCCTCGACGCGACCAACGTGCTCACCCCGCGCGTTGCGATCGTCACGACGATCGGCCTCGATCACGCGGAGCTTCTCGGGAGCACCCTGCAGGCGATCGCTGCGGAGAAGGGCGGGATCTTCAAGCCGGGCGTCCCTGCCGTGATCGGCGAAATCCCGACCCCTGCAGGTCCGGTGCTCGAGGATACGGCTCGTCGAGCCGGGGCGGCATCCTTCGCCCGGCTGGGCGAGCGGGCCTCCGTGTGGGATGTCGACGTTTCCGTGAGGGGGACCCGGTTTCTCTATCGTTCGGAGGCGAGGGCAAGCGATCTGGAACTCCGTACGGGGCTCGTGGGACGCCATCAGGCTCACAACGCGGGGCTCGCCCTGCTCGCGCTCGAGGCGATGGGGCTGAGCCTGCCCGATCCGGTAGTGTCGCGGGCCATCGAGGGGACGCGCATCCCGGGACGCTTCGAGGTGATTCCGGAGGGCGACACGACCTGGGTTTTTGACATCGCGCACAACCGCGAGGGGATCGACGTCGTGATCGACACGCTCCACGAGATGGGCGCGCCGCGGCCGTGGGTCGCGGTCGCCGGGATTCTGGCGGACAAGCCCTGGTCCGGGATGCTCGGGATGCTGCGTATTGACACACAGGCTATCATCCTGACCCAGCCGGGATCGGCTCCGAAGTCCCGCCGGTGGAACCTCACCGAGGTGGCCCGACAGGGGGCGGAGGATCTCTTCGATGTCAGAGTCGAGGAGGATCTCGAAGCTGCCCTCGTATTGGCGCGTGAGATCGGCCGGGATGGGACCGTGCTGGTGACCGGTTCCGCCTACACGGTGGGCGAAGCCCGCCGCCTGCTGTCCGTGGAATGAACTGAACAGGAAGGAACGCATGCTATACGATCCGATGCTTGTACAGCCGATGCGCGACGAGCTCACCCGTATCGGGGTCAACGAGCTCCGAAGCGCGGAGGAGGTCGAGGAGACACTCGGCGCCGGCGAGGGGACGTCGCTCATCGTGGTGAACTCGGTTTGCGGGTGTGCCGCGAGAAATGCCCGCCCGGCGGTCGCCATCGCTCTGGAGCACTCCGCGCAGCCCGACCGCACCGTCACGGTGTTCGCTGGCCAGGACATCGAGGCGACCGCACGGGCTCGGCAGTATTTGGCCGGTTTCAGGCCGTCGTCTCCTGCTATCGGACTGCTCCGAGATGGCGAGGTCGTCTTCATGCTCGAGCGACACCAGATCGAAGGTCGCGAAGCCGAGGACATCGCGCGGGACCTGACGTCGGCGTTCGACCAGTTCTGCGTCGCGGCGTAGTACCCGACGGTCTGGTCTGACGGGAGCGACGAATGAGCGCGGATGACATTCAGAGCCTCCCGGGCTTCCGGGAGTTCTTCCCGTCCGAGTTCGCGCTGCGTCGCCATATCTTCTCGGCGTGGCGTCGCGTGGCGGCTCGGTACGGGTTTTCCGAGTACGATGGACCGCCGCTCGAGCCGCTCGAGTTGTATACGCGGAAGTCGGGCGAGGAGATCGTAGGTCAGCTCTACGGTTTCACGGACAAGGGTGGGCGGCAGGTAGCGCTACGGCCCGAGATGACGCCGACCTTCGCCCGGATGATCTCCGCCCGGGCGGGCGGGCTTCCGAAGCCCATCCGCTGGTTTTCCGTCCCTCAGCTCTTCCGGTACGAGCGCCCACAACGGGGCCGCCTGCGCGAGCACTTCCAGCTGAACATGGACATCGTCGGTGAGTCCGATCCGCTGGCGGATGCGGAGATCATCGCCGCGGCCCTGGATTCCCTGAGAGAACTCGGCCTGGACGAGGACCACATCGTCGCCCGTATCTCCGATCGACGGCTGATCGCGGCGGTGCTGGTCGCCGAGGGAATCCCGACCGACGGTCACGCGGCGGTGTACGCCGCGCTCGACAAGGCGGATCGGGAGTCCGAGGAGTGGCTGTCCGAACGGCTGTCCGAGGCGGGAGTCGGGGACGACTCGAGAGATCGCCTCCTGCGCCTCCCGGAGATGGGACTGGAGGAGCTGGAGGCGGTCTACGAGGGCGATGTCCGGGTCGCGGATGCGGCCGCGGCGGTCGGGACCGTGCTCGCCCACCTCTCCTCGGCGGGGTTCGAGGAGTTCCTGCGATTCGATGCGGGACTCGTTCGAGGGCTCGCGTATTACACGGGGACCGTCTTCGAGGTCTGGGAGCGTAGCGGTCAGTTGCGCGCCGTGTGCGGGGGCGGGCGCTACGATGACCTGCTGGCGTCTCTCGGGGGTCCGGATCTGCCGGCCCTGGGGTTCGGCATGGGAGACGTCGTGCTGGGAGAACTGCTCAGAGATCTCGATCTCGTCCCCGACGACGCGATCGGCATCGACGACTTCATCGTTTGCCTGAGTCCGGACGTCCGCGGGACGGCACTCGCCGTCGGGGCCGCGCTGCGCCGGACGGGGCGTCGCGTCGTCTACGACCTGAAGGAGCGGGGGGTAGGCAGGCAGTTCAAGACGGCGAACCAGCTCGGTGCCGCGAGGACCGTAGTGGTGGGTCCCGACGAGCTCGAGCGCGGGGTCGTGCTCGCGCGGGAGATGGGAAGCGGCGGCCAGTCCGAGATCCCGCTCCGCGACCTTCTGGGAGGGCGGGACGCGTGAGTCGAAAGGGTTTGACCCCTCAGTCCGAGGACTTCTCAGCGTGGTATAACGAGGTCGTCCGGGCGGCGGAGCTGGCGAGTCACTCCTCGGTCCGCGGGTGCATGGTCATCCGCCCCTACGGATACCGGATCTGGGAGCTGATCCAGGCCGGTCTCGACGAGATGTTCAAGGCGACCGGGCACGAGAACGCCTACTTCCCGTTGTTCCTCCCCAAGTCGGCTCTCGACCGGGAGGCCGATCACGTCGAGGGGTTCGCGCCTGAGACCGCGGTCGTCACCCACGCGGGCGGGAAGGAACTGGACGAGCCGTTGATCGTGCGTCCGACTTCGGAAGCGATCATCTGGCCGATACTCGCCGACTGGATCCAGTCGTACCGCGATCTCCCCGTACTCCTGAACCAGTGGGCGAACGTGGTGCGCTGGGAACTCAGGACCCGGCCGTTTCTCCGCACGACGGAGTTTCTTTGGCAGGAGGGGCACACGGCGCACGCTACCGACGCGGAGGCGGAGGAGGAAGCCCGCCGAATGCTGGGCGTATACCGCACCTTCATGGACGAGTTCATGGGCCTCGCGGTCATCACCGGAGAGAAGACGCCGGACGAGCGTTTCGCGGGGGCCGTTCGCACCTACGCGACCGAAGCTCTGATGAAGGACGGGAAGGCGTTGCAGGCGGGAACGAGCCACCATCTGGGCCAGAACTTCGCCCGCGCGTTCGACGTGCAGTTCCAAACGGAAAACGGCGAGCACGACTTCGTCTGGAGCACGTCGTGGGGCGTTTCCACGCGGTTGATCGGCGGACTGATCATGACGCACGGCGACGACCAGGGCCTCGTTCTTCCGCCGCGTCTAGCGCCGCACCAGGTCGTGATCGTCCCGATCTGGAAGAACGACGATCAGCGGACGACGGTCCTCGAGACGGCGGCCGAGATCGAGGCCGGCCTCGCGGCCGCCGGTGCTCGCGTGCGGCTCGATTCGCGCGACAACATGAACCCGGGGGCAAAGTTCTACGAGTGGGAGCGAAAAGGGGTCCCGCTGCGGATCGAGTTGGGCCCCAGAGACATCGAGAGCGGGGAAGTCGTCGTGGCCAGACGGTTTCTGACGCATGGCCTGGATCGAAAGGTCAGCCTGTCGATCGAATCGGTGGCCGCGGAGATCCCTTCGATGCTCGATGGGATCCAGTCCAGCATGCTCGCCGCGTCCCGGGATCGCCGTGAAGCCGGTTCTCGCCGGGGATTCGACTCGTACGACGACTTCCGTGTCTGGATCGAGGAGTCGCCGGGCCTCGCATACGCGGGGTGGTGTGGAGCGCCGACGTGTTCGGAACGCGCGAAAACCGATGCCAGTGTCACCATTCGCGTTGCGCCCGACGAGGAGTTCCGTTCGGATGAACGACCCGCGACATGTCTCGTATGCGGCGAGGCCGCGACGGACGAGGTCGTCTGGGCAAAAGCCTATTAGAAGCGTACCGAGAAAAAGTGATACGTCTCAGAAAAGAGGACAGGTGAGTCGAGTTTTGATTCTCGATTTCGGATCCCAGTTCACGCAGTTGATCGCGCGTCGGATCCGGGAGGAGCGGGTCTACTGCGAAGTGCATCCGCCCACACGCGATGCCGACTGGATCCGGAACTTCGACCCCGCGGCGATCATTCTCTCCGGAGGACCCTCGAGCGTCTACGATGACGGCGTGCCTCACCCGGATCCTCAGGTGCTGGAAATGGGCGTGCCGGTCCTCGGGATCTGCTACGGAATGCACCTGATCGCCCATCTCCTGGGCGGCGAGGTCACGGCGACCGACCGGCGCGAGTACGGGCGGGCGAGCCTGCAGGTCGAACGCGGGGAGGGGTTGTTCTCCGGCTTCGACCACGGCGAGGCCACGCAGGTTTGGATGAGCCACGGCGATGAGCTTCCGGGTCCGCCACCCGGCTTCCAGGTCCTCGCGACGACCGAGAGTTCCGTTGCAGCGATCTGGTCCCCCGATCGGGACATCTGGGCCGTTCAGTTCCACCCCGAGGTGGCTCACACGACCCGTGGTGACGAGATCCTGCGGAACTTTCTCTTCGAGATCGCCGACTGCGAGGCGGACTGGACACCCTCGAGCATCATCGAGCACCACGTGGCCGACGTTCGGGCTCGTGTCGGGGATGGACAGGTGATCTGCGGGCTTTCGGGCGGCGTCGACAGCGCGGTCGCGGCCGCGCTCGTCCAGCGCGCGGTCGGGGACCAGCTGGTCTGCATCTTCGTCGATACCGGCCTGCTCAGAAAGAACGAGCGGCAGTCGGTGGAGGAGGTCTTCAGCGGACAGAAGGGCATGCGCCTGGAGGTCGTCGACGCCACGGACAGATTCCTCGACCAGCTCGACGGGATCGTGGATCCGGAGGAGAAGCGAGTTCGGATCGGACACACGTTCATCGACGTATTCGAGGACGCGGCCGGTCGCCACGGCGATGCGAAGTTCCTGGTGCAGGGCACGCTCTACCCGGACGTGATCGAGTCGGTCTCCGTGTCCGGACCCTCCGTCACGATCAAATCGCACCACAATGTCGGCGGGTTGCGTCCGGACCACCCGTTCGAGCTGATCGAGCCCCTCCGGGACCTGTTCAAGGACGAGGTCCGCGCGGTCGGGCGGGAGCTCGGACTGCCGGCACACATCGTCGGCCGCCACCCGTTCCCGGGCCCGGGCCTCGCGATTCGGATCATCGGTGACATCACGAAGGACAAGTTGGACACCCTGCGCGAGGTCGACGCGATCTATCTCGAGGAGATTCAGGCCGCCGGTCTCTATGACGAGATCTGGCAGGCCTTCGCCGTGTTATTGCCCGTGCAGTCGGTGGGAGTCATGGGGGATGCGAGGACGTACGAGAACGTCGTCGCCCTCCGGGCGGTTACGAGCAGGGATGGGATGACCGCCGACTGGTATCAGTTCCCGCACGACGTCCTCGGACAGGCGTCGAACCGCATCATCAACGAGGTACGCGGCGTGAATCGCGTGACCTACGATGTCTCGTCCAAACCCCCGGCCACGATCGAGTGGGAGTGACCGGGAAGTGATCGACGCGGGAGAGATCACCGGCTGGTGGGATCGATATCTCCGTCTGGGTGAGATCGAGGACTATCCCGGGGCTATGAACGGCCTGCAGGTCGAGTGTCGCCGCGAAGTGTCCCGGATCGGGGCGGCGACGGATGCGTGCCAGGCGACGATCGATCTCGCCGTGGACGATGGGTGCGACCTCCTGCTCGTCCATCACGGGCTGTTCTGGGGGTCCGCTCGTCCGCTCGTCGGGCCCACCTACCGTCGGGTGTCGCGGCTGATAGAGTCCGGCGCCGGTCTTTATTCGGCTCACCTACCGCTCGATGTGCATCCCGAGGTCGGCAACAACGCGTTGCTGGCCGAGGCGCTCGGCTTCGTGACCGAAGATCGGTTCGGATCGCACGGGTCACTTCAGGGGATCGGCGTGATTACCCGGGCGGACCTGTCGGTCGATGAGCTGGTCCGACGTATCGGGGCGGTGTGCGGCGACAGCGTGCGTGCGATCCGTGGCGGGTCCGACCGGGTGGAGCGCCTGGCGATCGTCACGGGCGGAGCCGGGTCGATGATCGCGGAGGCCGCGGAGGCGGGAGCGGACGCGTTCCTGACCGGGGAAGGAAACCACCACACATACCACGAGGCGATGGAGCTCGGCATCACCGTTCTCTACGCCGGGCACTACGCGACCGAGACCTTCGGGGTCAGACGTCTCGCGGAAGCGACGGCAGACCGGTTCGAAATCGAATCACGGTTCTACGACGTACCTACCGGCCTCTAGAAAGTCAGCTGCCGATCAGAAGACCGAGACCTTGATGTCCTTCAGGTAACGGTCGGGTCGCTCCCGAACGTCCTTCATGAGGATCGCGATTTCCTCGCTGGCCGCCTGCAGGTTGGCGAGTGTCTCCGTCAGCCCGTCGTACAGCTCCTCGTCCGTCATCATCTTGCCGAGTGTGCCCTCGCCGTCTGCCAGCCGCGTGGTGATCGTGGCGAGCGCAGTCGTCGTCGAGTCGAACCCGGCGCTGGCCGCCGCGAGCCGTGTCGTGAGCGTGTCGAGGTTCGCGAGCGAACGATCGAGCTCGGGTGAGCTCGCGAGCTGGGCCAGCTCGGCGGTTGCCGCGTCGAGGTTCGCGAGGAGGCTGGAGACCGCCTCCCGCTCGCTGGACATCAGGCCCTCGAGCTCCTGCATGGCCGCGGTGAAGGCTCGGGAGCTCTCGTTGAGGTTGCCGATCAACTCGTCGGACAGGACGGACTCGACCCGCTCGAGCAGGACGCCCGTCTCGTCGCCGAGATCCGAAGCCAGGGACATGAGGTCCGACGAACTCCCGAGAGCGATGGTGTCGCCCTCGGCGAGGGGCGCCGTCGCGGCGCCCGGCTGAAGCTCGACCATCTGGCTCCCGAGAAACCCCGCGGCCTTGATCACGCCCCGGGTGTCGGCCGAGAGGTCCACGTCCGCGAAGAACGACATCGTGAGAACGACGCGGGTCGGCTCGAGCCGCACCTCGTCGACGCGCCCGACCTCGACGCCGCGGAGAAACACGGGAGAGTCCGGCGTGATCTGACTCGCGTCGGCGGCGACCCCGAAGATGCCGAGACGGCTTCCGCCCATGCGGAGATCGGAAATCCAGAACAGGCCGAGGATGAGGGCGAGTCCCGTCACGAGGACGAGCGCGCCCACCTGGATTTCGGCGCCACGGTCCCGAAGCCCGGGATCTCTCACACCACCTCCACAGTCGGGGCCGAGTCGAGGAATTCGCGCACGACGGGGTCCGTCGTGGTGCGGAGGTCTTCAGGGGTCCCCTCGGCCTGAACGACCCCTTCCGAAAGCAACACGATTCGGTCCGCGAGGAAGAACGCGGACTGCACATCGTGCGTCACGATAACACTCGTGGCCTCGACTTCCCGGTTCACGCTCGCGATCAGCTGGTTGATCCGTGTCGCGTTCACGGGGTCGAGCCCGGTGGTCGGTTCGTCGTAGAGGATGTAGCGGCGTTCGCCGATGATCGCACGCGCGATCGCCACCCTCCGCTGCATGCCCCCGGATAGCTCCGCGGGTACGAGTTCCAGCACCTCGTGCCCGAGATTGACGTGCGACAAGGCCTCTCGCGCCATCGCCTCGCAGTCCACGTCCGGCTTCCGACATTCCCCCTCCGGCAGACCCATGAGCAGGTTGCCGCGAACGGTGAGCGAGTCGAACAGCGCCGAGTTCTGGAACACGTAGCTGACCTTAGACCGAACCTCGAGGATGGCCTTTTGATTCGCTGTGGGCACGGAGATGCCGTCCACCCGGACATCACCCTCGTCGGGGTCCAGAAGACCCACGATGTGCTTCAGGAGAACGCTCTTGCCTGTTCCCGAGGGTCCCATGATGACGAGACACTCGCCTTCGCCGATCGTGACGTCGACGCCCGCGAGGACGACCTTGTCGCCGAAGCGTTTCTTCACGCCCGTTATCTCGATCATTGAAACGCCTTGTAGGCGGGCGCGAGAACAACGTCGAGCACCATTACCGCCACGATGATCGCGACGACCGCCTTGGTGGCCGTTCGTCCCACGCCGGCGGCGCCCCCACCGGCCCGGAGCCCCACATAGCATGCGGTGAAGGTGATCGTGAACCCGAAGGCGACCGCCTTCGTCAGGGTGTAGAAGAGGGCCGGGTGGTGGTAGTAGCCCCGCGCGCCTGCGGCGAACTCCTGCGCCGTCATCCCGATCACCGTGGTACAGATCGCGAACCCGGCGAGGATCCCCGTGATGTTCGCGAGGACGACGAGCGGGACGAGGATGATCGTCCCGGCCACGACCCGCGGAACGACGAGTTCGACCACCGGATCCCGTCCCAGCGTGAGCAGGGCATCGATCTGGTTGGTGACCTGCATCGTCCCGAGCTCCGCGCCGATCCCCGCACCCATGCGTCCGGCGAGGACGATCGCGGTCAGGACGGGCCCAAGCTCGGTCAGCATACCCCCGACCAGGCTGCCCGCGATGATCGAGAGCGGGAGCCCCGCAGCGAGTTGATTTGCGGTCTGCTGCGACAGGACGCCGCCGGAGAGGGCCCCCATCAGAAGAACCAGCCCCAAGCCTTCGACGCCGATGCGCTTCGCCTGGACGAACGTCTCGTTCAGGTAGAGTCGCGGGTGGCGAAGCGAGAGGATGGTCGCGACGAAGAGCATCCAGACCCGCCCGGCGTGTCGGGCGCTCTCTCTGAAGAAGTGCCCGATCCTGAGTGTCAGTCCGGTGATCACCGGTCCGGCTCCGCTCCGATGGAGTCTCCGGGCGGGACGAGGATGCCGGATTCGATCGCCACGAGCGAGTCCACCAGCGCGAGGACGCGCTCGTGCAGGGCGAACATCTTCTCCGTGTTCGCGCCGTTCGCCTCGGCAAACGCCACGAGATCGGCGGGGTCGATGCCGGAGTCCTCGATCACCGCCCGACGCGCGGAGTCGGCGGACGCGACGTCCAGGAACCGGGCCTGGGCAAATGACAGTCCCGCCATGACGGCGACGTAGGTGTCGTCATCGATCGGACCGGCCGGTTCGCCGCACGCCGCGAACGAACCGGCCAGCACGAGGAACAGGCCGAGTCGGGCTCGGCGGGGCCGGGTCAAGCGCCGGTGCGCGACGAGATTCGGTAGAGCCACAGGGTGAACCCGATCGCGGTCCCCAGCCCGATGACCGTCGCGAAGGCATCGAACCCGTCCGGTGCGAGAGCCAGTACGTCCGTGCTCTGCGCCGCGGCGAACGGGATCGCGAGAAGAATCCCTACGAGCGCCTCCCCGGTGATCAGACCGGAGGAGAAGAGAAGGCCGCGCTGGCTTCCGCGCTCGACGGCCGCGTCGTCGCCGCCGGTGCCGCGAAGGGCCCTGGAGGCGGCCCAGGCCACGATCCCTCCCACGAAGATCGGGAGGGTTAGCTCGATGGGCAGGTAGATTCCCACAGCGACGGCGAGGACGTGGGTGCGAAACTCCGACTCACGCGCCTCGAGGACCTTGTCGAGAAGAATGATCGCGACGGCGATCACCGCGCCGATCAGGATCATTGTCCAGGGCAGGTTCCGCGTGAACACCCCGTCGGCCACGGAGGCCATCAGCGTCGCCTGGGGTGCGTCCAGCATCTCGGCCGGGTCCATGCCCGCACGGGGGAACACGCCGCCGAGGCCGTAGGCCTGAAAGAGGAGCCCGAGGATCGGGGCGATCGCGATCGCTCCTGCGACGACACCCACGATCTGCATGATCTGCTGCTTGATCGGCGTCGCCCCGACGATCCGGCCCGCTTTGAGATCCTGCATGTTGTCGCCCGCGATCGCCGCAGCGCACGCGACGACCGCCCCTACGAGGATCGCGGTCGCGGCCGCAGCCGTTGCCTGCGCGCCACCGATCGTGAAGTCGATCTGCGACCCGAGGAGCAGGTAGAGCAGGAGCGAGATGGTCAGGATCGTCGCGATCGTCACACCCGAGATCGGGTTGTTCGAGGACCCGACGAGCCCCGCCATGTACCCGGCCACCGAGGCGAAGAGGAACCCTGCAAAGATCGCGAAGACCGCACCGAGGGCGAGCGCAGTCGTGTAGAGCTCGGACGTGATGCCCAGGGCCTCACGGTCGATCACGCCCAAGAACACGATGAAGATGGGAACAGCGAGGGCGAACGTTCCGAAAGCGACGAGGTTGATCGGGGTGTCGCGTTCCGTGCGGGGGACCGACGCGGTCCCGCCGCGCCTGGCCTCGCGCACGGCCTCGAGCGAGGAAGAGATCCCGTCACGAATGGGCTTGAGCAGCGCGACGAGGGCCCAGAGACCGCCGACGGCCATCGAGCCGACGCCCATGTACCGAATGCGCGAACTCCAGATCTCGAGGGCGCCGTCGTACCCGGTCGCCCCGTCTGTGATTGCCGCGACCGCGGCCGGATCGGCGAAGGCCATGTAGAGAGGGATCCCGAAGAGCCACGAGATCAACCCGCCGGCAAAGACCAAGACGGCGATGTTCAGACCGACGATGTAGCCGACACCGAGGAGCGCGGGCGAAAGGTCGGCTCCCATGCCGAACGTCGATCGGCCCGCAGTCAGGGCACCGCTCGCGGAGCCCGCGGCGACCTTGAATCCCGTCTGGCTCAGCTTGAGCACCGCCGCCGCCAGCCCGCCGATCGCGATCAGCTTCGCGCCTGCGCCTCCCTCCGTTCCCGCCTTGAGCACCTCCGCCGTCGCGACACCTTCCGGGAACTTCAGGTCGGCTTCGACGATCAGCGCGCGTCGAAGGGGAACCGTGAAGAGGACACCCAGCACCCCGCCGCATAGGGCGATCCCCATCGTCGGGAGGAAGGGGAACCCTGCCCACTGCTGAAGAAGGATCAGCGCGGGCAGGGTGAAGATGATCCCCGCAGCGAGCGATTCGCCCGCCGATGCGGCCGTCTGAACGATGTTGTTCTCGAGGATGTTGTGTTCTCGGAACATCCGGAGAATCGCCATCGAGATCACGGCGGCGGGGATGGATGCCGACACGGTCAGCCCTACCTTCAGACCGAGATACGCGTTCGCACCGCCGAGCACCCCGGACAGCAGGAAGCCGAGGACGACGGCCTTGAACGTGATTTCGGGGAGCGACTGCGACGCCGGGATGTATGGCTGGGCTACGCCCGTCGACGCGCGGTCGGTCGGTTGTTCGGACATGGTTCAGGCTCCGATCGGGAGGGTCGGGGACCGGCAGTCAGGAGGCTAGTCGGCGGGGATTCGGGGGTCAAGCGATCGTTGGGTCCGAACCGTCGGTTCATGCCTTTGTGGCAGGGGTCCTCGCCGGACGGGCGCGAGCCCGCCGCTTCGGCCGGAAACGCCGTATCGAGCCGTCGGATTTCCGCCGTTTTGGACGGGTCGGCGGGGCACGCCCTTTGCCCCCCGGGGCACTACACACACGCAGCGAAGCGCATACACGACGAGAAGAGGAGCGGCAGGTGGACGAGCGACAGGACGATACGGGAACCACGAAGGCGCATCCCCAGGCGGATGGCTACGTCGAAAGCGAGCCGGCCGAGGCGGCGCAGGAGGAAGCGTCCAGTGATGCCGGATCCGGGGAGACGGGCGGAGATGAGCGCCCGTGGTCCGGCTGGAGTTCGTTTGCCGAGATTCAGGATGCGGTGAGCGGTCTGGTCGATTCGGCTCTCAAGACCGTAGGGCCGACGACTGGCAGGTTTCCGAGGTACGACCTGGTGGAGGTGCCCGACGAGGGCTGGCGGGTGCTATTCGACCTCCCGGGCCTCGAGAAGTCCGACGTTGAGGTTAGTGCCGCCGATGAGGAACTGACCGTCGCCGGGACACGTGGTCGCCCGTCCGTGCCCGAGGGGGCCGAGACGCGGCGCAGCGAGTGCACATACGGGCGGTTCCAGCGGACGATCCCGGTGCCGCCGGGAGTGGACCACTCCGGGATCTCCGCGAAGATGTCGAATGGGGTGCTCGAAGTTCGACTGCCACGTCGAGCCGCCGGTGACGCGCACCGGATCGATGTGGACTGAGGGTGGTTCGAGCGGGATACACGAAGCAGTCACGAAGAGGATATAGATGATTCCGGTTGAACGGCTGACGGTAAAGGCAGCGGAAGCGCTGCGGGACGCATCGCTCGCCGCTACGCGGGAGGGGAACCCCGCGGTCGAGGACCTGCACCTGTTGCGAGCGCTGATCGATCAGGAGGGCGGGGTCGTCGTGCCCGTCCTCCAGAAGGTCGGCCTCGATCTCGTGGAGATCGAGGGACGCCTGGCCGATGCGCTCGAGCGGTTGCCCACCCAGTCCGGGGGTGCCCCGCAGGCCAGCCGGGAGTTGCAGAAGGTCCTCGAGCATGCGGACGGAGCGGCCCGGGAGATGACGGACTCCTACGTCTCGACCGAGCATTTGCTTCTCGGGCTCGTGTCGAAGGCCGCGAGCAGCACCCGGCCATTGATCGCCGACCTGGGTGGGGACGAGAAGAGCGTCCGGCAGGCCGTCGAAGAGGTCCGCGGGCCCCACCGGGTGACGGATCAGGATCCGGAAGGGAAGTACCGCGCGCTCGAACGGTACGGCGTCGATCTGACGGCTCAGGCTCGGGCAGGGAAGCTGGACCCGGTGATCGGCCGGGACACCGAGATTCGCCGCGTGATGCAGGTCCTGTCGCGCCGGAGGAAGAACAACCCCGTACTCATCGGTGAACCCGGCGTCGGCAAGACCGCGATCGCGGAGGGCCTCGCACAGCGCATCGTGTCCGGGGACGTTCCGGAGTCGCTTCGAAACAAGCAGCTGGTCCAGCTCGACATCGGCTCCATGCTCGCCGGGGCCAAGTACCGGGGCGAATTCGAGGAGCGGCTGAAGGCGACGCTCAAGGAGATCACGGAGGCCGACGATCGGTACGTGATCTTCCTCGACGAGCTGCACACGATGGTCGGCGCGGGGGCGGCCGAAGGTGCCGTCGACGCGGGGAACATGCTCAAGCCCGCGCTCGCGCGCGGACAGTTGCGGATGGTCGGTGCGACCACGCTGGACGAGTACCGGGAGCACATCGAGAAGGACCCGGCTCTCGAGCGACGTTTTCAGCCCGTACTCGTCGGCGAGCCGTCCGTCGATGAGACGGTCGCCATTCTCCGCGGCCTCAAGGAGCGCTACGAGGTTCATCATGGCGTGAGGATTACCGACCCGGCCCTGGTGTCGGCCGCGCGGCTGTCTTCCCGCTACATCGGCGACCGCTTCCTGCCGGACAAGGCGATCGACCTCATCGACGAGGCGGCGTCACGCCTCAGGATCGAGATCGATTCGATGCCGGAGCAGATCGATGAGATCGAGCGTCGTGTGACCCAGCTCGAGATCGAGCGTGAAGCGCTCAGGGGCGAAGGCGACGCGAAGAGCCGGGCACGGCTCGAGGACCTCGAGAGCGAGCTGTCGGCCCTGCGCGAGGAGCTGGCGGGGCTCAAGGCACGCTGGCTGACCGAGAAGGAAGCCATCGAGACGGTCAGAGGCCTGATCCGGGAGATCGAAGAACTGGGAACCGCGGCGGAGCAGGCGACGCGCACCGGAAATCTCCAGCGGTCAGCCGAAATCAGCTACGGCGAGGTGCCCAGGCTCCGCGAGAAGCTGACGGCTGCGGAGACGCGGCTGGCGGAGTTGCAGGCCGAGGGCTCGTTCCTGAAGGAGGAGGTCGGCGAGGAGGACGTCGCGGAGGTCGTCGCGAGCTGGACGGGCATCCCCGTCTCGCGGATGCTCGAAGACGAGCGGGACCGCCTCACGAAGCTGGAAGACCACCTGCACGAGCGCGTGATCGACCAGGAGCACGCGATCACCGCGGTGGCGAACGCCGTGCGGCGGAGCCGCGCGGGTCTCCAGGATCCAAATCGACCGATCGGCAGCTTCATATTCCTCGGGCCCACGGGGGTCGGGAAGACGGAAACGGCTCGCGCGCTCGCCGAGTTCCTGTTCGATGATGACGCGGCCATGATCCGCATCGACATGTCCGAGTACATGGAGCGGCATGCCGTTGCGCGTCTCATCGGGGCGCCCCCCGGCTACGTCGGATACGAGGAGGGCGGCCAGCTGACCGAGGCGATCAGGCGGCGTCCCTACGCGGTGATTCTCTTTGATGAGATCGAGAAGGCGCACCCTGAGGTGTTCAATCTTCTCCTCCAGATCCTGGACGACGGGCGGCTCACGGATGGACAGGGGCGCACGGTCGACTTCCGGAACTCGGTGCTAATCATGACGAGCAACATCGGGAGCGCCAGGATCCTCGAGGGGGCCGAGGCCGGCACGGCGTGGGACGCGGTGGAACAGGATGTGCGCGGAGCGTTGAGAGGGAAGTTCAAGCCGGAGTTCCTGAACCGGGTGGACGAGACCCTCGTGTTTCGCCCGCTCGAGCGAGAGCACCTGGAGCTCATCGTCGGTCTCCAGCTCGAACGCGTATCGGCCACACTCGAGGACCGGGAGATCCGGATCGACGTGACCGACGCGGCACGGCGGCGGATCGCCGAGATCGGGTACGAGCCGGCGTTCGGTGCGCGGCCGTTGAAGCGCGCGATCCAGCGCCTGATCACGGACCCGCTGGCGATGGCCTTCCTGGAGGGCAGGTTCTCCGAAGGGGATACCGTGCGAGTCGACATCGGTGAAGAGCCGGAAACGCTTTCAATATCGAGAGTTGCGGGGGACGCGGGCGAGGGGATCCGCGAGGCGTCCTAGCTCGCGGGCAACCGCAGGCTTGGAGCGAGCGTCCCACGACAGTAGAATCATGTAGGGATTGGATCCGAAAACGGGAGGTGTGGATGCGTGTGAAGCCCGGATCCTGGGTGGCGGTTGCCTTTCTTGCAGTTACGTCAGCGTGTGCTTCGTCCGGCAGTTCGAGCGGAGGAGCCACGATTGAGAGCGCCTATGGCGCGCTGAGTGCCGAGTCCGCCGTCGGCCAGTTTCTCGATGCCGCGAATCGCAGCGACTTCCAGCTCATGGCACGTCTTTTCGGTACTCGTGACGGGCCGGCCTCGGAGGACCTCGGTAGAGTCGAGGTCGAGCAGCGGATGTACATCCTCGGCTCGCTCCTTCGACACCAGTCCTATGAACTGCGTCGGGTGCCGGTCGCGGAAGAGGAGGGCCAACACCGGATCGCGGTCGACATGGTCGGTACGCGGAACGGAGATGTCACGGTGCCGTTTCTCGCCGCGAACGACGGGGGCCGCTGGTTCGTCGAGGAGATCATGACGGAGGCGCTGACGGGCCGCTGACCGATGGCGGGCTCCGGTCCGCGTCGACATCGAGCCCCGCCAGCCGCCGCGGTTCTGCCCCCACCTGGTGGCGGAGCCGTAGCGTCAGGTGCCGGGCAATGGTGCGGACAAACCCTTCTCGTTCCCAACGCCTCGCCGACGTGAGCGCACGCTCACGGAGAGGTCGAAAGGAGCCGGTGCGCCTCAGGGCGCGCACGAGCCGGACATCCTCGAAAAGTGGGATGGCTTCGAATCCACCAGCGGCCTCGTACGCGGCGCGTGTCGCGAAGATCGCCTGATCTCCGGTCGCCGTCCTGAACAGGCGGGTGCGAGCGTCGATCGCGGCTGCGAGCGCTCCGTACTTCAACGACCGGGCGTCCCGAAACCCCAGGCGGAAGCACCCCGCCGTGGCGCCATCGTTCAATGCGCGGTCGATTGCCCCGGCGGACCCCGGCTGAAGCCACGTGTCGGCGTGGAGAAACACGAGGATCTGACCGGTCGCTCGCCGGGCCCCTGATGCGAGTTGGAGCCCCCGTCCGGGGCGGCAGGTCACGAAGGTCGCGCGGCTGGCCGCGATCGATGGCGTCTCGTCCGTGCTTCCCCCGTCGACCACCAACAATTCGACTCCGTCACCCAACGCGCGGGCGGCACGATCCAGACAGTCCGCGATCTCGTCGGCCTCGTTCAGGGTGGGCACGATGACAGAGAACCGGGGCCCGGGGTCGCTCAAGTCTCTCCGCGGGCCTCTCGGAGCTCGAGCAGGACACCGCCCATCGATCTCGGGTGGAGGAAGGAGACGCGGGATCCTTCCGCGCCGCCCCTGATGCCGGGCGGGATCGGCTCTACCCCCTCCTCCGCGAGTTTCACGAGCGTGTCCTCCAGGTCGTTCACCACCACGCAGACGTGGTGCACGCCTTCGCCGCGCCGTTCGAGGTGCCGTGCGATCGGGGAATCCGGGTCGGTGGGCTCCAGGAGCTCGACGCGCCCGAGCCCGTCCCCGAAGAACGCGACCCGCACCTTTTCGGTTGGGACGACCTCCTCTCCGTCGGGCTGGCGGCCGAGGATCGCGGCCCAGCGGGGAATCGCGTTTTCGAGCGAGTTGACCGCGATTCCGACGTGGTCGATTATGGGCACCGCTAGTGGTATTTCGGTGTTGTCAGTCATAGGACGGCGGCGGGGTCCGAGCCGATGGAGCAACCGGTGTTCTGGAGCCCGCAACGTATTGGAGCAACGTTTCGACAGCCACCCGATTCGCGCGATACGCGCGGTGATAGGGGGCATGGGCTAGAGGGAAGGGGAGAATCCGAGAATGACAGAAGAACAGGGCGGCGCTGTCGTCGAGATTACCGACGAGAATTTCAGCGACGAGATCGAGTCGAACTCAGGTCTCGCGATGGTGGACTTTTGGGCCACGTGGTGTGGGCCGTGCCGGCTCGTGGAGCCGATCGTCGACGAGTTGGCGACCGAGCAGGGCACTCGTGTAAAGGTGGGCAAGCTCAACGTCGATGCGAGCCCCGACACGGCGTTGCGTTTCAACGTACGCTCCATTCCGAGCATCCTTTTCTTCAAGGACGGAGAACTCGTGGACACCGTGATCGGTGCGCAGCCGAAGGCCGTTCTCGAGGGAAAGATCGAGCAGCACGCGTAGGAATCGTGTCGCACACGCCGGCGGACGAGGGTCCGCCGATTGATCGCCTCCCGGCCGTGACAGGTCGGGAGGCGTCGCGTGTTTGTGGGGGCCTGTCTTCTGGGCGGGGGGCGCCGTGAGCGCCGTCGCCGAGGGCGGAACCCTCTTCGTGATCGGAACCCCGATCGGCAACCTTGACGACATGAGTCCGCGGGTCGTGTCGGCACTCGAGCATGTTCACACGTGTTTCGCGGAGGACACGCGGCGGACGGGACGCCTGGTGGGAAGGCTCCGGGCCGCCCCGAAACTCCTCTCCCTCTTTGCCCACAACGAACAGGGGCGCATCCGTCAGATCCTCGCGCTCCTCGAAGCCGGAAACGACGTGGCGATCGTGTCCGACGCGGGAACGCCGACGGTGTCCGATCCGGGCGCGCGGGCGGTGCAGGCCGCCCTCGAGGCGGGATTCATCGTGTCCCCGGTGCCGGGACCATCGGCCGTTTCCACGGCGCTCTCGGCCTCCGGTCTGCCGGCTGATCGTTACCTCTTCGTCGGATTCGCTCCGAGAAAGGGGGTCGAGCGCGCGAACTGGTTGAGCGATGTGGCGGGTTCGAGGGTTACCGTTGTGATGTTCGAGGCGCCGGGCCGGCTCGCGAACTTGCTGGCGGCACTGGTCGAGACGGGCCTCGGAGCGAGGCGACTCGTCGTGTGCCGTGAGCTGACGAAGATACACGAGGAGATTCGATCGGGGCCGGTCGCCGAGCTAGCAACGGTGTATGGTGAGGAATCGGTCAAAGGCGAGGTGACCCTCGTGATGGCCGGGGACGTCGGGACGTCCGACGAGCCTCCGGACGAGACGGAGATCGCGGCTGTTGTTCACGAGATGGTCCGGGCCGGGGACGGTCGAAGGGCGATCGCGGACGCGCTGAGGGAGCGGTTCGGTTTGTCGCGTAACGACGCATACAGAATGAGCCTGGTCGATTCGGACGAGGCGAATGGCTGAGCCTCGGGGTCTCGAGCGCTTCGCGCGGGCGTGTCGAGCCGTGCGTGCACGGGTGCTGCTGACCGCCGGCACCCTTGCCGTGGGCGTCGTGCTGGCGGCCATCGTCCTTCTGTCCTTGCTGCCTCAGTCTGCGCGGGAAGGTCGAGGGTCGCTGATCCCGCTCGCCTTCGGTCTCGTCGTCATGGTTCTCGTGGTTGTCACGGTGCTCAATGCCGGGCGGGCGGCACGCGCGCTCGCTCCGGAGATGCTTGCCGATGAGGCGGACGCGGCGGCGGGCCTCGGCGCCGGAGACCTGCGGGGGGCGCTCGAGTTCGACGTCGGGTCCGATGGTCGTTCGCTCGATCTCGTTCAGTTGCACCGCCGCCGCGTGGAAGGCTCGCTGAGCGGAGTTCCGATCGGCGGGCTGTTGCCGAGGACCGGCGCGGCGTGGCGGTCCCGGCTCCGGACGGCCGCCGCGGTGTCCGTCCTGGCGGCGCTCGCATTGGGCGCCTCGGCTGTCGTCCGGCCGGCGCCCACTCTCTCCGCCGCGCTGGCGCTCGGCGCCCCCTGGAAAACGGCGTTCCCGGATCCGCTGCCGCCGCTCGAGCTGCGGCTGGAGACACGCGTGACGAGGGGCGAAGTGGCGACGGTCGGGATCACGGCGCACGGGAGGTTCGAGGTTGACCTCGTCGTGCGACCTGCGGGCGAACCCCCCGTCCGGCGTTCGATCGCCGTCCCCCAGTCGGGGGAGAGCACGGCTCGGGTGGGCCCGATCAGCGTCCCGACCCGGGTATGGGTCGAGGATGCCGCCTCCGGCTCCAGCGACACGATTCTGGTTCGTCCGCTCGAGCCTCTACTGGTCCAGGACATCCAGGTCCGGGTCGAGTACCCGGCGTACCTCGGACGCCCATCTGAGACGCACCGGGGGCAGATCCCGCCCCTCGTGACGCCGGAGGGAACGGTGCTCACGGTGTCGGGGGAGGCCAACCTGAATCTGACGCTGGGCGAACTCGTCCGGACCCCCCCGGACATCGGTGAGTTCCCGGTCGAAGAAGGACCCGCGCTGCCGCTCACGCTGGACGGTCCCCGCTTCGGTGTCACGCTGACGCCCGTCCGCTCGGGCACGTGGAACTGGAGGCTCCGAGCTGTCGATGAGATCGGCGACGCGATCCTCCCGGACCCCATTCGTGTGGTCCTCGTCCCCGACCTGCGACCCGGGATTCAGCTGCTGTTCCCGCCGCCCGATACGTTGCTTGGATCCGATCGGGTGATGCCGATCGTGGTCGATGTCGAGGACGACATCGGGCTTCGAGCCGTTGCGCTGCGGTCGTGGCGTTCCGGACTCGGGTCAGAGGCGGGCGAACGGCGCGAGACGCTCGCTCCCGGTCCGGACGGCGCACGCCGGGCGGTCTTTCGGCATCTCATCGATCGAAGCGATGAACAGTTGCTGCCGGGCGACACGGTATTCTATCGCTTCGAGGCCTTCGACGGTCACCCATCGCGGGGGCCGGCGATCTCGGACACGTTCCTGCTCAGGGTGCCGACGTTCACCGAGATTCGCGACGCGCGGGCGGATGAGACCCGGGGTCTTTCCGACTCGGCCGAGGAGCTAGAGGACGCCATGGACCGTCTCGCGGAAGCTGCCGCGGACGCTGCCCGACGCGTTGACGCCGGCGAGGAGGCGGAGACGGGTTTCGAGGCCACCGAAGAGGCGCGGGCGGTGCTCGACGCCGCAGCGGAGGCCGCCGAGGAGCTCGCGGCCCTCGAGGACGAGATGGCGAATCTGGCCGATGACGCCAGTGAGTCCTCCGTGAACGACGAGGCATTGGCCGAGCAGCTGGAGATGCTGGCGGAGCGGTATCGGGAGCTCATGGAGTCGGGCTTCTCTGACCAGATCGAACAGCTCGCGGAGGCGCTGCAGGACCTGGATTCGGAATCCGTACGGCAGGCGCTCGACGAGCTCTCGGAGGATTCGGAGTGGCTTCGGGAACAGCTCGAACGGACCCTCGGAATGCTCGATCAGGCCGCGCTCGATCAGGAGATGAAGTCTGCGCAGGCAAACGCGGAGGATCTGGCGGCCGAGCAGCGCGAACTCGCCGACGGAGAGAGCACGCCGGAGGAGTTCGTGGAGGAGCAGGAGCGCCTCGCGGAAGACGCCGAAGACCTGGCCGCCGCGCTCGACGAACTGGAGCGACGGCTGGAGGAGACCGGGCAGCAGGCCGCCGCGGACTCGGCCGCCGCTGCCGGGGAGCGGACCCAGGAGGCCATGCAGCGGATGGAAGAAGCCGCCGCTCAGGGTCAGCAGGCCGGAGAGCAGCAGGCGGGTGAACAGTCGCAGAGCAGCGACGCCGCGTCGGAGGCGGCGGAGGCGATGGAGCAGGCGGCGGAAGCCCTCGGTGCCGCGCAGCAGAGCATGGAGCAGGCAGGGCGCGAAGACGCGGCCGAGACCCTGGGCAGGGCACGATCGGAGGCTCTGTCTCTGGCCGCGGAGGAAGGGCGACTGGCTGAAGCGACCCGTGGAGAGGATGCGCAGGACCCTGAGACCTGGCGCGCGCGACAGGGCGCGATCCGCCAGGGGCTCGAGAATCTCCTGGATCGTCTGGCTGAAGCCGGCAACGAGGCGGCGCTGATGGATCAGGAAACCGGTGCCGCGGCCGGCGAGGCAATCGAACGCATGGACGGGTTGCTCGAGCGCCTGGCGCAGGATGGCGCACGACGGCTGCCATCGCGCGCGGAGGCCGAGGGCATCCAGGAGTCGCTGAACGGTCTCGCGATGCAGCTTCTCGCGGGCGAGCAGGCGGCCCGGGCGGCACAGCAACAGTCTCAGGGACAGGAGGCGGGCGAGCAGATGCAGTCTCTCGCCCAGCAGCAGCAGGCGATCACCCAGGAGACGAGCTCGCTCCTCATGCCGGGACCGAAGCCCTCCGGCGAGGAGAGGACCGAGGAGGTGGCCCGCCAGCAGCAGCAGATCGCCGAAGAGCTCCAGGATATGGATGACTCGGAGGGAGATCTCCTGGGCAGCCCGGAGGAGTTGGCGCGGGAAGCGGAGGAACTCGCGCGCCAGCTCGAGGAGTCCGGACCAACGCAGGAGACGCTCGATCGGCAGCGACGACTGTTCGAGCGGATGCTGGACGCGGGCAGGTCGCTGGAAGAGGAGGACGAAGAGCCGGATCCCAACCGCCGGGAGTCGACCACGGGGCAGGCGGTTCCTCGGGGCGCCCCCGAGATCGACATCGATGCTCTCCGGGGCCGGCGATACCCGCTCCCGTCGGAGGATCTGCTTCGCGATCTGCCGATCTTCTATCGTCCGCTGATCTTCGACTACTTCGATCGACTGAATCGCTCGGGAAGCACCGCCCGTCCGGCCCCCGCGGAGACGCGACCGCCACCGCCACCGGCTTCGGGGGAGAGACGCGATGGCTGATCTCCCGGGCGTGATCGGACGCCGAGCCGTCATGTGGGGTCTGTTCGCTCTGTGCGTCCCGACCGTGTCGGCGCCCGTCTCCGGGCAGGTCTCGCCGGCGGCCGAACGTCGGGCCGTGGACCGGGCGGACGGATTGCTCGCCGCCAACCGTCCCGACGAGGCGCGCTCGATTCTCGTGGACCTTCTCGTACGTGCCCCCGCTTCTGCCGATGCCCTCGACCTCCTGCACCGAATCTCGGTCGAAGACGGCAAGTTCGATGACGCTCTTGCCCGGGCAGAGGCCGCGGCAGCCGTAGAACCCTCCCCTGGACGTGTGCGGGAGATCTGGGTCCGGGTGCTGATGGACGCGGGGATCCCTGACTCGGCCCGCGCCGTCGCTCGACGCTGGGTCGAGATGGACGGGGCGGATGAACGTGCGGTTCTCGCGCTGGCGGACGCCCTGGTGGCGGCCGGCGAGTCGGGAGAAGCGGAAGACGAGCTCCGCCGGGCGGTCGAGCGAGGGGCAGGGACGAGGATGATCCGTCTGCGGCGGGCGGACCTGTTGGTCGAGTCCGGAGATGTGGGCGATGCCACCGACGTCTGGGTCGCCGTTCTTTCCGGCGACGATCCTCCCGTCGAAGCGGTCGTGGAGGACATCAGGGCGCTTCCGGAACCGACCGCGGCGCTGGAACGCCTCGTGGATCAACTCGCTGAGTCGGATACACCCGCCGGCCCCGGGAGTCTCGTCGCACTCCGCCTGGGGCGCCCGGAGAGCGCGCGCCGGCTCGCGAACAGAGTCGGCGGCGACGAGCGAGTCCCGTTCCTGCGCGAGTACGTCAGGGAGTCTGACCTCGCCGATCTGCCCGAGGAGGTGGCGTGGGCGGCACAGGAACTTGTCTTCTTGAGCCCCCGCCCGGTGGACAAGCTGCGATGGCAGGCGATGGTCGCGGACCGCTCCCTGGCGGCGGGTGACACGACGACCGCCAGAGGGGCTTTCGAGGCCCTGGCCCGCGACACCGATCCGGGAGCCGGTCCGCACGATGCGGCTACACGTCGGCTGTTCAGTCTGCTGGCGGCGGATCCGACGAGCCTGGCCGAGGCGAGGGCGGTCCTCGATCGATACGCGGCGGCGTACCCTGATTCGCTGCGCGCCCGGGCCGCGATGTACGGCGAGCTGGCCGAGGGCCACGCCCGCGGCGGTGAACTGGCCCGTGCCGCCGACGTGGTCGGCGAGGGACGGGCGGCTGTAGCGGCGGGCGAGGCGGGCGCCGGGGGGGCGCTCGATGCGTCGGCGGGTCGACTGGCGTTCTGGGGCGGGGAACAGGACAGCGCGATCGTGCGCGTGCAGCGCTCGCTCGGTGAACCGGGTCTCGATGCCGCGGTCCTCACGGCACGGATCGAGCTGCTGACCGTGGTACAGGCGGCCGACTCCACCGAGATCCGGGCCGCTGGAGCCGCCGCGTTCGGGCTCCACCGCGACCCTTCCGGGTTCGATCTGTCGCCCTCTCTGCGGGAGCTCGCGGGGTCGCCCGCCTCCACGGGCCGGGCCACAGTGCTCGCGTACCTCGCGGCGCAGGCTGTGCAGGCCGGGAGACGGGAGACGGGAGTGTCTCTCTGGCGCAGGGTGGTCGAGGCGTACCCGTCCAGTGCCGAGACGCCGGCGGCGCTCCTGGGGCTGGCGAGACACTCGAGCGCGCACGAGGCGACCGGGTGGCTCGAACAGTTGATCGTGGGGTATCCCGAGAGCGCGCTCGCACCGGTGGCGCGCCGAATGCTCGCCGAACTCGACGAAGGAGCGTGATGTGACGCGTGTCCGTGCCGGCCGCTCGTTGCCGGGTCTGATCGTGGGTCTGCTGGTGACGACGTCTCCCGTGATCGCGCAGCAGTTGCTGGTCCCGATGGACCGCGAGCAGGCGAATCACCTCAAGGCCTACGGTCTCGCGTTCAGCGTCCTCACCGCGGGACAGACCGCGGAGTGGCTCCTGAACTACCGGGCCGGCTCGTTTCTGATCCCCGACACGCCGGAAACCCGGCGACGGGCGGCGTTCATGGGCGTCTCCGTCGAGCCGGTCGAGGGCGTCGGGTTGGCGCGCATCCGACGCGAGATCGAGGGGAACAACATGGAGTCGGTTCCGCTCGAGAAGGCTCCGCGCATCGCGATCTACACGCCGCCGAACAGTTCCCCGTGGGACGACGCGGTGACGATGGCGCTCGAATACGCCGAGATCCCCTACGAGAAGGTCTGGGATCGGGATGTCGCATCCGACGCGCTGGAGAACTTCGACTGGTTGCATCTCCATCACGAGGACTTCACCGGGCAGTACTCGAAATTCTACCTCACGTACGCGTCCTCTCCCTGGCTCCAGGAGGAGGTGGCGCGAAACGAGACGATGGCCCGCGAGTTGGGGTTCGGATCGGTTCCCGATTTGAAGAAGGAGGTTGCACGGCGTCTTCGCGACTACGTGGAGGGAGGCGGCTTCCTCTTCGCGATGTGTACGGCAACCGAGACCCTCGAACTGGCCCTTGCCGCCGAGGCCACGGACATCGCGGCCTCGTTCGCGGACGGGTCCCCGGCCGACGCGCAGGCCGGTCGCACCCTCGACTGGGACCGGACTCTCGCCTTTCACGATGCCGTCCTCGTTACGGATCCGACGCTGTCGGCCTTCAGCGACATCGATGGTCATCAGGTGAATACGCCGTGGCGGGTCGAGTTGGGCAGTTATTCGCTTTTCGATTTCTCAGCCAAGTTCGACCCCGTGCCGGCGATGCTCACTCAGAACCACCAGCGGGTTCTCCCGGACTTCTACGGGCTCACCACGACGTTCCGGCGCGATCGCCTGAAGTCGGGCGTCACGGTGCTGGGCGAGGAGGAGGGGCGCGGTCGGGTGAAGTATCTGCATGGCTCGTTTGGCGAGGGGACGTTCACCTATCTCGGGGGTCATGATCCCGAGGACCCCCGACATCTGATCGGGGATGCGGCGACGGATCTCGATCTGCATCGACATTCCGCGGG
The DNA here is from genome assembly GCA_039587355.1 of Gemmatimonadota bacterium. Lineage (GTDB taxonomy): Bacteria > Gemmatimonadota > Gemmatimonadetes > Palauibacterales > Palauibacteraceae > Palauibacter. Next base: position 97,287 of record JBDHIO010000004.1, on the reverse strand, counting down.
GTACAGGTTGATCCTGAACAACGTCCTCTTTCCCGCGGCGAAGAAGAAGAAGCTCAAGACGTGAGCGACGGGATTCGGCTGCCCGCCCGGCTCGACAGCCTGCCGCCGTACCCGCTGGCGGGGATACCGGAGGCGAAGGCGCGTCTGATCGCCGAGGGACGAGACGTGCTCGACCTGGGGGCGGGGGATCCGGGGCTCCCCGTTCCCGAGATGGCGGTCGATGCTCTTCGCGAAGCCGCCGGGCGCACCGAGCTCCACAAGTACCCGTTTCAGCGCGGGCTCCCGGACTTTCGCAGAGCGGTCGTCGACTTCATGGAGCGGCGATACGGTGTGGCGCTCGACCCGGAACGGGAGGTGCTGCCCCTGATCGGCTCCAAGGAAGGGCTCGCCCACTTCGCCTTCGCTGCGCTCGACCCCGGGGACACCGTCGTCGTCCCGGATCCGGGTTACGCGCCGTATTTCGGCGGCCCCCATTTCGCCGGGGCACGACTCGAGACCGTGCCGCTGCGCGCGGAGGACGGCTTCCTGCTGCCGCCGGAGAGCATTCGCTCGGCGCCGGGCACCCTCGGACTGACTTACGTGAACTATCCGAACAACCCGACCGGAGCCACGGCGGAGCTGGACTACGTCTCGACCGTGATGGAGGCGACGCGCGAGCGGAACGCGGTGCTGGCGTTCGACAACGCATACGCCGAGATTGCCTTCGACGGCTACCGGCCGCCCAGCCTCGTGGAAGTGGACGGCTGGCGGGATGGCGGGCTCGAGTTCCACTCGATGTCCAAGTCGTTCAACATGACCGGGTGGAGGCTGGGCTGGGCGTGCGGCAGCGCGGAGATGATCGCGCGGCTCGCGAGAGTAAAGGGGTTCTTCGACACCGGGCCTTACCTCGGCATCCAGTTCGCAGGCGCTGCGGTTCTCGATGCTGCGGAGGGGTTTCTCGAGGGGCAGGTCGAACGCCTCGGTGCCCGCCGGGACGCGGCCGTCTCCGCCCTCACGAGAATCGGGATCGAGGTCAACGCTCCCCGCGCGACGCTGTACCTCTGGTTTCGCGTCCCCGGCGGCGGCTCCTCCCGGGAGTTCGTACTGCGTCTTCTCGAAGAACAGGCGCTCGTCGTGCTTCCGGGTTCCGGGCTTGGCGCAGCCGGGGAAGGGTGGATCCGGGCGTCGCTCACTCTCCCGCGTGACGGATACGACGAGGTCGCTGCGCGAATCTCACGGGTTCTCTAGACCGTGAACGGCCTCGAGGGACTGCCGTCCGAGAGGGATGCTCGGGAGCGACGATACCGTCGGGCAGTGCGCCTCGCACTCGTGGCGTCTGTACTGATTCACGTTCTCGTCATCTGGTGGTCCAGGGCGGTCGCCATTCGGGCGATCGACTACACCCTTCCGCCCGTCGTGACTGTGCCGGCGCCGGAAGGCCTCGTCGTCGTCGATGTCGCCCCGACCGCACTCGCGCCCGCGCCGGAAGACCCTCGCCCGGAACCGGTGGAGCCGCCTCCGGAACAGCGAGAACAACCCGAACGGCAGCCGCCGCTGGAGGTCGTCGATCTGGAACAGGCCGACGTCACCGGGGCACCCGGAGACCCGTCCGTTGACGACCCTTCCGCGAGGCCCCGGGCGTCGGACCTCGCTGGAATGACGAACGCACAGCGCCTGATCCCGCGTTTCGTCGACGCCAGGATCTGGTTCGATCCGCACGATCCCTTCCTGTACGGAGAACGGCTGGCCCGGTTCGCACGCGCGGACAGCGCCGTGCGTGCAATCCTGCGCGACTGGCTGGACAGCCTCCGTCTGGACGACGAGGCGCGGCGCCGTGCGATGGACTGGACCGTCGAGAAGGACGGAGAGCGCTGGGGGATATCGCCCGAGGGACTGCACCTCGGGGACATCACGATTCCGATCCCGTTCGGTTTCGCTCCGTCCGGACCTCGCCGACGGGAGTTCGAACAGGCCATACGGGATCTCACGGAGATCCAGCGGCAGAACCTGCGGGCCGACCTGGAGGAGATCGCGGACGAACGGCGGGAGGCCATGCGGGAGCGGTCCGAGGAGGAGGTTCGCCGCCGGTCGGGCGACACGCTCCAGGTCCGCCGGCCGCCTCTCCGGGGGCCCGACGCTCGTGGCCCTCCCTAGTCCGGAGATGAAGGGGCAGGTGCTTCGCGTTTCGCCGCCGGGAGCCGACGATTAAACTGACCGCGCGCCGGGGCCACAACGGACCTCGGCGCTTCCTGCTAGACCTCCGTTTCGCCCCAGACGAAGGAGTACATCACCCGATGGGTGACGCTTCCACCGACCAGAACCGGACCGAATTGCCCCCGCGTTACGACCCGTCCGGACTAGAGGGCGACCTGTATCGCGAGTGGGTCGATGCGGGCCTGTTTCACGTCGAAGCGGCCGACGCCGACAACCCATACGTCATCGTCATTCCGCCGCCCAACGTCACGGCGGCCCTGCACATGGGCCACGGCCTGAACAACACGATTCAGGACGTCCTGACCAGGCGCCGACGCATGCAGGGGTACGATGCGCTCTATCTGCCGGGGACGGACCACGCCGGGATCGCCACTCAGAACGTGGTCGAACGGGAGATCCGAAAGGATGGGAAGACCCGGTTCGATCTGGGGCGGGAGGCGTTCGTCGATCGTGTGTGGGAGTGGGTCGACGTCTACGGAAATCGGATCATCGAGCAGCTCCGCACCATCGGATGCTCCTGCGACTGGGAGCGCACGCGGTTCACGCTGGATGAGGGTCTCAGCCGTGCGGTTCGCGAGGTGTTCGTCCGACTTCACGAGCGTGGCCTCATCTACCGGGGACGCTACATCATCAACTGGTGCCCGAGGTGCGGGACGGCACTCTCGAATGAAGAGGCCGAGCACCGGGACCATACAGGCAAGCTGCACCGGATTCGCTACGACCTGGAGGGCGAGGATGGCCTCTCGGTCGAAGTCGCGACCACCCGTCCCGAGACGATGCTTGGGGATACGGGCCTCGCCGTCCATCCCGAGGATGAGCGCTACGCGGATCTGATCGGGCGCACCGCGATTCTCCCGCTCGTCGGCCGAGTCATCCCCATCGTGGCGGACTCCTACGTGGACCCGGAATTCGGCTCCGGGGTGGTCAAGGTCACGCCGGCCCATGATCCCAACGACTTCGAGATCGGCCAGCGACACGACCTCGAGGCGCTCGATGTCATGACCGACGAAGCGACGATGAACGACGCGGTCCCCGAGCCGTATCGCGGGCTCGACCGTGTCGAGGCGCGCAAGCGCGTTGTGGAGGACCTCCAGACCGGGGGGTATCTCGTCGGAGTGGAGGAGCACCCGCACTCCGTGGGTCGTTGTTATCGCTGTGACACGATCGTCGAGCCTCGGCTCAGCGATCAGTGGTTCGTGAAAATGGCCCCGCTGGCGGAACCCGCGCTCGAGGCCTACCGGAAAGGCGACCTGCGGTTCTATCCGGACCGTTACGGCAAGGTTTACCAGAACTGGATGGAGAACATCCGCGATTGGGTGATCAGCCGGCAGCTCTGGTGGGGACACCGCATCCCCGTGTGGTATTGCCGGCACGAGGGGTGTGGGGAGGTCGTCGTGGCCCGGGAGGACCCGGATCGGTGCCCCGCGTGCGACGGCGAGCTCGAGCAGGACCCGGACGTCCTGGATACCTGGTTCTCGTCGTGGCTGTGGCCGTTCAGCACGCTCGGGTGGCCGGAAGACACCGAGGACCTCGCGGCCTTCTATCCGACGGATACGCTGGTGACGGCACCGGACATCCTCTTCTTCTGGGTCGCCCGCATGGTCATGGCTGGGCTCGAGTTCAAGGGAGAGCTCCCGTTTACGGACGTGCTGCTCAACGGCACCGTCCGTGACCATCAGGGGCGTCGTATGTCGAAGTCCCTCAATAACGGGATCGATCCGATAGAAGTCGTTGATATGTATGGAGCTGACGCGATGCGCTTCACCCTCATTCGAGGCGCCCCGCTCGGTACGGACCAACAGCTCAACAACGAGGATCTCGAGGAGGCGTTTCGGCCGGGGCGCAATTTCGCGAACAAGATCTGGAACGCAGCACGGCTCGCGCTCCCACACCTCGCAGACGATGCGACGAGAGGTGGCGCCTCCGCGACGCTGGCGGATCGCTGGATCCGAAGTCGCCTGTCCCGGGCCGCCGTGGAGATCGACGGGGCGTTCGAGGCGTTCCGACTGCACGAGGCCGCAGAGTCCTGTCACGCCTTCATCTGGGGCGACTTCTGCGACTGGTACCTCGAGCTGGCCAAGCGCCGCCTGGACGAGGGGTCCGGTCCCGAGTACGAAGCCGCGGGCGCGGCCCTGGCCGACACAATGGAGGGATGGCTCGGGCTGTTGCACCCGATCATGCCCTTCGTCACGGAGGCGATCTCGCGGCGCATGCCGGGCCGTGGGGACGACAGCACGCTCGTATTGGGGCCGTGGCCACAAGTGCCCGACGCGTGGGTCGACACCGAGGCGGAGGATGCGATCGAAGCCCTGCGCGAACTCGTCGGTACGGTCCGCGCCCTCCGTTCGGAGTACCGCCTCGACCCGCGGACACCCCTGACCGTGAGAGTTGCCGGAGCCGGTCCGGCGTTGCGGGCCGCCCTCGAGGAAGAGCGAGCCAGCGTCATGCGACTCGCGAGCCTTTCGGCGATCGAGGATGTGGCGGAGGGCCCCGCCGGTGCGGCTGGCGAACCGGGTGCGCACGCCGTGCTCCGGTATGGTGGAGACATCTTCATCCCGCTTGCGGACGTCATCGACCTCGACCGGGAGCGTGCACGGATCGCGGACGAGTCGTCTCACATCGCGGGGTTGTTGGGAGGGACCCGCGCGAAGCTCGCGAACGAAGGATTCGTCGCGAACGCGCCACCGGAGGTCGTGGAGCGGGAGAAGGCGAAGCTCGTTTCCCTCGAGGACCAACTCGGACGGCTCGAAGAGAAGCTCCAATCTCTGGGGCCGGCGGACTGACGCGGAGGCGCGACCTGAATCGGTCGAGAGTGCTCGCAACCGGAAAGTGCATCCGCGGGATGCTGGCCGCCGCGCTCGGAATTGCGTGTGCCAGCGAGCAGCCGCCGCCGGGAGCGCTCCCGGACCACCAGCCGCCGCAGATCGAGTCGATCGAACCCGCGCCGGATTCCATCGTCCCCGGCTTCTCAGGGGCGTTGCGGGTTCGCTTCGACGAGCCGGTACGCGTCGAGGATGGGTCCTTCCTGCGGCAGCTCGTGGCTTCGCCACTCGAGGCCTACCGCCTCGAGAAGGGCTTCTCGGACCTCCGCCTCCAACCTCGCGACGGCTGGAGGGACAGCGTTGTCTATTGCATGGAGATTCCGGCCGGAATCCGCGACCTACTGAGCAACCAGACGGAGATCGGCACGCAGTTCTGCTTTTCGACCGGGGTCGAGATGATCGATTCGGAGGTGACAGGAACGGTGTTGAATGCGGAGACGGGCCTGCCCGAGCTCGCCGCCTCCGTCGTGTTTCTCCAGGCTCCGGACTCGGTGCCCTACGGTGGGCTCACGGACGAGAACGGTCAGTTCGAGCTGAGATCGCTTCCGTCCGGCACGTACTCGTCGTTCGCCTATGTCGATCAGAACGGGAACTTTCGGCTCGATCGCACCCTGGAGCCATATGACAGCGCGACGGTCACGAGCTTCTCGGGTGCCCGTCCCGACCTGCTCTTTCGTCTGGTCGAGCCGGACTCCACTCCGCCGCGGCTTCTGAGAGCGGAGGCTCGGGACAGCTTCACTGTGGAACTCGAGTTCGACGATGCGCTCGTGCGGCCTCAGCCAGGAGACCCGGGCGTAACGCTGACGGATACGACGGGCACGGTCTCATATGGCGTGTTCGGGCTGAGGATGGGCGATGCGGCCTCGGTGAGCTTTCCGGATGCGCCGGGGTCGGCCCCGGCGGACCCCGAAGCCGCAGCGGATTCTGCGCAGACGCCGGTCGGCCCGCCCGCGGTTCAGGATTCGACGACGACGCTCGAGATCGCCACTGATGAGCTTCCGACCCGTTTCGTCACGGTGCGGTTGCTGGAAGCCCTGGCTTCCGGCACATACCTCATCGGGGCCGAGGGGTTCACGAACATGAGACTCCTGGAGGGCGGGGGAGACACCACCTTCGTCGCCGATGTACCGGAGGCGGTGGTTCCGCCGTCTCCGGATTCGGCGGTAATCGACGACACGGCCGCTATCCGGGCCGCCGGGGATACCACGGCGATCGATACCGTTACCGCCCGAATCCTCGGGAGGGGCCAGTGAGCTCGGTGGACCCGCGGCGCGCCCTCCCTTCGATCGACTCATTGTTCAGTGAAGGGGCGGTGGCGGGCTGGGTCGAGCGTTTCGGTCGCAAGACGGTCAAGGCCTCTCTCCGCGAGGTGCTGGATGAGATTCGCGACGGGGCTCCGGGACCGGGCGGAGTGCCGGTCGAAGCGATCCTGCGGCGCGCCGAAGAGAGCCTGTCGAGGCGCGCCCGACCTTCGCTCGGGCGCGTGATCAACGGGACCGGCGTGGTTCTGCACACGAACCTTGGCCGCGCCCGGCTCGCCGACGAGGCCGTGGCCGCGCAGACCCGGGCCGCCGGATACGGCAACGTCGAGTACTCGTTGGCTGAGGGCGGCCGCGGCTCGCGATACGATCACTGCGCGGGGGTGCTGTGCGAGCTCACAGGGGCCGAGGCCGCCCTCGTGGTGAACAACAACGCCGCCGCCGTCTCCCTGTGCGTGAACGAGTTCGCTCTCGACCGCGAGGTGGTCGTCTCGAGGGGGGAACTGGTCGAGATCGGCGGGTCGTTTCGCATTCCGGACGTGGTGTCGCGGAGCGGCGCGCACCTGCGCGAGGTCGGTACGACCAATCGGACAACGACGGACGACTTCCGGGTCGCCGTGACGGATCGCACCGGTCTTCTGTTACGGGTCCACCCCTCGAACTACCGGGTCGAAGGCTTCTCGTCCCGCCCCTCGCTGCAGGATCTGGCGGCGCTGGCGGCGGGACGGGGTGTGCCACTGGTCCACGACGTCGGGTCCGGCCTCCTGACTCGCGATCTGCTGCCCGGGTTCCCGCCGGAGCCGGCCGTGGCCGAGTCGCTCGCGGCGGGCGTGGATCTCGTCACTCTCAGCGGCGACAAGCTGCTCGGCGGGCCGCAGGCCGGGATCCTTGTCGGGAGGGCCGACCTGGTGGCGGGCCTCCGCAGGAATCCGCTCCTCCGGGCCTTCCGCGTCGACAAGACGACGCTCGCGGCCCTCGAGGCAACGCTGATGCTCTACCGTGACTCGGACTTGGCCGCGCGTCGCGTGCCCACCCTGCGGATGTTGCGGGAGACTGCCGACTCCGTATTCGCGCGCGCTGCTGCGACGCTCGAGTGCGTTGGCGCTCCGTCGGGCCCGCGAGGCCCGCTTGTCACCACCGTGCGCACACGGGCGGTCGTGGGTGGAGGGTCGTTTCCCGGCTTCGAGCTCGAATCGGCGGGCTGGGCGGTCGGGGTGGACGGACCGTCACCGGAGGCCGTGGCTGTGGCATGCAGGGACGGGGTCCCTCCTCTGATCGGCCGCATCGATGACGGACGGTTCCTCATCGACGTGCGCACGGTCGGGGAGGGGGAGGAAAAGGAGGCGGCGTCGCGGCTGTTCGAGGCCATCTCCCAAGTGGGAGGAGTGGAATGAGGATCGTGGTGTTCGCATCCGGCGGCGGCAGCAACTTCCAGGCGCTGATCGACCGCTTCGCCGGCGACGATTCCGAAGTGGATATCGTCGGGCTGATCGCGAGCCGGCCGGATGCGGGTGCGGTGCAGCGGGCCGAACGCGCGAACATCCCCGTGTTCGTCGCCGAAGCAACGGAAGAGGAAGCCGGGCTCAGAGGGGTCCTCTCGGGGCTGCAGGCGGAGCTGATCGTTCTTGCCGGGTACATGCGTCTGATCCCGGGAGGGATCGTCCGGGAATGGTGGGGCAGGATCGTGAACGTGCACCCCGCGCTGCTCCCGGCCTTCGGTGGGAAAGGGATGTACGGAGCGAGGGTCCACCGCGCCGTGATCGAGAGCGGGGCGCGAGTGACGGGCGTCACTGTCCATTTCGTTGACGAAGCGTATGATCGGGGTCCGATCATCACTCAGAGGCCCGTTCCGGTGCTCGAGGGCGACGCGCCGGGTGACGTGGCCGCTCGGGTGCTCAGGGTCGAGCACGTGCTTCTTCCCGACGTCGTGGCCGCGATCGCGAGAGGCGAGGTGGTGCTCGGGGAGGACGGGCGTGTCCGATGGGATCCGGATCCGCTCGATGAAGATTCGTTCGGGAGCCGCTGAGCGGTTCCCCAAAACAACAAATCGATACGGGGGCCGCAGGCTCCCTGGAGTGTGACGATAATGCCGACAGCGCTGGTCAGCGTTTCAGACAAGACGGGGGTAGAGGAGTTCTGTGCGGGGCTGGTGGAACGGGGTTGGGATATCGTCTCGACCGGGGGCACGCGTAACCGGCTGGCGGAAGCGGGGGTCGAGGTCGCCGGCGTCGGTGACCTGACCGGGCACCCCGAGATGTTGGCGGGGCGGGTTAAGACGTTACACCCGACCGTGCACGCCGGGATTCTCGCCCGGCGGAGCGTTCCGGACGACATGGAACAGCTCGCGGCGCGCGAGATCCCCGCGATCGATCTGGTGGCGGTGAATCTGTATCCGTTCCAGAAAACGATCGCTCGTGGCGATGTCACCCTCGCCGAGGCGCTCGAGCAGATCGACATCGGCGGCCCGACCATGCTGAGGGCGGCGGCGAAGAACCACCCCTTCGTCTGGTCGGTGTGCGACCCGCAGGACTACCAGCGTGTGATCGAGGCGCTCGACCGACGGGACGCCGAGGACGACCACGCCGAGCTGCGACGTGACCTCGCCGCGAAGGTGTTCCGTCACACCGCGACGTACGACTCGGCCATCGCCGGATACCTCGCCGAACCGCATCCGTTCCAGGAGGGCGAAGACGACCGTCCGACGTCGCTTCTGACGGCCCTGTCGCCCGTGCAGGCGCTTCGATACGGGGAGAACCCGGACCAGCAGGCGGCCTTCTTCAGGCCCGCTTCGCGGGCAGCCTGGGGGATTCCGGCGCTGATGCAGGTCCATGGGAAGGAACTCTCGTTCAACAACATCCTCGACGTCGATGGCGCTCTGACCGCCGTGGCGCCGTTTCTGGATGATGAGCGACCGGCGTGCGCGATCATCAAACACACGACACCGTGCGGCCTGGCCGTCGGCAGGTCGCCCCTCGACGCCTACCGAAAGGCGCTCGCCTGCGACCCACTATCCGCATTCGGGTCGGTGGTCGCGTTTACGCAGCCGGTGACCGAGGCGGTCGCCGAGGCCCTCGCGGAGAACTTCGTCGAATGCCTGGTTGCACCGGGCTACGCGGATCCCGCGCTGAAGATCCTCCAGGAGAAGAAGAACATCCGGATCCTGAAGCCGGAGCGGGAGGAAGGCCTGTTGCAGACGGGTGGACACATCTGGCCGGGCGTCGAGGCGCGTGGCGTGCGAGGCGGTGTGCTCCTGCAGACGGCGCCCGCTCCCGCGAGCTCGACCGCCTTCGACCCGGACGCGGGGCTCGACGCCCCGACGGATCGAAAGCCCACCGAGGAGGAGTGGGATGATCTCGGCTTCGCGTGGGCGGCGATTCAGAGCGTGAAGTCGAACGCGATCCTCCTGGCGAGGGACGGAGCCTCGGTCGGCATCGGGGCCGGGCAGATGAGCCGGGTGGACTCCGTCGAACTGGCCATCAGGAAGGCCGCTGCTCAGGATCATGAGGTGGCGGGAACCGTGCTGGCCTCGGATGCCTTCTTTCCATTCAGAGACGGGATCGACGCGGCGGCGGCGGCGGGAATTCGCGCGATCGTGCAGCCCGGCGGATCGGTGCGGGACGAGGAGGTGGTAGAGGCGGCGAACGAGCACGGGATTGCGATGGTGATGACGGGAAGGCGGCTGTTCCGGCACTAGCGGCGGACCGGCCGGTATAACGAGCCGGGCCGTTCGAGTCCGCACGAGGGAGGCAGAATCAGATGGCGAACATCCACATCCGTCGGGGTTGGGAACTCCCCGAGTCGACCGTAACGCCGGAGTCGGCCTTCCTGAACCGCCGCGAGTTCGTGAAGACGGCGGGGGTGGGTTCGATCTACGCGGCGGCGACGGTGACGGGCCTCTCGGCGTGCGGGCCGGCGAACGGTGAGACCCTCGATCAGCAGCGGGGGCCGCTGGACAACATCCCCGATACGCCCACGGCCGATCTCTATCCGACCGCGCCGCGGGATGAGCGGTTCGTGCCCGGGGAGTTGCGCTCCGTCACCGATGAGATGGTCACGGCGACCTATAACAACTTCTACGAGTTCGGAACCGACAAGGGCGGCGTGTGGAGAACCGTCGGCCCGTTCGAGGCGCGTCCGTGGCAGCTCGAGGTCGCGGGTCTAGTCGACAATCCGGGTATGTACGACCTCGCCGATCTCGAACGCGAGTTCGGGCTCGAGGAGCGCATCTACCGGCACCGGTGTGTGGAGGCGTGGTCGATCGTCGTGCCCTGGATCGGGTTCCCGCTCGCGACGCTCCTGCGGAGGGCCGCGCCACAGAACGATGCCCGTTTCGTCCGGTTCGTCAGCTTCAACGACCCGGACCAGGCGATCGGAATCCGGCAGCAGACGTGGTACCAGTGGCCCTACTACGAGGCCGTTCGCGTGGATGAAGCGATGAACGAGCTCGCGTTTCTCGTCACCGGCATGTACGGCCACCCCCTTCAGAAGCAGAACGGAGCACCCGTTCGGCTCCACATGCCGTGGAAGTACGGATACAAGAGCCCGAAATCGATCGTGCGAATCGAACTGGCCCGGGATCCGTCGCCCACGTTCTGGAACGACCTTGCACCGTCCGAATACGGGTTCTACTCGAATGTGGACCCGGCCGTGCCTCACCCGAGATGGAGCCAGGCGTCGGAAAGGGTGGTCGGAAGCAACGAACGGATTCCGACTCTGCCGTTCAACGGATACGGCGATTTTGTCGCCGATCTTTACGATGGCGCGGTGACGCCGAAGGGAGACGTCCCCCACGCGGGTTGACTCGCCCGGATGCCGGGCCTAGAGTCCCGGCGCCGGACACGAATCCGGCCCGGGAGGCTAGACCAATCCAAACGCTCGACAGCGAATCTTGAACAGACGCCTACTGATCGCGGCCGCGCTCGTCATTGCGGTGGTCGCGGGTGCCTGCGGTGGAGAATACCCGCAGTCCGCCCTACATCCCGAGTCGGATTTCGCGGAACGCCTGGACGTTCTGTTCGCGCAGATCTTCTGGTGGGCCGTGGGAGTCTTCGTGGTCGTGGAGGGGATCCTCCTCTACACGGTCTTTCGCTGGCGCGAGAACCCCGAGCGCGGCCGGCCGAAGGAGGTCCACGGTCACACGATGATGGAGATCGGCTGGACGCTCGTTCCGGCCCTGATCCTCGTCGCCATCGCGATCCCAACCATCCGCACGATCTTCATCGTGGACAACCCGACCACGGATCCCGACGCCCTGACGGTCGAGGCCGTCGGACGCCAGTGGTGGTGGGAGTTCAACTATCCCGAGCTGGGGATCCAGACCGCGAACGAGATCCACATTCCGGTCGGCCGGACGATCGACGTCCGGGTTCGCTCGGCGGACGTTCTCCACTCCTTCTGGGTGCCGCGGCTCGGCGGCAAGCGTGACCTTGTACCGGGGCGCGAGAACCAGATCTGGTTCACCGCCGACTCGACGGGTGTCTACTGGGGTCAGTGCGCGGAGTACTGCGGGACGGCGCACGCGCTCATGAGCTTCCGGGTCATCGTGGACACACCAGAGGACTTTGATGCCTGGGCTGCCGTGAACGCGGGCGGGGCCGTCACGATCCAGGACGCCGAGGCGCGAGCAGGGAAGGCCGTATTCGAGTCCAACGCCTGCGTGAGTTGCCACACCATTCGTGGGACGATCGCCCAGGGACAGTTCGGACCCGACCTGACCCACTTCGGGAGCAGGCTCACGATCGGAGCCGGGATTCTCGACAATACGCTGGAGAACTTGAGATACTGGATCGACTCCACGCAGCACGCGAAGCCGGGCAACTTCATGCCCGAGGTACAGCTCACGGACGCGCAGGTCGCCCAGTTGGCGGCGTACCTGCTCGCGCTGAGGTAGCCGCATGAGTGCCGACGCTGCGACCCACGAGGGTCACGAGGGGCTTTACGAGGGCGGGATCTGGAGCTGGTTGACCACGGTCGACCACAAGCGAATCGGGATCCTCTACTTCGTCACCGGTCTCATCTTCCTGCTGATCGCGGGGCTTGAGGGACAGCTGATCCGAACACAGCTGGCGCAGTCGGAACTCAGGATCCTCGATCCCGACTTCTACAACCAGCTGTTCACGATGCACGGGACGACGATGGTGTTCTTCGCGGGCATGCCGCTGATCACCGCGTTCTTCAACTACGTTGTCCCGTTGCAGATCGGGGCCCGGGACGTCGCGTTCCCGCGTCTGAACGCCTTCTCGTACTGGGTCCTTCTCTTCGCCGGGATCTTCCTGTACTCGAGCTTCGCCTTCGGTGGAGCTCCGGACGGCGGCTGGTTCGCCTACCAGCCGCTCACGAATCCCGAGTACTCACCGGGCCTGGGGATGGACTTCTACATTCTGGCCCTGCTGCTGGCCGGTGTCGGATCCATCGCGGGTGGCGTGAACTTCCTCGTCACGATCGTGAACATGCGCGCACCCGGCATGACGTTCATGCGGATGCCCCTGTTCACGTGGATGACGCTGATCGTCGCGATCCTGATTCTCCTGTGCTTCCCGCCGTTCACGATCGGCCTCGTGTTCATGTTGTTCGATCGGTCGTTCGGGACACACTTCTTCGATGCGGCGGCAGGGGCGGACCCCGTTCTCTGGCAGCATCTCTTCTGGGTGTTCGGTCACCCGGAGGTGTACATCCTGATCCTGCCGGCGTTCGGCGTGGTATCGGATGTGATTCCGGCGTTCTCGAAGAAGGGACTGTTCGGCTACCCGGTGATCGTGTTCTCCGGGATACTCATCGCCTTCCTGGGGTTCGGCGTCTGGGTCCACCACATGTTCTCCGTCGGTCTGGGACCCATCGTCAATGCGGTGTTCGGCGGTGCGACGATGCTGATCGCGATCCCGACCGGCATCAAGATATTCAACTGGATCGCGACCCTCTGGGGAGGCCAGCTCAAGTTCACGCCGGCGATGTTGTTCGCCATCGGGCTCGTGGGCACCTTCACGATCGGCGGGTTGAGCGGCGTCATGCACGCGTCGCCGCCGTCCGATCTCCAGCAGACCGACACGTATTTCGTGGTCGCCCACTTCCATTACGTGCTGATCGGCGGGACGGTGTTCGGGCTCTTCTCCGGACTCTACTACTGGTTCCCGAAGGCGACGGGGAAGATGATGAGCGACAGTCTGGGTGCCTGGCACTTCTGGCTCACGTTCATCGCGTTGAACGTCACGTTCTTCCCGATGCACTTCTCGGGTCTGCTCGGGATGCCGCGCCGGACGTTCACGTACGCCGAAGGGCTGGGGCTCGACACGTTCAACCTGATCTCGACGGTCGGGGCCTTCATCTTCACGGTCTCCTTCATTCCGCTCGTTTGGAACCTCCTCAAGTCGCTCCGCAGCGGTCCCGATGCGGGTCCGAACCCGTGGGACGCCCACACCCTCGAGTGGACCATGTCGTCGCCGCCGCCGCACTACAACTTCGCGGTGCTGCCACAGGTGAATCGCCGCGACCCCATGTGGCACCCGCATGTGGAGCCGGGCGCCGAGCCGCCGGCCGGTGTGACGCTGGGCGTCGAGCCGCGACTGCAGCCCGAGGTGCCCCCGGAGCCGGTCATCATGCCGGGTCCGTCCTTCTGGCCGCTGTTCCTGGCCGTGGGATTGCTGATCGCGACGATCGGCGGCCTGGGTTCTCTTCCGGTGGCCCTCGTCGGCGCCGCGATTTCACTTGTCGGTCTCTTCGGATGGGCGTTCGAGCCCGTGGAAGGTGAGCACTAATGTCATCGCAAACTTCCACAGGAGTCTCGCACCGGAAGCTCGGGATGTGGAGCTTCATCGGCTCGGAGTGCATGCTTTTCGGGACGCTGATCGCGACCTTCTTGGTCTATCGAAGCAGGAACGTCGTTGGTCCGTATCCCGCGGATCTGCTCAACATCCCCTTCATCACCGTCACCACGTTCGTGCTGTTGATGAGCAGCCTGATGATGGTGCTCGCGCTCGCGGCGGTGTCGAAGGGCGACATGAAGATGGGCAAGATCTGGTTGTTCCTGACCGCCCTCTTCGGGTTGATCTTTCTCGGGGGGCAGTACTACGAGTTCAGCCACTTCGTTCACGAGGGGCTACCTCTCAGCCGGAACCTCTTCTCTTCCACGTTCTTTGTCTTGACGGGCACGCATGGTGCTCACGTCGCCGGCGGGGTCCTGTGGCTGAGCACGCTTCTCGTGCGGGCGCAGATGGGCAAACTGGACGAGAAGAATGCAGAGACGGTCGAGATCGCCGGCCTCTACTGGCACTTCGTGGATGTAGTCTGGATCGTCCTGTTCACGTTGATCTACCTCCTGGTTTGACCGGGACCGCGGATAGGGGAGGCAGCTGACCTGATGTCACACGACGCAACTGCTCACGAGCATCCGAGCAATCGGTTCTACGTTCTCATCGCGGTCGTGCTGGCCGTTCTGACGGCGCTGGAAGTGGCAGTGTTCTACGTCGAGGCGATGGCGCCGATTCTGCTGCCCGTCCTCATGGTGATGATGGTGGCGAAGTTCGCGCTCGTCGTCATGTTCTTCATGCACCTGAAGTTCGACAGCAAGGTGCTGACGATCGTGTTCGTGTGGGGTCTATTCATCGCCGTGTGCATCATCCTGGCGCTCATGGCGGTGAGCGGGAAGTTCTCCTGAGGTAGCGAGGTCTCGATGATCGCGCATGCTCTCTTCATCCCCATTCTTCAGTCCGCCGGTGCTTGGACCGTTCAGTTCGGACCCTGGAGCCTTCCGCCGGTCGCCTGGATGCCTGCGACCGCCGTCATCGGAGCGTTGGCGCTCAGGACCCGTGCACGGGCCCTTTCCCAGGACAGGCGACCGGAAGACTCGGCCGGCCCCGAGGCCTAAGCCACCCCAGGCCGATCCCTAGCGGGTGGTAGTCGAGGAAAGCGCGTAGAGGAAGAGGTTCACACCCATCCGGATCGCCTGTTCGCGGACGTCCGGGCCGTCGCTGTGGACCGCCTCGTCCTCCCACCCGTCGCCGAGATCCGACTGAAAGCTGTAGAAGAGCGCCAAGCGACCGTCGAGGAAGATCCCGAGCCCTTCCGCCGCCTCCCCGTCGTGCTCGTGGATCTTCGGAAGTCCCTCCGGGAACTCGTACAAGATGTTGTAGATCGGGTGCTCGAAGGGCACCTCGGTGAGGTCGAGATCCGGGAACAGACGGGCGACTTCGCGTCGGAACGACTCGTCCAACCCGTAGTTGTCGTCGACGTGGAGGAACCCCCCGTTCCGCAGGTACTCGCGCAGTCGATCCAACTCGGCGGGGGAGAACGCGATGTTGCCGTGCCCCGTCGCGTACAGATACGGGTGATCCGCCAGGTCGGGATCCGTGAGTCCGACCTCTTCGGGACGGGGTGCGACGGCGATCCCCGTCCGCTTCGCGATCTCGTCCAGAAGATTCGGGAGACTGGACGGGTTTGCGTACCAGTCGCCCCCTCCGTCGTAGCGCAGGCGGGCAATCCCCACCGGCTCCACTACAGCCGGACTGCCGACTCCGGCCTCGGACACATCGAGGGCCATCGCGGGTGGACAGCTCTCCAGGACTACGAGGGCGCTCGCGGCCGCCGCCGTGAGTCCCAGTACGGTCTGGGGCCCCCGGTCCCCGCGACGTTGCCTGCTACGGCAATGAGGGCAGCTGCGGGCCATGTCCGGTATCTGGCAATTACACGTCTTGCACGTCTTCAAGATTCGCTCCGGGTTCGGACCCAATCTAGCCGGGAATTACCGGTCGCGCCGTGATTCGCGGGGCCTCCTTGCAACACGTAGGATAGCGCGGAGCCGCTCCGATAGTCGGACGGCAACCTCGAGCCCGGATCAGCAGGTTGCGCAGATACGCCGCTTACGACCCGCCGGAGTACGTGTCGTGGACGCCCGACCACGACCTGGTGGCGGACTATCGAGATCGGGTGACCGCCGATCCGGCCAGGACTCTCGAGATCGCGGGACTCGCCCCGCGCCGGCTCCTGGAGATGTACCGCGGGCTTCTACGGTTCCGACTCCACGACATCGCGCTCTCCCGGTGGGTGAAGCAGGGCGTCATCTCGAAGGCGTGGCTCGGTACCGGCGAAGAGGCGGTCGCGGTCGGGGCGGTGCACGCGCTCGAGCGGCGGGGCGCGGAGGGCGACGTCGTCGGTCCGATGATCCGGAATGCGGGAGCCTGTCATGAGATGGGGATGCCCGTGGCCGACATGCTGCGGGCGTACCTGGCCACGGCCGACTCTCCGACGGGGGGCAGAGACCTTCATGTCGGAGACCTCGACCGAGGGGTGTGCTCCCCCATCAGCATGGTCGCCTCGCTCAGCACCGTGATGAACGGCCTGGCGCTGGCGTTCCGGATGAAGGGCGAGCCCCGCATCGCGGTGACGTGGGTCGGGGACGGCGCGACCAAGCACGGGGAGGCGCACGAGGCGTTCAACTTCGCCGCGACGCTGAAGTTGCCGGTGATCTTCTTCATCCAGAACAACCAGGTCGCGCTCGGTACCCGGTTCGATCAGCATCACGCGGCCCACGACTTTCGAGGATGGGGTGATGCCTACGGGATTCCCTTGCTCTCCGTCGATGGGAATCACGTGCTCGACGTGTACGCCGCCACCCGGCTGGCCGCGCGCCGGTGCCGCGACGGTGAGGGCCCCGTGTTCATCGAGGCGACGACCTTCCGCATGGGCGGGCACGCAACGCACGACGTGGCCGAGGCGCGACGAACCTTCGCCCCGCATCTCTTCGACTACTGGGGCCGTCGCGACCCGATCGGTCTGTTCGAGGAGTATCTGGCCACGGGAACGATCGATCTTGGCGGCGGTGGAGAGGGGTCGCTCGAGGAACGGAACCGGGCGGCGCTGGCGGGCGCCGAGGCGCAAGTGACCGAGGAGGTCGAAGCGGCCGCCGAGGAGGCGCTCGCAAGCCGCGCGGAGGCCATGCCTGCCCCGGACAGCGCGGCCCGGGGCGTGTACGCCGGCATCTCGCAGTGAGTGCCGGGCGCGATGACATGACACGAGGAGCGCCGGTATGAGCATGCGACCGAGTCGCGAGGTGACGTTTGGGGATCAGTCGCTTGTTCTCATCGACGCGTCGAGAAGTCCGACCGGGTTGGGGCTCGCGTATTTTCTCGCTCCGGATCGAGCCGACGACCGGAGGGCGGTGCTCGAACCCGGCGTGGAGCTGGGGGGTCTGGGTGAGGAAGCAGTCGCCGAACTGTGGTCAGGTGCCGCGTCCCTTACGGAGACCGAGCGACGCTTCCGCGGTCCGGACGGCCACGCGTGGTTGGCGCAGTCCACCGGTCCGGTATGGGGTGAAGGCGCCGCCGCGGGGATCACGGGTCTGCGCCTCGTGTGCCTGACCGCGGAGCGAGCCCCGGTAGAACTGCGCAACGCGAACCTCGCCTTGCTGGACGACGAAGGGCTCGCCGACCTGTTACGGCCGGACTCCTAGCAGCCTGCTAAGCCCCGTGAAGCGGCTCCCCGGGTGGGGTCGGTTCGGCAAACTGATCGAGCCGCCTGCGCGCACGATCGAGGAGCGCGTCCGGTGTCTCGCCGTCGATCGGGTAGGCGGAAAGACCGGCACCGGAGTTCCCGTGCCACGCGTCCGCGAGCGTAAGGACCCGGGTCACCCGGGAGACCACTCCCGCCGCCTCGACCTCGTCGGTTTCCGGTAGCGCCACGAGCAGGCTCCGGTCACCATCGCGCCCGACCAGGTCCGAGGCGCGCAAACCGCGACGCAACGCGACTCCCGCTTTTCCGACGTCCGCTCCCGAGGCTTCACCGAGTCGAAGCACCAGCACCGTCAGCGGGCGCGAGTGCCGGCTGCACCTCCGGACCTCCGCGTCGACGCCGGCATCGAAACCGTCACGGGACAGCAGACCCGTGGCTTGATCCCTGAACGGTGGGAACCGCGAGGGGGGCGGCCGGTTCGCCGGCGTTTCGGGGGTCGGCTCGACGGCCTCGCCGGACCATGCGGCAGGAGCCGCGACCTGCGGGCGGGATTCGTCATCCGCCGCCCCCGAGCCCGCCGCGGGCGTCCCGCCCCGCAGCACCTGCAGTACGTCGAGGTACGCGTCGAGCGCCTCGACGGCGACGCGCAGAGACTCCAGCCCGCTAGCGGACTCGTCCGCTGGCGAGCCGGCGTTCCTGGCGCGCTCGGATACCAGAGCGACGAGATCGGCCAACACCGCGTGGGCTGGCGCATGCTCGTCCCTGGACGGTCTCGCGGTGCGAGACATTCCGTGATCCTCGGGATCTGGGGGTGGTCCGGTCACTCCGCCGATGTAGGCGCGGAAAGCTGGGGCGTCAACGGCCGGGGGTCCTCGGCTCTGGCGGTTGACGCCTCGCACGGGGGCGGTAGCTTCGCCCGAGTTCCGATCCCCTAACGCCTTACGAGCCCGGGAGGGCCGACACCATCCTCCGGATCACGTTTCTCGGAACCGCCTCGTCGCGGCCCACCGTCGCCAGGAACGTCTCGTCGCTCGCGGTTCAGCGAGAGGGCCGTCTGTTCCTGTTCGACTGCGGAGAAGGCACGCAGCGCCAGATGATGCGCTTCGGCGTCGGCTTCGGCGTGACGGACATTCTCGTGACGCACCTCCATTCGGACCACTACCTGGGGATCACGGGTCTGCTGCGCACGATGAGCCTTCAGGGGCGAACGGACCCTCTGACGATCTGGGGTCCGCCGGGCAGCGCGGACACGCTCGCTGCAACGCGTGACCTGGGCGGCGATCGGATAATTTTCGAAGCGCCGATCCGTGAGCTGGAACCGGGGGAACCCCTGGCGGCGGACGGATACCGCATCGAGGCGTTCGAGACCCGGCACACGCGGCGGTCGGTCGGGTTTGCCTTGATCGAGGACGACCGCCCGGGCCGGTTCGATGTGGAGGCTGCCAGGCGTTTCGGCGTGCCTGAAGGGCCGGACTTCGGACGTCTCCATCGCGGCGAGTCGGTGACGCTCGACGACGGGGCGATCGTGACGCCGGAGGACCTGGTGGGTCCGGAACGCCCGGGGCGGCGGTTCGTCTACACCGGCGACACCCGGCCGACCGACACCACTCGCTCGATCGCGGAAGGCGCCGACCTGCTGGTTCACGAGGCCACGTTCGATGACTCCGAGGCGGCCAGGGCCCGCGAGACGGGTCACTCGACGGCGCGGGAGGCGGCGAAGCTCGCGGCCGCAGCGGACGTCCGGCGGCTGATCCTAACGCACGTGAGCGCCCGCTACTCGGACCGGACCGGACAGCTTCTCGAGGAGGCCCGTGAGGAGTTCGACGCGGTGGAGATCGCCCGCGACGGAGTCACCGTGGAGGTGGGGTTCGCGGACGACGGGGAACCGGCGGAGGACCCGTGATCACGATCCGGCCTCCGGGCGACAAGTCGATCTCGCACCGCGCCGTCCTTCTGTCGGCGGTCGCCGACGGCCCGTCCCACATCGAGGGCCTGTGCGATGGTGACGACGTACGGAGCAGCCTCTCCGTCATCGAGAAGCTTGGAGCGCAGATCGAAGTGACCCCGGAGGGGCATGGCCTTCGCGCGTCCGTCAGGCCGCGAAACCAGGCGGCGGCCCCTCAGGAGGTTCTGGAATGTGGGAATTCCGGCACCACGGCCCGGCTCGCCGCCGGTCTCCTCGTCGGGTTGGGGGTCGGGGCGGTGCTCGATGGCGATGCGTCGCTGCGCGCGCGGCCCATGCGCCGAGTCGTCTATCCGCTGCAGGCCATGGGCGCGAAGATCGACTATCTCGACGAGCGGAATCGTCTGCCGGTCGCGATCCGGCCCAGGGCGACCGGTTCGCTTCGGAGCCTCAAGCACCGGCCGCGAGTAGCCAGCGCACAGGTGAAGTCCGCGATTCTTCTAGCGGGGGTGCTGGACGGAGTTCCGGTCGAGGTGCACGAGCCCGTGCGCTCGCGCGACCATACCGAGCGCCTTCTGGCCGGCCTGGGTGTCCCGGTGGAGTGTGCCGAGGGCGAGGCCGGTTCCGTCGCGGTGGCCTTCGATCCGGGTGTGTGGTCGGGCTCGATAAGGCCACTGGACATGACGATCCCGGGCGACCCGTCGTCCGCCGCCTTCATGATCGCCGCGGCGCTTCTGATGCGCCGTCCCATCCGCATCGAGGGCGTCTCGGACAATCCGACGCGGACGGGGTTCCTGTCCGTGCTGGAGGAGATGGGGGCGACGGTCGAGCGAGGTGACTCGGAGTCTCGGTGCGGCGAGCCGGTGTCGGCGTGGACGGTCCGGCCTCCCGACCGGTTGCGGGCGTTCGAGATCGGTGGGACGGCGATTCCCGGGGTCATCGACGAGATCCCGATTCTGGCGATCCTCGCCGCCCGGGGAGTTGGCCGATCGGTGATCCGGGACGCCGCCGAGCTCCGCGTGAAGGAGAGCGACCGCATCGATCGGCTCTCGCGGAACCTGGCCGCGCTCGGGGTGACCGTCAGCGAACGCGATGACGGGCTCGAGGTGGAGGGCACGACGGCGCGCCTCACCGGGGCGATCTCGGCCGCGGGAGATCACCGCATTGCGATGGCCTTCGGAGTCCTGGGCGAGACCCCCGCGGCGACCTTGGAACTCGATGACCCGGAGTGCGCTCGAGTCTCGTATCCGGACTTCCGTGAGCACCTCCGGCGCGTGACGGAGCCGATCGGGCATGACTGACCCGCTATCCGCGTGGGCCGCGACCCCGAGACGCGTGATCGCGATCGACGGACCGGCGGCGTCGGGGAAGAGCACGACGGCCGCCGCGGTCGGGAAGGCCCTCGGCTTCGTGCACCTCAATTCGGGGCTGCTGTATCGCGCGTACACGTGGTGTACGATCAGACGCGGCTGGGTCGAGAATGATCCCGGGTACGGGGATGCGATCGCGGCGGTCGCCATCGATCTCGCGCGCGACGGATCGGACCTGTGCATTCTCGTCGACGGCGACGATCCCGGACTCGAGCTCCATGGCCGGGAGGTCGCGGGGCGCGTCTCGGCCGTCGCGTCGATCAGGTCCGTCCGCGCTGCCGTGTTCGAACGGCTGCAATCGGCTGCCGGCGAGCTCGACATCGTGTGCGATGGAAGGGACATCGGAACCACAGTCTTCCCGGAAGCCGACCTCAAGGTGTTCCTCGTGGCCGACGCGGACGAGCGGGCCCGTCGCCGGCTGCTCGAGCACGGAGAGTCCCCCGATCTCGAACTCGTCCGCGAGGAGGCCGAACGCCTGCGGCGGCGCGATGAGGCGGACGCGAGCAGGGAACTGTCCCCCCTCCGGAAGGCCGAAGACGCGGTCGAGATCGATACGACCGAACAGTCCGCCGAAGAAGTCGTAGAGCGGATTCTGTCGCTCGCCGAAGAGCGCGGAATGGAGCGCCTCGCTCGGGACTGAGAACGGAGCGGGACGTCGGTTCCCACGGGGCGTTTTCAGGTTGACGCATCTCCGCACCCCGTCTAGTTTTTCGGACTGTTCGTCGGATGGTGTCGGGAGAACGTGGCAGCTCGACTCTTTCCTGTGACGACCCGTAGAAGGGATCGGCCGACGGCTGGCCGATCTTTTTTTTGCCACAAGCGGGACGCCCGGCCTCCGGGGGTCTCATATGCAAGGAAACACGCGGAGATGGCTGACGAGAATCAGGACCTTCTGGACGGCGTAGCAACCGAGGACTCGACCGAAAGCGGCGATGCCGCCGAGGAGTCCGCAACGCCGGATGCACCCACCATTACGGTGGTCCCGTTCGAGCCGGGCATGCTCGACCTCGATCTCGATGCGGATCCTCGAGACGATACCCAGTACGACGCGGCGGAGTACGAAGAGCTCCTCTCGCTCTACGAGGACACGCTGAGCGAGATCGCCGAGGGCGAGATCGTCACCGCGAACGTCATCTCCAAGACCGACAGCCACGTCATCCTCGACGTCGGCTTCAAGTCCGAGGGCGCGGTTCCCCTCGACGAGTTCCGTGACCCCGACGAGGTACAGCCGGGCGACACCGTCGATGTCTTCCTCGAGAGCCTCGAGGACGATGAAGGCGTCGTGGTCCTGTCGAAGAAGAAGGCCGACTTCCTGCGGGTCTGGGAGAAGATCAAGGCTGCGTTCGACGAGGATCAGCCTGTGCGGGGCATGATCAAGCGGAAGATCAAGGGCGGCGTCACCGTCGATCTCATGGGCGTCGACGCCTTCCTGCCAGGGTCTCAGATCGCCCTTCGCAGAGTACCGAACGTCGACGACCTGATCGGCGACGAATACGACTTTAAGATCCTGAAGCTCAACAAGCGTCGCCGGAATATCGTGGTCAGCCGCCGCGTCCTCCTCGAAGAGGAACGTGCCGGCAAGCGGGAGATCCTCAAGACGCAGCTGTCGGTCGGGGATGTCCGCACCGGCGTGGTCAAGAACATCACCGATTTCGGCGCCTTCATCGATCTCGGGGGAATGGACGGACTGCTCCATATCACGGACATGTCGTGGGGGCGGATCGGGCATCCCTCGGAGGTCTGCGATATCGGCCAGGAGCTCGAGATCAAGATTCTCGACATCGACTGGGATCGCGAGCGGATCTCGCTCGGACTCAAGCAGCTCCAGGACTATCCGTGGAAGAACGTCGCCGAGAAGTATCCGGTCGGTATCCGGATCCACGGTCGCGTCGTCTCCATTACGAACTACGGTGCGTTCATCGAGCTCGAGAAGGGCATCGAGGGTCTCGTTCACATTTCCGAGATGTCCTGGACGCGGAACGTGCGGCACCCCTCGCAACTGGTGACGATCAACGAAGAGGTCGAATGCGTCGTCCTGCGGGTCGATGAGGAAGCCCAGAAGATCTCCCTCGGAATGAAGCAGGTCGAGGAGGATCCATGGCTGGCGTTGCCGGCACAGTACCCGCCGGGAACGAAGATCGGCGGCGTCGTGCGGAACCTGACCTCGTTCGGAGCGTTCGTTGAGGTCGAGGCCGGGATCGACGGTCTCGTTCACATTTCCGACATGAGCTGGACGCGCCGCGTGCAGCACCCGTCGGAGGTGCTCCACAAGGGCCAGGAAGTCGACGTGGTCGTGTTGTCGATCGATCCTGAGCAGAAGCGGATCTCGCTCGGACTCAAGCAGGTCGAGGAGGATCCGTGGTACGAGCTGGCGCAACAGTTCGGAAGCGGCCGCGAGGTTCAGGGCCGTATCACGCGGCTGCTGGAGAAGGGCGTCGTCGTCGATCTCGGCGATGACCTCGAAGGTTTCGTGCCGATCTCGCAGTTGGGCGTCGAGGAGCACATCGATGAGCCCGCCGACCGGTTCTCCGAAGGAGAGGACCTCGAGCTGAGAGTGCTCGAGACCGACCCGATCAACCGGCGGATCGTTCTGGCGGTCGTCGGGGCGCCAGAGGTGCCATACGACGCGTCCGACATCGACATGGACGGCGAGAGCCGGTCGAAGAGCGATGGGGACGGGGACAAGTCCTCGGACGACGCGACCGCGGATTCCGACGAGGGGGCGGAGGACGAAGCGCCCGCCGAGGCGGAGGACGAAGCGCCCGCCGAGGTGGAGGACGAGGCGCCTGCGGAGGCCGAGGATGCCGCGCCCGATCCGGTCGCGGATGAGGACGCGACAGAGGAAGACGAGGCGGAAGAGCCCGAGGCCGAAGATGTCGTGGCCGAGGATGAGTCCGCGGAGGAGGATGAGACCGAGTCCGAGGAGGACGACAAGGACGGGGACTGAGGGCCGTCGGACTCGCGTTGAAGAACCATCGAAGGGCCCGGCACGTCCCGCCGGGCCTTTCGTGCGCTGGAGGCACAGAGTGAAGCTCGGCACGCCCCGCTCCGCTCGTTATCTGCTACTCTCCGTGCTCGCGGTCGCGATGGCCGCGTGCGCCACAACCGGAGGCGGTGCGACCGCATCCGGGGCTGCGGGGCCTGCAGTCGACGTGGACGGTGCCGTCCACGCCCTGCAGTCGGCGCAGGAGCTGTACGATGCCGGTGCGTACCCGTCGGCTACCGCGACTGCGGATTCCCTGTACTCGGAATGGCGGAGCGTCCCCTCGCTCGCTTCGCTCGCGGAACGAGCACTACTGCTCGCGGCTCGAGCGAACGAGGCCGCCGGCCTCCTCGGTCCGGCCGGCGATCGGTACGAGGAGTTACTCGCGAGGGATCCCGACGTTGCCGTCCGGCAGAATGCCGTAGTTCGCTATGCGGACATCCTCGCCCGGACCGGACGGGCGGATGAAGCCACGGGTCTGGCGCTCGCGAACGCGGGTCTGCTGGATGAGGACGGTCTCGCGGAACTGAGACAGTGGGTCGGGGGACTGACGGTCGAACAGCTCTCCCGAATTCGGGAATCGCACGGCGCTGGTTCTCGTGAGGGACAGATCCTCTACGTCCAGTTGGCCGAGCTTCTGGCAGCCGGTGGCGACCTGAACGCGGCGAGACGGGTCGCCAGACAGGTCCTAGATGCGGGCGCGGCGGATCCGGAGCGCGGGACCGCCGAGGTGCTCGTGGCGCTCGAGGACGGGGCGTCGATGACGTCTGCCCGCGTCGGCGCGATACTCCCGCTGACCGGCGATCTCGCGAGCGTCGGTGCGCTGCTTCGGGAGGGAATCGATCTGGCCGTCGAGGAGTACGAGCGCTCGCACCCGGACGGGTTCGCGATCGAGGTCGTCGTCCGGGACGACCGTTCCAACCCCGAGTCCACGGCCGACCTGGTCGACGAGCTCGAACGGGAGGGCGTGATCGCGATCATCGGCCCTCTAAGGTCGGAGTCGTTCGCGGCTGCGGCTCGCGCCCGTCGCAATGCGCGTCTGCCGATCGTCAGTCCGACGGCGCTCGAGGTGTTCGGAGTGCTGCCCAACGCGTACACCCTCTACTCGCGCGATCAGCGCGAGCTCGATGTGGCGACCGATCTCGCCGCGTGGACCGTCCGCGAGCTGGGTCTCCGCCGGGCCGCGGTGTTGCGTCCGACCGATCCCGCCCTGGCCCGGGCCGCATCGATCTTCGGACGAGCGTTTGAGGAAGCCGGCGGCACCGTGGTGTCGACCGCTTCGTATACCACTGCGGGCACGACGACGTTTCAGGAGCCCATCGAGGCGCTCGCCCGGGCCGCTCCGGACGTCGTGTTCGCTCCGGCCGCCACGGCGCCCGCCGTTCTCACGCTCGCGCCTCAGCTGGTGTACTATGGGCTGGATCGATCGATCATCCTCGGCAGCGAGGCCTGGGCAGAGCCGGCGGTCCTCCGGCGGCTCGAGGGCTTTGCCGCGGATTACCGTGTCGTGGGCCTCTGGGCCGATCGCGTCACCGCCGGCACCCCGTGGCAATCGTTTGTGGGGGCGTATGAGCGCAAGTACCGTAAGTCGCTGCGGGACAACATGGTACCGGCGCTGGCCCACGATGCCGCTTACCTCGTTCTCGAAGCCCTCCACGAGGGGCGACTCCCGATTCCAGCGGCCATCGCGGCGCGTCTGGCCGCAGGATTCGAGGCGGAGGGCGTGACTGGCCGCCTGACTATGGATCCGGAGACCTCGACGGTACGACGGGAAACGCAGATTCGAATGCTCATCTCCGGTGCGCTCGAGGAACCGGATCGTGATCGTCTGCTCCAGTGGCTCGCCGACGCGAGGGCCGCGGAGCCGCGGGAACCGGTAGGCTCGCGGTGAGCATGCGTGAGAAGCTGGCGGAGCTGGAGGCTCGCGCCCGGCAGGCCGAGGCCGGAGGCGGCGAAGAACGGCTTGCGAGACAGCACGAGCGCGGAAAGCTCTCGGCGCGCGAGCGTCTGGACCTCCTCATGGACCCGGGCACGTTCACCGAGTTCGATCGCTTCGTCGAGCACCGATGCCACGACTTCGGACTCGAGGACCAGCGTATTCCGGGGGACGGGGTCGTCACGGGTCACGGGCTCGTGGAGGGGCGACCGGTATACGCGTTCAGTCAGGACTTCACGGTCTTCGGCGGATCTCTTTCCGAGGCCCACGCGGAGAAGATCGTCAAGCTGCTCGAACTCGCGACGTCGACGGGCGCACCGGTCGTCGGGTTGAATGATTCGGGTGGTGCGCGCATTCAGGAGGGCGTTGCCTCCCTCGGCGGGTACGCGGACATCTTCCTCAGGAACACGCTCGCCTCGGGTGTCGTACCGCAGATCAGCGCGATCCTCGGGCCGTGTGCCGGCGGCGCCGTCTACTCTCCGGCCATCACGGACTTCGTCTTCATGGTCGATGGGATCAGCCACATGTTCGTGACGGGTCCGAACGTGGTGAAGACGGTGACGCACGAAGACGTGTCCTTCGAGGATCTGGGCGGCGCGAGCGTCCACGCGAGCAAGTCCGGGGTCGCTCATTTCCGGCATGGGACCGAGGCCGAGTCGATCGAGGCCGTCAGGCGACTTCTCGGTTTTCTCCCCTCGAACAACCAGGAGCACGCTCCCCTGAAGCCGGGCGACGACCCGCACGATCGCAGGGACGAGGAACTGCTCGACATCGTTCCCGACGACCCCAAGTTGCCGTACGACATGCACGAGGTGATCGGGCGCGTGGTGGACGATGGCGAGTTCCTCGAGGTGCACCGAGACTTCGGACCGAACATCCTCGTGGGCTTCGCTCGCCTCGGAGGAGCACCGATCGGAATCATCGCCAATCAGCCGGCGGTGCTCGCGGGTGTTCTGGATATCGACGCGAGCGTGAAGGCGGGTCGGTTCGTCCGGTTCTGTGACGCGTTCAACATCCCGCTGGTGACGTTCGAAGACGTGCCGGGGTTCATGCCGGGTGTCGCGCAGGAGCATGGCGGGATCATCCGACAGGGCGCCAAGCTCCTCTATGCCTACTGCGAAGCGACTGTCCCCAAAATGACGGTCATCACCCGCAAGGCTTACGGTGGCGCGTACGACGTGATGTCGTCGAAGCATATAAGGGGAGATCTCAATCTCGCCTGGCCGACCGCCGAGATCGCGGTGATGGGTCCGAAGGGAGCAGTCGAGGTTCTCTACCGACGCGAGATCGCGGCGTCTGACGATCCCGCCGCCCGAACGGCGGAGCTCGAGGAGGAGTTCCGTGCGAAGTTCGCGAACCCGTATCTCGCCGCGGCCCGTGGATTCCTGGACGACGTGATCGATCCGCGCGATACGCGGCGCCGTCTGATCGAAGGCCTGAGGGTTTTGGCGAGCAAACGGGACGTCAACCCCCCGAAGAAGCACGGAAACATCCCCCTCTAACGAGGCACGAGTGTTCGACACCGTTCTCATCGCGAACCGGGGCGAGATCGCCGTCCGCGTGATTCGGGCCTGCAAGGAAGAGGGACTGCGAGCGATCGCGGTCTACTCCGACGCGGACCGCACGGCGCCCCACGTCCTGCTGGCGGACCACGCCGTCCGGCTCGGTCCCGCCGAGGCCGCGGCGAGCTATCTGGATGTTGAGCGTCTCCTCGATGCGGCGACGACCTCTGGAGCGGGGGCCATCCACCCCGGCTACGGCTTCCTCGCCGAGAACGCGGACTTCGCGCGGGCGGTGGAGGACGCGGGACTCGTGTTCATCGGTCCGCCCCCCGATGCGATCGAAGCGATGGGGGACAAGACGCAGGCGCGGGAGCGGATGATCGCGGCCGGCGTACCCGTCGTGCCCGGGAGCGACGCCGTGGCGACGGCGGAGGATGCGCTCGCCGCGGCGGCGGAGGTCGGGTACCCCGTGATGATCAAGGCTGCCGCGGGCGGGGGCGGGAAGGGGATGCGCGTGGCCCTCGACGATGCCGAACTCGTGAACGCTCACGAGCGGGCGGTTCGTGAGGCTACGCAGGCATTCGGCGATGGCCGGGTCTACCTCGAGCGTTTTCTCGAGCGCCCGCGCCACATCGAGATCCAGGTTCTGGCCGACGCGGAGAGGGCGATTCACCTCGGAGAGCGCGAGTGCTCCATCCAGCGTCGGCACCAGAAGCTTATCGAGGAGGCCCCGTCGCCGGTCATCGACCAGCCGACCCGTGAGGGTATGGGTGCCGTGGCGGTGCGCGCCGCCGAGGCGGTGGACTACCGGGGCGCGGGGACCGTCGAGTTCCTCTATCAGGACGGAGAGTACTTCTTCCTGGAGATGAACACCCGGATTCAGGTCGAACACCCCGTCACCGAAATGGTCACCGGCGTCGATCTCGTCCGTGAGCAACTGCGGGTGGCATCGGGGAAGCGAGCGCTCGCAGGGGCGGATGCGCCATCAGCGCGAGGCCATGCCATCGAGTGTCGCATTAGCGCGGAGGATCCGGTGGAGGGGTTCCTTCCCTCGACGGGACGCATCGATGCGCTCGAGACGCCTGCCGGCGGAGGCGTGCGGTGGGACGCCGGCGTACGGGCCGGAACGGAGATCGGGCTGCACTACGATCCGTTGATGGCGAAGCTGATCGTCCACGCGGAGGATCGTGAGGCCGCGATCGACCGGATGCGCGAGGCCCTCAGGGAACTGCGCGTGGAAGGCGTGTCCACCACGGCGCCGTTCCACCTGGCCGTGATGGCCGACCCGGATTTCCGCTCGGGAGACTTCTCGATCCGTTACGTCGAGGAGCATCCCGACCTGTTGGTCACGACCCGGGATTCGTGGCTCGACGTCGCGCTCGCGGCGGCGGTCCTGTTTGAGGAGAGTTCGTCCCCGGCCCGGGGCACAGTCGAGAACGCCCGGTCCGAGGCAACGGGGGGTATGTCGAGGCAGATCTCGGCGTGGGCTCGAGCGGTTCGCCGGGGATGAGCGTCGAGTCGGTGGACCTCACGGTGGACGGAATTGCCCTGGGGGGAGATGGCGTCGGGCGCACGGAGGAGGGCCGGGTGGTCTTCATCCCGGGGACGGTCCCGGGTGACCGCGTGCGCGCGGAACTGACCGAGCGGCGGAAGCGCTGGGCACGCGGTCGCGTCGTCGAACTCTACGAGGCCGGGCCGGGACGCGTCGAACCTTCCTGCGTACATGCCGGCGTGTGTGGCGGTTGTCAGGTGATGCACATGGATCGAGCCTCCCAACTCGAGTCGTTGCGTCAGGGCGTATCCGACGTGCTTTCCCGGATCGGACGCGTCGATGTCGAGGTCGACCCTGTCGTCGCCGGAGAACGCGCGCTCGGCTATCGGAACCGGATCACCACGACCGTTCGCCGGCGGGGCGGCCGCGTGTACGCCGGGTATCACTCGGTGCGCGGTCGCAGGATCGTGGATGTGGACCGGTGTCCCCTCGCGGAGCCGGCCGTCGAGGCCGCGTGGAGCGAGTTGCGAGGTGCTTGGGGCGCGGGTGCGAGCCTGCTGCCCCCGGGTGGCGAGCTTCGGCTGACCCTGCGCGCGAGTGCGGATGGCGCCGTCGGGATGATGATCGTTGGCGGACGACCCTGTGCGCCGACCGAGACCGATAGGTGGCGGAAGGCCGCCGGGCGCGTGCTCGACGGCGTCACCGGGCTCGAATCGATCTGGTGGCGTCCCCTGGAGGCGGAGCGTGTCCATCTCGCCGGGCTGGAGAGGTTGCGGGACACGTGGCTCGGGATCGAACTCGACCTCCTCCCTGACGCGTTCGTCCAGGTGAATCGGGAGGTGACGGAACTGCTCGAGGCCGATCTCGACGGGCAGCTGGGTCCCGTAAGCGGGAAGCGGATTCTCGATCTGTACGCCGGCGTGGGGCTTCGTGGGATTCGATGGTCGGCGTCGGGCGCCGACGTCATCTCGGTGGAGGCGGAGAGGGACGCGGTGGAGACCGGACGCCAGGCGGCCGCCGGGGCGGGAAGCACACCGGAGTTCGTTCATGCCCGCGTCGAAGACGTTTTGCCGCGAGGCCTCGCTGCAGGTGCGGACGTGATCGTCGTGAATCCGCCCAGGAGCGGACTCGACGCCGCGGCCGCCGAGTCCCTCTGCGCCGTAACCGCGAGCCGGCTGGTATACGTCTCGTGCGACCCGGCGACTCTCGCGCGGGATGTCGATCGCCTTTCTTCCGCCTGGACACCCGTGCGGGCCCGACCCTTCGACGCGTTCCCGCAGACGGGCCACGTCGAGACCGTCCTGTGGTTCAAGCCGCGGGAAGGAGAAGCGGCATGAGATACTACGTGACTGTCGGCGAGCGAACCGCGCTCGTGGAGCGAACTGAGAACGGCGTCATGATCGACGACGTCGCGATCGCGTTCGCGGCGGAGGTGATCGGACCGCGTGATCTGCACCTCACGCTGGAGGACCGCAGCGCCCGCGTCGTCGGAGAGAAGACCCCCGACGGCTGGAAGATCACGATCGGCGGTAGGGACTACCTCGTGGATGTGGAGGGCGAGCGGGCGCGCGCGATTCGAGAGCTCACCGGAAGGGACGAGCCTTCCGGACCGTCGGACCTCAAGGCGCCGATGCCGGGACTCGTTGTAAAGGTGCTCGTCGAACCCGGTCAGGTCGTGCGAGCGGGAGACGGTCTCGTGGTGGTCGAGGCCATGAAGATGGAGAACGAGCTGCGAGCCGCCGCCGATGGGCGAGTGACCGATGTGGAAGTCACGACGGGCCAGGCGGTCGAGCGGGACGAACTGCTTGTCCGTTTCGCCGAGGTCGATGAATGAGGGACCGATCGGACTGGGAGAGGGAGACCCTCACGCCCTCCCTTAAACGGGGCGGCCAGCGGCGGGAGGATTTCCGGACAACGAGCGGGATCGAGGTCGACGGTCTCTACGACGGCCGTGGCGAAGACGCCGAGCTGGGGTTTCCGGGAGAGCACCCCTTCACTCGCGGCGTATACCCGACGATGTACCGGGGCCGACTCTGGACGATGCGTCAGTACGCAGGATTCGGCACGGCGGCCGAGACTAACGAGCGGTTCCGTTATCTGCTCGATTCGGGGCAGACCGGGTTGTCCGTCGCGTTCGATCTCCCGACGCAAATGGGATACGACTCGGATCACGAGATGGCCGAGGGCGAGGTCGGGCGCGTCGGGGTCGCGATCGATTCCATCGAGGACATGCACGTGCTGTTCGACCGCATCCCCCTCGATTCGGTCTCGACGTCCATGACGATCAATGCGACAGCTCCCATACTGCTGGCCTTCTACGCGGCCGTGGCTGAGGAGCGGGGAATCCCGCGGTCCGCGCTGCGGGGCACCGTGCAGAACGACGTCCTCAAGGAGTTCATCGCTCGGGGAACGTATATTTACCCGGTCGAGCCGAGTCTGCGTTACGTGACGGACGTGTTCGACTTCTGCGCGCGTGAGATGCCGAGGTGGAACTCGATCTCCATCAGCGGCTACCACGTCCGCGAGGCGGGCGCGTCGGCCGCCCAGGAGATCGCCTTCACCCTCTCGAACGGACTGGAGTACGTGAAGCGCGCCCTCGATCGCGGCCTCGGACTCGAGGAGTTCGCTCCGCGCCTCAGCTTCTTCTTCTCTTCCGACAACATGTTCTTCGAGGAGGTGGCGAAGTTCCGGGCGGCCCGACGCCTGTGGGCGCGTCTCATGCGCGATCGGTTCGGCGGGAGCGACGCCAGCTGCCGAATGCGGTTTCACACCCAGACGGCCGGGTCCTCGCTGACGGCCCAGCAGCCGTTGAACAACGTCGTCAGGGTCGCCTACCAGGCTCTCGCGGCGGTGTTGGGCGGTACGCAGTCGTTGCATACGAACGGCTTCGACGAGGCCCTGAACCTGCCGACCGCGGACGCCGCTCGCCTCGCCCTCCGAACCCAGCAGGTCCTGGCCGCGGAGACGGGTGTGGCGGATACGGTGGACCCGCTCGCGGGATCCTATTTCGTCGAGGAGTTGACGGATCGCCTCGAAGGGCTGGCCAGGGAGCTCATGGATTCGATCGATGACATGGGGGGGGCGGCGGCGTCGATCGAGTACATGCGCGAGGAGATCCACCGGAGCGCCTACGAACGTCAGATGGCGCTCGAGGCCGGAGAGGTGGAGGTCGTGGGCGTGAACGTGCACCGGGACGATGACCCGCCCGCAGTGCCCGAAACGCCGGACTATCAGCGACTCGCGAACGAACAGGTCGAGCGTCTGCGCGAAGTCCGGAGCACGCGCGACGAAGGGACGGCGGCGGAAGCTCTCGCCGCCGTGCGGTCGGCGGCTGCGGGGACTGATAACTTGCTGCCGCTCCTTGTCGATGCGGTCCGAGCCCGCGTCACGCTGGGCGAGATCAGCGATACACTGCGCGATCAGTGGGGCGTGTACCGCCCCGGCGGGTGAGGAACGGAGAAGAGAGTCGGATGCCGACATATGAATACCGTTGTCGTGCCTGCGGGCACGCGTTCGAGGCCTTTCAGAAGATCTCCGAGGCTCCGATCGACACATGTCCGGACTGCGAGGCCGTGGACGTCCAGCGACTGATCTCGGCGGGCGGCGGACTCGTCTTCAAGGGGTCTGGCTTCTACGCGACGGACTACCGAAAGGACGGCCCGAAGAAGAGCGATTCTGAGTCGGCGTCGGAGTCGGGATCCGGCGAGTCGGGGTCGGGGAAGAGCGAATCCAAAGGCGGCGACTCGTCGGACGCATCGGGGGACTCGTGAGCGCGGTCGTCGACCCCGCTCTCGACCGGCTGACGGCAGCCCTGGCCGCCGCTGCGCGGACTGCGGGGGCGCCGGACGACTTCTCTCCGGAGCTGTCGCGCCCCAGGGACCGGGAACACGGTGACTGGGCCTCGAATGCCGCGCTGGTGCTGGCCGGGAGCCTCGGATTGGCGCCGCGCGACATCGCCGGGCGAATCGTCGAGGGGCTCGATCGAGTGGAGGCGGGGGTGACGGACGTCACCGTGGCGGGCCCCGGCTTTATAAACTTCCGACTCGCGGACGAGGGCCTCTGGCCCGAGATCGTGAAGCTGCTTCGGGCAGACGACGCATGGGGGCGCACGGATGCCGGCGGGGGACGGAAGGTCAACGTCGAGTTCGTCTCGGCGAATCCGACCGGCCCCCTCCACGTGGCCCATGGTCGCGGCGCGGCGCTCGGAGACGCGGTCGCTTCGCTGCTCGAGTGGACCGGGCACGATGTCACGCGGGAGTTCTACGTGAACGACGCCGGCAAGCAGATCCAGCTGCTCGCCGAGTCGGTCGAGGCCCGCTACCAGGAGTCACTCGGTAACGACCACGCCGTGCCCGAGGGCGGATACCAGGGCTCGTACGTGATCGATCTCGCGCGGTCGATCGTCGGGAAGACCGAAGCGGGGGAGCTCAGGGCGATGTCGGCGGAACAGCGCCTGTCACACTTCGAAGCAGAAGCCGTCGAGGTGCTCAGGGAGGGGCAGGCGCGGGATCTCGCGGAGTTCGGGGTGGACATGGACCTCTGGTTTTCCGAGACCTCGCTCTACCGAAGCGGCGCGATCGACGCCCTGCTGGCGCGGTTGAACGAGGCCGATCTCACCTATGAGGACGACGGGGCGCTCTGGCTGAGGACCTCGGCGTTCGGAGACGAGAAGGACCGGGTCCTCATCAAGAGCGACGGGTCATACACGTATTTTCTCCCCGATCTCGCGTACCACCTGGAAAAGGCCGATCGAGGCTTCGATCTCGCGATCGACGTATGGGGGGCGGATCATCAGGGACACGAGAAGCGAATGCTCGCCGCCCTGGCGGGGCTCGGTTTCCCGGACTTGCTCGAGGTTCTGATTCTTCAGCTCGTGACCGTGATGCGGGGCGGGCAGGAGGCACGGATGAGTAAGCGTGCGGGGCGATTCGTGACGCTCGCCGATCTCGTGTCGGAGACCGGTCCCGACGTGGCCCGGTACTTCTTCCTCATGCGCAGGGCCGAGGTTCATTTGAACTTCGACCTCGATCTGGCCCTGGACACGTCGGAAGCGAACCCCGTCTACAAGGTCCAGTATGCGCACGCGAGGATGTGCAGCGTGTTCACGAAGGGCGGGATCGACGGCGAATCGCTGGAGGTCTCGGCCGCCGGGCTGGACGAGCTCACGACCGAGGCGGAGCGGAACGTCGCCAAGGCCGTCCTACGGCTGCCCGAGGTCGTCGGGACGGCGGCGCGGGCGCGAGCACCCCACATCCTCAGTGCCTATCTCGAAGAGACTGCCGGCCTCGTGAATGCCTGGTATCACCAGGGGAACCTCGATCGCTCTCTGCGGATGCTCGCCGAGGGCCCGGCCCGCCAGGGGCGCGTGAAGCTCGCGCGCGCAGTACAAATCGCGTTGAGAAACGGACTCGAGATCCTGGGGCTAACGGCCCCTCAAAGCTTGGTGCGCGACTCCGAATGACCGAAACCAACAACGACATTCTCGTGGTGGGCAGCGTGGCGCTGGACCAGATCGCAACGCCGTTCGCCAGCGTTGAAGAGACCATCGGCGGAGCGGCCGTGTACTTCGCGGCGGCGGCATCCGCCCTCGCTCCGGTACAGCTGGTCGGAGTGATCGGCGAGGACTACCCCATCGATGAACTGGGTTTCCTGGAGGAGCGCGGCGTCGACCTGGCGGGTCTGGAGCAGAAGCCCGGATCGAGCTTCCGCTGGGGCGGCCGCTATCACTACGACATGAACACGCGCGACACGACGCATACGGAGCTCGGGGTCTTCGCGGACTTCAGTCCGGATCTGCCCCCCTCGTTCAGATCGGCGCGCCGGGTGTTCCTGGGGAATATCGATCCGACCCTGCAGCTGCGGGTGCTCGATCAAATCGTGGATCCGATCCTGGTGGCCTGCGATACCATGAACTACTGGATCGAGGGGACGCCCGATGCGCTACTCGAGGTCATATCCCGGATCGACATGATCACCCTGAACGACGAGGAAGCGCGGCAGCTTTCCGACGAACCCAACCTCGCCAGGGCGGCGCGGTGGATTCAGGCACGCGGGCCCAGGCACGTCGTCATCAAGAAGGGGGAGCACGGGGCGATGCTGTTCTCCGACGACGACATCTTCTTCGCGCCCGGTTGGCCGCTCGAGGAGGTGATCGATCCGACCGGAGCCGGGGACGCGTTCGCGGGTGGCATCTTCGGTTATCTTGCCCACTCGGGCGGAACGCGGCTCGCCGATCTCCGGCGTTCCGTCGTCTTCGGCTGCGCGCTCGGTTCGTTCGCCTGCGAGGAGTTCGGGCCCGAGCGGTTGAAGCGGTTGGAGAAGGACGAGATCGTCGAGCGGGTACGGTTGTTCAAGGAACTCACGCATTTCGAGGCCCACACCACATGAAGGACATAGTTACGTATGCCGACGCCGGGGTAGACCTCGAGGCGTGGGACGAAGCGAAGGACCGAATCTCCGACCTGGTCGACGGCACGCGTACCGCGGCCGTGGCCTCGACCTTCGGGTCGTTCGGCGGTCGGTTTCGCGCGACGCCGGGTCGGGATCTCGTCGCGAGTGCCGATGGGGTGGGCACGAAGGTGAAGGTCGCCTTCATGTCCGGGCGCCACGACACGGTCGGCATCGATCTCGTGAACCACTGCGTGAACGACATCCTGGCCGAAGGGGCACGCCCGCTCGTGTTCATGGACTACTTCGCCTGCGCCGTGCTCGAGCCGGGCGTGCTGACGGCGGTCGTCGCCGGCCTCGCGGAGGGGTGCCGGGGCAACGGGTGCGCCCTCATCGGCGGCGAGACGGCCGAGATGCCGGACTTCTATGCTCCCGGTGAGTACGACCTCGCCGGCTTCATCGTGGGCGAGGCGGCGTATCCCGAGTTGCTGGAGAGCGATCTCGAGGTCGGTGACGTCCTGATCGGTCTCCCCTCGAACGGATTCCACACGAACGGGTACAGTTTGATTCGGAAGCTCGTGTTCGAGCGGATGGGGCTCTCCGTCGATGACGAGTTCCCCGGTTCCGGCGTTACGGTGGCGGACGTGTTGTTGAAGACGCACCGATCCTACCTGCGCGAGCTCGAATCGAGTCTCGAAGCAGGGCGGATCAGGGCGCTGGCGCACATCACCGGCGGCGGGATCCCGGGAAACCTCGACCGGGCCCTCCCGGATTCGCTCGACGCGATCGTGGATACCACGACCTGGGAGGTACCGAACGAGTTCGAGGTGATGGCCGTTGAGAGCGGCGCCTCGAGGGAAGAGCTGTTCCAGACCTTCAATATGGGAGTCGGCATGATCGCGGTGGTACGGGAGGGGGACAGCGAGGTGGTGCTGTCGGAGATCCGCGACGCCGGATGCGAAGCCTTCATCTGCGGACAGATCATCTCAGGCACTGGCGTCGTTCAGCTGGACGGCCCGGAGGCCGGCTCGTGAATACTCACGGGACACCCATTCGCGGGGCGCCCCCGCGCCGTACCGAAGATCCGGGCCACATGCGCGAGGCCGTCGAGCTCGCGGCGCGCGGTTGGGGACAGGTCTCGCCCAACCCGCTCGTCGGCGCCGTCGTCGCGCAGGGCCCGGAGGTCGTGGGGCGGGGGTGGCACGCCGAGTACGGGGGCGACCACGCGGAGATCATGGCGCTCCGCGAGGCGGGTCCGCGAGCGCAGGGCGGTACCCTCTACGTCACGCTCGAGCCCTGCCGGCACGAGGGGCACACGCCGCCATGCGTCGACGCGATCAGGCGGGCGGGCATCCGCCGCGTCGTCATCGCTTCTCGAGATCCGCACCCCACGGCGGGTGGGGGTGGCGAAGTCCTGCGCGCCGCTGGCCTCGATGTGGAGATCGGTCTGGAGGGCAGTCAGGCCAAGCGCCTCAACGCGCCCTTCCTCTGGTTCCACGCCACCGGTGCGCCCTTCGCTTCATTGAAGCTGGCGCTCTCGATGGATGCGCGACTCGGGGCGCCGGGGGTCCGGACCGCGGTGACAGGGCCACAGGCCTGGGAGGAGGTTCACCGGCTTCGGGCGTCGTACGACGCCGTGCTCATCGGCCGGGGTACGGTCGACGTTGACGACCCGTTACTCACGGCCCGCGGGGAACAGGCGCCTCGACGTCCTCCCGTCCGCATCGTTCTCGACTCGGAGCTACAGCTTTCGTTGAACTCTCAACTCATTCGCACGATCGACCAGGCTCCGGTCTGGGTCGTCGGCGATCCCGACTACCAGGGGTTCGGAGGTCGGGCGGTCGAGCTCCAGGCCGCGGGGGTGGACGTAATCCCCGTTCCCCGTGAAGCCGGCCACACGCTGAAGGTCGAGCAGATCTGGAAGCGGTTGGCGGAACGGGGCGTGCTCTCCGTCCTGGTCGAGGGAGGGGGGCGCGTCGCGTCTGCCCTGTTGCGAAGCCGACGGATCCAGCGGCTGCACGCCTTCTACGCGCCGATCTTTCTCGGCGAAGATGGTGTGGCCGGGTTCCCCGACCTCGACCCCAGCGAGCCCGGGGAGTGGCGTGCGGTCGAAAGAGCCGCCATCGGGCCGGATACGAGAATCGTGCTCGAGCACCGCGCGCTCGAGGACGTCCTGGGGCCGCTCTAGCCGTGTTCACCGGGATCGTTTCCCACACGGGTCGCCTGGCGTCGATCGCCGAAGCTCCCGGGTCGCGCAGGTTCGAGATCGAGGCGCCCGAAGTCGTTGGCCGACTCGCCCCGGGTGACTCGGTAGCGGTCAGTGGCACCTGCCTGACCGCCACCGAGATCGATGAGGCGCGGTTCTTCGTCGACGCCGTCGAGACCACGCTTTCCCGGACGACCCTGGGCGAGTGGACGGCCGGTCGGTCGGTGAACCTGGAGGTCGCGCTGGGCGCTGGAGACCCGCTCGGAGGGCACCTCGTCCAGGGGCACGTTGATTCTGTCGGCACGGTTCGAGAAGTCGAAGACGATGGGGACGGAAGGCGTTTGTCCATCGAGATCGAGGACGCCACGGCGGCCGTGACGGTCGACCGCGGCTCCCTCACCATCGACGGAGTCAGCCTGACCGTGGCAGGCCTCTCGGAAGGTGTCGCGGAATTCGCGATTATTCCGTATACATGGTCCCACACCACGCTACGAAACCTCGTGCCGGGAGCACGAGTAAACGTCGAGGCGGACGTGATCGGCAAGTACGTGCACCGACTGGTCGAGCCGTATCTCGGATCAGCCTGAGATGCCTCGAGACGCCCCCCGAAGCGCATTCAGCAACACATACACGGATAGAGCAGAATGAGCGAAGCACTTATCGACCCGGTCGCCGCGGCGATTCAACACGTCAAGGATGGCGGCATGGTCATCGTCGCCGACGACGAGGATCGCGAGAACGAGGGCGACCTCGTCTGTGCGGCGGACAAGATCACTCCGGAAGTGATCAACTTCATGTGCACCCATGCGCGGGGCCTTATCTGCCTGACGCTGGATGAAGAGATCGCGGACAGGTTGGATCTGCCGCTGATGACGAACGGCAAGCTGGCCGATTCGAACGAGACGGCGTTCACCGTGTCGATCGATGCGCGCCTCGAGTTCGGCGTCTCGACGGGGATCAGCGCTCCCGACCGGGCGAAGACGATCCAGGTCGCCGTGGACCCGAGCACCAAGCCCACGGATCTTCTGCGGCCGGGACACATCTTCCCGCTGCGGGCGAAGCCGGGCGGCGTCCTCCAGCGCGTGGGACAGACGGAGGCGTCCGTCGACCTCGCCAGGCTCGCGGGACTCAAGCCCGCGGGGGTCATCTGCGAGATCCTCAACGAAGACGGCACCATGGCACGGCGGCCCGACCTCGAGAAGTTCTCGCAGGAGCACGAGATCCCCTTCATCACCGTCGCTCAGATCGTGGCGTACAGGCTTCGTACTGAGAGCCTCGTACACCGCGTCGCCGATGCGAGTCTCCCTACGCGGATGGGGGATCTTCGGATCATCGGGTACCGGAACGATGTCGACCAGCGGGAGCACGTCGCCCTGGTCAGCGGGGACGTTGCGGGAAAGAGCGACGTCCTCGTCAGGGTCCATTCCAAGTGCCTCACGGGCGATGTGTTCCATTCGCAGCGGTGCGATTGCGGGGCCCAGCTCGATGCCGCCATCCGGATGATCGCGGAGGCTGGCGAAGGCGTCGTCGTGTACCTCGATCAGGAAGGCCGGGGGATCGGGCTGCTCAACAAGCTGCGGGCCTACGAACTCCAGGATCAGGGACACGACACGGTCGAGGCCAACGAGGCACTCGGATTCGCGCCGGACCTCAGGAACTACGGCATCGGTGCGCAGATTCTCCTCGATCTCGGGTTGGAGTCGATTCGCATCCTCACGAACAACCCGAAGAAGCTCGCAGGTCTCGCAGGCTTCGGTCTCGAGATTTCCGACCGGGTCCCGCTCGACATGTCGGACGATGACGACCTTCGGCCGTACCTGGAGACGAAGCGAGACAAGCTCGGCCACCTGATCAAATCCTCCTAGCAGGCGGTGACCTGACGAGTTCGGCCATGACATACCACCAGGGCAAGCCGACCGGCGAAGGTCTCCGGGTCGCGATCGTGTCCAGTCGATTCAACCTCATTGTGACCGAGCGCCTCGTGGACGGCGCGCGGGAAGCCCTGATCGAACACGGCGTGTCCGCGGACGGGATCGACGTCCTCAGCGTGCCCGGGGCCTGGGAACTACCGGCGGCAGCGGCCCTCGCGGCCGGCGGCGGGTATGACGCGATCGTCGCGCTGGCCTGTATCATTCGCGGCGAGACCGCGCATTTCGACCACGTAAGTCGGGCGGCAGTCGATGGCCTCGCCCGCGTCCAGGAGCGCAGCGGGATTCCGATCGGCCTGGGCGTGCTGACGCCGGACACTCTGGCTCAGGCTCTTGCGCGCGCCGGTGGCGAGGTCGGGCACGCCGGTCGCCAGGCAGCGGAGGCCGCCCTCGAGCTGGTCGACCTCGCCCGACGGCTGCCTCCGGCCGACGCCGGATGAGCGCAAACGTCCGCTCGAGGTCGCGGAGCTGGGCCCTGCACCTTCTCTACGCATGGGAGCTCACGGACCGGGAGGCCCCGCCGACCGCGTACGCCGATCGGGCTCTCGAGCGCCGCCGCATGTCACGGCGGTATCGACCGCATGCTCTGGATCTCGTACGAGTCGTGGAGGAGCACCTCACCGAGATCGACGCGCTGATCAGGGAACACGCCGCAAACTGGCGCATGGAGCGCATCGGAGTCATCGACCGAAACGTGCTCCGGATCGGCATTGCCGAACTGCGGTGGTTCGAAGACGTTCCCCCGAAGGTCGCGATTCACGAGGCGATGCGGCTCGCGACCCGCTACGGGGGCCCGGAAAGCACCCGGTTCGTGAACGGGGTGCTCGATGCCGTGCACAAGAAGGAAGATGCGCC
Source organism: Gemmatimonadota bacterium (assembly GCA_039587355.1). Classification (GTDB taxonomy): domain Bacteria; phylum Gemmatimonadota; class Gemmatimonadetes; order Palauibacterales; family Palauibacteraceae; genus Palauibacter. The sequence continues at coordinate 57,012 of JBDHIO010000004.1, read as the reverse complement.
GGCGGGATGACGTCGTTTCGGAACGGTTGAGTTTGTGCGAATCGTCCTGATCAACTGGCAGGACCGCGAGAACCCGGAGGCCGGGGGCGCGGAGATCCACCTGCACGAGATCTTCGGCCGGCTCGCCGAAAAGGGGCACGACGTGCGTGCCATCGTCGGCGGCTGGGACGGGGCGACAGGGCGTGTCGAACTCGACGGAATCGACGTGTGTCGGATCGGTCACCGGTACACGTTCCCCTTGCACGTTCGCCGGGCCGTGAGGGCCGAGTTGAAGCGCCGCGGCGCCGACATCGTCATCGAAGACATCAACAAGGTCCCCCTCTACAGCCCCCTCTGGCTCGAGACGCCGGTGGTCGCGCTGGTGCCGCATCTCTTCGGGGATACAGCTTTCCAGGAGGCTTCGGCACCGATGGCAGCGCTGGTCTGGATGTCCGAGCGCCCGCTCCCGTTCGTCTATCGAAACACCCCGTTTCAGGCGATATCGAAGGGGACAGCGGAGGATCTCGTGCGGCGAGGCGTGCGGCGGGAGAGTATCGAGGTGATTCCGCCGGGGATCGACCACGGGGTCTACAATCGCCCCCCCGGTACGATGCGGGCGGACGTTCCGACGGCCGTCTATGTGGGACGCCTGAAGCGCTACAAGGGGCTGGACATCGTTTTGAAGGCGTTCGCGCGGGTCGTGAAGGAGATCCCCGCGGCCCGCTTCGACGTCGTGGGTCAGGGCGATGACCGCGAACGGTTGGAGTCCGTCGCCGAGTCCCTCGACCTGGAGGGGCGCGTTCGCTTTCACGGCTGGATCGAGACGGATGAGAAGGTGCGGCGGCTCCGGAGCGCATGGGTGGCGGTCTACCCGTCTCCCAAGGAAGGTTGGGGGATAACGAATGTCGAGGCGGCCGCCTGCGGCACCCCGGTGGTCGCGAGCGATTCGCCGGGGTTGCGAGAGTCCGTCTCGCGCGACGAGTCCGGCGTTCTGGTGTCCCATGGCGATCTCGAGGCATGGTACGGTGCGCTGATGCGCCTCCTCGGCAATCGGGGTGCCGCGGATTCGATGACGAAGGGGTGTCTGGCGCACGCACGAGCGTTCTCGTGGGATCGTGCGGCCGAGGAGACGGAAGACCATCTCGATCGGGTGCTGGGGACGGAGGGTTCCCGGCCAGGGTGAACAGTACAAGACGCGAGGGTAAGGGATGCAGATGATCATCACGGGGCGACACTGCGAGGTCGACTCCGAACTGAAGGACGTGATTCAGCAGCGGTTCGAGAATCTCGCCCGATTCGATGGGCGAGCCTCACGGGCCGAGGTAACGATCACGGCCGTGAAGCGCGGGTTCGAGGCGGAGGGGCTGATCAGCGTGGACCGAGCCGATCGTGTGCACGCGCGTGCCGAAGCGGAGGAGATGCGGACGGCGGTCGACCGCGTCGTCGAGAAGCTCGGCGTACAGCTCCGCCGGCGACACGATCGTCACCGCGAGCACCGGGCTCCGCCCATGGATGAGTTGTTCGGGGCACCTCCCGAGACCGGCGGCGAAGCGGACGGAGAGGCCAGGGAGCAGGAGACCGCGTGAGCCTCAAGGTCGTAGACCTCCTGGAGCAGAAGCGCGAGAGTCTCGCTCTCGAGGTGGTTGCCGGCTCGGCCGGCCTCTCGCGCGCGATCGAGGCCCCCGAGGTGTCGTCTCCCGGTCTCGCGCTATCCGGGTACCGTGACCGTTTCGTCACGACCCGAGTCCAGGTACTGGGACAGACGGAGATCTCTTACCTGGACAGCCTCTCGCTGGAGCGACGTCACGAGGTCCTCGATTTCGTGTTTGGATCGGGGATCCCGTGCGTGTTCGTGACGAAGGGACTCGACCTGCCGGACGAACTGGTGCAGGTCGCGGACGAGAAGGCCGTCGCCGTTCTTCGCACCTCGCTCAAGACTGGTGATTTCTTTCGACGGATCCAACCCTATCTCGAGGAGGAATTCGCACCGCGAACAACCCTCCATGGGTCGCTCGCGGACGTATACGGTGTGGGCCTGCTGTTCCAGGGTCCGTCGGGAATCGGCAAGAGCGAGTGTGTCCTCGATCTCGTGGAGCGAGGGCATCGTCTCGTCGCGGACGACCTGGTACTCGCCCACCGACGCGGGTCGGAACTGCTCATCGGCCGGGGGCACGAACTGCAACAGTATCACATGGAGATCAGGGGGATCGGGATCATCGACGTGCGCGCGATGTTCGGCATCCGCGCCGTCCGCCAGCAGAAACGCATCGAAGTCGTGGTGCAACTCGAGGAGTGGAGCGAGGATGGCGTGTACGATCGAACGGGTCTCGAGACCCAGACGACGGATGTCCTGGGCGTCTCCCTGCCGATGGTCATCGTGCCCCTGAACCCGGGGAAGAACATCACGGTGATCGCCGAGGTCGTCGCCATGAACCACCTCCTCAAGTACTCGGGTGTCGAGACCGCCGCCGTCTTTCAGCAGACCCTCATCGAGCGGATGCGCCCCGTGCGGGACTACCTGGAGATCGATGACGAATGAAGAGTTGAGAGGGGTCGTCGTGGCGCACGGAGAGGTCGCCTCGGCTCTGATCGAGGCCGTGCGCCGAATCACCGGCGTCGATGACGTCCTCACGTCGGTCTCGAACGAGGGGTTGGGCGCCGAGCGCCTGCGGGAGAGGGTGCTCGAGGCGTGCTCGCCCGGTCCCGTGGTCGTGTTCGTGGACATGGCTGCGGGAAGCTGCGCGATGGCGGGTCTGGGCGTTCGACGCACGGCCACGGACGTCGCCGTGATCACGGGCGTCAACCTGCCGATGCTCGTCGACTTCGTCTTCAACCGACACCTCCCGATCGACAGTCTCGTTTCGAGACTGGTCGAGAAGGGTAGGGGCGCGGTGTCGGGCCACGCATGCGAAGGGGCGACCTGAGCCGTGGCTCTCGATCTGCTCCGAATCGACGAACGTCTCATCCACGGCCAGGTCGTCGTCGGTTGGGGAAGTCGACTCGGCATTCGACGCTATCTCGTGGTAGATGACGCCCTGGCCGAGAGCGATTGGGAGCAGGAGCTCTACGTGAGCGCCCTGCCCGACGGCATCACCGCCGATTTCCTCACTACCTCGGAGGCGGTGCGACGGTTCGACGAGTTCGATGAGCTGCAAGGGCGTGGCGCCCTCCTGACGCGCGGAACGGACACGATGCGTGCGCTTGCCGAGGCAGGGTGTATCGATGAACGCCAGGTGAACATCGGTGGTCTGCACGAAGGACCGGGGCGGGTGCGGGTGCTGGACTACCTCTATCTGGGTGAGGCCGAGCGGTCCGACCTGGCCGCCATCGCGTCACATGCGCGCAAGGTCAGTGCGCGAGACCTGCCCACGACGTCGGAAGTCCCGCTCGACGACCTCATGTCGTGATGGTCCGCGCACGATGACCGGAGTCGAGCTTGCCCCGGGGGCGTGGTGGATCGTCGTCGGGATCGGAACGCTGTTGGGACTCGATGCGATCTCCTGGCCCCAGTCCATGGCTTCACGGCCCATCGTCGCCGGGACGCTCGGCGGGATGTTGTTCGGGGATCCCGGTGGGGGGTTCCTGGTGGGGGCGTGGTTGGAGATCATGGCATCCCGACACCCGCCATACGGCGCGGCACGCTACCCCGAAACGGGGCCCGCCGCGCTGATCGCCGGAGCGGCGTTCGCACTCTCGGAGTCCGGGTCGATCATCGCTCTGATGTTTTGCGTGCTTGCGGGGTGGACCATCGGCTGGGTCGGCAGTCACTCGATCGCGCTGCTCCGGAGATACAACGACCGGGCTCTGGGCGACCCCGCGTCGTTTGCCGGGGATCCGACGGAGCTCGCCCGACGTCACCGTCGCTCGATCCGACTCGATGGGGCGCGGGCGGCACTGGTAACCGGCGCACTGTTCCTTCCCGTCGTGCTCGCCGTGCGGGTTGCGGAAACCTGGGGACCAGGGGGCCTCGGCGCCGGCCTTACTCCTGTTCTGGCCGTCCTCGGACTCGCCGGACTGGGCGGCGTCGGCGCCAGGCTCCTCGGCGGCCGCAGGGAGGGGTGGCCGACGTTCGTGATCGGCGGAGCCGTCGGCCTGCTTCTCATCTGGGTTTTCCCATGATCCCGCGCCGCACGGATTTCACCGCCGCCTTCCTGAGGAGTTTTGCTGTCCAGGGCAGCTGGAACTACCGTACGATGATCGGCGGAGGGCTGGGTTATGCACTCACGCCGCTTCTCAGGCGGATTCACGCCGGGGACCCCGTTGCCCTGAGGCAGGCGATCGAGCGGCATGCGGGTTCGTTCAACGCACACCCGTATCTGAGCCCGGTCGCGATCGGAGCCCTCGCGCGTCTCGAGCATGAAGGCCGCGATGCGGAGACGTGCGATCGCTTCCGAACGGCCCTGCGAGGTCCGCTCGGAGCCCTGGGCGACCAGGCGGTCTGGGCGGGTTGGCGACCGTTCTGTGCGCTGGTGACGATCCTGGCCGTCCTGTCGGGGGCGGACGCGAGACTCGCGGTGATGGCCTTTTTCATCATCTACAACGCCGGTCACGTGGGCCTCCGATTCTGGGGTTTTCGGATGGGATGGCACGCGGGCCTGGATGTCGGGGGTGCGTTGAACCGCTCCCCGCTGCGGGCTCTCGGCGGACGGCTCATGCCGGTGAACCAGGCGTTGACCGGGGCGGTGGTCGTGATGTTGGTCGCCCGGGCGCCCGGGTTCGAGCCGGGGGCATGGGAAGCGGGATTGGTTGCCGTCGCGGCGCTCGGTGCGTTTATCCTGCCATCCCGCGGGGGCGTGCTGGCGATGGGGCTGTTGTTCGCGGCTACGGCCGCGTGGTTCTTTTAGGGCCCGGACGAGACGCAGGGAGATCGAATGAGCGTATACGAGGCGACTGCGACAATACGGAACCGACTGGGGCTGCACGCCCGGCCGGCTTCGGAGTTCGTACAGCTCGCGGGCACCTATGATTCCGAGATCTGGGCGGAGAAGGACGGGCTCGAGGTCAACGGGAAGAGCATCATGGGCGTGATGATGCTCGCGGCCGAGGCGGGGTCGTCCATTCTCGTACGCGCACGAGGGGTGGACGCTGAACAAGCCGTCGGTGCCCTGGTCGCGCTGATAGAAGCCGGGTTCGGCGAGGAGCTGGCGGAAGGGGCTACGACCGCGGGCGGGCCGGAGTGAGCAGGTCGCACCTTGGCGAGGGCGAACGAGTCCTCGGGCTGGCCGCCTCCCCCGGTCGTGTCATGGGGGAATTGCGACGCATCGAGTGGAACATCCCTGCTCCCCGCCACCGAACCATCGATGCCGGGGAGATTCCCGGAGAGATCGCGCGGTTCGAGGCGGCTCGCCTCGCTGCGATCGAGCGAATCGAGGGCGTGCGGCGGCGAACGGCCGAGACCCTCGGTGACGTCGAAGCGAAGATCTTCGACGCCCAGGTCCTGATGCTCCAGGATCCGGAACTGGTCGAGGGCACGACGAGGTACATCAGAGACAATTTCCTGGCCGCGGAACGGGCGTTCGACTGGCGCATGACCGAGCTTCGGACCCGAATTCTCGACGCGGCCCACCTGATGATCATCGACCGCCTGGCCGACCTCATGGATGTCCGGCACGGAGTCCTCTCTCACCTCCTGGGCGAAGGGTCCGACCGGTTCGAACTCCCGCCCGAGCGCTCCATCCTGGTGTTCGACGACCTGACGCCCAGTCTGGCGGTGCGGCTCGATCCGCAGACAACGGTCGGACTCCTGATCGGCGCGGGCTCGCGAACGGCGCACAGCGCGGTCCTCGCTCGCTCTCTCGGGATTCCGGCGATCGTCGGATTGGGCCGGGAAGTCGACCGCCTGGAAGATGGTGCGATGGCCCTCATGGATGGCGGGTCCGGCAAGGTGATCGTTCGGCCCACCGCCCGGGAGATGGAGGCGCACGAGGAGATCGAGCGGCGACTGACCGCAGTGCGCGATCTGCTCTCGGACAGGCCGGCCGGGCCGGTCACGACGGCGGACGGAGAGCGGGTCTCGCTGCGCGCCAATCTGGATCAGCCGCACGATGCGCCCGCGGCGCTCCAGGTCGCTGCCGAAGGCGTCGGGCTGTTTCGATCGGAGTTCCTGGTGATCGGTCAGCGCGTGATTCCGAGCGAGAAAGAGCAATACGAAGCCTACCGGGCCGTCGTCGAGAGCTTCCCCGGACAGCCCGTGACGCTGCGGACCTTCGACATCGGGGGCGACAAGTTCCCGCTGTTTCTCGACATGCCGCCCGAGGAGAGAATCCGTATCTCGGATGGCGCGCCATTCGCGTGTGCCTCGACCTCCCGGATCTCTTCCGCAATCAGATCCGAGCGGCCGTCCGCGCGAGCACCGGCGTGGGAACGCTTCGTCTTCTGATCCCGTTCGTCACTTCGCTGGACGAAGTCATCCGGACCCGGGAGATCCTGCGAGGGGTCGAGGCGGGCCTGGGCGTTGCCGAGGGCACCGTGCCGCTCGGGATCATGGTCGAGACTCCTGCCGCCGTCGAGACCCTCGACCTGATCGGGGACCATATCGATTTCGTGTCGCTGGGCACGAACGACCTTTCTCAGTATGCGCTGGCCGTCGATCGTGGGAACGCCCGCCTCGCGCACCTGCACGACCCGCTGCACCCGGCGATGTTGAGGCTCTACGCGAGGGTGCGAGAGGATGCGTCGGCGGCCGGTCTCGACATCGGCATGTGTGGCGATCTGGCCACGGATCCCCTGGGTCTGGCCATCCTCCTCGGTCTCGGATATCGGGACTTTAGCGTGGCTCCCGTCTCGATTCCGGAGGCGCGTGAGCTGTTGGGCACGGTCTCTGCTAGCGAGCTAACGGAACTGTGCGCGAATCTTGGCGATCCCGAGCGGGTCCTGACGGTTCGCGACCGCGTGTCGGCATACCTCGACGAGGTGCTGCCCTTCGAACGGTCGCGGCTCTCGGAGTAACCCCGCGGTGCGAGTTGCCATGACGAGGGCGGTCGAACAGGTTCCGCCCCGACCCGAATAGGGAGGCGAACGCTTGCTTCACGGAACTCAGCGGTTCACGTCCGAATCGGTGACCGAAGGTCACCCGGACAAGATGGCCGATCAGGTGTCCGACGCCGTGCTCGATGCGATTCTGGAACAGGATCCGGCCGGGCGAGTGGCGTGCGAGACGCTGGTGACCACCGGCCTCATGCTGGTGGCCGGCGAGATCACCACTTCCGCGGCCATCGACATCGTGTCGCTGGCTCGCGAGGTCGCCGGCGATATCGGCTATACCGATGTGGCGTACGGGCTGGATGCCGAGAAGTGCGCAGTCCTGACGACAGTGGACCGGCAGTCCGCTGACATCGCGATGGGTGTCGATACGGGCGGGGCGGGCGATCAGGGCATGATGTTCGGGTACGCGACGGATGAGACAGAGTCTCTGATGCCGCTGCCGATCACCCTCGCCCATGGACTTACCCGCAGGCTCGCCGATGTGCGAAAGAGCGGCGAGGTCGGGTGGCTCCGTCCGGATGGAAAATCCCAGGTCACTGTCGAGTACAGGGATGGGCGGCCCGCTTCGATTCCTACGGTCGTGGTGTCGACACAGCACGACGACGACGTGTCGAACGAGGACATACGCTCGGCAATCATCTCGCAGGTGATCGAGCCGGTTCTGCCGGACGGCCTGTACGACCCTGCCTCGGTCACGTTCCACATCAATCCGACCGGTCGCTTCGTGATCGGTGGCCCGCAAGGTGACGCCGGCCTCACGGGCCGGAAGATCATCGTCGATACGTACGGTGGCGTGGGAAGCCACGGAGGCGGAGCGTTCTCGGGGAAGGACCCGTCCAAGGTCGATCGCTCGGCGACATACGCGGCACGCTGGATCGCGAAGAACATCGTCGCCGCGGGGTTGGCATCACGCGCCGCGGTGCAGCTGGCTTACGCCATCGGCGTGGCAGAGCCCGTGAGCGTGATGGTCGACTCCTTCGGGACCGGTACACTGGATGACGAACTTCTCGCGCGGCGCGTGGTCGACGTGTTCGACCTCCGACCCAAGGCGATCATGGAGCGACTGGATCTGCGCCGTCCGATCTACCGGCGAACGGCGGCCTATGGTCACTTCGGCCGCGAGCCGGTCGAGGGCGGCTTTACGTGGGAGCGGACGGACCGCGCGGAGGAGCTCGCGGGTTGAGCCGACCGTCTCGATTAGAGGAAATCGCCACCTGCCCGCGCGATCTGCGGGCGGGGACGGCGCGGTGGAGCGAGGACGTAAGCAGAACGGGGAGCGGCAGATGCGGCACCTGACAGGGTACGACAGGCGGGTCCGGCGGATCGCGCATCGTCAGTCCTCCGTGGCAAAGGACCTGCAGTGTCGGGCAGGGGGGTACGACCCGATGACCGCGCGTCCGACGCCAACCGGCTCCTAGACGCGCCGCGCCATGGAGCAAGGGATGCGAGAGGTGACGGTTACGAGCCTGGGAATCGAGAAGGCGTCGGGTTCACCGGTCGTGATCCTCCGTGAGAACGATGGGGAGCGCTTGCTCCCCATCTGGATCGGCCCCGGCGAGGCGAGCGCAATCGCGATGGAGCTCGCCGGTGTTCACTTCGCCAGACCGCTGACCCACGACCTGTTCACGGCCGTCGTCAGGGGGCTGGGCAGCGCCCTCGTTCGCGTGCTGATCACTAAGGTGGTCGAGAACACCTACTACGCCTCGCTCGTCTTCCACCGCGACGGCGAGTTCATCTCCATCGACTCCCGCCCGAGTGACAGCATCGCCCTCGCACTGCGGGCCGAGGCCCCGATATTCGCCGACGAGAGCCTTCTCGAAGTCTCGGCCCTCGACGTCGAAGAGGGCAAGTTCGACGATGCGTCGCCGAGTCCGCCCGAGGCCGCGACCGTAGCCGATTCGGGCCCGATCGACCTCGAGCAGGTGGACGAGTCGCTCCGCGAGTACCTCAAGAAGCTCGACCCCGAGGACTTCGGCCGCTTCGAACCCTAGCAGGGTTCTTCAGCAGCCTGCCGGTTGCTTGCATCCGGTCTGGCCGCGGGCGCATGTTGCTCGCGCAGCAACGACATGGACCGGGTAAACGGAAGTCGGTGCAATTCCGACGCGGCCCCGCCACTGTAAGAGGCGAGAGGGTGGACACCACCCCGACCCTGCGCGAACACCACGGATGTTTCCGGAAGGTGCGCACTGGGAGCCTCGAGCCAGGAGACGTACTCGTCCATGCCCCTTGAAGCGGCTCTTCGCGGGAAGAGTGGGGCGGCGTCTCCTCGAGCCTGAGTCCAGCCCGGACTCGCCCCCGTTCCTCCCAGGGACGGGTAGATGAAGCTCTCGAAAAGCGGTGTGTGCGGTCTCGGACTCGTCACGGCTCTGACTACGCCCGCCTGTGGCGGCAGTGCGGAGGCGCCCGACCGATCAGGACCGCCGGCCCGAATCGTCTCCCTGATACCGGCGGCGACCGAGATCGTCTTCGCGCTGGGCGGCGGCGAGCGTCTCGTGGGACGAACGCGATGGGGAGTCCACCCGCCGGAAGCGTCGGCGGTGGCAGACGTAGGGGACGGGATCCGGCCATCCATCGAAGCGATCGTGGCCCGGGATCCCGACCTCGTGATCGCATTCGATGGCCTGGACAACGAGGGCCTCGCGAATCGTCTCGACGATCTGGGGATTCGGACGCTCCGACTGAGGCACAACACGCTCGCCGATCTGGAGCGGAACATCCGTCTGATCGGCGACGCGATCGGCTGTCCTCTGTCGGCCCGTGTGGTCAACGAGCGCATCTCCGGACAACTGGCGACGGCATCGCCCGACGCGCCCCGGGGTGAAGCGATCCGGGTGTATTACGACGTATGGGCCGATCCCCCGATGACCATCGGGCGCGGCAGTTTTCTCGATTCCCTGATCACCCTCGCCGGGGGGCGCAACGTCTTCGGGGACCTTGGCGCACCGTCGCCGGAGGTTGGATTGGAGGCGATCGTTCACCGCGACCCGGAGATCGTTCTCCACCCGGTGTCGACGTCTCCGGCCTCCCTTCCGATATCGCCGGTCGAGCGCCCGGGCTGGCGGGCGGTGAAGGCGGTGGCCGATGGCCGGGTTCGTAAGGTGGACGCCGACCTGCTGGGTCGCCTCGGACCGCGGATCGGGGAATCAGTTCGCCATCTGGCAGAGGCCATCGGAGGCGTCGAGATGCAGGACATCGCACCCATCCCCCCGGTCGGCGAATGTCGCCCATGAAGACCCCGTGGGTCGGTGCCGCGCTGCTCGTGGCTCTGCTGCTCGTCGCGGTCATGGCGGGACTCGTGCTCGGATCGGCGCCTCTTACGCCGGCCGAAGTCTGGGCGGGGTTGTCGGGCTCGGGGTCCGACCCCACCGCCGGCACCATCATTCGGGATATCCGGATGCCCCGAGTGGCCGCGGGGATCTTCACGGGGGCGGCCCTGGCCCTCTCCGGCACGCTATTTCAGGCGCTACTCCGGAATCCGTTGGCGGAGCCATACCTCCTCGGCGTCTCGTCGGGCGCCGCATTCGGGGCGGTCGTGTCGATCACGCTGCTCGGAGGCCTCGGGCTCGGCGCGCTCGGAGCGACGGCAACGACCGTCTTCGCTCTCGTCGGGGGGCTCCTCGCCATCGCGATCGTGTTCCGTGTCGCATCCGTTGTCGGACGTGTCGACACCCGAGTCCTCATTCTCGCCGGCGTCGTCGTGTCAGCCTTCTTCGGAGCGGGGGTCATGCTCCTCCTCTCCCTCTCGCGGGGTGACGCGTTTCGATCGGCCGTCCTCTGGACGATGGGGAGCCTTAATCGGGCGACGTGGATCAACGTCGGCGTGCTTGCCGCGTGCACCGTTGGAGCGGCGGGAGTGGCATTCGGGACCGCCCGCCACCTGAACGCCCTCGCCCTCGGAGAGGAGGCGGCCGCCCACCTCGGGGCGGATGTGGAGCGGGTGAAGCGTCTCACCTACTTCGTGGCTTCACTCGTCGCTGCGGCCACGGTCAGCGTTGCCGGGGTCATCGGTTTCGTCGGGCTCGTCGTCCCGCATGCCGTGCGAATGGTCTGGGGGAGCGACCACCGGACGCTGCTTCCGCTTTCCATGCTCGCGGGGGCCGCCGCCCTGGTTCTCGCCGATGCCGCGGCACAGACCGTCGTGCGACCGATGGTGCTCCCCGTCGGAGTCGTCACGGCCCTCGTCGGCGTCCCCCTCTTCCTCGTCCTCCTCCGGAGAACGTATGTCTGACCTCGCCTTCGCGTGCCGCACCGTTTCCTATCGCTACCCGACGGCCGATCTGCTTGCGCTTCGCGAGATCGACCTCGAGATCCCGACCGGGGCGCTGACCGCGATCATCGGCCCCAACGGAGCCGGGAAGAGCACCCTCGTCCGCATCCTGGCCGGCACGGCGACCCCCTCGAGCGGGACGGCGGAGTTCATGAGCTCGGATCTGCGGTCCTGGGGCCGGACCGACCTCGCCCGTCGGTTGGCCGTGGTCGCCCAGGAAGCTCCGGTCTCGGTTCCACAGACGGTCCGGGAATACGTCTCGCTGGGTCGAAACCCCTATGTGTCGGCGTGGGCACCGCTCGGCCAGGTGGATCGAGACGTCGTCGAGTCGGCGCTCGAACGCGTCGGGCTGCGCAGCCTGGCTGACAGGGGGCTGACCGAGCTCTCAGGAGGAGAGATCCAGCGGGCCAAGCTCGCACGGGCGCTGGCCCAGGAACCCGACGTGCTGATTCTCGATGAGCCGACGGCGCACCTGGACATCGGTCACGGTCTCTGGGCGTTCGAGAATCTCATCGGGCTCGTCCAGGCCGGTGTCACCGCGGTCTGCGTGACCCACGACATCAACCTGGCCAGTCGGTTCGCAGATCGGATGATCCTGCTCGCTGACGGGTGCGTTACCGCCCACGGGAGCGTGGCCGAAGTCCTCGATCCCGAGGGGCTGTCGGACGCGTACGGGTGCTCCATTCGAGTGGAGCCTCACGGCGACGCAGGATACGTGATCCTGCCCATGTCCTCGACCAGCGTGTCGCAGATTTCCGTTCCGGGTCACGCTCAGACGGTGGCGTCTCGACCTTGAGGATGTCCCTCGTCATCCTCGCTGTCACGGGTCCCGCGTGGGTCTTTCCGAACCACGGTACAGCGCAGGAGCGCCCGATGGAGTCGGGTCGACGCCTGCTGGACGTCCGGGTGGTGGACGCCCGGTCCGGTCGCCCCATCCCCGGCGCGCGCGTTCGGGTGAAGGGTCTGGAGGCGGGTGCGGAGGGCGTATTCGAAGGGCACACAGACTCCGAGACGCTGCGGGTAGACGTCGGGCCGGGAGCAAACGAGGTGTCGGCCCGGGCTCTGGGCTACGCGCCGGGTCGAATCGTCGCCCGGTGGGACGCACCGAGTGTGACGCTGCGCCTCGACCCGCGACCGCTCTCTGTGCCGGAGCTACGGGCGCGCGGCTCGGCCGACGGGTCGCGACGGGTCCGAGTGCTGAACCGCGAGACGCAGGAACTCGGGGGCGACGACCTCGGCGACTGGATCCGTGGCCTCCCCGGATTCGAGGTCAGAGGGCGAGGTCCGGGGGGACGGTCGGTCGCCACGGTGCGCGGGAGCCGGCCAGAAGCGCTGGAGGTAACGCTCGACGGCGTACCGATCACGGATCCCCTGACCGGGTCCGCGGACCTGTCTCTCGTGCCGGGCTCGAGCATCGAGCGTGTCGTCGCGGAGGCCGGGGCGGGCGCGGGCTGGGGCGGTGCGGCGGGCGTCATCCGACTTCAGAGCCGGGCGCCGAGACCCGGCGTGAGGGCCGGGTTGGGCGTGGGTTCCTTCGGCTTCCTCCGGACGGAGGCCGACGCGGGCGTGGCCACGCCCGCAATGGACATCGGCGGATTCGTGCGGCATGAAGGCGCTACGAACGACTTCGCTTTCGTGAACCGGGTCGGGACAGGGCAACCCCGTGAACACCGGGTGAACGCGGACTACGACGCGTGGAGCGGCCTGGTTCGGGCTGTGCTGCACGACCTTCCGGTACGCTTCGTCGGCCGGGTCGATGTCGTCCAACGGGGGGTGCCGGGCCGCATGGGCAGTCGGCTGTGGGAAAACGCTCGATGGCATGAACGAGCTGCCTCGATCGGTGCGGCTATCGGAGCGGGCGGGGCTTTCGACGCGTCGGCTCCCCCGAGACTGAGCCTGTCGTGGGCGGGGCGCGAGCAGCGGTATGTGGACCCGAGGATCCCGCGCCAGGACTCGCTGCGAGTCGATCAATTGGTTCTCGGCGGCTCGGAGGGGCTTCCCTGGGGACTGGACGTGGACTGGCGGGCGACCTGGTCGGTCGCAGCGGGCACGGCACTCGACGGTCGGCCAGGACGAGGTACGGCCGGAGTGAGAGTCGACCGATGGATCGTGCGATCGACACGGTGGCGTGTGGACGGGTCTCTTGGGGTGGACGCCGCATCGGGTTTCCGGTCGGCTCTGTCTCCCTCCGTGAGCGTGGAATGGGTGGCGAGCCAGGCGATTCGGGTCAGGGCGCGGGCGGGGCAGGGGTTCCGTCTGCCCACGTTCGGCGACCTGTTCTTGCGGCCGGGCACGGGCGCGCGTCCCAACACCGACCTTCGCCCTGAGCGGGTGCGCCTGGATACCGAGCTGGGAGGTCTGATGGCGCTCCCGGATCTTGGGCTGGAGGCCGGAGTGACCGCCTTCTACCGACGCACCGCGGATCCCATTGTGTGGCTCCCCAGCGTGCTGTCGGTCTGGAGCCCGATGAACGCCGGGCGCCTCGCCGCATACGGGGTCGAGTCCGAGCTATCGTGGGTTCCGTCGCCGGGATGGATGGCGGAGATGAACGCGACGGTGCAGAGATCTCGCGTGGGTTTCGAGGGATACTCGAATCCTCTCCCATACCAGGCCCACCTCTCGGGTCGCGCTTCGCTGGAACGGCGCGGACCCGGGCCCGACGCCCGGGTGGATGTCGAGATCCAGGGCCCCCGGCGTACGAGCATGTTCGGCCCCCACGAGCTTCCCGCCGTCGCCCTCGTGGGGATTCGGGGCCGGCAGGATCTGACCTTCGCCGGGTTCGACGCCGTCCTCGAGGTAGGTGTGTCAAACGTTCTGGATGCAGCGTACGAACGCGTGGAGTTGTTCCCGGAGCCCGGTCGGACGTTCGAGGTTCGAATCGATGTCGGGGCGAGAAGCGGGGAGAGCTTGCCGTAGAATACGTCGGGCGGGAGCTTTCGTGCCGCACCCCGGACGACCGGGGACATCGGGACGGCCGCGCGACCGAGCAGACGCCAACGAGTCGTCCCCAAAAGGAGAGCAGAATGGTGAGAAGCAATAGAGTCGCGGGTCTCGTCGCAGCCCTCGCGTTTGCCGCGAGCGGATGCAACTCGACCGCACCGGGAGGCCCGCCGGCACCGACGGACGGGAAGATTCTCGTTCTCAACTCGCTTTCGAAGACGATCTCGCAATTCAACGTGAGCGAGAACGAACTCGTCGCGTTTGGGAACACCTTCACGCTTCCGGCGAACTACGACGGCGTGAGCTTCGATGTGTTGGGCAACCTCTTCGTCTCCACGATCAGCGCGGTCGGTGGAAGCCAGGTCGTCTGGGGCAATGTCGAGACGGGGGATTTGGCCACGACCGGGTTCCCCGGGGCCAACGGAGCACTCGCGGACCCCGGCAAGGCGACACTGGTGATCGACGTTCAGAGTCAGGCCGGCGCGCTCGTACCTGCTCGAGCAGAGAACGCTATCTACGTCGCGTTTCCCGGCCAACCGACGGCAGCCCTGATCTCGTCCGACGCCGGGGAGTTCGTGGAGCGGGTCCTTCCGTTCGGCGACGTGTTGTTCGCCGTCGACGCCAACCTCGACGACGTCGGGGAGACATGGGCACCGCTCGGCGACGCGCGCATGAAGATCTTTCGCGTTTCCGACGGCGCGGAGGTGGACGATTTCGAACTGACGGGAGTGAAGAACGCGTCGGAAGCCTTCTTCAGCTTCGAGGAGATCTTCACGCTGGCGGGGGGCACGTTCACGCCGGCATTCAAGCCCGCGGGTGACGGAAACCTCCTGGTCGTAAACGCCCCCGGCCGTGGCGTGGTGAAGACTTTGGCCCTGGGTGGCAACGGCCTCGCGCTGGAGCCCGGCCGCAACGGCCTCGCGTATATTGTCCGGACCAACGCCGGAGAGTTCGACAGCACCGACATCCTCACGCTCAACCTGTCGTCGTCGGAATTCGTTCGGGGCCCCACCAATGCGATCCAACCCAAGAACTCGGACGGGTCGGACCTGAAGAACTGCAGGGTGGCGTCATCACTGGTGGACGGCCGGATCCTCTGCGCCACGTTCGAGGCCGGAACGCAGGGGCGTCTGGTGCTGATGGACGCCAATGGGAACTTCCTCGACGACGCCCCGGTCGGGGCGGGCGCGGTGGACATCTTCATTCGCCCCTGAGCGCGGCAGGTGCTGGCGACGACCCGTGCCGTAATCCTGCAGACGTATCGATATAGCGATACGAGCAAGGTGCTCCGCCTGATGACCCTCGAGCACGGCCCCTGTTCGGCCGTCGCCCGAGGGGCCTTGCGACCTAAGAGCCGCTACGGAGGGATGCTCGAGCCGTTCGTGGAGGGCGACGCCACCCTGTACATGAAGGAGGGACGGGAACTCCACACCCTGTCGGCGTTCGAGCTGGTTCGGGAACGCCGTGTGGTGGGCCATGCGCTGAGGCTCTACACGATCGCTTCCGTGATGTGCGAGCTCGTGATGCGGCTCGCCCCGGAACACCGCGATGACGGATTGTATCGAACGCTCGTGACGGGTCTCGACGCACTCGGCGAGCAGGCGCTCGCGGGTGAGGATGGGGGTGGGTTGGAGTACGTGTGGGCCATGGTCTCCACGCTCGGATTCCACCCCGAGCTGGACACGTGCCTGTCGTGCGGCCGCCCCATCGGGGACGAGCGCGCCCGTTTCGATTTCGCGTCCGGCGGATTGCACTGTCCGTCCTGCGCTCCGGGTGGCCCGGGCCTCGAGCCGGGTGAGCTCGCCTCCCTCCGGGCCCTGACCAGGGGGCAGCCGGCCGCCGCCTCCGAAGGACAGCAGGGTCGGTGGCTCGCCGACTTCATCAGATACCACATGGCCGAAGGCGCCAACCTGAAGTCCCTGCCGTTTCTGAGAGAACTCGCGTGAACGCGGGGAGCCCGACGGTCCGTCGGGGACTCGTGGTGGGGACGGCCGGCCACGTCGATCACGGCAAGACGACGCTGGTCACCGCGCTCACTGGTGTGGAGACCGACCGCTGGCGGGAGGAACGCGAACGCGGCCTGACGATCGACATCGGGTTTGCACCCATCGACCTCGCTCCCGACATCGAGACCGGCGTGGTGGATGTGCCCGGGCACGAGGATTTCCTGAAGAACATGCTCGCCGGGGCGACCGGGATCGACCTCCTCCTTCTCGTGGTCGCGGCCGATGAGGGCCCCATGCCGCAGACGCGCGAACACCTCGCGATCGCCCGTCTACTGAACGTGCACGAAGGTGTCGTGGCGCTGACGAAACGCGACCGCGTGGACGAAGAATGGCTCGAGCTGGCGGAGGAGGCGACCCGCGATCTCCTGGCGGACCACGACCTCGGTTCGTGGCCCGTCGTGCCGGTGTCCTCGACCACCGGTGCGGGGCTCGACGTGCTACGCGAGCGGCTTGCCGATGCGGCCCGCGGGATGCGGTCGCGTTCAGGTGCCGATCTGTTCCGGATGCCGGTGGATCGCGCCTTCTCGATCCACGGAACGGGAACGGTTGTCACTGGAACGGTGTGGAGCGGCAGTGTCGAGACCGGGGATACGGTCCGAATCCTCCCGTCCGGCGGCACGGCGCGTGTCCGCAGCCTCCAGGTCCACGGTGATGCCCGCGGCGGTGTCGAAGCCGGGCGCCGGTGCGCCCTCGCGCTGGTCGGGGTGGACGCCGAGACTTCGGGGCGAGGGAGCGCGCTGGTGACCCATCCTGAATGGCAACCGGCAAACCGGATCGGCGTCGCTGTCGACGTGCTCGCGGGTCCGGGTCGACCACTCGAGCACTCCCAGCGGATCAGGGTGTACGTGGGAACGCGCGAGGTGATGGCACGGGTCGCGACCCCGGACGGCCATCCGATATCACCGGGATCGCAAGGGTGGGCCGTTCTGACACTCGAGGACCCGCTCGTAGTTCGAGCGAGGGACCGTGGGGTCCTCCGGTTCTATTCCCCGGTGACGACAGTGGGAGGATTTCGCGTGGCGGAGATCGACCCGCCCCGGGATTGGACCAGCCGCGTGGATGCGTGGGCTTCGGTCCTCGACGGGACCGCGGAGGAGGCGTTCGAGGCGGCCGTGGCGCTGTCGGGCGCGAGAGGATTCTCCGGGCGGACCGCTGCGATTCACCTCGGGATCCCGCCGGCGGAGGTCGAGGCCGCGGGGGAGGAGGGGGGAGCGCTCGAACTGACGGGGCGATGGTTCTCTCTTGAAGCCCGGGACGAAACGGCGGAAGCGGTCATGAAAACGGTCGGTCGGTTGCACGGGGCCGATCGGAGGTCGTCGGGGGTATCGTTGGAGTCGGTCCGCTCGGCGCTGGCCGCGGACAGGGCGCCTGAGCTCGTCCAGCGGTGCATAGACGATCACCTGAGCGGGGGAACCCTCGAGGCGGCGGGACCCCTGGTTTCGCTGCCCGGAGCGACCGCGTCACTGACCGACGAAGAAACCCGTCAGCTCGACGGTTTACGGGGCGCGCTGCGGCGGGATGGGCTGCAACCCGCGACGGTGAACGACCTGGGCCGAGATCTGAAGATCCCTCGGGATGTCCTCGACGACCTGTTGCGACTACTGGTCGACGAAGGCGCCGTCAGAGCCGTGACCCCCGAGATCTACGTGGACGCGGACGCGCTCTCGCAAATGATCGAACGAGTCCGGGACATGCTGCGGGACGGCGAGCCGGCCGGCCCGGCCGTCTTCAAGGATGCCTTCGGACTCTCGAGGAAGTACCTGATCCCACTGCTGGAGTATCTCGACCGCTCGGGTGTCACACGTCGCGTCGCCGAGGGCAGAACGCTGGTTTGATTCGCCGTGTCTAATCGACGTGGTAGAGGAAGCGCCCGCAGTGCTCGCAGTTCTCGACCCTCGAGTTCCTCCCGGCCTCGGAGGCGCGCGCCGTGGCCACGGCCATGAAGCAGCCGTAGCAGATCCCGTTGAGGACCGGTGAAACCGCACGCATCCCCTTGCGGGCCATGCGTCGGTATCGGTCGCGGATCTCTTCCGTCAGTCGCTCCTCGAGTTCTCCGACCTTCTCATCGAGAATCTCGATGGCGTCGCTGATCTGAACCGCGAAGACATCCGACTCGACGTCCGCCAGTGATCCGTCCTCCATCCCGCTGCGCTGGGTATGCAGATCCTGGATCTCCAGAAGGAGCTCAAGCTGGGCGTGCACGGGCGACCTCCGTCAAAGCGTCCGTCAGATACCCTTGGATTCCAGCAGGGCCATGAACTCCTCGGGAGACTCGAGTGCGGCAAGGGCGTCTGGCACGTCCGGCTCCTTGCCGAACTGCGCGATCTTGCCCAGCACCGGCAGGTACTGATTCGAGACCTCCAGGGGTGGGGCGACGATCAGGAAGATGTAGCGAACCGGTTTCTCGTCGATCGCCTTGAAATCGAGTCCCGACGCCTTCCGTCCAAAAGCGACCCGCAGCCGATTGACGACCAGCGAACGACAATGGGGAATGGCGATCGAGCGGCCGATGCCGGTGGAGCCGAGGTTCTCCCGGCGTTTGAGCATCTTGTAGAGGATGCCCTCGGATTTGTCGTCCAGGCCGAAAGCCGAAACGAGCTCGCGAAGGGCATCGTCCTTGGTCTCCGCGGCGAGGTCGAGCTTGACCGCGTCTGCGGAGAAGAACTCGCGAAGCAGCATGTATGATCTCCTCCCCGGAGGCCCGGGGGAATGCTCAATGGAACAGCAACCGGCGTGCGCCGTAACAACCGTCGTTTCGGGCCGCACGCGAGATTCGAGTATACCCGAGGGCCTCGAAGCCTGTCAAAGCACGTCCGGGACCGAGAACGCGGGGGAAAGGGCGTGGAACTTGCACCCCGCGATCAAGGGCGATTCCGACAGTGATCCTTGCGGGGAACGGTCAGAGGACCGACCGTGTAACACTGTCGACGGGGTGAAGGCCCGTCGATTTCGCTTTTTGAGAACTTGGGGGCGATTCGGCTTCGACGTGTGTGCTAGAAGCCATGGTAGCGTGCCGAGGTGCTCGGAGCCTCGCTAAACACCGAGAAACCTTTTAGGTGCCAACAACGAATTGGCTCTGGCTGCGTAAAACCACGTAGCCCGTCCCATTGAGGTCCCGCCCGAGGGCCGCTCTGGGACGTCGCAAATCGGGCTGGTCTCCGACGTTTGCCGTCGACCGGGGAGACGAGACTGCGGTTCGTATCCGCATGTCGGCTGGTCCTGATCAGGCTGTTCGCGAACCTGTGAGGGACGAGAAACTCTATCGCGAACTACGCACGTAGAATCCGTGGTGGATGGGCTCGCGGACGCGGGTTCGATTCCCGCCGCCTCCACTCACCCGGGGCGTCTCCTTCGGGAGCCGCCTCGGTTTTTTTGTGTCCCGCCACATACACGCGGGAAGGATGAACGGATGCTCGACGAAATCAGACAGAAGCTCTCCGAGGAAGCAGAGGCGTTGGTCCACGAGCTCAACGTCATCTTGCCGCTCGAGATCGAGAAGGCAGTCGCCCAGGGGGACCTGCGCGAGAACTCGGAATACACGGCGGCGCTCGAACGGCAGGGCTTCGTCTCTGCCCGCCTCGATTATCTCGCGCGACGCATGTCGCAGCTGGGTGAGATCGATGTCGAGCATCTGCCGGTCGATCGGATCGGCTTCGGGTCCACGGTGAGCGTTCGGGATTCGGACGGCGACGTGGAGGAGTTCTCGATCACCATCGGAGACAATCTCGACTTCGACAAGAACGAGATCTCGATGGAGTCGCCGATCGGGCGGGCTTTGCTCGGGAAGAAGCCGGGAGACACGGTGAACGTTCTGCTACCCGCGGGCGCGCGTGAGTTGGAGGTCCTCACCATGAGGACCTGGCACGAACAACTCGACCAGTCGGCCTGATTCGTCAGAAGACCTTGATCACGGGCATGAACTTCTTCGGATTCGCCCGGACGTCCTGGAGGAACGCGTTCAGGTCGACGATCGTCTTGAGAAGCTCCTCGTAAAGGCGTTCGTCTGTCACGAGCTGACCGACGGTCCCCTCGCCGGCCTCGATCGCGGCGAGGAGTTCGTCTGCCCGGACGGCTGAAGCAGTGATCGCCCGGTAGAGCGAATCCGAGGTGACGAGTTGACCCAACGTCCCGTCGCCTGCCACGACACGAGCAGCCACGGAGTCCAGCGACGCCGTGGCCGAGACCAGTCGCTCGTACAGGCGGTCATCGCGCAGGAACTGGCTCAGGGCGCCCTCGCCCGAGGCGATCGGGTCGAGAACAGCGTTCAGGTTGTCGCTCAGCTCAACCATCCCCTCGTACAGACCGTCATCCACGAGAAGCTGGCCCAGACTCCCCTCGCCGTCGGCGACCCCGGCCAGGGTGACGGACAGGTCGGTCGACAGCCTCGTGAGGCTCTCGATCGCGTCGGCCGCCTGTCCGAGAAGTTCGTCGTAGCTGATCGCCGGCGCGGCCGCGAGCGTGTCTCCCTCCGTGAGGATGCGCTGGTCCGGGGAACCGGGTTCGATGTCGATCAGGCGATCTCCGAGGAGGCCCTGGGTCCGAACGCGAGCGCGGGAGTCGGCCCTGATCTGATCCTGCACGCGGACGTTCACTCCCAGGGCGACGGCTACCGCCTCGCCCGTAGCCGGGCGGTCCTCCGGGCGAATGAACTGGACATCCACGACCTGCCCGACGTTCTGCCCCGCGACCTGTACGGGCGCACCGACGACGAGGCCGGCCGCCGACTCCATGAGGGTGATCAGCCGGTACCGGTTGGCAAACTGGTCGCCGACGTTTCCGATGAAGAACACGCCGACGCCGAGGATCGCCAACGCGACGATGAGGACCATGCCCACGCGGACCTGGTCCCACGTGATCGCCTTCGATCTACGCATCGATCCCGGATCTGGACATCGTCGTCACCTTGAAACCTCCGCTCCGGCCCACGGCCGCCTACGCGATGAACGCCTGCACATACTCGATCTCGGACGCGTACATCTCTTCAGGCGTCCCACGGAAGATAACGCGTCCGTCCAGGAGGAGCGCGGACTCGGTCGCGATCCTTGCGGCCGATGCCAGGTCATGAGTGACGACGATCGCGCACACGTTCAGTTCGCTCCGCAGCTTGAGAATCAACTCGTCGATCGTATGCGTCGTGATGGGGTCGAGTCCGCTGGTGGGCTCGTCGAACAACAGGATCGGCGGCTGGTGGACGATGGCTCTCGCGATCGCGACCCGCTTTCGCATCCCGCCGGAGAGCTCGGCCGGCAGCAGATCGAGCACATCGTCCGGCACCAGATCGACGAACGAGAGGACCTCCCGCACGCGGTGCTCGATCTCCTCATCCGTCTGGCGGGTGTGTTCGTACAACGGGAACGAGACGTTGTCCCGAACGGTGAGCGAGTCGAAGAGGGCCGACCCCTGAAACACCATGCCCATTCGCTCGCGCAGTTCGAGGACATCGTGGTGCGAGACCGTCGTGATGTCGCGCCCCTCGATGAGGACATCGCCGGCCGTCGCATGGAGTAGCCGCAGAATCAGCCGCAGAATGGTGGACTTGCCGACGCCGGAGCCTCCAAGGATGCAGAGGGTCTCTCCCTGCCGGACGTCCAGCGTGATGCCCCTGAGGACATGATTGTCTCCGAAGGACAGGTGGACGTCCCGAAGGCTGACCGTCGGCTCGGTCCGGTCTGCGTGCGGAGAGGCTTCGGCGAGTTCCCGCCGGATCTCTTCCCGGACCTCACTGCGGAACACCTCGTTCCGATCCCCGTGCTCGTTCACAGCAGGAACACGATGATGATCTGGGTGAGGAAGTAGTCCGTGGCGAGAACGAGGATCGAGGTGGTCACGACGGCTTGCGTCGTGGACCGCCCGACGCCTTCGGTGCCGCCTTCCGTCCGCAACCCGTAATAGCAACTCGTGAGTGCCATGATCGCGCCGAAGACGATCGGTTTGCCGAGTCCCTGAACGAGGTCGACCGGGATGTACCTGAGAACGAAGCCGTTGTCGGCAAGGGTCGTATAGACCGATCGCATGTACAGGTCCGGCGTGAGCCCCAGCTTGAGGACCGCGATGAGAAGCCCTCCGAAGATGGCGATCAGATCGGCGATCACCGTCAGCAGCGGAAGCATGATCAACGCCGCGACGAAGCGCGGAACCACCAGCTTGCGCACGGGATCGACTCCCATCGTGCGGAGGGCGTCGACCTGCTCGGTGACTTTCATGGCTCCGAGCGCGGCGGCCATCCCGGCCCCGGCCCGGCCCGTGACCATCAACGCGGTGAGCACCGGTCCCAGCTCCCGGACCGTGCTGGCTCCGACCAGACGGCCGATATAGATGGTCGCCCCGAACTGCTCCATCTCCACGGCGGACTGAAGCGCGAGGACCATCCCCGTGAAGAACCCGGTGAGGACGACGATGAAGATCGATCCGACCCCGATGGTGTCCATCTGCTGAACGAGGTCCCCTGGATACACGGGGCGGGTGAAGCAGGAGCGGATGACACGGAGGAGGAGAGCGAAATACTCCTGTACGGCCAGCGCCACGCCGAATGCGGCGTCTCGCGCCAGCCTGAAGGCGGTCCGTCGCGCCGAGGCCTGTGGCATACGTCCTTCTTTGGCGCTCTCCGAGGGTTCGTCGTATCTTCGCGCCCGGTCGCTGCCCCTCGAATTCGACCGGGGGGTCTCCCCCCACACCGCCTGCCGGGACCTGTCGGGCGGAGGTTACCGGCCCCCACCGACATCATGCAAGGAGCCCGCAGGGGCGACCCCGGTCATCCAGAGGAAAGGAACTCGGATTTGACGCGATTCGGATCGATCCACACTGACAGCGCGCCGAAGGCCATCGGACCCTACTCCCAGGGATACTGGGCCGGGGAACTGTTCTTCTCCGCCGGGCAGGTCGCCCTGGATCCCGAGACGATGGAATTGGTAGGAGACGATGCGGCGGTTCAGGCGCGTCAGGTGATGAAGAACCTGGAAGCCGTCCTCGACGAGGCCGGGCTGGCCTTCTCGGATGTCGTGAAGACGACCATCTTTCTCGCGTCGATGGACGATTTCGCCGCCGTGAACGAAGTGTACGCCCGGCCGTTCGAGGCACCGTATCCAGCCCGCTCGACGGTCGCCGTTCGAACGCTGCCGAAACAAGCGCTCGTCGAGATCGAGGTCATCGGCCGAGCGAGCGGCGACTAGGGGCCGAACGAGGACGAGGGAGCGGATGGTGACTGGTGTCGCCTGCGGTCTTCAAAACCGTTACGGGGCGTTCGCGCGTCCCGGGTGGGTTCGATTCCCACACGTTCCCGCCAATCTTCGTGCGGGCTTGCTGATCGCAGGCCTGCTCGCCCTCCCGCCCTCCGGCGCCCGGGCGCAGGATCCCCCGACACCCCCGGACACCACGACGGTCGTGCCCGCGGGCGCGGTCAACGACTCGGTGCCACCGACCACCCCGTTGGGGGCCTTCGCCAGATCTCTCGTCCTCCCGGGTTGGGGACAGGTGGAGGTGGGCCGGCCCGCACGAGGCGCGATCTACTTCGGCGCAGCCTCCGCCAGCCTGTTCATGGTCTTCAAGAGCTCGCAGAAACTCAGCGCTGCCAGGAAGGCGGAGCCGCCGGACGAGGGGGTCATCGACGCGCGCCGCGGACAACGAGAGAACTGGATCGTGGTGACCGTATTCGTCGCATTCCTGAGCGGGATCGACGCGTGGGTATCCACCCACTTCTGGGACTTCGAGGCGACCATTCAACCCCCGCCCGACGGCGCGCCCGGGGCCGCCCTCGGGTTCCGCATCGACGTCCCGTGACGGACCGTGACGCCCCCATCGGGGTCTTCGACTCGGGCGTGGGCGGGCTCACCGTCCTCTCCGCTCTACACGAGCAGCTCCCGGAAGAGTCGACGGTGTACCTCGGCGATACCGCGCGCGTCCCCTACGGTCCGAAGTCCCCCGACACCATCCGCAGGTATTCAACCGAGGCTGCCCGGTTCATGGCGGCGCGGGGCGTGAAAGCGCTCGTGATCGCCTGCAACACCGCTACCGCACATGCGGCGCACTCGCTCGCGGCGGACCTCTCCGTCCCCGTGATCGGAGTCGTGATGCCGGGCGCCCGGGAGGCCGTGAAGGCGTCCTGCACCGGGGTCATCGGCGTGATCGGAACCCGGGGGACGATCGAGAGCCGAACGTACGAACGGGCCATCATGGGGCTGCGCCCCGATGCAGAGGTGCGCTCGAGGCCCTGCCCTCTGTTCGTCTCGCTGGCGGAAGAGGGCTGGGTGTCCGGAGAGGTCGCCGAACTGACTGCACGAACGTATCTGGAGGGCCTTCTCGAGGACCGGCTGGACACCCTGGTACTCGGGTGCACGCACTACCCGCTGCTCAGGCCGATGCTGGAGGACATCGTGGGAACCGACGTTCGAATCGTGGATTCAGCCGAAGCGACGGCGGCGGCGACCGCGATCACCCTCGCCGAGCGCGACCTGGCCACCACGGCCGGCGATCCGGCCCGGCGAGAGTACTACGTGACCGACGACCCCGAGCGGTTCACCGAAATCGCCGAGAGATTCCTCGGGGCATCCATCGCGAGTGTGGTCCACGTCGACCTCGACGATCAGGATGGCTCGAAGTGATCCAGCCGGATGAGTTCGGGAGTAACGACGGCGTACGTGCAGTTGTAAATCCAGTCGCCGGCGTTCAGGTAGTGCCGGCCCGGGGCCACCTCTTCGAGGACGGGGCGGTGCGTGTGACCGAAGATCACCAGATCGATGTCGTCTCGCTCGGCCAGGAGCGAATGGGCAAGGGCCTCGAGCTTCGCCGCGCGTGGCGAGACGTAGTCATCGGCGAGCCCCGCCTTCCCCTCGGTCGAGCTCGCCATACGCGCAAGCGGGATCCCGATACCCGGGTGAATCAGACGAAAGCCGAGACGACCGAGACGGCTCCGGGAGGACCACTTGAGGGCTCGATAGCCCCAGTCACCGCCGCCCAGGCCATCGCCGTGAGCAACGTAGGCGCGTCGCCCGCCGACGGTGAGCAGCGCCGGGCCGTCGATGATCTCGATGCCGACTTCGTCGGTGAGAAACCCCCCTCCCCAGGCATCGTGGTTTCCGCCCAGGTACCGGACATGGATCCCCGCCCGAACCAACTGATGAAGTGCGGACAGCACCCGGAAATGCCCACGGGGAATGACCTCTCCGTACTCGTACCAGAAATCGAACAGATCTCCATTGATGAGCAGGTCGTCCCCGATGTCGCCGACGCCCTCCAGAAACCGGAGGAAAGCCGTCTCCTTCTCGGAGGGAATGGCGCCAAGGTGAATATCGGAGACCACGACGGTCCGGTCAGTCATGGGGGCCAAGCTGACGGGACAGACCGGGGGACGTCAACGCACCGCAGCGTCAAAAGAGGTGGATCATGAACGGTTCCGTCGAGGTCCGGGTGCGATACGCCGAGACCGATCAGATGGGCCGAGTGCATCATAGAAACTACCTCGTCTGGTGCGAACTCGGACGGACGACGCTCATGCGAGAGCACGGCGTCTCGTACGCCCGGATGGAACGGGAAGGGGTGATGCTTCCGGTGTCGCGGGTCGAGGTCGAGTACCGGGGCGCCCTCCTTTACGACGATCTGGTACGGATCGAGACGCGGGTCGAGAGGGTACGAAGC
Source organism: Gemmatimonadota bacterium (assembly GCA_039587355.1). Lineage (GTDB taxonomy): Bacteria > Gemmatimonadota > Gemmatimonadetes > Palauibacterales > Palauibacteraceae > Palauibacter. Next base: position 31,206 of record JBDHIO010000004.1, on the reverse strand, counting down.
CGGGATATCGTCTTCGCCTACCGGATGACCAGGGTCGACGACGGGCTCGTCGCGGCTGTCGCCCGTACGACGCTCGTGAGCGCAGACTCGACGGGGCGGCCTGCCCGGCTCCCCGCGGAGGTCCGGTCCGTTCTCGAAGCGCTCGTCGATTCGGGGTCGTAGGGCGTGCGGGCTTTTCTGGCCGGTCTCCGGGCGCCGGCGTACGTTCGAGGCCTTGTGACATTCAAACGCGTTGGACTCGTTCTGGGACTGCTCGCGACATCGGCGTGCGCGAGCGGAATGGTGCGGGGCGAACCCCTGGCCGACCCCGGCGAGATCGCCCGCGACGCGATTCGATCGTCCGGGGCCGATCAGCCCGTCCGCGTCGTATTCGAATGGGAATACGCGGACGACCGGGGCAACCTTCGGGGGGACGGGGCCAGCCGCATCAACCCGCCCGACCTGTTCCGTCTGGACCTGTTTAGCACGGCGGAAGGGTCCATGCGCGCGGCGCTCGTCGATGACGAATTGACCGTCAGTGGGCAGATCGAGGACGTCCAGTTGCCGCCGAGCACGTTCCTCTACGCGATGACGGGCGTGTTCCGGCCGGGACCGGCCCCCCCCGTCGAAGGGTTCCGGAGCGACGGCTTCCAGGTGCTCGGGTATCCCGCCGGAGACGACGCCGTGCGATATTTCTATCTACTGGACGGCCGGCTGCAGCGGGTGGAGGAGCGCCGCGGCAACCGGATTCAGAGACGCATCGTCCTTGAATGGGGAGACGACCCGACCTGGCCGCGAGAGGCTCGCTACCGGGACGACCTCACACCGAGCGTGGTGCGATGGGAACTGGTCCGTGTGGCCCCGCAGGAGGAACGTTGGGCAGATGAGATCTTCGAGATTCGGGTTCCGTAGGCTGCGGATTGCAATCGCGGTCGTGGCGGCCGGTCTGGCGAGCGGCTGCTACAGCTTCCAGGGCGGCGGTGGTCTGCCCGGGCACATCCAGACCGCTTACGTCGTACCCGTGGACAATCAGAGCACCCAGTTCGGGCTCTCCGAGACCCTCGCCGAGGAACTCCTCACGGCGGCGCGCCAGCGTATGGGGCTCCAGCTCGCGGCCGAGGACGAGGCCGACGCGATCATCCGGGCCGTGATCAACCGCTACACCGATGATGCGGTGAACTTCGATGCGGTCGAGGGTGCGGGCGCGGACGTATTCCAGCGACGGGTCACGATCTCCGCGAGTATCGAGATCCTCGATCGCCAGGAGAACGCGATCATCTGGGCCAGCTCCGGCCTGACCGGAGCTGGCGAATACGTCCCGGGCAGCGAGACTGAAGAGCAGGGAACGATCGTCGCAATCGAGAACCTCGTTCAGAAGGTGGTCGATGGTGCCCAGTCACAGTGGTAGTGTGAACCGATCCGCAGGGGCGAGCAGGGTAGGGTGCCTCGTCGGACTCGCGATCCTGGTCGTCGTGGGCTACGTCGCCGTCCTCTTCGCCGGAAGCGAGATCGATTATCGCCAGCTCCAGAGCGAAGTCCGGCAGCAGGCCGGACTCGCCGCAGAGCTCGAGGACCAGGAGATCCGGGATGCCATTGCAGCGCAGGCCGCGGAACTCCAACTTCCTGCCCCCGCCGGTCGAGCGACGATCCGGCGGTTGCCAGGCGACCGAATCGAGATCGTGATCCAGTATCCGGACGCGATCGACTTCTTCGGCCGGTGGCAGTGGGTCCTCAACCGCAGGATCCAGATCGACCAGACATACTGACCGACAACTGAATCGACCCTGAGGTTCCTCCTCATGATCGAAGCCGTCTCAAATAGCGCGCATCGTGCGCCCGGGACCCGCCCTTGAGGGACGCGATCAGTCTTCTCGTCGCGCTGGCGGGGGCCTGGATTCTGTGGTCGTGGCACTTCACCGGCCTCCTTCTGACGCTCGGCTTGGCGTCGGTCATCCTGACGCTGTACATCACGCGCCGGATGCGCATAGAGGAAGACGGCCTTCAGTCCCTCGCGATCCCGCTCCGGATGATCGTGTATCTGCCGTGGCTCTTTCTCGAGATCGTCAAGGCGAACCTCGATGTGGCGGCGCGCATTCTTAATCCGCGTCTGCCCATCAGTCCGCGGGTCATCCGAGTGAGGGCGGGGCAGCGAACCGATCTCGCCAGGGTCATCTACGCTAATTCGATCACGCTGACGCCGGGCACGGTGTCCGTGGATACGGATGGCGACATGATCACCGTCCACGCGCTGTCCGCGGAAGCGGCGGATGGGGTCGAGACGGGGGAGATGGACCGCCGTGTTCAACGGCTGGAGGGGGACGGCGGATGACCTTCGCCGCGGCGATGGCCGCCATCCTCGTCACTATGGGCATCGCGCTCATCCGCGCCAGCCGGGGCCCCACGGTGTTTGACCGCATCCTCGCGCTGAACATGTTCGGAACGAAGACAGTATTGCTCATCTCGGTGATGGGCTTTTTGACCGGGCGTCCGGACTTCCTCGACCTCGCGCTCGTCTACGCGCTCATGAATTTCATCGGCGTGATCGCTGTTCTGAAGTTCTCGTGGTACGGCCACTTCGGGGATCCCGAAGAGGACCTCGGGACGAGCGAGAGCTGATGGAAGCCATACTTCAAATCACCGGAACGGTACTCTTGCTGCTCGGGGCGATCTTCGCCGTGATCGGCGGCGTGGGGGTTCTGCGGCTCCCGGATTTCTTCACGCGCATGCACGGCGCGGGAATCACCGACACGCTCGGTGCGGGCCTCATTCTCACCGGGCTGATGCTCTATTCAGGCCCGACGCTCGTCACGGTCAAGCTGGTCATGATCCTCTTCCTGCTCTGGATCACGAGTCCGACCGCGACGCACGCGCTCGCGAAGGCGGCGCTCGCCAGCGGACTGCATCCAGAGACGGCCGACGGCGAGGCCGACCCCCTCGACGAGGAGCCGGCATGACGCCCAGCATCGTCAGCCTGGAAGTCGAACTCGTCACGATCATGATCCTCACGCTGCTGGCCGGCACGGCGATCGCGGTCGTCCGCATGCGCGGTTTGCTTCCGGCCGTGATGCTCATGGGGATCTACAGCTTCCTCGGGGCCTCCTGGATGCTCCTGCTGGATGCGCCCGACGTGGCGTTTACGGAGGCCGCGGTTGGGGCGGGCATCTCCACCGTGCTGGTGCTGGCCACGCTGGCGCTCACGACGTCCAGGGCGAAGGCCCAGGTTCGCTCGCCGATCTTGCCGCTGACGGTGGTCATCATCACGGGTGCCGTCCTGGCCTACGGAACGACCGACATGCCGGCGTTCGGAGATCCCACGTCCCCGGCGAACACCTACCCCGACCCCTCATATGTCGAGCGCGCGGATCACGACATACACGTGCCGAACGTCGTGACGGCGGTGCTGGGGAGCTATCGGGGCTACGACACGCTTGGCGAAACCGTCGTGATCTTCACAGCCGGGATCGGCGTGCTCGTGCTGCTGCGGGGCAGCCGATCTCGCCCGGCCGCGGACGGCGAGGGCGACGAGACGGGGGAGGACGCATGACCCGCCTGAGCATCCTGCGGGTGATGGCGAAGACCCTGATCCCCTTCATCCTGCTGTTCGCCCTCTATGTGCAGTTCCATGGGGACTACGGCCCGGGGGGTGGATTCCAGGCAGGCGTTATCTTCGCGGCGGGGTTCGTCCTCTACGCCCTGATCTTCGGGCTGTCCGCCGTCAGGCGGGTCGCCCCCCCGCGGGTCCTCGAGGTCCTTCTCGCGATCGGCGTTCTCATCTTCGCCGGGACGGGCGTGGTGACGATGCTCCTGGGCGGCGCCTTTCTCGAGTACGGCGCCTTCACCCCCGAGCATCCCGAACACGGGCAGCACTGGGGGCTCCTCATCATTGAGTTCGGGGTGGGCGTGACCGTTGCCGCGGTGATGATCACGGTCTTCGCGACCTTCGCGGGGCGGGGCCGCGCATGATCGAGACCGTGATCGACTACTACAACTACTGGGTCGTCATCTTTCTCATGATGACGGGTTTCTACGTGGTGATTTCGCGTGGCAACCTGATCAAGAAGGTCATCGGCCTGAACATCTTCCAGACGTCCGTCTTTCTGCTCTACGTGTCGGTCGGCAAGGTCCGTGGTGGCACGGCTCCGATCATGAGTGACGACTTTACCGTCTACTCGAACCCGCTCCCGGGCGTACTGATCCTGACCGCAATTGTGGTCGGCGTCGCGACGACCTCGGTCGCGCTGGCGCTCGTAGTGCGGATCCGTGAGGCGTACGAGTCGATCGAAGAGGACGAGATCCACGCCATGGACGCGGGAACTTGATGGAGCAGCACCTCCCGGTCCTTCAGATCATCGTCCCGATGATCGCCGCGCCGATCTGCGTCCTCCTGCGACGACGGAGCCTCGTCGTCCCGTTCGCGATCCTGGTGTGCTGGCTGACGTTCGGATTGTCCGTGACCCTCCTCGAACGGGTGCTCTCGAGCGGGCCGCTCGGGTATCAGATGGGTGGGTGGGCCGCGCCGTGGGGGATCGAGTATCGCGTCGATCTCCTCAGTGCCTTCGTCCTCGTATTCGTATCTGCGATCGGCGCGATCGTGATGTCCTACGCGCCGAAGTCAATCACTGCGGAGATGCCCCGCAGCAGCCACTACCTCTTCTGCACGGTCTACCTGCTGTGTCTGACCGGCCTTCTGGGAATCGCGATCACGGGCGACCTGTTCAACCTGTTCGTATTCCTCGAGATCTCGGCCCTGTCCTCCTACACGCTGATCGCCATGGGGGGCGAAAGGAAGGCGCTACCGGCGTCCTTCCAATACCTCGTGATGGGCACGATCGGCGCGACCTTCATCCTGATCGGCATCGGTCTCATGTACATGACGACCGGTACGCTGAACATGGCAGACATGGCCGCACGGTTGCCGACCGAATCCGGGCTCAGGACGGTTCGCGTGGCGTTCGGCTTCCTGACCGTGGGGATCAGCCTGAAGATGGCGTTGTTCCCGCTTCACGTCTGGCTCCCGAACGCCTATGCGTATGCGCCCTCGGCGGTGACGGCCTTTCTCGCGGCGACCGCCACGAAGGTCTCGGTCTACATTCTCCTGCGCTTCGTGTTCACCGTGTTCGGGGCGGACTTCGTGTTCGAGGCGATCTCCCTCGACACCATACTGATGCCGCTCTCGATCGTGGGGATCTTCGTCGCCTCGGCGGTCGCGATCTTCCAGACGGACATCAAGCGGATGCTCGCCTACTCGAGCGTGGCGCAGATCGGCTACATGACCCTCGGGATCAGCTTCGCAACGGTCACCGGTCTGACCGCAGGCATCGTCCACCTCTTCAACCACGCGCTGATGAAGGGCGGACTGTTCATGGCGATGGGCTGCATCATGTTCAGCCTCCGCTCCGTGGACCTCGAGGACATGCGAGGTCTCGGCCGACGCATGCCCTTCACGATGATGGCCTGGGTGATCGGAGGCCTTGGCTTGATCGGCGTGCCCGTCACCGTCGGGTTCATCAGCAAGTGGTACCTGATCCAGGCGGCTCTCGAACAAGGCTGGTGGTGGGTCGCGGCCCTGCTCCTTCTCAGCTCGCTGCTGGCCCTGGCCTACGTCTGGCGGGTCGTTGAAACGGCGTACTTCAAGAAACCGAACGACCCCGACGCCGATGTCCGTGAGGCTCCGCTGAGCATGCTCGTGCCCACGTGGGTCCTGATCGGCGCGACGATCGTGTTCGGGTTGATGACGACACGCTCGGCCGGCATCGCACGGGCCGCGGCGGAGGCGCTTCTGGGCGGCGGCCCGTGAGCGGAAGCGCGGCGATGGTCCTGATCCTCTCGCTCCCGCTTGTCGGAGCCCTGGCGATTCTGCTGCTTCACCGGAGCCCGAATCTCCGGGAGGGCGCGACGCTGCTGACGGGCGTCGCCCTGTTCTCCGTCGTGAGTTCGCTGGTTCCGGGCGTTATTGCAGGCGAGCGTCCCACCGTTACGTGTCTCGAGATGTTCCCGGGTCTGAGCGTCACGTTCACGCTCGAGCCTCTGGGGATGCTCTTTGCGCTCGTGGCCTCGGGCCTGTGGATCGTGACTTCGGTGTACTCGATAGGGTACATGCGGGCACACCACGAGCAGAATCAGACCCGGTACTACATCTCGTTCGCGATCTCCATCTTCGGTGCGATGGGCGTGGCTCTGGCCGGAAACGTCCTGACCCTGTTCGTGTTCTACGAGATCCTCACGCTCGCGACGTATCCGCTCGTATCCCATGCGGGCACGGAGAAGGCCATGAAGGGGGCCCGGACCTATCTGACGGTCCTCATGTCCACTTCCGTGGGACTGCTCCTGCTGGCCGTGGTCTGGACCTGGGTCGTGGCGGGAACGCTGGACTTCACCGAAGGCGGCATTCTCGCGGGTAAAGCGAGCGACGGCGTCGTTCTGGCACTCCTCGTCCTGTATGCGTTCGGGACCGGGAAGGCGGCGATCATGCCGGTTCACCGGTGGCTGCCGGCGGCCATGGTGGCACCGACTCCCGTGAGCGCCCTGCTGCACGCCGTCGCGGTCGTGAAGGCCGGTGTATTCACCGTGCTGAAGGTGGTCGTGTACGTCTTCGGTCTCGACTTCCTCACGAGCACGGGCGCCAACGTCTGGCTTATGTACGCGGCGGGCACGACCATCCTCCTCGCCTCGCTGATCGCGATGCAGCAGGACAACCTCAAGCGTCGGCTGGCCTATTCGACCGTCAGCCAGCTCTCCTACATCGTCCTCGGCGCGGCCACCGCCAACGCGCTCGGAGTGATCGGCGGGGGCATGCACATCGCGATGCACGCTTTCGGCAAGATCACCCTGTTCTTCTGCGCCGGGGCGATCTACGTCGCGACGCACAAGACGGAGATCAGCGACATGCGCGGGTTGGGTCGTTCGATGCCCTTCACGATGGGCGCGTTCGCGATCGGGGCCCTCAGCGTCATCGGGCTTCCGCCGGCCGGTGGGACCTGGAGCAAGTGGTATCTGGCCCTCGGCGCCGCGGACACCGGGCAGGTGATCTTCGTCGCGGTACTGATGATCAGTTCGCTGTTGAACATCGCCTATCTGTTGCCGATCCCGATCCGCGGGTTCTTCTCGCCCCCGCCCGACGGTCCGGAGCGTCCGCCGATCAAAGAGGCCCCGTTGCTCTGCGTCATCCCCCTCTGCTTCACGGCGGCGGGGTGCATCGTCTGGTTCTTCTTCGCAGATGAGGTCTACCGACTTCTGGTTCCGCTCGTAGGAGGCCTGCCATGACCGGCGATTCGAACGGCAGGAAGCACATCTTCGACGATCCGAAGAATGTGAAGAGGGTCCTGCGCGGCCTGTACGTCGCCTGCGGACTCGTATTCCTCGCCGACATCGCGAACCTCGTGATCGTCTGGATGGGCGGCCACGAGCTTCGACACGCGGAGCGGACGTGGGAGGGACTGCCGGGCTTCTACTCGATATACGGATTCGTGGCCTGCGTCATCCTGGTGCTCATCGCGAAGGAGATGCGGAAGGTCCTGATGCGGGATGAGGACTACTATGATCGGTAGCCTCCCTCCCGGCGCCGTCATGATTCTCGGTGCGTTGCTCGTCCCACTGCTGCGAGGCCGGCTCCAGCGGGCGTACGTCCTGGCTCTGCCCCTCCTCGGCTTCGCGTACTTCTACGGCATCGGGGAAGGCACCTTCGGTCAGGTCCCCCTGTTCACCTACGAGCTTACGCTCGTCCGCATCGACGGCTTGAGCCGGCTGTTCGGCTACCTGTTCCACCTCGCCGCGTTCATCGGGCTCGTCTTCTCGCTCAAGTCGTCGAAGGGGAGCCTCGAGTTCGTCGCGGCGCTCGTATACGCCGGGGCGGCGGTGGGCGCGGTGATGGCGGGCGATCTGATCACGCTGTTCGTGTTCTGGGAGATTCTGGCGATCAGCTCGGTCTTCCTTGTCTGGGCGCGGGGGACCGAAAGAGCCTACCGGTCCGGGATGAGGTATCTGTTGATCCAGGTGGGATCGGGAGTGCTGTTGCTGGCCGGCATTCTGATCCACGCGAGCGAAACGGGCTCGATCGCCTTCGGTCATCTCGGGGTGGGCAGCCTGGGCCGCGACCTGATCTTCATCGCGTTCGGCATCAAGTGCGCATTTCCGTTGCTCCACAACTGGCTGACGGATGCGTACGCGGAGGCGACCGTCGGCGGTGCCGTCTTCCTCAGCGCCTTTACGACGAAGGTGGCGGTGTACTCCCTCGCTCGCGGGTTCGCCGGCACCGAAGCGCTCGTCTTCGTCGGCGCCACCATGGCGGCGTTCCCGATCTTCTTCGCCGTGATCGAGAACGATCTGCGTCGCGTTCTCGCCTACAGCATGATCAACCAGATCGGGTTCATGGTCGTGGGTGTCGGGATCGGAACGGAACTGGCGCTCAACGGGACGATCTCTCACGCATTCAACGACGTCCTGTTCAAGGGACTTCTGTTCATGTCGATGGGGGCCGTTCTGTATCGCACGGGCCGGATGAACGGGAGCGATCTCGGGGGACTGTACAAGAGCATGCCGAAGACGGCAGTGCTCTGCATGGTGGGGGCTGCCTCCATCTCCGCCTTCCCCCTCTTCAGCGGGTTCGTCAGCAAGTCGATGGTGATGACCGCCGCGCTCGAGGGCGGCTACGATGTCGTGTGGCTGCTCCTTCTGTTCGCCTCCGCGGGCGTGTTCCACCACGCGGGGATCAAGATCCCGTTCTTCGCGTTCTTCGCGCACGACTCGGGAATCCGCTGCAAGGAAGCGCCGCGGAGCATGCTGGTCGCCATGACGATCGCGGCGGTCCTCTGCGTCTTCAACGGGACGTTCCCCAACGCCTTCCTCTACCGGATGCTGCCGTTCCCGGTCGAGTACGTTCCGTACACGATGGGGCACGTGATCACCCAGCTTCAGATTCTCTTCTTCTCGGCTCTCGCCTTCACGTGGCTCAAGCTCTCGGGGCTCTACCCACCCGAGCTCCGATCCACGAATCTGGACGCGGAGTGGGTGTATCGTCGGGCGCTGCCGCGGATGTTCGGGGCGCTCGGGCATGCCGGCGCGGCCGCCTACCAGCGCCTTGTCGGTGGTACGGTCGAGACGGTGAGAGGCGTCGTCGGGAGCGTGTATCGGCACCACGGACCCGAGGGGCTCTGGGGCCGCACGTGGTCGACCGGCACGACCGTGTTGTGGGTGGCGATTCTCCTGACCGCGTATCTGGTCGTCTACTACCTGCGGTGACCAGAGGACGTAGGGTTGTCTGAAGCGAGCCGGGAGACGCGGGTCGTCCACGGGCTGCACATCGGGATCGATCGAGACACCTGCGTGGGGTACGCAGACTGCATCGCCGAATCCGAGGCCGCCTTCGATCTGGACGACGAAGGAATCGCCGTCTTCGCCGCTCCGGAGTCCGCCACTCGGGAAGAACTGCTCGTTGCCTGCGCCGCCTGTCCGGTCGACGCGATCACGGTCCACGAGAACGGCGAGCTGATCGTTCCGTGAAGTCCCGACGCCTCCTCGACGTTGCCCCTCATGAGTGACTCGATCATCGTGGGTGCGGTGGAACAACGTCCGGATCGGAGCGATGAGTGGGATCGGAGACCCTCGTGAACAGGGGTAGTCTGGCCGCGGCGCATGGGTCTGAAGAGGTCCCCGTCGCTCGACGTCCGGGCCCGGGCGACTATCTGCAGCTGACCAAGCCGCGGATTACGACGCTGGTCGTGCTTACGGCGGCCGCGGGGTTCTACCTCGGAAGCGGCGGCGGGTTCGACGTGATCGCGTTCGCCCACGCGATGCTGGGAGTCGCACTGGTCGCCGCCGGAACCAGCGGCGTGAACCAGGTGATCGAGCGCGACATCGACGCGCTCATGGCTCGCACTCGCAACCGCCCGCTGCCCGCCGGAAGGGTCCGCACGCTGCCGGCAGCGGTCTTCTCCGGGGTCCTCGCCGCCGGCGGGATCGCCTACCTCGGACTCATGACCAACGTCCTCACGGCCGCGTTGGCTCTCGCCACGTTCGTGAGCTACGACTTCATGTACACGCCCCTGAAGAAGATCCACTCGTCGTCGACGATCGTCGGCGCGGTGCCCGGCGCTCTTCCAGCGCTGGGCGGCTGGACCGCAGCCACCGGATCGCTCGCAGCCGGGGGCTGGGCGCTCTTCGCGATCCTCTTCGTCTGGCAGCTGCCACACTTCTTCACGCTCGCGTGGATACTCCGAAAGGACTACGAGGCCGCCGGGATCCGGACGCTGTCCGTCGGCGATGAAGGGGCGCGCCAGACCCGGATGCAGACCCTCTGGTCCACGGTGCTCCTGCTCCCGGTCAGTGTCCTCCCGTTTCCGTTGGGGCTCGCCGGCATCTTCTATCTGGGCACTGCGGTCGCGCTCGGCCTCGTATTCCTATGGCTCGCCATCCGGTTCTGGGGTGACGCGAACCGGCACGCCCGCCGCGTCTTCAAGTACTCCGTCATCTATCTGCCGCTACTGCTTCTGGTGCTCGCGCTGGACAAGACGTGACCCGCTGACAGGAGGGACCCAATGACTCCGCCGCCACGTGCACTGAGAGACGGTCTTGTCGCCGGACTCCTGGCGGGAGTCGTACTGGCAATCCTCTTCTTCTTCTATGACCTGGGGCAGGGGGCAGGGTTTCGGACCCCTGCGTTCCTGTGGGGCGCGATCGTTCAGGGGGCCGCCGCCGAGCCCACGGCGGGCGTGATCGCAGCCTACACCGTCCTCCACTTCGCCGCGTGGGGTACGCTGGGCGTTCTGGCCGCCATCCTCATCGACTGGGCCGGATTACCGCGAAATATCCTGATCGGAGCGGCCTACGGCCTGTTCGCCTGCTCACTGGTGTTCTACGTCGGGCTCGTCCGAGCCCCCACCGAGCTCGTGCTGTCCGCCCCCGGGTGGCCAGCCGTCTTCTTCGGCAACACCCTCGCGGGCATCGTGATGTTCACCCACCTCCACTGGGTCAGCACGGAGCCGGGGATGGTAGGGATGATGAGCTTTCTCCAGGCTCACGATGTGACGCGGCGCGGGATCATCGCGGGTCTGCTGGGAGCCGTCGTGGTCGCCGTGTGGTTCCTCATCGTGGACTCCGTTCTTCGCGAGCCACTGTTCACGCCCTCCGCGCTGGCCACGGTCCTTTTCGAGGGTGGGGCGAGCCCGGACGCGATCGAGGTCGGAGCGGGACCAGTTCTCGCGTATTCCATCATCCACTTCTCGTTCTTCCTTGTCTTCGGCGTGGCCCTCGCCGCGATCGTGTTTCAGGTCGAGCAGTTTCCGCCTCTCGCGCTGGGGCTCGTCGTACTGCTCGTGGTGTTCAACGTGTTCTTCGTCTCCATGGTCGCGGTCCTCGGTCGGTGGGTTCTCGCCGAGGTGGCCTGGTGGTCGATCATGGTCGGGAACTTCCTCGCGGCGGGAGCGATGGGACTTTACCTGTGGAAGGCGCACCCGGGGCTATCGGGCAGACTCACCGGGGAGGCTCTTTGGGCGGACTGACCGGTCCGCTTCTGGTCGCCACCCGTAGCGCCCACAAGCTCGCGGAGATCCGCGAGCTGCTCTCCGACGCGCCGATCAAGTTCCTGGGCCTCGACGACCTGGGGCTCCCGGAGTTGGCCGAGGAGGCGGATCTGGAGCCGTTCGAGACCTTCGAGGGCAACGCCCTTTCGAAGGCCCGGTACTTCCACCACCGCACCGGCGTTCCCACACTCGCCGACGATTCGGGGCTGTGTGTCGACGCATTGGGCGGGGGGCCGGGGGTCCGAACGAAGCGTTTCGCGCCGGAAGACCGGGTCGAGAAGTGGGGAAGGGACAGGGCGAACAACCTCTGGCTCCTGGAACGGCTCAGCGACACGCCGGTCGGGGAGCGGGGCGCCCACTACCGATGCGCGATCGCGATCGTCGACGATCTCGAGTACGCCACATTCGAGGGGGCGGTCCACGGTGCGATCGCTCAGGAGCCCCGCGGGGAAGGGGGCTTCGGCTACGATCCCCTCTTCGTACTGGAAGGCGGGACCTCCACGTACGCCGAGCTTCCGGCGGAGACGAAGGCCCGGACTAGCCATCGCGCCCGGGCGCTGAGGGCCGCGATGCCCTGGATCCAGGCGTTGGCCGACGGCACCTCGGGTCCCTGAGCCGAACGTCCGCCCGAATCCCGTGTAGGGGCTGACAACACGGGAGTTGCCCCTTTTTTCGCCGGCAAGAGTCGTATCGGAGGTACCCATGCCGATGAACTTCGAGATCAAAGCAATTCGTCCGTGGACACGCGCGAAGCGTAGCCGGGGAAACGGAAACCCGCTTACGCCGCCGACGGCGCGGGCAGAGAACCTCGCTCTTACGGACAGCTCACGTCGAGCTCGACAGGACCGTAATGGAATCGCCGAGCCGGGGGGGGCTCGACCAATCGCTCCCAAACGTTGGGTGTGCCCCCGCGGCCTTCGACGAGTTCTGCGTCGGCGACCACGCAGTGCTCCGCGACGTCCTGGAGTGTCACGCGCCATCGGTCCCCCGGCACTCTCACCGTCACATCGTCGTTGACGTCAGCTTGAGCAAAAGATGGGTGCGTGGGGCCATCATACTCGACACCACATTCCAACCGCACCCTGAGGTCTGCGGGATAGGCGAGCACGAGGTATCCGTTCAGATCGGGGTGATCTCCGGTCGTTCGGACCGAGACTTCCAGCTCGACGTGAACCTGACAGTTCGGAGTCGGCGGCGGGCGCTCCCGTCCCGTAGGAGCCGAACAGCCTGTCAAGACCGAAGCAACGACCGTGAGGCACAACGACATCTTCATCCTGACCTCCCCTTCCGATGCCACGAAGGTCACGCGGGGCGGTCAAGCGAGGGTCAAGGGCGTGCCGTCGGCGGGGGCCTGCAATGCGGCCTGAGACGCGGGTACGACGCCTCGTAAGAGAGTTCGGTGAGCTACTCGAACCGCGGGACGGTGGCGCTGACCTCGAGACGATCAGGGAGCGCTACCGGGACGACCCGTGCGGGTTCATCGAAGACGTGCTGGGAGGCGTCCTGCTCGACTATAAGCGCGACATGGCCCTTTCGGTCAGGGCAACGACCTGATCGCCGTGCCGTCCTGTCACGCAGCCGGAAAGGACTGGCTGGCGGCGGTCGCCTGGATCGCTTGGCCTCCCCTCACGGCCCGCACTCCTTGCGCACCCACTAGGCCGCCGTTTCCCCTTAAGCCAGTCGGGGCGGCCGGATTCGAACCGGCGACCCCCTGCTCCCAAAGCAGGTGCGCTACCGGACTGCGCTACGCCCCGAAGCCGGGAACATGCGGGTGGACCCGCCGGAAATCCAGCCCGTTTCGCCCTGAACCGTCGAGCCCGGCCCACACCCGGCTGCAGCAGCCCCGCATCATCTTGTCGGAGCCGTGCCACAAGTCGCCGTAAGTGCTTGCGTGGCAGTGACTTCCATGTACCTCTAATACTATACCTGCTAAATCCTTATTTTACAATAGTTTACAGCATCTACGAGTGCAGGCGCCCCCGCTGCGACCGGTTGGGTGGTACAGCCGTTGCCCCTGCCCCCCCTTCACCGGTAACGGCCGCTCGCGATGAGAGCGGCTTCGTAAGCCTCCATGGGGGAGGGTCTTAGCGAACCGGGACCATTGCGGCGTGAGCCGGGCAGTGGGTGGACGGGTCGGGCTGGGCGGGAGCCAGGCAGCGCGCGGACGGCTGGAGACGCGCAAAACGGATGAAACGCTCGATCCGACGTAAGGGCAGGCTGGGGCAGCGAGGGCAGAGCGCCGTCGAGTTTCTGATGGCGCTCCCCCTCGTGCTTCTGCTGCTGGCCGGGATCTTCGAGTTCGGGAAGCACTTCTACACCCGCCTCACCCTCCGCAATGCCGTCTCAGAGGCGGCCCGCTTCGCGGTTACGGGACAGAACCTGATCGACCAGCAGACCGGTCAGCCGATGTCCCGCTCGACGTCGATCGTTCAGGTGATCGTGGACAAGGCGGCCGACCTGAACGTGGATGTGACGGGGATCTCGCTGTCTCCCCCGGACGGCGGTGGACCCGGCGAGATCGTCCAGATCGACGCGACCTACCGGTACACGTTCACCCTCGCGCCCATATCCCGACTGTTCGGGAACGGCTTCGTGGACTTCACGGTCTCGACGGCCGTCATGAACGAGCCGGCGTTCTGATGGGGATCCAGTCTCGCCGGCGACGCCGGTACGATCGAGGCCAGGGGTTGGTGGAGCTCGTGTTGACCCTGCCCGTACTCCTGACCGTGACGTTCGGCATCCTCGAGCTCGGGATGTTGCTCGACGTCACTCACTCGATATCGGGTCTCTCTCGCGAGGGGGCGAACATGGCTTCCCGGGGCGCGAGCCTCGACTCGGTCATGAACGTGACCGCCCAAAACGGGGCGACCATCGGGCTCTCCGCTGGTGGCGGCGTGGTGGCGAGCGAAGTCGAAGTGCAGGGCGGTGTTCCCGTGGTCCTCGATCAAGTGTCCACCGCCGGCTATTTCGGCATGTCGCGGCTCGGCGCGCTCGGGGCTCCTGCCGTGCCGCTCGTCGGACAGGGGCTGACAGACGGGAAATCGTATTACGTCGTGGAGATCTTCGCTCCCTACCAGCCCTTCACGCCTCTCGACGCCCTGGTACAGGCCGTCGTACCCGACACGCTTTACGATCGGACGGTGTTCTGATGCGCTTCCCCACAAGGCAGAACAGCTTCACGGGCAGAGTACTCGAGGACGAGAGCGGCGGAATCATCGCGCTCGTCGCGGTGGCGATGGTGATGATGCTCGCCTCGACCGGTCTCGCGGTAGATCTCGGTCGGGGCTACGTCGAGCGCGTCCGACTCGGTCGCGCCGTGGACGCGGGGTCCCTCGCCGCCGCGCGGGCCCTGCGACTCGGACAGGCCGCCGCCCAGTCGGAAGCCGCGGCGGTCGCGAAAGCGAATGGCGTCCAATCCGGCGGCGGTGTGAGCACCTCGATCGAGTTCGGAATCAACAACCGGGGCGAGAACACGGTAACGATGCGGGCGAACCGGACGATCCCGACCATCTTCATGAAGGTGCTGGGACAGAACGACCTGGACCTCGGCGTTAGTGCCACCGCCGCGGTACCGCCGATCGATCTTGTGCTCGTTCTCGATCAGTCCGGATCCCTCGGAGCAACGAACAGCTTCGGAAGCCTGCAGACCGCGGCTAGCAACTTCGTGGGGCACTTCGACGACTCGATCGACCAGCTCGGCCTGGTCTCGTTCCAGGTCACGGCAATGGAGCGCTTCGGGATGTCCCACAGCTTCACCACGCCGGTTCGGAACGCGATCAATGCCATCCAACCCGCGGGCGACACCAACGTGGGGGAGGGCCTTCGGCTCGCCCTGCAGCAGATGCAGGGACCGGCGGTCCGTCCGCGTTCCGGGAAGGTCGTCGTCTTCTTCACCGATGGGCGACCTACCGCTCTGCGCGTCCCAGTCGGTCCGCCGGGCAACGCGCAGGACCGTGTGATCGCGGCGAACACGATCATCACGAACTCGATCCGTGGCTACTTCGACAACCCCGACGCGATTTCACTGAACACGCAGGCGACCCCGGACGGGTGTGCGGACTGGGTGGACTGCTTCGGCTGGGATGAGCCCACGGTGCGGGCACAGGCAGGACAGAGCGGTCTCACGATGGCGGACGCGCTGCGCAACGAAGGGGCCGTGATCTACGTCGTCGCGCTCGGGAACCCCGGACATGCCAACCCGATGCTGACCCCCGACCTGGACTACCTCCGCCAGATCGCCAACGAGGATGGCATCGTCGATACGAACCAGCCACAGGGTCGCGCGTTCTTCGCGCCGTCCACGGCTCAGCTGCAGCAGATGTTCGACCTCGTCGCGCAGGACCTGGTGGTTCGTCTGGCGAACTGACAGACGAGAGGCGGCTGCCTCCCGGCCGCTTCCCCGGTCGTACGGTCCCGCTCCCCGCGGGTCGTGCGGCCGGGCCTCCCTTTCATACGGCTACTCCCTCGGAGTCCTCCTCCATACATTGGCGGCTGCCTATCGGTATCCGAGCGGAGGTGTGTGATGAAAGGTAGAATCGGTTCAGCAGTACTAGCGGTCGTTCTGCTCGCGGGCTGGCCCGCGACGTCGGCGGCACAGGAAGCGGCCACCCCGGGGCTCGCGACGATGCGTTACTACCAGTGTGGCGTCGGCGACCTTGACGACGCGGTCTCAATTCTGAACGGCACGTGGCGCGAGGTGGCGGACGAGCTCGTCTCGGAGGGAGTGCTGCTGGGCTACGGGATACTCACGCACGCATGGGGAGACGAGTGGAACCTCGTGGACTACATCGTCGCGGCCGACATGGAGGCCTTCCAGGCCGGGTGGGCCGAGTTGCTCCGCCGCTACCAGGCCCGGGACCGCGATGGAAGCGACATCGAGGATCTCAACGAGCTGTGTCCCCGGCACAAGGACAACATCTACTCGGTCGTGCCGCCACGGTGACGACCCAGCCGCGACCCGGCCTCCGACCTGTAAGCGGCTTCGCGAATGAGTAAGGGCTCTCGCGCGGCGTCGGTCGCGGCACTCAGGAAGAGCCGCGATTTCACCAAGCTCCTCGCGATGATGGGGCTCAGCTTCCTCGTCATCTTCGTCGTCGGCGTCCTGCGCCCGATCCGGGATGCGATCGCTCTGGACGGCCTGGAGCCGGGAGACTTCTACCAGGTCTACTTCGTCAGCGCGATCGTGGTCGTGTTCGTACCGCTGTACAACCGGCTGGCCGACCGGATCCGATGGAAGGAGCTGATCCCGGGGGTCGCACTGTTCTTCGCGGCCAGCATGGTGCTCTTCCGGTTCCTGTATCTGCCGGGCAGCGCGACCTTCGGAATGGCCTTCTATGGCTGGTACGACCTGATGGTGGCCGCGCTGGTGACCCAGTTCTTCATGGCGACCCAGATCTTCTACAACGCCCGGGACGCGAAACGCGCGTACCCGCTCGTCATCGCGGCCGGATCGATGGGAGCGGCCATTGGTGGCGGGATCACGGCCTTTTTCGCCCAGCGGGTCGGCACGGCCAATCTCCTCCTCGTGGCGAGTGGGGCGATCGTCCTGTTCGCGTTCGGGCTCATCCTTGTCTGGCGACGCGAGGATCCCGATGCCGGGCGGAGCCGGGACCGAGAGGACGACGCGCTCTCGACGAAGGAATTCCGCGACATCTTCGCGAACCGTCAGGTCCGGCTTATCGCCCTGACGGTTCTGCTCACCGTGCTCGTGAAGCAGTTCGTCGATTATCAATACAAGACGCTGATCCGCGAGGTTTTTGTCGACCTCGATCGCGTGAGCGGCTTCCTCGGTCTCGTCGATGCTGCCACGCAGTGGCTCCCGATCCTCGTGCTGCTCGCACTGCGGCCGATCCTCCGTCGCTGGGGCGCGGGCGTGGCCGTTCTCATCTTCCCGGTGGTGATGATCTTCGCCACAGGAGCGCTCGCGACCGCCCTGTCGCTGCCGCTCGCGGTCATCGCCCGAACCAGTGAACGGATGTTCAGATATTCGGCGGAGCGGACCGGTCGGGAAATCCTGTACGTGCCAGTCCCCGACGGCATCAAGCTCAAGGCGAAAGCCTACATCGACGTGGCCGTCGAGAAGGGCCTCGGGAAAGTCCTGTCCGGCCTGATCATCCTCGGCCTGGTCATGATGACGGAAGGGATGTCCGTCCTCAATCGGCTCGTGATCATCGGGTTCATCGGCGTGGGGACCGCAGTGTGCCTGCTCGTCGCGTTCCTGCGGATTCGCAGAGAGTACGTCCGCAGCCTGGCCACGTCGATCGAAGGACGCTTCGCGAGCTTCAGGGGCACGTACGTTCCGATCCTCGGACCCGAGGCCCGCGAGATGGTACGCTCGGCGCTTTCCGACGAGGAGCCCGTCAAGATCGCCTTCGGGCTGGACCTGATCGAGCAGGGCGCGGAGGAGTCGGCAGAGGCGTTCAGTACCGAGCTCGACGCCCTGCTGCGTCACAATACGACGCAGATTCGGCGGCGATCGCTCGAGATTCTCGCCCGCGCACCCGATGGAGCGCGTCGGGAATCCCTCGAGAGGATGTTGTCCGACGACGACGCCGGGGTGAGGGAGCGAGCGGTCAGGGCGCTCGCCGCCCGCGCCGATGCCGCCGCCGAAGACCTCTACGCGTCCTTGCTGCGATCCAACGACGCACGTACCCGGGCCGCGGCACTGACATGTCTGGCGGATGCGGTCGAGCCAGAAGTGGCCAGCAGGGTCGCCCGCCCGTTCTTCGCCGACCATCTCGCGGCGCTCGATGGGGACGACCGCACCGGTCGATTGGAACTGGCGGCGGCCGCGGGCCTCCTGCCCGCGGAGGCTCAGGTCACGGATGTCGTCCGACGACTGGTGACCGATCGAGACGACGAGGTGGCCGCGGCCGCAGTGACGAGCGCGGGACGACTGGGGACCCGCGAGATGATCGACGTGACGGTGGCGGGGCTGGGGAACGGGCGTACGCGTGGGGCCGCTCGCACGGCGCTGGCGGATCGCGGAGACGACGCACTCCCCGCGCTCACGGCTGCACTGAGTGAACGGGAGACCGATCCGGCGGTGCGACGCAGCATACCGACCGTTCTCGGCGACATTCCCTCAGAGGCGAGCGTGGATGCCCTGATTACGGCCTACATGCTTCCCGAGACGGAACAGATTCTCGACAATCGGGCCCTTCGGGCGCTGAGCCGGTTACGCACGGGAAGCGACAGGCTCGCTTTCCCGGACGAGAGGATACTGGAAGCGATGGACCGAGAGGTCGCGGCGGTGAGCAGCTATGACGCCGCAGCCAGGGTTGCGGCGGCCCTGCCGGCTTCTCGTGTCTCTACGCTCCTGAGGGAGTCTCTCGAGGAGGCAGTGACGGATCGACGTGAAAGCGTCTTCCGGTGGCTCGGCTTACTCTACTCACAGCGTGGCATGTACCGGAGCTTTCTGGCGATCGAAAGCGGGGAAGACCGCCCCAGGGCGAACGCGCTCGAGTGGCTGGAGAGCACGATCGGACACGCACGCTTCTCGATGCTGCGGCCGCTGTTGTTCCCGGCCGGCGCGGCCGCCGACACGCCGCCGGAGGTGGTGGACGGGCTGCGACCGTTGTGGGATGATGAAGACGTCTGGCTGGCGCGGCTTGCGCTGGTGGCGAGTCACGAGGCCGATCCGAACGGAACGGCGGAGGCGTTGAAGGGCTACACACCGGACGATCCAGGTCTGCGCGAGGCGCTCGCCCGGCTGGCCGGCCCGGTTGACCGAACACATGGTTCAGGGGACGAGCAAATGGATTTGATCGAGAAGGTGTTCCTGCTCCAGAGCGTCGATCTGCTGAGCGGGGCGCGAAGCCAACAGCTGGCACTACTGGCGTCGATTGCCCGGGATCTGGATGCGGACCCCGATCGTGTGCTTCTTTCGAGAGATGAGCCGACGGATGCCATGTATGTCGTCATCGATGGGGAAGTCGCGCTCACCGGTGTAGGCGGCCAGGCGATCACGGTGTCGGCGGGCCAGGCGTTCGGGACCTGGGCGTTGATCGATCGGGAGGCGAGCCTCATCGAAGCCCGGACACTGACCGCATGTCGGCTGCTGAAGATCCAGCGGTCGGACTTCAGAGACCTGCTCGTGGACAACCCCGAGCTCGGACTCGACTTGCTGGAGGGCCTCGCAGCCAGGCTGCGAGCGCTGGCGGCGGCGGTCTGAACCGCCGCGTCACGACGAAAGGAGAAACGGGACATCCCCGATGACGGATAGAAACGAGACGACAGTGATGATCGTCGATGACGAGGAGATCATCGTCGGCGCCATCCAGAGCTTTCTGGAGTTCGAGACGGACTACTCGGTGCTTCCATTCACATCTCCGAAACGAGCGATCGAGGCGTTGGAGGAGGACGCCGTCCACATGATCGTCGCCGACTTCATGATGCCGGAGATGGATGGCGTCAGCTTCCTCACCCGGGCGCGCGAGATGCAGCCGGAGGCGACGCGGGTGCTGCTCACGGGATACGCCGACAAGCAGAACGCGATTCGGGCGATCAATGAAGCGGGGCTGTACCACTACCTCGAAAAGCCGTGGGACAACGACGCACTCATGCTGATCATCCGGAACGGCGTCGAGCGAGCTCTTATGTTCACCGAGCTCCAGGCGCGAATCTCTGAGCTGGAGGAGGCGAACTCGGAGCTGGCGGGCTTCCGCGAGCGTCTCATCCAGGCCTTCCTCTAGGCGCGGGCATGTCGACAAACGCACCAATCGATGCGGATATCGAACGCGCTCTGATCGACCAGTCGCACCTCGCGACGCTCGGTACGCTGGTTGCCGGGGTCTCGCACGAGCTCAACACGCCCCTCGGCGCGATCCGGAGCAACCACGACGTGATCGAGCGGGCGCTCCTCAAGCTTCAGGACATCCTCGAGGACGAGGTGGTGACGCCCGATGAGCTCGCCGACGTGCGGAGGATCGTCCGGGCGATGGATGGCGTGCTCCGGACGAACGGGATCGCGGTCGAGCGCATGAGCCAGATCATCCACAGCCTCGCGAGCTTCGGGCGCCCCGACCGTGCGGAGGTGGATTTGATCGACCTGAGGGAGGGGCTCGAGGGGACGCTCGCGGTGCTGCACGGTCAGTTGAGCGACATTCAGGTCGCCCGCGAGCTCGAGGAGATTCCCGAGATCCGGTGCTATCCGAACCGGCTCAACCAGGTCTTCATGAACCTCGTGCACAACGCGACACAGGCCATGGAGCCCGGCGGGACCCTCACGGTCCGAACCCGCACCGAGGCGGACAGAGTGATCATCGAGATCGAGGACACGGGGAAGGGGATCGACCCGGAGAACCTGAAGTCGATTTTCAAGCCCGGGTTCACGACGAAGGGACGCAGGGTCGGGATGGGATTGGGCCTCGCGATCTCACAGCAGATTATCGATCATCATGGAGGGACCATTTCAGCCGAGAGCGAGGTTGGGGTCGGAACCACTTTCCGAATCGAACTTCCGATGGATCTCCCGGCATCCGCACTTGAGGAAGGAGACACCGATGCGACTACGTGACTTGACCCTGGCGATCGGCGTTACTCTCGCGCTCCCTGCCTCGTCTTTCGGGCAGGACGCGAACATGGCGCTCCCGGTAGAACAGCTGGAGGAGATTCTGAGTACGGGCGATTTCCAGCCCGTCTCCGTGACTACGTCTCGCGGCCTGCCGTCCGAGCGCACGTATCAGGTCACCGCACAGGCGGGGAACGCGATGCTCCAGATGAAATACGCGCCGGCGGCGCGCGGGGCCGATGAGTTCAACAACCGGCCCAGATACGAGATGGCTGCTTACGTGATACAGCAGCTCTTCCTCGACCCGGAGCACTACGTCGTGCCCCCGACTGTGATTCGCGCGTTCCCCACGTCTCAGGTGCAGGGCGTCCTGAACATGGTTCCGGTCGACTACAAGCCGGAGGCCGAAAAGACCTTCGACGACTGGGACATGACGCTGGTCCTGCTGCAGTACTGGCTCTGGAACGTGGACGTGCCCGAGCCCGACGAGCTGGACGACGGCGACCTCCCGGACGACGACCTTTACGCGACCCATCTGGGGAACTTCAACCTCGTCACGCATCTGATCCGTCATAACGACTCGAACAAGGGCAACTTCGTACGGTCGACGGTCGCGGAGAACCCGAGGATCTTCAGCGTGGACAACGGGGTGGCGTTCTCGAATGAGGAGAGCGACCGGGGAACGTACTGGCGCGAAATCCGTGTGGATCGTTTCCCGGCAGATGGGATAGAGCGTCTGCGGTCCGTGACCGAAGCCGATCTGCATGCCGCGCTGGGCACGGTCGCGGAGTTCGAGCTGCAGGGCGGTAACTTCGTGCAGGTCGAGCCGACGGAGAACATGAACCCCGGTCGGGGGGTACGTCAGGAAGGCAACCGGATCCAACTCGGCCTCACCGAGTCCGAGATCCGTCAGATCAACCGCCGCCTCGAGCGCCTCATCGGCTGGATCGACGGCGGGCGGTACTCCGTCTTCTAGCCCCGGTCCAAACCCATGCGCGCCCGAACCTCACGTCCTGGTCCCCGCGGACGGCTACGTCCGTCGGTGGTCGCATGCGCGGCCGCCTTCGCCGGGCTGGTAACCGCGCTCGCGTCGCAATCCGCGGCGCGGGCGCAGGACGCGCTCCATTTCGATGGCGAGTACGGTCTCTACGTCGGGGTCACCGACTTCGGGTTGAACGTGCGCTGGATCACCGAGACTCCAGGTGTCGGAGAGCTGGCGGTGATCGTCGACGGCGAACAGATCGCGCGCCTCGAGACGTTGCCAGGTCAATCTCACTCGGCCAACGTCGAGTCGACGGCTGCTGAGGTCACTCTTCTCTACGGATCAAGAGGCGGCGACCTCCACCGTACGGTGATCGTCCGCGATCCACCGGCCGAGCCGGAGCTCGAGATCGAGGGTGTTCAACAGGTCTACATGCTCGGGGACGTCCACGGGCAGTTCGACCGCGTCGTAACGCTTCTGCGAAACGCGAGACTGATCGACGCTGATTTGCAGTGGACGGGTGGCGAGAGCCATCTCGCTCTGCTCGGGGACATCTTCGACCGGGGCAACGACGTCACGCGGGTCCTGTGGCTTCTCTATCGCCTCGAACGGGAGGCATCAGCGGCCGGCGGGGCCGTCCACGTCGTCCTCGGCAACCACGAGTTGATGGTCATGGCGAGCGACCTTCGCTACGTGGCGGGCAAGGAGGACATGATCGCCCAGACTCACGGGCTGCGTTACGGCGAGATGTTCGATCCGGGGAAGTCCGTCCTGGGCCGCTGGCTCGCCCGACGGCCGGGCCTCATGCGGATGGAGGACCTCCTGCTCGCGCATGGAGGCGTCAGCCCGCAGTACGTCGAGTACGATCTCCGGGAGTACCAGGACTCGCTGCGCTCCTTCATCGACGAAGAGCTGTTCACGCACTGGAACGACCAGGCGTTCCTCGATACCTACGGCGAGGATGCGGAGCCGGGCGAGTTCTTCGCCGATTCCGCCGGCATCGTGCGGAGGTACGAGTTCTTCTTCGGAGGCGCGAGCGTCATGTGGTACCGCGACTTCGTGCGGACGGACACGCTTTCCGCGTTCCTCGATCAGGTCCTGGAGAATTTCGACAGCAACGTCCACGTCGTCGGGCACACTCCCGTGAAGACGATCAGCGAGTTCTACGAGGGCAGGCTCATCGCGGCCGATCTCGAGGACGCCGCGACGGAGATGCTGCACATGGAGCGGCGGGAGGATGGCGGGTGGAATCGTTACCGCATCCCCCTCATCGGCGAGCCGACCCCGCTCTCACCGCCCCACAGCGAAGAGCCCTGACCGACTAACCGGCGATCTCGACAAGCTCACCGTGGGCCACAGTGCCGCCAATCACCGTGGCCGCCGCGGGCCGCGGATCGTAGTGGTAGAGCAGATGGTCGACGTCGGGGGCTTCGAGTAGCGCGAAGTCCGCGGCCTTGCCGGGCTCCAGCGAACCCAGGTCGTCCTCGCGGCCGATCGCCCGCGCCGCGTATCGGGTTGCTCCCTTGAGCACCTCGGCGGGCGTCATGCGCTGGCGAGTACAGGCGAGCAACAGGGCCAGGCGCAGGTCGAGCGACGGCGCCGTACCGGGGTTGAAGTCCGTCGCCACCGCCACGGCCAGGCCGGCATCGATCATCGCCCGCGCGGGCGGCGGCTCCTGATCCAGAACCAGAGTCGCGATGGGCAGCGTCACGGCCACGACCCCGGCGGCCGCCATGGCCGAGATGCCATCGGCGGATACGTACTCGAGGTGCTCCGCCGAGACGGCACGCACGTCCGCGGCGAGGCTCCCGCCGCCCCCATCTCCGAGCTGGTCCACGTGGAGCTTCGCCCCCAGTCCCAAACCGCGAGCGACCTCGAAGATCCTCCGGGCCTCCTCCGGCGAGAACGCACCGTCCTCCACGAATACATCGCAGAAGGTGGCGAGGTCCTCCCGCGCGACCATCGGCAGCATCTCCTCGACAATCAGGTCCACGTACTCCCCGCGGCGACCACGGAACTCCGGCGGCACCACGTGCGCTCCCAGAAACGTCGAGACGATGCGCTGCGGCCCTTCCTTCGCGAGCCGGCCGTATACACGAAGGAGGCGAAGCTCCGTGTCCGTTTCGAGACCGTATCCGCTCTTGCATTCGATGGTCGTGACGCCCGACTCGAGCATCCGGTCGGCAAACGATCGGGCCCGGGCATGGAGCGCGTCCTCGTCCAGGCGCCGCGTTTCCCGGACCGTGGAGGCGATGCCTCCCCCGTCTCGGGCGATGTCCAGATAACTCCGGCCACGGATCCGATCGGTGAACTCGCCGGCCCGCCAGCCACCGAACGCGAGGTGGGTGTGGCAGTCGATGAGGCCCGGCACCACCATGCGCCCGCCCGCATCGAACGTTCGTTCGCCGTCATACGCCCCGGGGATGCGGTCCGCCGATCCGGCCCAGGCGATACGGCCCTCCCGCCATACGAGGGCCCCGTCCGGGATCGCACCGATCTCGCCCTGGCCGTCGGCCGGGGCGCAGGTGACGAGCGAGGAGATCCCGCGAAGAACGGGCACGTCAGGCCTCGTTAACCATGGGAAGGTCTACGCCGCGGTTGCGGGCCGTGTCGATCGCTTCGTCGTAGCCCGCATCGGCATGCCGCATCACACCCGTCCCCGGATCGCACGTCAGGACCCGCTGCAGACGTCGGGACGCCATCTCGGTTCCGTCCGCCACGCAAACCATGCCTGCGTGTATCGAGTACCCGATGCCCACGCCCCCTCCGTGATGCAGGGAGACCCAGCTGGCACCGGCGGCCGTGTTCAGCATCGCGTTCAGGAGGGGCCAGTCCGCGATGGCGTCCGACCCGTCCTTCATCGCCTCCGTCTCACGGTTGGGCGACGCGACGGACCCCGTGTCGAGGTGGTCGCGGCCAATCACGATCGGCGCGTCGACCCGACCCGTCTTCACGAGCCAGTTGAACCGCTCGCCCATCTCGGCCCGCTCGCCGTATTCCAGCCAGCAGATCCGGGCAGGGAGCCCCTGAAAGTGCACCTTTTCGCGTGCCTTCTGAATCCACCGGGCCAGTGGCTCGTTATCGGGAAAGGTCTCGAGTACCGCATCGTCGGTGGCCGCGATGTCCGCCGGATTCCCCGACAACGCCGCCCACCGAAACGGGCCGGCGCCGCGGCAGAAGAGGGGGCGGATGTACTCCGGCACGAACCCCGGTATGTCGAAGGCGTCCGTCATGCCCCTGAGGTCGCAGACGTGTCCGCGCAGGTTGTTTCCGTAGTCGAACGTGACCGCCCCTGCGCGTTGCAGAGACAGCATCGCCTCGACATGAACGACCATCGAGTCGAGGACCCGCGCCTCGTACCCTTCCGGGTCCTCCTCGCTCATCGCTTCGGCTTCCTCCACGGACAGACCCGTGGGGATGTAACCGACCCTCAGGTCGTGCGCGGCCGTCTGGTCCGTGAGGACATCCGGGACCACGCCTCGGGATACCATCTCGGGAAGGACGTCCGCGATGTTCCCGAGGAGCGCGACCGACAACGCCTCGCCTGACGCCTTCGCCGCCTCCACCATCTCCAGGGCCTCATCCAGATCGGTGGACATCCGGTCGCAGTACCCCGTCTCGAGCCGGCGCCGGATTCGCTCCTCCCGCACTTCCACCCCGAGGAAGGCTCCGCCGTTCATGGTAGCCGCGAGGGGCTGGGCCCCACCCATTCCGCCGAGCCCGGCCGTGACCACGAGACGGCCCTCGAGCGACCCTCCGAAATGCCGGCGAGCCAGTTCGGCGAAGGTCTCGTACGTGCCCTGAAGGATCCCCTGCGTCCCGATGTAGATCCATGAACCGGCCGTCATCTGACCATACATGGTGAGCCCCAGCGCCTCCAGCCGGCGGAACTCGTCCCAGTTCCCCCAGCGGGGCACGAGGTGGGAGTTCGCGATCAGCACCCGCGGGGCTTCTTCATGAGTACGGAAGACTCCGACCGGCTTGCCGCTCTGAACGAGCATCGTCTCGTCGTTCTCGAGACGCTGAAGCGTTTCGACGATCTTCGCGTACGCGTTCCAGTCGCGGGCCGCCTTCCCGGTCCCACCGTACACGACCAGGCGATCCGGAGCCTCCGCGACCTCGGGGTCGAGGTTGTTCATCAGCATCCGGAGTGCCGCCTCCTGATGCCAGCCCTTGCAGCTGATCTCCGTCCCTCGGGGAGCCCGGATCGGACCGTCGGGTTTCATCGTCATTTCCTCATCTCTATGCCAGTACCTGTTCGTCGTCGATCGAATCCAGGACCTCCGACGGCAGCCCGAGAAGGGCAGCGCGTGGAACCGGTCCAATCATCTCCGTGCCGATCACTTCGGCGTTCGCCGCGGTCGCACCCGTCGCGATGGCGTGGTACACGTCCGCCAGGGGCGTCGCGGAATAGTCCGTGAGGTTGATTGTAACCTGGCTGATACCGCGGCGGGGAAGGGCGATCCCGAGGGCGCGCACTGCAGGGAGCCCGCCGCTCGATTCCCGAATCGACTTCGCGATGTTCCGCGCGACTTCGGGATCCGGATTCGCCAGATTCACGTTGAATCGAACGAGCGGTCGTCGCGCCCCCGTGATCACCGCCCCGGCGCTCGGGTGAAGGGCAGGCGGCCCCTCGTCCGGCGCCCAGGCCTGTTGCTTCATGCGAGCCTCGAGACCGTCCGATCCGCCTGACCGAATCGTGGGGAGAGCCCTGCGGTGCTCCCCCGTGGCGGCGTCCTCGTAGTAGAAGACCGGCACCCCCGCATCGCCGACCCGGGCACCAAAAGCCCGGCAGGCGGCGAGGGCGACCTGGTTCTCCGCCCGTGTCGCGGCCACGAAGGGGACGACGTCGAGTACGCCGACTCGAGGGTGCTGTCCCTCGTGCTCGCGGAGATCGAGTATCTCGAACGCCTTCCACGCGAGACGGCAGGTGGCCTCCACGACCGCATCGGCGGGGCCGCGATAGGCCAGTACCATGCGGTTGTGATCGGGATCGGCCGAACAATGCAGGAGTTGAATCGAGCTCACCGTCCGCACGGACTCGGCAATGGCCTCGATGCGTGCGGGGTCGCGGCCTTCGCTGACGTTGGGCTCGCAGAGAAGTGAATCGGAACCGCCGTGGCTCACCGTCAGGGCAGGTCTCCTCCGATGCCCCTTTCCGCTGCCCGCAGCAGGTCGCCCGAGTCGATCAGTTCCTCCACCCGCTCCATGTCGGGCTTCAGCGCCCTGTCCGCCGTCACGGGCCGGACATGCTCACGCAGAACCGAGTAGAGCGAGGCGGTCCCCGCCCCGAGACGCGTCGTACCGTCGTCCCGCAGATACACCGCCTGAGCGGCCGCGACGAACTCGATCGCGATCACGCGCTTAACGTTGGCCAGGATCTCGTGCGCGTGGCGAGCCGCGTTCGCCCCCATGCTGACGTGATCCTCCTGGTTGGCGCTCGACGGGATCGAGTCCACCGAATCCGGATGAGCCAGCGTCTTGTTGTCCGATACCAGGGCCGCTCCGGTGTACTGAGTCGTCATCAGGCCGCCGTTCAATCCCGCATCCTCGATCAACATCGGAGGGAGCCCGCCGGAGAGCTCCGGCGTCAGCGCTCGAAAGACACGTCTGTCGGAGATGTTCGCGGCCTCCGCGATAGCGATCCCCAGCGTGTCCAGCCAGAGAGCCGGGCCCGCCCCGTGGAAGTTCCCGCCCGAGACGGCCTTCCTCGTCGGGTGGTCCGCTCGATCCGGGAAGATCAGCGGATTGTCCGACGCCGCGTTCAACCCATCGGTGATCCGGGCCTCGAGAAACTCCAGCATGTCGTGGATCGGCCCCAGAACCTGCGGCGTGCACCTGATGCTGTACGCGTCCTGGACCTTGTCGGGATCCGAATCGATCAGCCCGCTGCCGGCGAACAGGGCCCTCAGCCGCGCCGCCGTCCGGATCTGCCCCGGCTGGTTGTTCGCCGCGTGCAGATCGGGATGGAACGCCTCGCTCAGGGCACGGAGGCCTTCCATCATCAGGGCCGCCGCGAGCTCGGCGTGAACGAGCAGCCGCCGGGCATCGTGAACCGCGAGCGCCGCCCCCGCGATCATCATCGTCGTACCGTTCGTTAGGGCGAGCCCTTCCTTCGCCTCGAGAACGGGGCGTTCGATGCCGGCCGCCGCCATGGCGTCGACTCCCGACATCAGGGCGCCGTCCAGCCACGCCTCACCACTGGAATCCTCGACGAGATCGTCCGGCCCGCGGGTCGCGACGGCGGCGAGGTGCGCGAGGGGGGCGAGGTCGCCGCTGGCGCCCAGGGATCCCTTCGATGGGATCAGCGGCACCACACCGAGATTGAGCATCTCGATCAGCGTCTCGATGATCACCGGCCGCACGCCCGAGACACCTCGCGCGAGCGAGTTCGCGCGCACGAGCAGCATCCCCCGCACCCAGTCCTCCGGAAGGGGATCGCCGACGCCGACCATGCACTTGAGGATCACGTTCCGCGAAAGGGCGCGTTGAGCGTCCGGCGCGATACGCGTCCCCGCGAGAGACCCGAAGCCGGTGTTGACCCCGTAGATAGTCTCATCGGTGCGGGCCATCGCCTCCGCCACCCATTCGCGGCTTCGGTCCACCCGGGCCCGCACACCATCATCGAGAGGGGCCACTGAAGCCCCCTCACGTGCGACGCGGATAAGTTCGAGTACAGAGAGGTCGCTTCCGGTGACGGAAACGGTGGCTTCCACGG
>JBDHIO010000090.1:0-4865 GCA_039587355.1 Gemmatimonadota bacterium | reverse complement strand
CCATGGACGGCACGTACCTGGTCCCGTGGACCGGAGAGGGCGAGCCGGAGCGCGTGCTGGACGGTGGGCTCTTCTTCCAGCGCAGCGCTCGCCTCGTACCAGGATCCAGGGCACTCATCTATACGCGTCAGCTCATCGGGACAGAAACCGGATCCACGCGCTTGCTCGACCTCGAGACCGGCGAGGATCGGCTGTTGATCGAGGATGGCGTCGATGCCAGGTACGTCGCGACCGGTCATCTCGTCTTCGGGCGCGCCGATCAGTCGCTGTTCGCCGTCCCGTTCGACGTCGACGCCCTCGAGGTCACGGGGTCGGAGGTTGCCGTGCTCGACTCCGTGGGTGTGGGCAACGTCGTCGGCGTGGTGAATTTCTCGGTCTCGGAGACCGGGACCGCGATTTACGGATACGGATCGTTCTCCGAGACACTCGGCGAGAGCACGGACGAGATCGTGTTCGTGGAGGACGGAGTCGTCACCCCCAGCGGACTGGCACCTACCAGCGACGTCACATCGGTCCGCGCCTCGCCGGATGGGCGATACCTGGCCTACCAGACGTCAGCGCAGACGTTCGTCTTCGACGTGATCGTGGGTACCAACACCCCGGTAACAGTTGGCGATGGCCCTCTGTTCGGGGCTGTCTGGCGACCGGATGGTCAATCGGTCGATGGCGTCGGGATGGCGTCGGGGTTCGGGATTTACAACATCGCTCCCCGGTCCGAGGACACGGGGACGTTGATCGCCCGGCCCCCGGCCGGCGTCACGTTCCTTGTCCCCCTCGACTGGACCCGGGATGGACAGACCCTGCTTCTACAGGCGGTCATGGGGACGGACGAGACGGATCTCTGGACGATGGCCACGGGTGATTCGGTCCCGCAGCGGTATCTCGATTCGGATTGGGCGGAGGAAGACGGCAACCTGTCACCTGACGATGCCTGGTTCGGGTACGACTCCGATACGGAAGGGCCGAATGTCGTCTTCGTGGGTTCCTTCCCGGAGCCCGGCCCGGCCGTACGTGTCTCTCCGGGGCGCGGGGACAGCCCCCGATGGTCGCCCGAGGGCGACCGGATCTACTTCCAGGTCGCCGACTCGGTCTTCGCCGCGAACGTGACGTCCGAGGACGACTTCGCGGTCGAAAGCGTCGAGTTCCTGTTCTCCGGCGACTACAGGCCGGGCTTCGAAGTCATGCCGGACGGCCGACTCGTCATGGTGCGCAGGCTGGAGACGGAGGAGCCCGACGAACCGGCGGAGTCCGAGACGTCCGAAGATGACGACGAGGACGCCGGCCCTCAGGCTTTCATCGTCGTGAACTGGTTCGAGGAGATGAGGGCCCGGCTCGGCGGAGGCGACAACTGATGGCACCACCCGGAGAGACGCCATGACGGACCACGCGTTCGACACGAACGTCGAGGGACTAAAGGCCGCACTCGCCGACCGCTACGTCATCGAGCGCGAGCTCGGTCAGGGCGGCATGGCCACCGTGTTCCTCGCCCAGGACGTGAAGCACGACCGGAAGGTCGCGCTCAAGCTCCTGAAGCCCGAGCTCGGCGCGATCGTCGGGGGCGACCGATTCCTGGCCGAGATCCGGACCACCGCGAACCTCCAGCACCCGAACATCCTGCCGCTGTTCGACTCCGGCGAGTCGGACGGGATGCTGTTCTACGTCATGCCCTATGTGGAGGGCGAGTCGCTGCGGGGGCGGATCGATCGCGAGAAGCAGCTCTCGATCGCCGAGGCGATCCGGCTGACCGACCGCATCGCCGACGCGCTCGACTACGCGCACGAGAACGGCGTAGTCCACAGAGACATCAAGCCGGCGAACATCCTCGTCACCGAGCGCGGCGAACCGCTGGTCGCCGACTTCGGGATCGCGCTGGCCGTCTCGCAGGCCGGTGGCGGCCGCATCACCGAGACGGGCCTGTCGCTCGGCACGCCGCATTACATGTCCCCCGAGCAGGCAACGGGCGATCGGGACATCGACCCCAGGTCAGACATCTACTCGCTCGGCTGCATGCTGTATGAGATGCTGGCGGGCCAGCCTCCGTTCGCGGCACCGACCGCGCAGGGCGTCCTCGTCCGGATCCTCACCGAGCATCCGAGGTCGGTATCGGACTTCCGGCACACGGTCCCGCCGCACGTCGGAAGTGTGATTTCCCGGGCGCTCGAGAAACTCCCGGCGGACCGGTTCGAGACGGCCGCCGAGTTCAAGTCCGCGCTTGCGGACGAGAGCTTCCGATACACGGCGGTCCCGCAGCCCACGGTCCCGACGACACCGGCGACCCAACCGGTCGATACGGCCGCGACCCCGGCGGCCGGCGGTGGAATCTCGACGCGGACCGTGGGCGCGCTCGGGGGGGCGCTGCTCGTCGCGCTGATCGCCGCGGGTCTCGGGTGGATGCGCACGCCCCCCGATCCCGATCCGGTTCCGATCGTGCGCTCGGACGTGGACGTTGGGGACCTCCTCATCGCACCGATCCCGAACGAGATCGTGATCTCCCCGGACGGATCACGGCTGGCAGTTTCCCTGAGCCCTGAAGGCGGAGGCCGCGCGGGAGCCCAGATTCATGTGCGAGGCACGGATGAGGCGGACTTCCGAGCCATTCCCGGTACGGAAGAGGGCCTCTCGCCCCTCTTCTCCCCGGACGGCTTGTGGATCGCCTATGTGACGACGGACGGGCTCGCCAAGGTCTCCGTGGACGGGGGTGCGCCGCAGCCCCTTCTCACGGGTCTCGAGAACCCCTTTATCGTGCCAACGTCCTGGACCACGGATGGATGGATCTACCTCGGGAGCGTCGATGGCATCGGGCGGGTCCGGGCGACGGGCGGTGCGATGGAGGTTATCCATGCAGGGGTCCTCGGGCAGAACACCCGCCCCCTCCCGGGCAGTTCGGGGTTGCTGTTCAACAACCGGGCGGGCGATGTGGTATTCCTCGACCTCGAAGCCGATTCGAGCTCGGTCGTCGTGAGCGAGGCGCTGGACGCTACCTTCGTCGAGGCGACGGGGCACCTGGTCTGGGTGGATCATGCGTCGGTCATGTGGGCGGCACCGTTCGATCCGGAAAGCGGCCGGCTGACCGGGGAACGCGCCTTCCTGCTGGACGGAATCTCGACCGGAATCGGCGTATTCGCGTACTACTCCATCTCGCGGAACGGTACCCTGGTATACAGCACCGGACCGGGCCAGGGGGGCTTCACGGCACCACCCGAGCAGCTGGAGATCGTCGACCTCGATGGGAGCGTGACGCCGATCGAGCTCGAGCCGCGGACGTTCAACGACCCTCGCTGGTCACCGGACGGGACGACGATCGCCTACAGCGGGCGAGCGGCGGGAGAGACGACCGGAGACCTCGGCGTCTATCTCTACGACCTCGAGCTCCAGACCACGCCCCGGCACATCTCAGGGGTCGGGAGCGGGCAGACCCCCGCGTGGTCGCGCGACGGAACGAGGGTCGCGTTCGCCCTGATGGGCGAGGATTCGCCGGGCGTCTTCGTACGCGATGTCGAATCCGACGAGCCGCCCCGCCAGCTCCACGTCGCCGCAGGCGCGCCGGGGCTGACCGACTGGCCAGCCGACGACATGATTCTCTTCACGAACCGGATCAGGGGCGCACCGCGTGGCGTGCGGATCCTCGACCCGACGGCCGGGGACTCGGGCGCGGTGAGCGAATACTACGCGCCCGAGGCGAGAGCGCTCGGGGGCCGCGTCTCCCCCGACGGCACGCTGGCGGTATACCAATCGCAGGAGTCGGGTGAGTTCGAGGTGTACGTCAGGAGTTTCCCGACACCCCGCGCAGAGATCATCGTGTCCGAAGGCGGCGGATCAGCGCCTCAGTGGTCCGCCGACGGCACGACGATCTACTACCAGACCCCCGGCGACTCGATCTTCGCGGCCCGCCTGCAGCTCGAGCCCACCCCGATGGTGCTCTCGCGCGAGCCGATCATGGCCGCGCCGTTCGGCCAGTGGCAGATGCACCCGGACGGCGATCGACTCCTCGCGGTTCGCGCGCTTCGGCCAACCGAGGAGTTCGGCGGCGACCCCATAGAGCCGCGCCACTTCATCGTGACGAACTGGTTCCAGGAACTCCGGGAACGGACCGGAGGCGGCAACTGATGGCACCACCCGGAGACATGCCATGACGGACCACGCGTTCGACACCAACGTCGAGGGGCTCAAGGCCGCACTCGCCGACCGATATGTCATCGAGCGCGAGCTCGGTCAGGGCGGCATGGCCACCGTGTTCCTCGCCCAGGACGTGAAGCACGACCGCAAGGTCGCCCTCAAGCTCCTCAAGCCCGAGCTCGGCGCGATCGTCGGGGGCGACCGGTTCCTCGCCGAGATCCGCACGACGGCGAACCTCCAGCACCCGAACATCCTGCCGCTCTTCGACTCCGGTGAGTCCGACGGGATGCTCTTCTACGTCATGCCGTTCATCGAGGGCGAATCGCTCCGCGACCGCATAGACAGGGAGAAGCAGCTCTCCGTGGACGAGGCGATCACGATGGCCCGGAAGATCGCTGATGCGCTCGACTACGCGCACGAGCACGGGGTCGTACACCGGGACATCAAGCCGGCGAACATCCTCGTCACCGAGCGTGGCGAGCCGCTCGTTGCCGACTTCGGGATCGCGCTGGCGGTATCGGAGGCCGGCGGCGGCCGCATCACCGAGACGGGCCTCTCGCTCGGCACACCGCACTACATGTCGCCGGAGCAGGCGACGGGTGACCGGGACATCGACCCCAGGTCGGACATCTATGCGCTGGGGTGCGTGCTGTACGAGATGCTTGCCGGGCAGCCGCCGTTCGCGGCACCGACGGCCCAGGGGGTGCTCGTGAGGATCCTGACGGAGCACCCGCGGTCGATCACTGATC
>JBDHIO010000043.1:0-23750 GCA_039587355.1 Gemmatimonadota bacterium | reverse complement strand
TCAGCTCGAACCACCAGGCCGCTCTACACGCCTTCAACGTCGCGGACGCCGCTCGATCCAGCTTTATGGCCCGGGGCCGGGTAAGGAGCGACACCGTGGTCTACTCGTCGGCGGATGGGCGGGCCGACGCCTGGCTCGAGCCGCTCCTCGCGGTGGACGACTCCTCGACGCTCTACCGGCTCACCACGGCCGGGGCGCACAGTTCGCCGGACGGTCTCCAGGCGTTCCGCCAGGTGAGCTCGATCATCCTCCACAAGGCCGCCGGATTCTCGGTGAACGCGGCGTTCACGGCTCCGAACGGACTTCTCAAGAACGGGACCTCGGGGGACGTGGACGGGCACGACTGGGCGTCCCTCGGAGCGTGCTCGGTCGCCGGAACGGAGGACGTCGCGGGGCTCGCCGTCCCGCCGGGCGGATTCGCCCAGAGCGGTGGGGGAGGAAACGGCAACGGCAACGGCGGCGGAGGGACGGACGTGCCGTCCGGCTTCGCGGGGAACCCGGCAATCGACTCGACGAAGGCCGCCATGCAACTGCTTACGGAGACCGGGATCGACTGGCGGGGGCTCCTCGACGGGAGCTTCGCCGAGGCCGACTACATCGTCTCGTCCGACGGGTACCCGAACTTCGGCACCCTTCGCTCGGACGAGTGGCCGCTGATCCTGGCGGACGCCTCGGACTACACCGTTGGGAACAACAGCAGCGGGAGGGGAACACTCGTCGTCCAGGGCGACCTGACGATCGGCGGGAACTTCTCGTGGGATGGCCTGATTCTGGTCGGGGGTGCCATCAGGTCGAACGGCATCGAAGATGTGGACGGTGCGGCCTTCACCGGTCTGAACATGCTTCTCGGCGGCAACCCGGGGATCACGGACCTCGGAAACGGGAACTGGAACTACCACTACGACTCCTGCAACGTGCTGAACGCGCTGCGGGGCATCGGCTGGCCGGTCGAGGAGCCCGGGACCTGGATCGAGGTGTTCTGAGTCGCGCTCGTGTTTCCAAGACTCGAGCCGGGCCCGGGAGATCCCTCGAGCCCGGCCGGCAGTCTCGAACGCCGACCCACCGCCCCTTCGCCGGCAGATTCCGCACAACGAGGCAACTTCGTGCAGCCTGCCACCCGAACCCTGTCGCGGCGCGTCAACAAAGGCGATTCGCCGTCCCGCTAACTGCTTCCCCCCGATCATCTTGCCCATACCGCCGGTCACGGGTCCTCGGCTTGCCCTTTCCCACGTGTCGCGAGGCAGTACACGCGTGTCCCCGAAGGAGGCGGTATGTCCAGGAAGCACCCCATGGAGTCGAAGGCTGAAACGGGTTTCGCCGGTGCAAGTGGCGAGGAGGGGTTCGCACTCGCGCTCGTCCTGCTCGCGCTTGTCGGCATGACCACGATGGCGATGGCCGGATACCTAAGGTCCAATACCGACTACAAGATCAACCAGAACCACCGGGCGGCCCTGCGTGCCTTTAATATCTCCGATGCTGCGCGGTCCCAGTACATGGGGCGCGGGAAGATGCGGTCGGATACGACGACCTACTCCTACGGGCAGGGCGCAGCGAGCGTCTGGTCGGAGCAGTTGATCGCGGTGGATGACTCATCGACGCTCTACCGCGTCGTCGCGGAGGGACAGCACAACTCTCCCGAGGGCGGGTTCGCCGAGCGCCAGACGAGCTCGATCGTGATCCACAAGGCGGCCGGGTTCTCCGTGAATGCGGCCCTGACGGCACCGGCTGGCCTTCTGAAGAACGGAACCGCCGGGTCTCTCGATGGGGCCGACCAGGCCACGATCGGAGAGTGTCCCGTGGGAGGCCGGGAGAACGTCGCGGGGCTTCAGGTTCCGCAGGGCGGGTTTAAGGACAACGGGAACACCACCTTCAGCGACGACGGGACGCAGGTCGGGCTTGGCGGAACCCCGATCAGTACCGGCCCCGGGCGCGATAGCGGTGGGGGCGGCAACGGTGGGTTCGCCGGTGCCCCCGCGATTGATTCGACGAAGACCGCAACCCAGATCATAGACGACACGGGGATCAACTGGCAGTCGATGCTGGACGGCAGCTTCGCGGAAGCGGACTACGTGGTCTCGGAGGATGGCTACCCGAACTTCGCCGACGTCGAGAGCGATGAATGGCCTCTCATCGTCGTCGATCAGGGATCGTGGGCGCTCGACGACTCGAGGAGCGGCCGGGGAACCCTGGTGCTTCAGGGAGACGTCAAGTTCAACGGGGACTTCAAGTGGGAGGGCCTCATCTTGATCGGCGGCCAGCTGGTTTCGAACGGAGGTCAGAACATCAGGGGCGCGATCGTTGCCGGTCTCAACCTTCAGCTGGGTCAGTCCGTCGGAGCCACCGACCTGGGGAACGGCACATGGAACTACAAGTACCATTCGTGCAACGTCCTGAGCGCCCTCAAGGGCGTCGGCTGGCCGGTCGAGGAGCCGCACACCTGGGTGGAGATCTTCTAGGCGGCCTTCTCGTCGCAGAAGCCAAAACGGGCGCCCTTCCTGGAGGGGTGCCCGTTTTTCTTGGTGGTTGGGGCCGTGCGGTACGGTTACTGCGATACTGCGCACCGTCTTACTGGGTTCACGGGTGGTTCGGGGAGGGGTCGGAGAATGAATCGGGAAACATGCGAGACGCGCCGCTCAGGCGATCAGGACACCGTCCGTCGGCTGGTCGGCAACGAGCGCGGCGCCACGGCGTTCCTCCTTGCGGCGGGCATGAGTGTCTTCCTCGGGGCGACCGCCATCGCCGTCGATCTGGGGATGCTGGCCACGGCCCGCACCGAGGCCCAGCGCACGGCCGATGCCGCTGCTCTCGCCGGCGCCTCCGCACTCGTCTTTGTCCCGAACGACGCCCGGAAGGCGAGGGAGTGGGCACAGGAGTACGCGACGCTCAACGCCGTTCGCGGCATCCCGGTGACCCTTCGGGAACAGGACATCCAGGTGATCGGTGACACCGTCCGCGTCACCGTGCTCAGGAGCCAGGACTATGGCGGTCCAGTAGAGACCATCTTTGCCAGGGTCTTCGGTGTGGACGGCGTCGATATCTCCGCCGTCGCGGCGGCCCACGCGGCCTCGCAGGCGGCGGTGGTCAACTGCCTCTTGCCGATCACGCTGGCCGACCGATGGGTGAACCAGGGAAGCGCGGAGTGGGATCCCTCGGAGGGAGACTACTACGAGCCGCCGTATCGGGCCGATGGCAGCCGCAACATGAACTACGTCGGCTACGACGACGCAGGCGAGCTGATCACGCTCGCGCCCTCACAGGGAGGGAGCACCGAGAAAGGGAAGGGTAACGATCCCGGTGGATCGAGCCCCTTGAGCAGCCGCGTCGCGCCTAGCGTCTACAACCTCTGGCTTCCGCAAGGCGTGCACGGGACGCCAGAGCTCAGGGCCCGCGTCATGGGGTGTCCCGACCCTGACGAGATCTTCGCGCCGGGCGATCCGATGTGGCGGGAGCCCGGAAACGTGCAATCGCTGGTCAAGGAGTTCCGGGACATCCTGGCCGATCCGCAATACGCCGGTCAGTACTACGACAGCGGGTGTCAGTGCGTTCGGGACGGTAACAACGGGCAGGAGGTGGTCACCGGCGGTCTGCGGCTCCGGGCCGTCCCGGTGCACGACGTCAACTCGTTCACGAAACAGGGTGCCGGGCCACACTTCTCGGTGAGCCACTTCATCGGAGTGTTCATCGAGAGTATCGACCCCGGTCCCCAGGGAACGGCGAACGTCTACGCCAGGGTGATGCCGGCGATGGGCATGCCCGGCGGTGGCAAGACTGGAGGACCCCTGGTGCGCGCGGTTCGACTCGTTCAGTAGAACCGCGCGCCGGGAGTAACGGCCTACTGGAAGCGGGTCCCGATCCCGAAGCTCAGGATCATGTCGTTCTGCAGCTTCGACTGATCCGTGGCCGGTGACTTGTACAGCGACATGTTGTTGCGCACTTCGAGCCGGATCATCATGCGGGAGAGAATCCCGTCGAGCCGGATACCGCCCGCGATCGTACCGGCGGGGTCCGTCGACGTGACGACCTGGGGGTTCGCGATCTCGTCCACGTTCAGGTGGCGGACGCCGGCCCCGAAGGCCAGGTACGGCTCGAGACTTCGTCGCGACCCCTCCCCGCGGAACCGGTAGATCCCCTCGACCATACCGACGGCGTACCGGGCGCGACCGAGGTCATCGGGAACCGCACCCTGAAAGTCGGTGTCGAGGACCTGGAGCTTGGCCGATGAATACCACCCGACGACGCCGACGCCGAACTTCCTCGAGGTCCAGTACGTCCCGTCGATTCCGTAGGCGATGTTCACGTTGATCGTCGCGCCAAACGATTCGGGGTCGCTCATCAGGCTCGCGATCGGCGTCATCAATCCGACGGCGCCGACGAGCTCGAAGCCCTTGTCCTGGGTCTCCTCGATCGCCTGCTGTCCCGCGAGAGGCGCGGAAAAGGCCGCCACGAGGGCGGCCGCGAGCACGACATGTATGCGGACACGGCCGCCTGACGTCATTTGATCCTCACAATTGTGATTTGTGGCTCCGAGGACTCTGACAGCGAGTCCCCGGTGGGCGTGAAGACACCCAACGCCAGCGCCGGAACGTCGGTACCCGGCGCCAGGGTGAAGTAGCTGACCGTCGAGGCTCCTACGTTGAAGTCGAACGCCGCGGTTTCAGCGGCCAGCGGCGCTGCCCGCAGCGGGAAGGGAAGCGGGAAGAGTGACCCCGCCGCCACGTTCCGGTTCAGGCGCGCGAACACGTCGCGCTGCTCCCACGTCAGGATACGGAATCGTTCGTCGAGCCCTTCCTGTCCGGTACCGTCGGTGACGATCGCCACCGCGAAGTCGGCGAGGAGATCCTCCCAGAATCGTCCCGTCGCGCGCTCGAGATTCTCGATCCCCCGGTCGAGGTTCTGTCCCCCGACGACGATGTCGCGCAGGAACGCCTCCTCGCCGGCCGTCGCCTGATCTGCAAGCCAGCGAAGCAGGAACCAGGAGAATCCGCGCATCTGCAGACCCCCGAGCCCTCCGAAGTCGACGCCCGCGATCGTGGGGGCCGAGGCCGGGCTGAACATGAAGAGGCTGAGGTTGAAGAAGTTGTTGATCTGGAACGAATTGAACGCGTCGAGCTCCGAACGGGTTCCGGTCACCTGGTCGTACGTCAGGCCGGACCGCGTTGACTGGCCGATCACCGCGAGTCCCGCGAACCCTTCCGCGAGCCCCGAAAGGCCCTCGTCGAGCCAGACTTCCTCGGCGTCGCCGAATCCACCCGCCCCGTTCGCGATCCTTCGCTCGGCGTTGATGAGATGCTGCAACTCGTGGGCAGTGAGCCCTCGCGCGTTTCGCACCGCCCGATCGACCGGGATCGCGGGACCCGTCAGGCCCTCGGGGTCCGCTGTCGCGAGGTACAGGATCTCCGCCTCGTTGCTCGCCGGGCACAGCTCTCCACCGGGACCGGGAAGGCCGCCCCCTCCGGCGCCGGAAGCCGCCAGATCGAGCGGAAGGAAGAACCCGCCGATTCCCGCCTCGTCGCCCGAGGACAGCGCGTTCACCAGGGGCGAGAACAGGATCACGACCCGACCGTTCGCGTCGATGTCCTCCCACGGCCCGAAGTACTGTGCGTCGACCGGCGCGATCACCTGATCGAGCTCCGCCAGCAGGGTCGACCACTCGTCCGGGCCGAACCCGCCCCGGGGCGCGTTGTCGTCCTCCAGAAGTACGAGGTGCTCGCCGACGGCTCGCACGGTCCCTGTCACGACCACGTCGGTGTTGTCGCACGTGGCGGTGAGGTCCGAGCGGACGGCGAAGAAGTACTGGAGACTCTCACCCACGGTCGGGACCGAGATCGACGCCGGCTGCGGGGCGACCGACGCACGCGCGACCCGGGCACGGCCCTCCGTGAGCCCTCGCAGGACGTTCCGGCGGAGCGTCACGTCCTGCCGCGCTCGCGACGTGACTTCCTGGGCGAGCGCGGGCTCCATGTCGGGCAGGATCAGCGGAGACACCGACGTCGATGCGCCGAGGTCGGCCGGAATCCGCGTTCTCAGCCGCATGTCCACCGACTGGCCCGCCCTGCGATCCGCGCTCGCGACGATCACGCCGAACTCGCGCGGGGCATCGCCGGGACCGAACTGCAGACAACTCACGGCCTCGGGTCCGCGCACCGTCATCGTCTCACCGATCGCCAGGTCGACGAACGGCTGCACGGGATTGAGATGGATCATCGAGCCGTTGCTGGCGTCGCCCTGCACGAGGACGCGTAGGCCGACCTCGCGTGCAGGCAGGCATTCGCCCGAATAGGTCGGCACCAGAACCGTCAGCCGGCTGCCCGAAGCATCGAGCACCTGCGCGGTGACTCCCTCGATTCGGACGTCGTTCTCGGCAGCGACAGGACTGAACCCGCTTCCGTGCAGCACCGCCTGCTGCCCCGCAGTGAGCTCGCCTCCCGAGACGGAGTCCACGACGACGGAGCCCTCGAACGTGGCCGTCGCAGTCGCCGTGAATCGCACCGAATCGGTCTGGACGCCCCGCGTGGCGAACGCGGTCACCGTGTATTCGCCGGAGGCCCGACCGAGCGTGAGCAGACTCGATGCGCGTCCGTCCGCCGATGTGATGACGGAGTCGGCCGTCAGAACGGCGGACTCACCCGTGGTGATGCGGTACGCGACCGAGATGCCGCCCGCGGGATCTCCCTGCGGAGTCCGCACCTCCACGACGAACGGGATCGGAAGCTGGCTGCCGACTTCGGCTCGCTGTCCCGAGCCTTCCACGACGCTCAGGGTGACCGAATCGGAAGCCTGCGTGACGACGGTGAACTCGAAGGCCGGCACGTTCGGCGCGCTGGGGATGTCCGCCCTGATGCGCGCGGTGCCCGGGGTGGCCGCAGCCCTGAACCGGGATTCGGCGATCCCGTCGCTGCCCGCGACCGCGACCCCGGGAGAGAGCGCTCCCTGACCGTTCACGACGAAGAAGCGCACGGGCGTGCCCTCGACGGCGTTGCCCATGGCGTCCTCGATCCGAACCGCGAGGGGCGGATCGGTCGTGCCGCCCGTCTCGATGGTATCGGTCGGCATCGAGATGGGAATCATCGTCGTGGGGGGCGTGCCGGGCTGCGTGCTGCTGTCGCCGCAGGCCGAAAGGGCGATGATACCGGCGGCCGCGAAGAGGCCGGTCCGCGTGGGGCGCGAGATCATCGGACGCACGCGACGGGCGTCGCGGATGCACGAACCCCCGGGACGTTCACCGCGAACGCGTTCGCGTGAAGATTCTGACGGGTCGGCCGGACCGCGAAGCCCCGCCGACAGCGGGTTGTTTTCAGATCGCATACCAGGTGTAGAGCGCGCGCGTCCTCCGGCACCGGTCTGGCCTCGCCCGCAAAGGCGCGAAGCGGCGGATTGCCACTAAGAATAGGACGTTTTCAGAGGCTACGACAACCAGACCCCCCCTGGCCGTTGCACCCGCCCGGCGAAAGCTCTTCCCGAACCCTCGGGAGGGTCCAGCGGATGTCCAAGCGAGCGCCGTCTCCCCGCGCTACCTTCCGGCCTGAAAAACGGAGTGCGGAGGGAGATGAGGTCGCGGATGGGCGCTTCGGCGCGCCGTTCGAGGAAAGTCCGGGCTCCGCAGGGCACGGTGCCGGGTAACCCCCGGGCGTCGCGAGGCGATGGAAAGTGCAACAGAAAGCAAACCGCCGATGGCGGCTTCGGCCGCACAGGTAAGGGTGAAAGGGTGGGGTAAGAGCCCACCGCGTTTCCTGGTAACAGGGACGGCACGGCAAACCCCGCCGGGAGCAAGGCCAAGCAGGAACGAGCGGCGGCCCGCCGCATTCGAGTTCCGGGTAGGCTGCATGAGGCCTCGGGAGACCGACGGTCCCAGATAGATGACCTCGCCCGATGAGTTCGCTCGTCGGACACAGAACCCGGCTTATCTCCCTCCGCTATTCCTCTGGCGAATCCCGGGAGCCGCGATGCGGCCCCGTCGTGCGTTTCGGGGAGTCCCGACGCGCGTACAACTCAGCGAAAGACGGGCAAGGTGACGGACGAAGCGGCGGTGAGGCTGGCCCTGGAGGAACACAGGCTCGACAACGGATTGCGCGTGATTCTGCAGGAAGACCACGCGGCGCCGTTGGTGACGACACACGTGATGTACCACGTGGGGTCCAAGAACGAACGGAAGGGGCGGACGGGGTTCGCCCACCTCTTCGAGCATCTGCTGTTTCAGGGGTCGGAGAACGTCCCCCGCGAGGGCCACTTCAAGTACATCCAGGATGCGGGCGGCACGCTGAACGGCACGACGTGGTTCGACAGGACGAACTACTTCGAGACGCTCCCCGCGAACGAGCTCGACCTGGGGCTGTGGCTGGAGTCCGATAGGATGGGGTTCTTCAAACCCGGCATCACGTCGGAGAAGCTCGAGAACCAGCGCGAGGTCGTGAAGAACGAGCGTCGCCAGTCGTACGAGAATCGGCCGTACGGGCTTGCGTTCGAGACCGTTCTCGACGAGGCGTTCCCGGAGGGGCACCCCTACCGGCACCCGACGATCGGCTACATGGAGGACATCGACGCGGCACGGCTCGAGGACGTCCACGACTTCTTCGATCTTCACTACGGACCGAACAACGCTACGCTCGTGCTCGCGGGCGACTTCGACCCGACGGATGCCCTGGAGCGGGTGGACCGCTGGTTCGGCGACATCCCGTCCCGCCTCGTCCCGGATCGGCCGGACGTGCCGTCCGCGCTGGGGCGCGGTGAGCGCCGGCGTGTCCTGGAGGACCGCGTCCAGGTCCCGCGGGTCTACCTGATGTTCCACTCGCCTTCGTTCAATGAGCCGGGGTTCGAGGCGACGGACGTCCTCACGTTCCTGCTCTC
Source organism: Gemmatimonadota bacterium (assembly GCA_039587355.1). Taxonomy (GTDB): domain Bacteria; phylum Gemmatimonadota; class Gemmatimonadetes; order Palauibacterales; family Palauibacteraceae; genus Palauibacter. Next base: position 14,906 of record JBDHIO010000043.1, on the reverse strand, counting down.
CGATGGAAAGAGCTCCAGGCTATACGAGGCCCTCGTGTACGAGCGACAGGTCGCGGCCGATGTGTCGGCCTTCACCTGGCCGATCGAGAACGTGGGGATGTGCTTCGTCGTCGCGACGGCCCGGCCCGGAGTTTCGGGCGATGACCTGGAGTCGGCCGTGCTAAAGATCCTGGATGACGTCGTTCAGGAAGGAGTGAGCGACGGTGAGCTCGAGGGGGCTCTGAACCGCGCGCGCCGGAGCCTCGTCGGGCAGTTGAACGCGTTTGGCGACCGGGCGGATGCGATCGCCCACGCGGCCGTGCTGCGAGGCGACGCCGGGTACGTGAACGATGCCTTCTCGATTTACGCCGGCGTCCGACGCGAGGACGTCGAGGCCGTCGCCCGCGAGGTCCTGCAGCGAGATCGAATGACCTCGGTGCACGTCGTGCCGGAAGGGGGTGCGTCGTGACCGCCGTCGATCGGACGACGCGACCCGCGGCCGGTCCGCCGCGGCCCCTAGTTCTCCCCCGCTTCGAGCGCCTGGACGGGACGGGCGGTCTCGAGGTGAGGTACGCACACCGGCCGGGCGTGCCGGAGGTGTCCATGCGGCTCGTGCTCGAGGCGGGCGCGGGCGCCGAGCCGGACGAGCGGAGAGGGTTGGCCCACCTGACGACCCGCCTCCTGACGGAGGGGACGGCGGATCGCGACGCCGGGGAGATGGCCCGCTGGATCGATCGACTCGGCGTCGGTCTCGACGCGTCCGCCGGGTACGCGGTCGGCATCCTGTCGTTACACACGCTGAGCGACGTCTTCGACGACGCGCTGGAACTCCTCGCCACCGTCGTTCGCGAGCCGGTCTTCCCGGATCACGAAGTCGATCGGGTGAGGGCGGAGCGTCTCGACAAGATCGATCGGCAGACGGACGAGCCGGCCACGGTCGCCGGCCACGCGGTGATCGACACGCTGTACCATGGGGGCCTATACGGTCGACCCACCGGCGGCGTCCGCGAGACGGTCGAGGGTATCCGTCCGGACGATCTGCGGGGGTTCCACTCGGAGCGGTATCGCCCCGGCGGGTCGGTCCTGTTCGTCTGCGGAGATGTGGAGGCCGCCCGGGTGGCCGGCGCCGTCTCCGATCGGCTCGGCGACTGGGCAGGGTCGGCGGTGCGCCCCGCCTCGCCACCCACGCCGGATACTCCGGACCCGAGCGTGATCCTCATCGATCGTCCGGGGAGCCCGCAGGCAGAGGTTCGAGTGGCGACGATCGGCGTGCCCTACGGAACGGACGACTACTACTCGATCGTCATGGCGAACGCGATTCTGGGCGGGCTGTTCAATTCGCGCGTGAACATGAACCTGCGCGAGGACAAGGGATGGACCTACGGAGCCCGCTCTTCGTTCGCGTTCCGACGCGGCGCCGGCCCCTTCACGGTTTCGACGGCGGTCGAGACCGCCGTCACTGCGGACGCGTTCGGCGAGATCCTCGACGAGATCGACACCATGCGGAACGAGCTCGTGGAGGACGAAGAGATGGAACTCGCGAAGCACGCGTTGACCCTGTCTCTCCCCCTCCAGTTCGAGACGGCGGCGCACGTGACGCGTCGGGTGAGCCGGCAGCACATCTACGGTCTCGCGGACGACTACTGGGAGACGTTCCGTGAGCGCATCGAGGATGTGACCGCCGAGGAAGTCCGCGAGGTATGCCGTCGGTACCTCGGGCGCGAGCGGCTGACGCTTCTGACTGTCACGGACGCCGATCAGACGGTCGACGGTCTCTCGCGGTTCGGCGAGGTCGAGCGCAGAGCGGTCGAGGGGGCGCCGGCCGGGGCGGACGCGTGACCGACCCGCGCCCGGGCCGTGTGGACGGGCGGCGGGTGTACGAGGGACGGGTCATCGATGTCGATCTCGATGACGTCCGGTTTCCCGACGGGTCGGTCGGTGAGCTCGAGATGATCCGGCACCCCGGAGCCTCGGCGATCGTGGCGCTCAACCCCCCGGGTGATCCCGCGGCCGGGCCCGGACAACCCATCGTCGTTCTGATTCGTCAATACAGGTACGCGGCAGATGGATTCGTGTGGGAGGTCCCCGCGGGCAAGCTGGACCCCGGAGAGGCGCCGGAGACGTGCGCCGCGCGAGAGCTCGAAGAAGAGACCGGGTACCGGGCGGGTCGCCTGCGTCACATGTCGACGATTCACACGACGCCGGGTTTCACGGACGAGGTCATTCACCTGTTTCTGGCAACGGAGCTGGTAGAGGGAGTGACCGATCACGGGCCCAGCGAGTTCATCGAACTGCACCGGATGCCGCTGGTGCGTGCGATCGAGATGATCGATCGAGGCGAGATCACGGACGCCAAGACGATCTGCGCGTTGACGCTCGCGGCGAGGGAGGTCTCCGGGACCGAATAGTGACCGGGGTGTGACAATTCCACTCGCTGGAACGTCTTAGATATGTAGCGACGGTTCGGGGGAGGCCCGAACCGACACCGCGACCCCGGTTAAGGAGCGATCATGACCAGGCAGCTGAACCTCGAAGAAGCGCGCGAAGCGCGTGAGGTAGCGTCGCCGGCGATCGTGGAGAGTGGGCGCGCGCATCTACGTGAGATCGACGACTCGGAGTTGGTCGGGCGGTATCTGGAGGGCGAGCGGTTCGCCTTCAACGAGCTCGTCGATCGCTACCAGGAGCGTCTGCTAAACTTCATCTATCGCACGATCGGTGACCGCGACCGTGCCGAGGACCTCGTGCAGGAGACGTTCGTACGGGTCTACAGGCACCTGCATCGGTTCGACCAGTCCAAGAAGTTCTCCACCTGGGCGTACACGATCGCGAGCAACCTCGCGAAGAACGAGCTGCGGAACCGCTCGCGGAACCCGCTTGTCCTCTTCCAGGCGATCAAGAAGAACTGGGACGCGGACCACCGTCCGCTCGAGTTCGAGGACTCGACGTACGCCCCCGACGACCTGTTCCGGAAGCGACACCTCCGGGAGAAGGTGGAGGCAGCGGTGGCGGAGTTGCCCGAGCATCACCGCGTCGTGTTCGTACTGCGGGAGCTCGAAGGGAAGACGTACGAGGAGATTTCCGAGATTACCGGGGTCACGCTGGGAACCGTGAAGTCGCGGCTCAACCGGGCGCGAAACCGATTTGCCCAGATCATCGCGCCCATGCTCAGGTAGCCCGGGTCGCGCCCGTGACCGGGCGTCGTCCGGCGAAACACCGGACATGTCTTACGCGTGGGGCTCCCGACAGGGGGCCCTTTCGCGTTAATGGGGTAGGAGCGATCAGCGGACCCGGGGCGCGCCCCTTGCACGAAGGCGGAAAAAGGGGAACCCTTTTTCGAGCCACGAGTATAGTCTGCCGGTCGATAACGCCCCACCTGGGTGGGGGAGGGCGACCCGGTCCAATGCCGGGAGAGACGGACAAGACGTACATGCGGTGTGACGATTTCATCCAGAGTTACTCGGATTTCCGCGACGGCACCGTCACGGAGGAGTCCCGGTCGGTGTATGAGCGCCATCTCGCCGAATGCGCGAGGTGTCGCCGGTACGACCGTGTGGTCACCGGTGGCGTCATGCTCTATTCTGAGCTCCCGCCGCACCAGGTCTCGCCCGATTTCATGCCCCGCCTGCAGCACCGGATCTACCACCTCGAAGACGCCACCCGACTCACGACGAAACGCACGGTAGGGAGCGCTGCGCTCGTCGCCGTCGCCGGCGTCGGGTTCCTCGCGGTGACCTGGCTCCCGTTCGCGACCCGCATGTCGGTCGAGGTCCAGTTGCCATCCGTTACAGTCGAGGCTCCGGCGCCCGCGTATGCGGAGGAGTCCGATCTGTTCAGAGCGGATCAACGGCTGTTCCCCGAGACCGGATTCCTCCTGCCCTACCATCCGACGCTCGACGAGTCGGATGACCTCTTCACGCGCTTCTCGATCCCGGTGGACGAGCGGTCGTACGAGAACCCCGGGGTGACGGCACCCCGCCAACTCGACTCCGAGCGCTGACACCACCTGCGGGCGCCTGGTTTCTTCATGGCGATGCGGGCCGCCTGAGAGACGAAGCGGCCCGCGCGATCGTGGACCGCGCCCTCGACCCCTCGACCCGCGACTTCAACTTCGACCAGTTCCGGGCCGACGACGTGAAGCCCGAAGAGCTCGCGGCGACGCTCGCGATGCCTCCGATGATGGCGGAGCGAAGGGTGATCTGGCTGGCGGACGTCCACAAGCTGACACCCACGGGGCGCAAGGTCGTCCTGTCGGCGACCGAGAAGCTGCCGGGTGATCTGGTGTTCGTGATCACCGGGACGATCCCGAAGGGGTCGAAGGCGGCGTTCTACCGTGATCTCAAGAAGCGCTGCAAGACGGAGGAGTGGAGTTCGCCGAGGGAGGCCGAGCTGCCGGGCTGGATCCTGACCCGGGGGCGGGACCGGTGGGGCCTGTCGATCAGCCACCCGGCGGCGAACGCGCTGGCGGCCGCGGTCGGGGCGGATCTGTCGAGGCTCGATGCGGAACTCGAACGCCTTGCCTCCCTGGACGAACCGGAGATCACTCCGGAGATCATCGATGAGTTGATCCCCCGCACCCGGCGCATCGATCGCTGGACCTGGCTGGACGTCGTTTGCGACCGCGACTACTCACGCGCCTTGCGCGAACTGGACGACCTTCTCACATCCGAGTCGGGCGTGGGCCTTATCGCGGGACTCGTCGAGCAGCATCTTCTCATCGGCCTCGCGGTCGACGGTGGTGTGGGGCGGGTGCAGAAGGCACTCTCGGAGACGGGTCGGGGGTATCTCTCGTGGAAGTCGAAGGTGTACGCCCGGCAGGCCCGCGCGTGGCAGGTGCGGGAGATCGACGAGACGATTCGACACCTCTACCGGGCGGACCGCCTTCTGAAGTCCGGCGGCAAGGACCGGGCGGTGCTGTCGGAACTGTTGCTCACCCTGGAGAGAGAGCGGCGCGAGCGGAGATGAAGAGGGCGGCGATCGCGGCAATCGCGATCACCCTGGGAGGGGCGACGACAGCGGACCTTCGGGCTCAGGCCGACGTGGCCGCGCTGGACCGTATCGAGGCGGCGATCGAAGCCGGCTCGACGACGGGTCTTCGCGAGGAGCTCGAGCGCTGGCTGGCCGACGGCGACGGCGCGAGTCCGGAGGACCTGGGACGCGCGGCGTTCCTGAGGGCGCGGCTCATCTCCGACGGCGACTCCGCGCGTTCGGAATACCTGACCATCGCGCTCGATGGACGGTCCTCCTACGGCGCGCGGGCCTGGCTGCGTCTCGCGCAGCTCGAGCTGGCCCGCGGCGAGCCGGCCCGGGCCGTCGAGGACCTCGAACGGTTCCGGTCCGATTATCCCCGGTCGCCCCTGACGGCCGCGTCCTACTACTGGAGCGCCCGCGCGCTCGAGTCCGGCGGCGAGCTCGACGAGGCGTGCTCCTTCTTCGACCGTGCACTCGACGAGGCGAATCGGATCGGAGACCCGCTCACCGGAGAGAGCGCGTCGGCCGGCCGGCAGGTCTGCGCCGGTGGAGGTCTCACGTTCACGCTCCAGATCGGCGCGTTCTCGGGGACGAGCGCCGCTGAATCCCTCGCGTCGACGGCGAACGCGCTGGGGTTCCCGGCGCGTATCGTGAAGGACGAGGACCTGCAGAAGGTGCGGGTAGGGCGGTTCGCGAGCCCCGATGCGGCCCGTCTCCTCGAGCGCCGGTTGAGGGACGAGGGCTTCTCGGTCGCGATCGTGGCGGCCGAATCATGACCCCGAAGACCCGCGGCACCAGGAAGGGCGCGCACACGCCCCTGATCGAGCAGTACCTCGAGATCAAGTCCCGTCATCAGGACTCGCTCCTTTTCTTCAGGGTCGGCGACTTCTATGAGATGTTCTTCGAGGACGCCGAGGAGGGAAGCGGGATTCTCGGTCTCACGCTCACCTCGCGGAACAACGGGGGCATGAAGGACGTGCCCCTGGCGGGTGTCCCGGTGAAGGCGGTGAACGAGTACGTCTCTCGCCTGCTGCGGGCCGGTCGTCGAGTGGCGATCTGCGAGCAGCTCGAGGACGCGTCCGAGGCCGAGGGCATCGTGAAGCGCGATGTCGTCGAGGTCATCACCCCCGGCACCGTGCTCACGGACACGCTGCTCACCGATAAGCGTAACAACTATGTCGTCTCGGTCTCGGGGGACGGTCCCTTCGGGCTCGCCGCGATCGATCTGTCCACGGGCGAGTTCGAGCTGCGGACCATCGATGGCCCGACCGCCCTGTTCGATGAGCTCGGGCGTCTCGAGCCGGCGGAGATCGTCGTACCGGATCAAAAGCAACCGTTCACCGGCCCCTGGCTCGTGACCATGCGTCCCGACTGGAGGTTCGATCCGGCGCTCGGCGAGGAGCGGCTGCGAGAGCGCTTCGACGTCCGCACGACGTCGGGGTTCGGGCTCTCCACCGAGAACGACACCGAGCTTCTGGCGGCCGCCGGCGCGCTGCTCGCCTATCTGGACGAGGTGAGACCGGCGGGAGTGGAGCACCTGACTCCGCCTCGCGTCGATCGCGACGGCAGCGTGATGTACCTCGACGCGATGACGCGTCGAAATCTCGAGCTCGTCGAGCCGCTTCGTCCCGGCGAGGGAACGTCCCTGCTCGCTCTCATGGATCGCACGAACACGGCGATGGGCGCCCGGCTCCTGCGCCGTCGGGTTCTTCGACCCCTCATCGACCGCGTGGCGATCGACGACCGGCTGGACGCCGTTGCCGAGCTCGTGGCCGACGACGGGGCGCGGCGCGCCCTCCGCGACCGGCTATCCGTCGTCCGCGACCTGGAGCGAGTCGCCGCTCGAATATCGACAGGCAGCGTGAACCCGAGGGAGCTGCTCGGTCTCGCCCGTTCGCTCGAGGCACTCCCCGGAGTCGAAGAGGCGCTCGCCCCCCTCGAGGCGTCGCTGATCGCGCGGATCGCGGACGGGTTCGACGCCCTCGTGGATCTTCGGGAGACCGTGGACGCGGCGATCGATCCGGACGCGCCGATGGCGCTCAAGGACGGCGGCGTGATTCGGCGTGGCCACTCGGAAGAGCTGGACGAGCTGCGCGACTTGCGCGAGAACGCGGTGGACTTCATCGCCGGCATGCAGGTGCGCGAGCGCGAGCGCACGGGGATCGACAGCCTCAAAGTCGGGTTCAACAAGGTGTTTGGTTACTACCTCGAAGTGACCAAGTCGAACACTCACCGCGTGCCCGAGGACTACAGGCGGAAGCAGACGCTGACGAATGCGGAACGATACCTCACACCCGAGCTCAAGGACTGGGAAGCGAAGGTCCTCGGAGCAGAGGACCGGATCGCCCGTCTCGAGACCCGGCTCTTCCAGGCCGTGCGCCAGGAAGTCGCGCTCGAGGTCGAGCGGATCCAGGCGACGGCGAAGCGCGTGGCGGAAGTCGACGTGCTCGCGAGCCTCGCCGATGTGGCCGTGCGCGAGCAGTACGTGCGCCCGGAGATCGTCGAGACGGTCGAGCTCGACATTTCGGTCGGGAGACACCCCGTGGTCGAGACGAACGTGGCCCGCGAGACCTTTGTCCCGAATGACACCTGTCTCGACGACGGGCTGCGCGTGATGATCGTGACCGGTCCGAACATGGCGGGTAAGTCGACGGTACTTCGACAGGTCGGGCTCATCGTTCTGATGGCGCAGATGGGGTCCTTCGTGCCGGCCGATCGCGCCCGCGTGGGTCTCTGCGATCGGGTGTTCACGAGGGTCGGGGCGAGCGACAGCCTCGCGTCCGGGCTGAGCACGTTCATGGTGGAGATGACCGAGACCGCGACGATCCTGAACGGAGCGACCGAGCAGAGCCTGGTGCTGCTCGATGAGATCGGTCGCGGGACCTCTACCTACGACGGCGTCTCCATCGCCTGGGCCGTGACCGAACGGCTCCACGAGGTCGGCGCCAGAACGGTCTTCGCGACCCACTACCACGAGCTCGTCGGTCTGGCCGACACGCTCGTGCGGGCGGCGCCCTTCAACGTCACCGTGAAGGAGCGCGGCAACGACATCGTATTCCTTCACCGGCTCGAACCCGGCGGATCGGATCGTTCCTACGGCGTCCATGTGGCGCGGCTGGCCGGCCTTCCGGCGGAAGTGGTCGGCCGCGCTGCCCGGATCCTGAGAGAGCTCGAGGCTGGACCGTGGGGGGTCGGCGGGCGCGGGGCGGGAATCGCGGAACGGGCCCGCGGGCAGCTCAGCCTGTTCGCAGGTCCCGCACCCCGCGCAGACGTCGGCGATCCCGATGGGACCGCGGTCGGGATCTCGCCCGCCCAGGAGGCGGCGCTTCGCCGGCTCGCGGAGCTCCAGCTCGACGACATGACGCCGCTAGAGGCGCTCAACGCGTTGTCGGAGATCCAGGCTATGCAAGGTGATTGAGCCTCGTCTCGCCGACCGGCGCCGTTCCGGTGCGATCCGGCAGATGCTCGTCGCCTTCACCGCGCTGGCCGCGCTCGGGTGTGCCGATACGGTGCGTCCGGTGCTCGGGGGGTTGAAGATTGGGCCGGCCGCGGACGGACCGTTCGTGATGCCGGTGCTCACGAACGAGGAACTGCCGTTCAAGTACCCGCAGTCGGCCTGGCAACGCGGGGTGGGAGGGGAGACCGTGCTTCGAATCCATATCGCGAGCAGCGGTGACGTCGACACGGTGGCGATCGCCCGCTCCTCCGGGGACGCCTCGCTCGACTCGGCAGCGGTCGCGGGTGCCGGGCAGCTCAGGTACGAGCCCGCGCAACGCGGGGATGAGATCGTCTCGGTGTGGGCGTACCTGCCGGTGAAGTACCCGATGCCGGAAGTGGCCGTTCCGGGCGGAGGGGGAAGCAGGTGACGACCCGTCCTCGCGTCGCCGTCCTGTTCGGCGGAGAATCACCGGAACATGAGGTCTCGCTCCAGTCCGCGAGAAACGTGATCGAGGCGATCGACACCGATCGCTGGGATGTGACGCTGATCGGCATCGATCGGCGCGGCCGCTGGCACACGGCGGATGCGACCCACTTCCTGTCGAACGACGCGGACCCGCGGCGGATCCGGCTCGTGGCGGGAGACGACGACGTCGCGTTCGTCCCCGGCGTCGACTCCGAGATCGTCGTTCTCGAGCGTGGCGGAACGCTGCCCGCCGTCGATGTCGTCTTTCCGGTCCTGCACGGGCCGATGGGCGAAGACGGAACGGTGCAGGGGCTCCTGCGCCTTGCCCACGTTCCGTTCGTGGGACCGGGCGTCCTGGGCTCGGCGATCGGCATGGACAAGGACGTGGCGAAGCGACTCCTCCGCGATGCCGGGATCCCCGTCGCCCCGTTCATCACCGTCCGCGATCCCCGGGCCGCGCCGTCGTGGGAGGAGGCCGCCGCGAAGCTGGGGTCGCCCGTTTTCGTCAAACCGGCGAACATGGGGTCGTCTGTCGGCGTCTCGAAGGCGGAGGGCGCGTCCGAGTACGCGGCCGCGATCGAGACGGCGTTCCGGTTCGACGACAAGGTTCTTCTGGAGCGCACGATCGACGGCAGGGAAGTCGAGTGTGCGGTGCTCGGGAACGATCGACCCGCCGCCTCGGTCCCCGGAGAGATCGTTCCGCGCAGCGGGTTCTACTCGTACGAGGCCAAGTATCTGGATGACGAGGGCGCGGATCTGGTGATCCCCGCCGACCTCGATGAGGAGACGACGGCGCGGGTTCGCGACCTCGCGGTCCGGACGTTCACGACGCTGTGCTGTGAGGGCATGGCGCGGGTGGATTTCTTCCTCACGCCGGATGGGGAGCTGATCGTAAACGAGATCAACACGATTCCCGGATTCACGAGGATCAGCATGTACCCGAAGCTCTGGGCTGCGTCGGGCCTCTCCTATCCCGAGCTCATCGATCGACTGCTCTCGCTGGCCCTCGAGCGTTCAGCGCGCGAAGACCGTCGGGCTTCCGAGTTCGAGATGCTGTCGGTGGACGGCGATGGAGACGGCGAATGACCGGCTACGCGCCACGTTCCGGCGGGTTCCAGTTCGGGCACGGGTTCCCGATGACGCTCTGGGTCAAGCGTCTGCTGATCGCGAACTTCGTCGTGTTTCTCCTGACGGGGATGCTCGCAGTCGTGCCGCCGGTGGTGTTCGACGCCCTCGCGTTCGGAGTCCCCGACTTCCTTCTCCGGCCCTGGTCGCTCGTGACCTACATGTTCCTTCACGGGAGCTTCATTCACCTGTTCGGGAACATGCTGATCCTGTTTTTCTTCGGCCCGCCGCTGGAGAACAAGTGGGGGGGACGCTTCTTCGTCCGTTACTACCTCGTCTGCGGACTCGGCGGCGCGCTCTTCTCGGTGCTCCTCTACTCCATGCTGGGACCGACGCAGATGGTCGGCGCGTCCGGCGCGATGTTCGGGCTTCTGCTCGCCTTCGCCATGAACTGGCCCGACGCCCAGATCTACCTGTACTTCCTGTTTCCCGTGCCGGCGAAGTGGTTCGTCGGCGCGCTCGGTCTCCTGACGCTCTTCGCGACGGTCCGCGGACCCGGCGGCGGCGTGGCCCATTGGGCGCACCTCGGGGGCATGGTGGCGGGGTTCATCATGCTGCGCTGGGGAGACCAGATCGGTCGGGCGACGAAGAAGGCCTTCGTCAAGGACCGGCCTTCGCACGTCAAAGTCGAGCAGGGCGGAGCCAGGACGTCGGCTCAGAGAAAGCCGCCCCGTCGAGGTCGCAAGGGAGTCGACGGAGACTCTCTCGACGAGGTGGACCGGATTCTGGACAAGATCCGGGAGAGCGGAATGGAGTCGCTGACGGCCAAAGAGAAGACGTTCCTGGACGACATGAGCCGACGCTACAAGTCGGCGCCGAAGGGCCGTCCGCACTGACCTGAAGGTACGTAGCACGAGACGACGGGAGTCGTCGAAAACCGCGTTCCGGGGCGCTGGTATTTCCCCCCTGCCCGGCCTAGAATGACCACCCCGCAGCAACGATGTGACAGTTTCGTGTACCGCCGCAGATCGGAGGAAAGATGGCGCCAGCCGCCTCGTTCGAAACATCCGACATCCGCAACGTCGTCGTCTTCGGCCACGGAGGGGCCGGGAAGACCACGCTCGTCGATTCGATGTGCTACATCGCCGGAATGTCCAACCGGAAGGGCGATGTCGAGAAGGGGAACGCGCTCACCGACTACACCGCCGAGGAGACCGAGCACAAGTTCTCGATCAACCTCTCCGTGGCGCATGCGGTCTGGAAGGGCGCGAAGATCAACCTGATCGACACGCCCGGGTATCTCGACTTCTTCGGCGAGGTGGTGGCCGGAGCCCGGGTCGCGGACGCGGGCGTGTGCGTCATCGACGCGGTGCACGGTGTCGAGGTCGGGACGGAGCGAACCTGGGCGGCCTGCGAGGAACGCGGCATCCCGAGGATGATCTTCGTCTCGATGATGGACCGTGACAACGCGTCCTTCCGCCGGACCTTCAAGCAGATCCAGGAGACCCTCTCCGGTGCCGCGATTCCGGTGGAGGTGCCGATCGGATCGGGTGCCGACTTCCGCGGAATCGTGAACCTCTTCTCCAAGCGTGCCCACATCTACAAGGGCGGGGACAAGGGCGATTTCGACCGCGGCGAGATCCCCGATGAGGTGGCCGCGGGCGTCGCCGAGTACAGCGAGAATCTCATCGAGACGATCGCCGCGGCGGATGACGAGCTGCTCGAGGCCTATCTAGAAGGCGAAGAGCTCGACCGCGATCTCGTGCTCAGGGTGCTCTCCGAGGCGATGCTCCGCGGAGAGGTCTTCCCGGTGTTCTGCGGGGCGGGGTCCTCGAGCCGCGGTGTCAGCGCGCTCATGAACAAGATCGTCGAGCTGATGCCGTCGCCCGCGCGGGCGACGGCCGAGATCGCGACGACGGGGGGCGACGAGGTTGAGATCTCCGCGAGCCCCGCCGGGCCGCTCGCGGCGATGGTATTCAAGACGACGTCCGAGCCGCAGGTCGGCGATCTGAGCTATTTCCGCGTCTTCGGCGGGACCATGACGAACGGGCAGACCCTGCTCAACCCGACCCACGCGGCGAACGAGCGGATCTCCCACCTCGCGGTCCCGCAGGGGGCGGAGCGGGTGGGGGTCGAGACCCTCGCCGCGGGCGACATCGGCGTCGTGGCGAAGCTCAAGGACACGCACACCGGTGACACGCTGTGCGACCCTTCGAAGGCCGTGACGCTGGCCACGATCGCCTGGCCGGACACGGACGTGTCGCTCGCCGTGGAAGCGAAATCCCGCGGCGACGAGGACAAGATCGGAAACGGACTCGCCAAGCTCCACGAAGAGGACCCGACCTTCACGTCCGGGTTCGACTCGGAGCGCGGACAGACGATCATCCGCGGGCTCGGGGAGATGCACCTGAACATCAATCTCGAGCGTCTCTCGCGGAAATATGGTGTCGAGGTCGAGACGCATGCCCCCCGGATCGCCTACAAGGAGACGATCACGAAACAGGCCGAGGGCCAGGGACGCTACAAGAAGCAGTCGGGTGGCCGCGGCCAGTTCGGTGACTGCTGGGTTCGACTGCGCCCGGCGGGATCCGGCGAGGGGTACAATTTCGTCGACAAGATCAAGGGGGGTGTGATCCCCACGAAATTCGTCCCTGCGGTGAACAAGGGGATCCAGGACGCCTCGACGAGGGGTGTACTGGCCGGGTACCCGCTCGTCGACTTCGAAGCAGAGGTCTACGATGGGTCGCACCATTCCGTGGACAGCTCCGACCTCGCGTTTCAGGTGGCCGGTTCGATGGCGTTCAAGAACGTCGCGCTGAAGGCCGGGCCCGTCATCCTCGAGCCGATCATGGAAGTCGAGGTCGAGACACCCGAGGACTTCATGGGCGAGATCATGGGCGACCTGAATCAGCGTCGGGGCCGTGTGCTGGGGATGGAATCGAAGGGTCACCGCCAGGTCGTGAAGGCGATGGTGCCTCAGGCGGAGCTCTACATGTATTCCGCCGCGCTGAGGTCGCTCACGCACGGGAAGGCCTTCCACAGGCGATCGTTCGCCGGATACGAGCGGACGCCGCCGCATGTGGCCGAGCAGGTCATCGCCCAGGCGCAGCGCGACGGCGACGAGGGTTGACCCGGACATGATCTCGAACCGAGGCGAAGGATAGCGCGTGGCCGGTCATAACAAGTGGTCGCAGATCAAGCGAAAGAAGGGGGTCAACGACCAGGCTCGCGGGAGAATGTTCGCGAAGATCGCCAGGGAGCTGACGGTCGCCGCACGCGATGGAGGGGGTGACCCCTCCTTCAACCCCCGGCTTCGGCTCGCGGTCGACAACGCCCGCTCGCAGAACATGCCCAAGGACAACATCGAGCGGGCGATCAAGCGCGGGACGGGCGACCTTCCCGGCTCGAGCTTCGAGGAGATCACGTACGAAGGCTACGCCCCCGGCGGCGTCGCCCTGTATCTCCAGTGCCTGACCGACAACGCGAACCGAACGGTCGCCGAGCTTCGCCACCTCCTCGACAAGAGGGGTGGGAACCTGGGGCAGGCAGGTTCGGTCGCGTGGATGTTCGATCGCCTGGGTCAGGTCGTTCTCGATGCGGAGAACTGCGACGAGGAGACGGCCCTGGAAGTGGCGCTCGAGGCGGGTGCGGACAACTTCGAGTCCGACGACGGGGTCTTCGTCGTCACGACCGCTCCGGCCGACCTCGCCTCTGTCCAGGATGCGCTGCGCGACGCCGGGCTGCCGGTACAGGAGGCCGCGGTCGCCATGGTCCCGAGCAACATGATCGGTCGCCATGGTCCCGAGCAACATGATCACGGTCGAGGGCAAGGACGTCGCGAAGGTCGTGCGTCTTCTCGAAGCGATCGATGAGCACGAGGACGTGCAGAACGTCTACTCGAACGCCGACCTGGACGACGTCGATCTCGCCGCCCTGGAGACGTCCTGACCCGCATACGGGTGCTCGGAGTAGATCCCGGAACGCGGGCGACGGGGTACGGGTTCATCGAGCGTGACGGCGGTCGCACGCGTTTGCTTGAATGTGGCGTGATTCGACCGCCCAAGCAGGCCGACCTCGCCACCAGGCTCGTGGAGATCCACGAAGGTATGCTCGAGCTGGTCGACCGGCTCGAGCCCGACTGCGTCGCGATCGAAGGCGTCTTCACGGGCCGCAACGCGAGAACGGCAATGGTCCTCGGACACGCCCGCGGAGTGCTCGTCCTCGCCGCCGCGCTCCGGGCGGCGCCGGTTCATGAATATCCGCCCCGCGAAGTGAAGAAGCGCGTGGTGGGGACCGGGGCCGCGACGAAGTCGCAGGTCGGGTTCATGGTCCAGAAGCACCTCGGCCTTCGCGAAGCCCCGAAGCCGGCAGATGCCGCCGACGGGTGCGCGATCGCACTCTGCCACCTGCTCAAGGGGTCGCCGCTCTCGGGCGTGTCGATCGGGGTACCGAAATGATCCGACGGATTCGAGGTGTTCTGCTGGGCCGCGAGGCCGATTCCGTCGAGGTGCTCGCGGGCGACGGCCTGGGCTACGAGATCCACGTGCCGCTCGGATCGCTGGATTCGCTGCCGGCCTCCGGGGAAGAGGTCGAATTCCACACGATGCTCGTCGTTCGAGACGACGCGATGGAGCTGTACGGCTTCGGGAGTCCACGGGAGAGGGAGCTGTTTCGACGTCTGCGCACTGTCAGCGGTGTCGGCCCTCGTCTCGCGCTCGCGATCCTGGGGGCCCTGCCGACGGACCGCGTCGTGGGCGCGATCCGGTCGCGCGACCACGCCACCCTGCAGACCGTGAGTGGAGTTGGGAAGAAGACCGCCGAACGCATCGCCATCGAGCTCGCCGACAAGCTTGACGATCTGGGTGAGGCGGAGCCCGGGCTCCCGACCGGCGGGGCCAGCGGCGCAGCCGTGCAGGCGCTTCGCGCGTTAGGTTACGGTCAGATCGAGAGCGACGATGCCGTCCGACGGGCCGTCCAGGCGCTCGCCGGC